>CAZFDT010000010.1:0-98549 GCA_964518335.1 uncultured Phycisphaeraceae bacterium
GCACGTGCGGACGGATGGGCACCTCCACGTCATCGGCCCCGGCAATCCGGGATAGGTGACAACTCGCACGTGCGGACGGATGGGCACTGCAACTCGCTCGCCGACGCGCAGCGAGATGCGGTGACAACTCGCACGTGCGGACGGATGGGCACGCTCGCCGATGCGCAGCGAGATGCCGACTGGGGAGTGACAACTCGCACGTGCGGACGGATGGGCACATGGTCAGATTTCCAGGTCGTCGCTGTCGTCATGTGACAACTCGCACGTGCGGACGGATGGGCACCGAACCGCGCGGCCTTAATGCGGCACGAACGATAGTGACAACTCGCACGTGCGGACGGATGGGCACCAAAGACACCCCCCGCGAATACGACCCGGCCGTCGTGACAACTCGCACGTGCGGACGGATGGGCACCAATCGGACGTGTACGCCTACTCGGACTGCGAAGGTGACAACTCGCACGTGCGGACGGATGGGCACCCATGCGCGTCGGCACGGCCGAGTTGATGAACGGTGACAACTCGCACGTGCGGACGGATGGGCACGGAGCAGTTCAACGCCAAGTCGTCTGCGCGGAGCGTGACAACTCGCACGTGCGGACGGATGGGCACGCGCAGGTTGCCGATCTGGCCGTCGGTGCTGCCCGTGACAACTCGCACGTGCGGACGGATGGGCACGCCATCCCATATCACGATCGCGTCGTAGTCGGTGTGACAACTCGCACGTGCGGACGGATGGGCACAGGTGCTTCTGCCGGTCCACGACAATGGCCACAGTGACAACTCGCACGTGCGGACGGATGGGCACAACACCTTGGAGGCGCGTCGCGTGGCCGGCGATCGTGACAACTCGCACGTGCGGACGGATGGGCACTCATCGCCTGACCCGCACCCAGTACCGTCGTGTGCGTGACAACTCGCACGTGCGGACGGATGGGCACTGATGCTGCTACTCACCCCAATGAAAAGCCCCGCTGTGACAACTCGCACGTGCGGACGGATGGGCACTCAGCAACGGTTCGTCGATCGCATGCTCGACTGTGACAACTCGCACGTGCGGACGGATGGGCACATGCCCAAATAGAGTCGGCCTGTGAACGGCGCTACGTGACAACTCGCACGTGCGGACGGATGGGCACCGGGGTCGCTGCGGTGTTGCGTCTGCGTGCCAAGGGTGACAACTCGCACGTGCGGACGGATGGGCACGGTGTCCACGTAGCGCCACGTGCCACCCACCTTGTGACAACTCGCACGTGCGGACGGATGGGCACATCCCGCTGTCTGCGTTGCTCTGGACCGCCGCTGGTGACAACTCGCACGTGCGGACGGATGGGCACACGCTCATCAGCAGCGAGTGGGGCAACGTCGCCCGGTGACAACTCGCACGTGCGGATATCTGGAAACAGAAGATCTGACAAGCAAAGTTGAGAGCGTTCGGAAACTCGGGCTGGTCAAGTCGCTCAAGCCGACGGTGTTGGAGGACATGTCTGTTCACTTCGGCGAGGACATGCAGGTGTGATGCGCGCACAAGGCCAAAGCATCATGGACCTCACGGTGAGATCAGAGACATCAAGGCGCAGCCCCGCATTGGCATGACGGGGCTTTGCGCGTAGCCCCGTCATGCCAATGCGGGGCTTGTCGCACGGCTGATTTGCAGGGGCCAGCTTCCGGGGGCAATTCCGGGGGCAATTCCGGGGGTCGATGCCGGGGGGGTCAGTCGGTTTGGCCGAAGTAGGTGGCGACTTTGGCGGCGTTGGCTTTGTTGTAGAGTTCGAGGGTCTTGGCGGTGGTGGCCTGGGCGGTGACGCGGGCGCGGAACATGCCGTTGGCGGGGTTGTACCAGAAGGGTGCGGTGGAGGCGTTGGTGAATTTGAAGCGGGGGTGTCGGACGGACTCGGGGCTGGCGGTGTCGTATTCGATGGGGGTTTCGTGGGTGGGGTCGAAGGGGCTTTTGGGCAGGGCTTTGCCGGCGAACCAGGTGGGGTCGATGTCGTCGGGGTATTGGCCGTGGGTGCTGCGGTATTCGAGCACTTTCTGCTGGACGTTGCGGCAGATGGCGGCGGCGGCGGCGGCCTTGGACTCCTGCGAGGCGCTGGTGAACTTGGGCATGACCAGGGCGGCGAGAATGCCCAGGATGATGACGACGATGAGGATTTCGACGAGGGTGAAGCCGGCGGCCCGCGCGGCGCGGCGTCCGGGGACGGGCGCGGGAGCGATGGCGGCGTGACCCCGGCGGTCGCGGTCGTGCGGTCGTGCGTTCAAGACAATCCCCTTGCGCTACACCCCTGGCCCCCTCCTCACCATGGAGGAGGCTTCGCCTACGGGCCTATCGGCAAGGGGGAGGGGTCACTTAACGGCCGTCACGGCGCGGCGGCGGCGAGCCAGCAGCAGCAGCCCCAGCCCCGCCAGCACGCCGGCGGCGGGCTCGGGAATGACGGTGAGCGTGAGGGAGTCGCCGGCGATCTCTTCGAGGAAGAAGCTGAAGCCGTTGGTCACGACCCAGTCGGTGGGGACGTCGGCGACGGTGAAGGTGGAGGAGTCGCCCTCAGGTCCGAGGGTGAACTCGAACGTGGCGATGAGGAAGCCGTCGAGGGTGAGCACGGGATTGGGCGTGGTGTCGAAATTGTTGTCGAGGGCCTCGAAGGCGAGATTGGCGGCGGGCAGCGAGGGGGCCGCGTCGTACTCGTAATACACCGGCAGGGTGATGGCGGAGACGAAGGCGGCGCCCGAGTCGCGTGTGAGGTCCACGGGCATGCTGTTGGGTCCGAAGTCGGCGTCGATGGCGGCGAGTTCGGCCTCGTTGCCGGTGAGGAAGAGGGGCACTTCGACGGTTCCGCCGGGGGACATCGACCCAGTGATGGCTCCCCAGTTCAACTGCAGCGCGGCCTCGGCGGGGCGTGCGGCGAGGCTGGCGAGCGTGCAGACCGTGAAGAGCGACGCGACAATCAGGCGGTGGGACATCCCTGTCTCCTGGGGTGGTGGGTGTGCAGTGATAGCGTTCGACCCGCGGGTGTTATCGGCCGGTGGCGGCGTGGGGGGCCAGAAAATCAGGTGGGGACGGCGGCGCGGGCGAGCAGGCCGCGGGCGAAGGCGGTGAGTTCGGCCATGGAGGCGACGCGGTGGAGGTTGTCGTGCCTGGGGAGTCTGGGTGCGTCGTCGAGGGCCTGGCCGCCCACGACGACGGTGCCGCCGTGGGCGTGCAGGGCGTCGGCGAGGCGGGCCAGATCATCGCGGGCGGGCAGCCGGGCCTTGACCGAGCAGGCCAGCCAGACGAGCAGGGGCCGGTGATGCTCGACGGCGGCCAGGAGTGCGGGCATGGGGGTGTTGGGCCCGAGGTTGCGGTCGCCGTAGCCGACGTCGGCGAGGACGAGCGCGGCCATGAGTGAGGGGATGGCGTAGGGATCGCCCTCCGGCGCGCCGCCGAGGGCCACGGGCAGGTGAGCGCGGGCGGCCGGTTCGCGGATCGCCAGGCTGCGCATCATGGCGAGGATGTGGACGCAGATGTCGGTGGCGCGGTGCTCGATGAAGATGCCTGCGGCCGAGTGGCGCCACAGCTCGCCCAGGCGATGCAGGGCGTCGCGGACGGGGCCGTCGCAGATGGCGGGGAGGGTGCGGCCGGCCAGGTAGAGGTCCACGACGATGGCGCGGGCGCGGTCCTCGTCGCCGTGCCGGAGGGCGTCGAAGAGCAGATCGTGGGCCAGTCGCAGGGGGTCGGGTGCGGAGCCCAGGTCGTGGTGGACGCCCGCCAGGTCGGCCAAGCCCAGCACGCCAGGCTCGACGAGGCTCAGGCCCGACTCGCGGACAAAGCGGATGGCGTCGGCCAGGGCGATGCGGCGATGGCCGCCGGCGGTGCGGGCGACGTGGATGCGACCCTCATCGACCCAGCGTTTGAGGGACGACTCGCTCGAACCGAGGATACGCGCCAATTCTTTGGGGGACAGAAACGCTTTCATGGTCACCTCGCGTGAATTGAACGATTTTAGGCCGGTGCCTGAAAAAAATAAATCGGCACGCAAGGCGTGGTTTAGCAATGTCTTATCGACCATATCGCCCCCGACGCCGGGCGAGGGGGCTTGACACGGCGCTGGGCCTAGCTATAACTTGTGTGAACGTTTTGAACGATTTCGTGTCGGGCACGCGGCGCGTCGCCGACTTGGCCGGCACGACCTGTTTGAAGGAGACGACGTATGAATGCCTCGAAAGTCTGGTTCCTGGTGTTGGCGGCCACGATCATGGGCGGTGTCCTGGCGCTGACGGCGCGGGCGGGCGATGCCAAGCCCGACAAGGACATTGTGGACACGGCGGTGAGCGCCGGCCAATTCAACACGCTCGCCGCAGCGCTGCAGGCCGCGGGCCTGGTGGACGCGCTCAAGGGCGACGGGCCTTTCACCGTCTTCGCACCCACCGATGCGGCGTTCGCCAAGCTGCCCGAGGGCACGGTTGACGACCTGCTCAAGAGCGAGAACCGCGACAAGCTCAAGGCGATCCTGACCTACCACGTGGTGGCGGGCAAGGTGATGGCCGCGGACGTGGTCAAGCTCACCGAGGCCAAGACGCTCCAGGGCCAGAAGATCGCCATCGCGATCAAGGATGGCAAGGTCGTGCTCAACGGCAGCGCCACGGTCGCGGCCGCGGACGTGAAGGCCAGCAACGGCGTGATCCACGTGATCGACACGGTGATCCTGCCCCCGGCCAAGTAACGGCGGACCACTGCAACACGCTATGCCACACTCCTCCCGCGTTGGGAGGGCTCGCTCGACGGTCTCCCGGCCGTCGAGCTTTTTTGCGCGCCGCGGGCGCGCACTTGGCGGGGGCGGGTTTACGCCTACACTGGGGCGATGAGCCTGTCGCTGTCGCATGGCCGATCGCTGGACGTGAGCGGGGTGGGGATCGATCAGGGCGAGCTGCCGCCGCTGCAGGAGGTGATGCGCACGGGTCCGATCGACGTGCGCGGCTGGTTCGACGAGGCGTTGCGGTCGCAGCCGCTGGAACTGGAGATCGGCTCGGGCAAGGGGACGTTCCTGGTGCAGCAGGGGGCGCTGACGCCGGGGGTGAACTACGTGGGGATCGAGTGGGCGCGGGCGTTCTGGCGGTACGCGGCCGACCGGGTGCGGCGGCACGAGTTGCGCAACGTGAAGCTGCTGCACACCGAGGCCGGGGCGTTCGTGCGAAACTACGTCGCCCCCGGCACGTTCCGCACGGTGCACGTGTATTTCCCCGACCCCTGGCCCAAGCAGCGCCACCAGAAACGGCGGCTGATCCAGGCCCCGTTCCTGCGCGAGTTGCACCGGGTGCTGACCGAGGCGGGCCAGGTGCGCCTGGCGACCGACCACAGCGACTACTTCGCGTGGATGGGCGAGCATGCGGCGTCGGTCGCCGATCTCTTCGAGCGCGTGGATTTCGACACCCTGCCGGGCACGGGCCAGGGGGAGCTGGTGGGGACCAACTTCGAGCGCAAGTATCGGCGGGAGGGCCGGCCGTTCCACGCCATGGTGCTGCGGCGAAGGTAGTCAGCCGGTACACTGTCGCCGGTGGGGGAGACACGGAGACCCACGCGATGCGAACGCTCACGTCGATGATGCTGACCCTGATGGTGACTTTGGCCGGGTGCGCTTCGAGCCCGGGCGGAGGCGACGGCGGGGCCGCGCCCATGCCGCTACCGATCGTCGAGCTGATCCACGGCGACATCTCGGGCATCGAGGAGGCGGGCACGTACCTGATCAAGTCGTCCGAGGATCTGGCGGCACATCGCTCGGCGACGCTGGCGGCGCTGAAGGTGGACTTCTCCATGCACTCGCTGGTGCTCCTGGCGATGGGGCAGCGCTCCACGGGCGGGTACTGGGCGCGGATCACCCAGGTGTCGCAGGCCGGCGACACGCTGATCGTCGTCGGGCAGGCCAACCGGCCCGGGCCCGATCAGATGGTTCCGCAGATGCTCACCTCGCCGTACTGCGTTGCAGTGATCCCCGCCACGACCGCGTCGCGCCTGCGCGCCGACGTCACCTCGCTCACCGGCCAGACGCCGCCGGGCGAATGAGCGGCCCCCGACACGCATGACTCCCGGCTCACCCCAGCCCGACGGACGCCAGCGCGTGCTCCTGCTCACGCACCGCGTGCCCTACCCGCCGGACCGTGGCGACCGCATCCGCAGCTACCACCTCGCCCGCGTGCTGAGCAAGCACTTCGACCTGGACATCGCCTGCTGCAGCGATGAAGACACCCCCGACCACGACCGCCGTCAACTCGAGCCCCTGGCGCAGCGCGTGGCGATCCAGCGCATCAGTTGGCTCGTCGGGCGTGCCCGCGGCGGCATGGCGCTGGGCGTGGGCCAGGCCATCACTCCCGCCATCTTCTACCGCCGCCGACTGGCCAACACCATCCGCGCCTGGCACCGCGACAAGCCCTTCGACGCCGTACTCACCTTCTGCACCGGCATGACGCTCTACAGCCGCGAATTGATCGAGCGGCAAGACTTCCGGGGGCGACACGTGCTCGACCTGGTCGATGTCGATAGCGTCAAGTGGCAGAACTACGCGAGCATGACCAACCCGCCGATGCGGTTCGCCTACGCCGCCGAGGCGAAGCTGCTGCGCGAGATCGAGGCTGGCCGCCACGACCGGTTCGACGCCATCACCGTGGTGAGCGACGCCGAGGCGCAGGCGTACCGCGGCTGCGTGCGCGAGGACGCGCCGCTGCACGTGGTCCCCAACGGGGTGGACCTGGACTACTTCGCCCCGCTGCCCGACGCCGAGGGCAAGACGCTGCTGTTCGTGGGCGTGCTCAACTACAGGCCCAACGCGCAGGGCATCGCCTGGTTCATCGAGGGCGTGCTGCCGGGCCTGCGGCGGCGCGTGCCGGGGACGCGGCTGATCGTGGTGGGCAAGCACCCGACGCGCGGGCTGCGGCGGCTGGCGCAGCGCGAGGGCGTCGAGCTGGTGGGCCAGGTCCCCGACGTGCGCGAGTACCTGAAGCAGGCCACCGCGGTGATCGCGCCGCTGCGCGTGACCATGGGCGTGCAGAACAAGGTGCTCGAGGCCATGAGCAGCGGCAAGGCGGTCATCGCCTCGCCCGGCGCGGCGCGCGGCATCGAGGCGAGCGACGGCCAGCACCTGCTTGTCGCCGACGACCCCGGCCAGTGGGTCGAGCAGTGCCACCGCGTGCTGACCGACGGCCTCGTGCGCAAGCAGCTCGCCGCCGCCGCCCGCCGCCGCGTCGAGGAACGCTACACCTGGGACACCTGCCTGGCGCCGATGATCGAGCTGCTGCGCAAGTGACAGCATCGGATCGCGACGGATCCCCCGGGGCACTTCGCTCGGCGGCAGGTTTGCCGCCGGCTATCGAGGGCGTCTGCGTCGAAGTGAGGGGTCGCCCCACGTCGGTTCGGGCAGGTCTTTGCGCCAGTAAAGTCCGCGATGCGAGGGGATGTAGGTCTGCATCAGATAGTCCAGGTGCTCCCCGTCGCGCACGCGCTTGCGGCTGGCGCCGTCGGCCAGCCAGTCGCGCGGGCCGAACTCGCGCTTGAGGCGTCGGCTCAACGACTGCTAGACGGCGCTGCGCACGTCCATGGCCCGGCGGGCGTCGCGCCAGCTCACGATCACATGGGCGTGCGTCGGATCGGTACCGGCGATATACAGTCTCAGCTTCTGGAATGTCGCTGCACGCTGCACCTCGTCGATGATGGCCCGCTGCATAGGCTCGTCGAATGACGCCGGGGAAAACCGCGCCGCATCGCGGTAACGACGGGCCATGTCGCCGTCGGCTGACAGAATACCCGAGCCCCGTTGCACATACCCCTGCGAACGATCGGGCCACCACGTGCCGTAAGCGTGATACGTAAACAGATACACCGGCATAGTCTCACGACATGATCGCACGCTCGATAGCCGGCGGCAAACCTGCCGCCGAGCGAAGTCCCTGCGGGTTCACTGCGCCGCCGACTCGCCCGTGACATTGCTGGATGGGGGGAGCGGCTCTGGCTTCGGGGCGGCGCCGAGGGAGAAGGCCGGGGTGGCCTGCGCCTGCTGGCGCAGCGCGGGCAGGGCGTGGTCGATGCGCGACCACGCGGCGCCGCGGCGGGCGGTCCACTGCAGCAGCTTGTCGAGTCGATACTCGGCCCGCGCCAGGCCCGTGTACGTGCGCAGGCGCGACTTCCAGCCCATCTTCACCCGCGGCATGTCGGGGTCGAACTCCCACGGGTGGAAGTAGAGCACGATCGGCCTCGACGCCGCCTGCGCCTGACGCATGCCTGCTTTCATCATCGCCAGCGGGTACTGGCGGAAGTACCCGCCCCCGGCGACGGCGAGGTTGCGCCCCAGCACGCGCCACACCAGCGGCGGCAGTTCGAGGATGGCGCCGCCCGCGTCGCCGGCGCGCACCATGAACGGCGACCGCGGCGCGCCGGGCACGCCGTATTGCGGATGCCACACCGGGAAGATCGACGCGTCGTACTCGAAGCCCAGGTCCAGCAGCACGTCGATGGCCCAGGCGGTGGCGGGCACGACGCTGAAGGTCGGGGCGCGGTAGCCGACGACGCGCACGCCGGCCTGGTCCTCGATGAGCTTGCGGGCGTACTCGACATCCTCGCGGTAGCGGCGCGGGCCCAGGCGGTGGAGGCGGTCGTGCATCGTGCCGTGGCAGGCCAGCTCGTGCCCGGCGTCGGCGATGCGCTTGGCCAGGTGCGTCTTGCGCTTGGCGACGTGCCCGAGCATGAAGAACGTGCCGCGGATGTCGTGGCGGGCCAGCAGGTCCAGCAGCTTCTGCGTGTTGGGCTCGACTCGGGTGGGGAACTGGCCCCAGCGGTCCTGGAAATAGACGTGGCGGGCGGCCTCGATGTGGTAGTAGTCCTCCACATCGACGGTGAAATGCCATCGTGAACCGCGTTCGTCACTGGACGGCGAAGGCTCGGACATGCAGGGACCCGTGTGCGGCTTCATCATAACGCCTGTGATGCGGATATCGGCATGGAATTGCCGCGTGCTAAGCGATTTAGGGCGGCCCGCCGTCGTTGGCGCATTTTCGTGGAAATAAATCGAGCGGACCGGCCGTTGGGTCCGATGCAGGCAGAGGACGGCCATCTCGGTTCACGACCGATTTGGGGGACCGAACGCCAAAGGCCTGTGACGTTAACCCCGGACCTGCGTCCGGGTGGGAAGAAGGTGTGGTGATGTTTCGTGCCTATCGACATGTGGACCGCGGCAAGCGCGCCGAGCGCCTGATCGCTCGCGTCCGCCGCAAGCAGTTGGCCCTGGCGCGCGAGGGACGCGTGGCGCAGTCGGCCCACTACGCCCGACGCGCCTCGCAGCTCCGCCGCATGGTCGAGCCCGTCGCGGCGTGACCACGCCGACGCACGCCCGAGCCAGTCGAAAGTCCCAAAGTCCAGGCCCGCAAGTCCTGCGACTTGTGACTTTTCCACTTGAGACTACGCTTTGTGCGTGACCAAGCTGACAGTCTCCATCCCGGTGCGCAGCCGCGACGGTGCGCTGGCGGCGGCGGCGCTGGCCGGCGAACGTGGAGCGGACCTGGTCGAGTATCGCCTGGACTATTTCGCCGGCCCGCCCACCGAGCTGGCGGGCCTGGTCGAGCAGTCGCCGCTGGCGTGCATCCTCACCTGCCGCGACGCCGAGGAGGGCGGACACGTCCACCGCGACGACGACGCCCGCGCCTCGTTCTACGAGCACCTGTGCACCGGCCCCAGACAGCCGGCCTACCTCGATGTCGAGCTGGCCAGCTTCCAACGCTCGCCCGAGCTGCGGCGACGCATCGGCGCCCTGGTCGATCACCCCGCCCAGCTCAACGCCACCTCCACCGGGCTGATCCTCTCCACGCACGACTTCGACGGCCGCCCCGCCGACCTCTACCAGCGCATCGAGGCCATGGCCCACGCCCCCGCCTGCCGCGTCATCAAGGTCGCCTACAAGGCCCGCAGCCTGCGCGACAACCTCGAAGTCTTCGAGCTGCTGCAGCAGCGCAACAAGCCCGCCATCGCCCTGTGCATGGGTGAGTTCGGCCTGCCCAGCCGCGTCCTGGCGCCCAAGTTCGGCGCCCTGCTCACCTTCGCTGCACTTGACCCCGACAACCACACCGCCCCGGGCCAGCCCACCCTCGACGAGCTCAAGTCCCTCTACCGCTGGGACAGCCTCGGGCCCGACACGGCGGTCTATGGCGTCATCGGCTGGCCGGTGGGCCATTCCCTCTCGCCCCACGTTCACAACGCCGGGTTCGCCGAACTCGATCGCAACGCCGTGTACCTGCCCATGCCCATCCCGCCCGAGTGGGAGCACTTCAAGGCTACCGTCGGCGCCTGGCTCGACGCGCCCTGGCTCGACTTCCGCGGCGCCAGCGTCACCATCCCGCACAAGGAGCACCTGCTCCGCCTCGTCAAGGAGCGCAGCGGCGAGATCGAGCCCCTCGCCGCCAGCATCGGCGCCGCCAACACTCTCGCCGTCGCCGCCGAGCAAAACGGGGTCAGACCCCTTTTCGCCTCCAACAGCGACTACGCCGCTGCACTTGACGCGGTGTGCGAGGCGACCGACATGACGCGCGACGACCTGGCGTCGCTGCGCGTCGGCGTCATCGGCGCCGGCGGCGCGGCGCGGGCGATCGTCGCCGGGTTCGCCCATCACGGCGCGACCGTCGTGGTCTATAACCGCACCCTCGATCGCGCCGGGCAACTGGCCGATGAATTCAACGGCCGCACCGGCAAGGTCGTCGCCGCACCTATGGACAAGCTCTGCGACTCCTGCTGCCAGGTCTTTATCAACTGCACCCCCGTGGGCATGCATCCGCACGTCGAGGGCTCGCCCGTGCCCGACCGCTTCTTCCACGACGTGCTGCCGGGAACCGTCGTCTTCGACACCATCTACAACCCCATGCAGACGAAACTGCTCCACGACGCCCGCGCCGCCGGGTGCGTGACCATCCCCGGCATGGAGATGTTCGTCCGCCAGGCCGCCACGCAATTCACGCTCTGGACCGGCCAGCCCGCGCCGCTGGCGACGTTTCGCCGCGTGATGACCGATCGGCTCATGCCCGGGTGAAACCGACAGGTTCTCCACACGCCGCGAGCGCCATGGCGGGCGCAGTATCATCGCTCGGATGTATGTCTATGCCGGCATCGACGAGGCGGGCTACGGGCCGATGTTCGGACCGCTGCTGGTGGCGCGGGCGGTCATCACCATCCCGCGGGCGACGCGCGCGGACTTTCCGGGGGCCGGGACGCCGCAACTGTGGCAGCGGCTGCGACGGGCGGTGTGTCGCTCGTTGCAGGGGGCGCACGGCCGAATCGTCATCAACGACTCGAAAAAGGTCCACACGCCCGCGTCGGGCGTCAGGCACCTGGAGCGCGGCGTGCTGGCGTTCGCCACGATGGCGGGCCACCGCCTGGGCGATCTGCGCGACTGGCTCGACTGGCTGGGCGAGTCGTGCCATCACGACCTGGGCCATCTGCCGTGGTATCGCGCCGGCGACGATCGGCCGTGGGAGTCCCTGCCGGGGGCCTGCACGTCAGGCGAGATCGCCGTTGCCCGCAACCTGCTCGAATCCACCTGCCGCCGCATCGGTGTCGAGCTGGGCGGACTTGGCGCTGCAGTGGTCCTCGAGGACCGCTTCAACCGCATGGTCGCCGCCACCCGCTCCAAGGCGTCCACCAGCTTCACCTTCGTCGCGGGTCATCTGCAGCATATCTGGGAGACCTGGGGCGAGCACGATCCGCTCGTCGCCGTCGATCGCCAGTCGGGCCGCTCGCGCTATCGCGAGCTGTTGGCCCTGACCTTTCCGGAGGCGGAGATTCGCATTCTCGACGAGGGCCACGACCGCAGCGCCTACCAGTTGCACGCCTCGGGCCGGGCGATGACGGTGACGTTCGAGGTGGACGCCGACGCCAACCATCTGCCCACGGCGCTGGCGAGCATGACCGCCAAGTACACGCGCGAGCTGATGATGGCGCGGTTCCAGGCGTATTTCGCCGACGCCGCGCCGGACATCAGGCCCACCGCCGGGTATGCCGCCGACGCCCAGCGCTTCTGGCGCGAGCTGCAGCCGCGCATCGCCGACCTGGCGATCGACCCGTCGCTGCTGGTGCGCATGGCGTGAGGATCACTGCAGCGCCGCGGCGAGGGTCTGCGCCAGTTGCCGCAGCGCGCCGTAGTGGGCGTGGCTCTTGCGCCACACCAGCACGAGCTTGCGCGCGGGGACGGGCGGCTCGATGGGGACCACTGCAACACCCGCGGCGCGGGCGTGGCGGCCGGTGACGGCCATGCGCGGCAGCAGCGAGCAACCCAGCCCGCCGGCGACCATCTGCCGCAGGCTCTCCACGCTGGTGGCCTGGATGCCCCGCCGACCCGCCGGCAGGTGGCAGAACGACGCCGTCTGCTCCCGCAGGCAGTGACCGTCCTCCAGCAGCAGCAGGTTCACGTCCTGCAGGTCGCGCCGCCCGATGCGACGCCGCGACGCCAGTGCGTGATCGGCGGGCACGATGGCGTAGAACGGCTCGGTCACCAGCTCGCACCACGTCAGCGACGCCGCGTCGATCGGCAGCGACGTGATCGCCGCGTCCAGCTCGCCCTCGCGCAGGCGGTGCAGAAGCTGGGCCGTCACCTCCTCGCGCAGGTGTAGCTCGGCACCGGGGTGGTGGTGCTGAATGGCCTTGAGCAGGCGAGGCATGAGGTACATGCCCGCGGTGGGGATCACGCCCAGGTGCAGCGGCCCTGCCAACGGCTGGGCGACCGTGCGGCAGGCGGCGCGCAGCCGGTCGGCCTCGTGCAGGATCGACCGCGCGTGCGCCAGCGCCTGCCGACCCGCCGCCGTCAGACGCACCCCGTGCCGCCCACGCTCCAGCAGGATCGCGTCCAGCTCGTCCTCGAGCTTGGCGAGCTGCGCGCTGAGCGTCGGCTGCGACACCCCGCACGCATCCGCCGCCCCCCGCAGCGTCCCCGCGTCGGCCGCCTCCACCAGATATCGCAGCATCTGCAGCGTCATGCGTCACCTCGCAGGCATAGACAAAATCAATCGAAGTGATAAATGATATCGATTTTACACATCGACCGCGTCAGGGCATAGTCGCGTGGCAGGTCTTACCGACCCCGTTCACCCTCAAGGAGCATTCGTCATGGCCGACCAGAAATCCAAGTGCCCCGTGCTCACCACCGCCGAAGGCGCCCCGATCGGGATGCAGCAGGCGCTCACCGCAGGCCCACGCGGCCCGGTGCTCATGCAGGACGTGCAACTCCTGGAGCAGATGCAGCACTTCAACCGCGAGCGCATCCCCGAGCGCGTCGTCCACGCCAAGGGCTCGGGCGCCTACGGCACGTTCACCGTCACCGGCGACATCACCCGGTACACCAAGGCATCGATCTTCAGCAAGGTGGGCAAGAAGACGGAGCTGTTCATGCGGTTCAGCACCGTCGCCGGCGAACGCGGCGCCGCCGACGCCGAACGCGACGTGCGCGGCTTCGCCGTCAAGTTCTACACCGACCAGGGCAACTGGGACATGGTCGGCAACAACACCCCCGTCTTCTTCGTCCGCGACCCCTTCAAGTTCCAGAACTTCATCCACACCCAGAAACGCGACCCCAAAACCAACGTCCGCGACATGGACATGCAGTGGGACTTCTGGTCGCTCTGCCCCGAGTCGCTCCACCAGGTGACGATCCTCTTCAGCGATCGCGGCATCCCGGCGGGCTACCGCTTCATGCACGGGTTCAGCAGCCACACCTACTCGCTCATCAACGCCAAGGGCGAGCGCGTGTGGACCAAGTTCCACTTCCGCTGCCAGCAGGGCATCAGGAACCTCATGGACGACGAGGCCGCCAAGCTCATCGGCAACGACCGCGAGTCGCACCAGCGCGACCTGTTCAACGCCATCGAGCGCGGCGACTATCCCAAGTGGAAGCTGTGCATCCAGGTCATGACGCAGGAGCAGGCCGAGTCGTTCCGCTGGAATCCATTCGATCTGACCAAGGTCTGGCCTCACGGCGAGTTCCCGCTGATCGAGGTGGGCGTGATGGAGCTCAACCGCAATCCGGAGAACTATCACGCGGAGGTGGAGCAGGCGGCGTTCAAGCCCAGCGCGCTGGTGCCGGGCATCGGCTCGTCGCCGGACAAGATGCTGCAGGCGCGGCTGATGAGCTACGCCGACACGCACCTGCACCGGCTGGGCGTCAACCACCACCAGATCCCGGTGAACAAGCCGCGCTGCCCCGTGATGCACTACATGCGCGACGGACACCTGGCGACCGCCGAGACCTACGGCAGCGCGCCCAACTACTGGCCCAACTCGCGCGAGGGCGCGCCGTTGCCCGACGAGCAGTTCAAGGACCCCGCGTGGACGCTCGGCCAGGTCATCGTCGATCGCTTCGATTCGACGGTCGATCACGACGACTTCACGCAGCCGGGCAACCTGTACCGCCTCTTCGATGAGGGCGAGCGCGACCGGCTGACGACGCGCATCGCCGGCGTGCTGGGCCAAGCCCGGCCCGAGGTGCAGATGCGGCAACTGTGCCACTTCTTCCGCGCCGACCCCGACTACGGCCGCCGCGTCGCGGAAAAGCTCAAGATCGAAATCCCCGAGGAGATGCTCGCGCACGCGGGCAAGTGATGCGCCGCGCTACGCATCGACGAAGATTGCTGAGAGCGTTGATGGCAGCTACGATCTTTCATCGTGGCGATAGGTATCGCACGATCAAGGCGATGAGGCGAGCATGAAACAGCCAAGCGAACAGGCGCTGCGCGTGGTGGTCTATCGCGATGAAGACGTGTTCATCGCGCAGTGTCTGGAACTGGACGTGGCCGCCCACGGCGACTCGCCCGATGCCGCTCTGCGGGCGTTCGATCTGGCGCTGGTGCGACATCAGGCGGTTGCGCGGCACATGGGGACGGAAGCTTTTGGGAACGTGGGGCCGGCGCCGCGGGCCTTCTTCGAGATGTGGGACCGCCTGTGCGCCCAAGGGCACGAACGCCGTCCCGTGCTGCTGACCGATGCACTGATGGCCGAACCACTGCCGCCGCTGATGCATCGTGCCGAAGCCATCTGTGCCTGATTCGGCGGGGGCGACATGATCTCGTGGCGTGCCTATCTTGCGATGCTCGCCGAGGACGGCGTTCATTTCAACGAGCGCGACACAGGGCTGATGGATGACGATGGCCAACCGGTGATGGTGCAGTTCCTGACCCGCCATCTGGCCGATGGCACGATCCTCAGCTACACGATCCCCGTGATCGTGGACAAGGACGATCGAGTGCTGTGGTACATGAACCGCCAGATCGCCAACCAGCTTCGCCTGCCTGTGGAGAAATACATCCACCCGCGACGCCGGTTCGTCGAATGAGTCGAAAACACCCCTCACCACTCGCCACTGATGATCTTATTGATCGCGTACGCCGCGCCGCTGTGTTCGCAGGTGAGGGTGACGTGGTCGGCCTCGCGCTTGATGAGGTCGATGGCGTTGCCCATGGCGATGCCGCAGCCGGCGGCGCGGATCATGGCGATGTCGTTGATCTCGTCGCCGATGACGGCGATTTCGTGCGTGGCGATGCCGTGCTGCTGAGCGATCCACTGCAGTCCGCGCCACTTATCGACGCCGGCGGCGAAGACCTCCAGGATGTGCACGTCCTCGGCGGGATTGGGGGCCTGCACCGCCTCGAAGCTGTGGACCAGCACTTTGCCCGGCAATGCCTCGGTGAGCACGGCCTCGAGGGGGCGGACTCGGATACCGTGGGCGACCAGCCCGACGCGCATCGTGTGGTGCAGATCGTCGAGCGTCGGGTCACGACACTCGCGCACGATCGCCTCGGTCACCTCGAACCACCAGCGCGTGTTGTCGGTCAGATGCCCGCGGCCGGTCACGAGATAGTCGCACCCGGCGCGGGACAGGTCCTGGTACACCAGCACCGCCTCGGGGAAGTCGGCCAGATGCTCGACGACCCGCATGGCCAGCGCCGGCTCGATCACCGCCAGGTCGATCGTCGCCCCATCGTCGATGCGGCTCACCGCGGCGCCGCCCACGAACACGCCCATCTCGATGCGGGGCAACTGCGCCAGGATCAGGCGGCTCTCGCGCCACGCCCGGCCCGTGCAGGGCACCACCAGCAGCCCCGCATCGATCGCCCGCGCCACCGCGTCGATGTTCTGCACGCTCAGGTCGCCCGCCCGGTTGAGCAGCGTCCCGTCGATGTCGATCCCCAACATGCGGTACTTCATGGCGGAAATGATAGCGAGCCCGCCGCGGGCCGAGACTTTGCGGACCACCTGATCCCATCCGCGCCGATCCGAGGCTTAGCCCAGAGCGGCTCAGCCCCGGCGTGGCCGTTCACAGCAGCGGGCTTAACAGGGCGGCGGCCTCATCGACGTATTTCCGCAGCGTCGAACGCTGACGCCACTGCTCGATCTTCAGGAGCGTGCTGTCGTTGATGTAGGTCTGCTGGGCGAAGCGCATCAGGCTGGTCACCTGGTCGCCGTAGAGCAGTGTGTTGAGCTCGAAGTTGAGCTCGAAGCTGCGGATGTCCATGTTCGCCGACCCGATGACGGCGAAGGCGTCATCGACGGTGATGGTCTTGGCGTGGAGCATGCCGGGCTTGTAGCGATGGATGGTGACGCCGGCGTCGAGCAGGTCGGTGAGGTAGGCGCGGCCGGCGGCATCGACGAGGGGGTGGTCGCTGCGATAGGGCATGACGATCTGCACATCGACGCCGCGATCGACAGCCATGGTGAGGGCCAGCAGCGTGGGCTCGTCGGGCACGAGGTAGGGGCTGGTGATGATGATCTTGCGTCGCGCGGCGCCGAGCGCGGTGAGGACGACGCGGCGGAAGCTTTCGCCGTCGTGCGTCGGGCCGGTGGGCACGCACTGAGCGGGCACGTCGCCGACGGGCGGAATGTCGGGGAACAGGTCGTGGCCGGTGAGTTCCTCGTCGGTCTCGAAGGCCCAGTCACTGAGGAAGACGAGCTGGAACTGGTGGACGACCGGGCCGGTGAATCGGGCGGACAGGTCGATCCACGTGCCGGCCTTCTTGTGGCCGTAGTCGGCATCGACGACGTTCTGGCTGCCGGCGATGGCGAGGCGCCCGTCGATGACGGCGAGCTTGCGGTGATTGCGCACGTCCAGGCGGTGCAACGGTCGGCGCAGCGGCGCCACGGGCAGCGATGCGCGCACGTCCACGCCGGCCTGCCGCAGCTTGCCGATGCGCTGACCGCGCAGAAAGTGGCGCGAGGCGACGGCATCGACGAGCACGCGCACCGTCACGCCGCGCTGCGCCGCGCGCTGCAGCGCATCGCACACGCGGCAGCCCAGCGTGTCGGCGCGGAAGATGTAGTAGATCAGATGCACGTGGCGCTGGGCGGCGTCGAGATCGGCCACGAGGCGGTCGATCGTGCCGTCGGTGTCGGAAAGCAGCTCGACGTGGTTGCCGCCGACGATCGGGTTGCCGCTGATGCGTTCGGCCTGGAGCACGACGGGCAGCAGTTCGTCGCCGAGGTCGGGCCGGCGCTTGCGGCTGTCGATGACCGCCATGCGTGCGGCGGTGCGCATCAGCGACCCGACGCGGGCGTAGCTGGTCACGCGCCGTCGGCCCAGCCGCGCATCGCCCAGCAGCAGGTAGAACACCAGCCCGACGACGGGCAGCAGGAACACCACCGCCAGCCATGCCGTCGCCGTCGAAGGCCCCCACCGTCGCCGCAGGATCACCGGAACCATGACGATGCGGATGATCCATTCGAGCGTGTTGTAGGTGAACAGGTACGACATGATCGCGGAAGGTCGCCGGGACAGACCCGCTCAAGCATGCCCGCCTCAGGACGAAGGGGCCAGGGCGCCGGCCATGCTCGTCACCAGGTGCTCGCAGGTCATGGTCAGATTCACGTTGGACGCGAGGTTGGCCTCGGCCACGCCCAGGGCGTCGATGACCGCCAGCCACGGCTCGAGCGCGGCGTCGGCGGCGAAGGCGTCGCCCTCCCCATGGCTGCACTTGTCCGCCAGCGCCGCCATGCGCTTGCGCGCGTGCTGGCCGATCATCGCAAACATCAGCGCCGCGCCCAGCCGGTTGGCCGCGGACTTCGACGCCTGCTTGTCCTTCTTCGCCACCGCTTCGGCGAAGACGTCGATCGACTTGGCGATGGTCGTGCCCAGCTCCGTGTCGAAGCGGCCTTGCGCCAGCGCGTCGATGCCCGGCAGAATGCTTGAGCCCCACGTCCACAACTCGTAGTCGATCGCCAGCCCCGCGCGACCGAGGCTGCCCGCCGCGAACTCGATCAGCCACGACCGCTGCTGGGCATCGAGCTGCTTCTCCTGCCGGTCCAGCCAGCCGGCGATCACCGCATCGTCCAGCGGCACAAAGCCCACGCGCTGGCAGCGGCTGCGAATCGTCGGCAGCAGGCGATCCTCACTCGACGTCACCAGGATGATGTGCGTGCCGTCCGGCGGCTCCTCCAGCGTCTTGAGCAGAATGTTCTGCCCGCGCGGGTCAATCATCTCGGCTTCATCGACGATGAACACCTTGCCGTGCTGCAGATGACTCTTGAGCGACACCGGCGTGACCAGGTGCCCGCGCAGCACGTCGAAGGGAATGGTCATGAGCTTGCGCTCGCGCGTCTGGCGGTCGTCGCTGTAGCGGGCCAGCTCCTTGTAGATCACGTGCAGGTCGGGGTGGTCGTCGCGCGCTGCCAGACGGCAGGACTCGCAGGCGCCGCAGGCGGCGACGCGGCCTGTCAGGTCGGTCTGGCGATCGTGACAGAGGATCAGTCGTGCGAACGCCCGCGCGGTAGTGAACTTTCCCACGCCCGCCGGGCCGTAAAAAATGAACGCATGGTGCAGCCGGCCGCTCTGCACGAGCGACTGCAACTGGTCGAGGGCGCGGCTCTGGCCGAAAATCTGCTCCACGCGAGGGGAATCCTATCACGAAGCGGCTACACTGAGGGCATGGTCAGCATTCCTGTTGCGCGCAGAAAGAGAAAGCCCGCCGGTGGAGGCAACGCCGTGGCGGTGATCCTGGCCGTGGGCGTGGCCGTGGCGCTGCTGGTGGGGCTGGCGGCGTTTGTCATGCTGATGACGCGCTCGGATGAAGGCGTGGCGACGGCCCCCGAGCCGACGGCGCAGCCGCAGGCGGTGGCGCACGCGCCCGAGCCGGAGGCGGCGCCCAAACCCAGACCGCAGCGATCCGCCTCGTCGCCGCGCAAGTCCGCGGCGCCTGCCGCACCTGTCGAGCTGGTGGGCCAGACGTGGATCGCTCCGGGCGGACGCAGCCCGATCCCGCAGCCGGGCGAAACGATCACGGCGCTCGTTCCCCCGGTGCGACTCGACGCGCAGGGCCAGCCCGTGGCCCCGCCGGCGAGCGATGAGATCATCCCCTGGCACGAGGCGGGCCGGCACGTGGGCCACGTCGTCACCGTCGAGGGAACCATCATCCGCGCTCACAACACGGGCAAGGTCTGCTTCCTCAACTTCGTGCCCGAGCATCCCAGCAACGCGTTCTACCTGATCGTGTTCGAGTCGCTGCTCAACGCCTGGCCCGCCCCGCCCGAGGAGCACTTCCTCAACCGGACCGTCCGCGTCACCGGCAAAGTCTTCGAGCACCGCGGCAAGCCCCAGCTCCGCATCGAGAACCAGGACCAGATCACAATCGTCCAGTGACGCCGGCTCAGAAAAGGTCCACTGCAGCGGCCAGCGACGGGTGGCGGCGATCGCGGTCCGACAGTGTGGCCTCGTCGGGGGCGACGCGCCAGTCGATGCCCAGTGCCGGGTCGTTCCACAGGATGCCGCGCTCATCGGCGGGCGAGTAGTAGTCGGTGACCTTGTAGATCACCTCGGTGTCGGGCCCGAGGGTGACAAAACCGTGGGCGAACCCGGCGGGCACGAACACCTGCCGCCAGTTGTCGGCGGAGAGTTCGACGCTCACGTGCTGTCCGAACGTGGGCGAGGCGCGGCGAATGTCCACGGCCACGTCGAGCACCGCCCCGCGCACGACGCGCACGAGCTTGGCCTGCGCGGTCGGCGCAACCTGGTAGTGCAGCCCGCGCACCGTGCCCGACGCCGCCGACAGCGAGTGGTTGTCCTGCACGAACTCGACGTCGATGCCCGCGGCGGCGAGAGCTTTGCGGCTGTAGGTCTCACTGAAAAAACCGCGGTGATCGCCGTGCTTCCGCGGCGCGATGAGCTTGACATCGGGGATCGCAGTGGGGGTCACTGTCACGCCAATGCCCCCATCGGGTCCCACGGCGGAAGCACGATCGGCTCGGCGTCCAGCGCCGCGAGCAGATCCGCAGGCAGATACCGCTTCCGCGCGGCGATCTCGAACATGTGCTCGTCGAACCACGAGTCGTTCATGGTGAAGAAGCCCTTGCGCCCGACCTCGTCGCCCCAGGAGTTCTCGACACGCCAGCGGCGCGCCCCCGCACGTCCTTCTGCATCCTCGACCACATCCACGCCGGTGAACAGCATGGCGTGCGTCATCGCCGTGGCGTGATGGATGAGACGGTCGGCCTTGGTCATGCGGCCCGCCGAGCCGTACAGGCCCTCCAGGTCGAACAGCGCGGCGTCCCACAGCCCGAGGTCGCGGTGCATCATCTTGCCCACGTCGCAGCCGAACCACACCGGCTCGCCCTCGACGAGCGTGCGCCTGGCGATGTCCTTCATCACCTCGATGGGCACGTTGAGGTAGAGCACACCCGGCACGTGCTCGGCGACGACGACGTTGCCCAGCTTCTCGACGGTGAACGTGCGACCCACGGGGCTGGTCGGACGCGGGTCGTGGACGAGGCAGACGTACTCGTCCAGCGGCACGGTGACGTACTTCTGCGCGAACTGCTGGGGCGTGAGTTCGCCGTCGCGGTGGAACTTGCGATCCTTGTCGTTCCACTGCCAGTCGAACTTGCCCGGCGGCGTGCCCAGGTGCAGGCAGAGGATACGGTGGATGACGGCGACGGCGTCGTCCTTGACGCGGCGCTGCTCGGCGAGGTCGGCGGCGCGGCGGATGAGCATGGCGGCCTGGCGCAGCTCGCCCAGCAGATGGCTGTTCATCGTTCGCGTGCAGGCGGAGCTGGCGGTCTCGGGCATGACCGCCTGGGGCACGAGGCCGTGCTTGCGGACCAGCGCCACGAACATATTCCACTGTCCGCCGTCGTCGAGCGGGTGGTCCAGCAGCCACGCGACCGTGCGGTCATCTGCAGCGCGATCGCTGGTGTCGATGATCGCTTCGAGGAAGTAGTTGGCCCGCTCGAGCTTGTCCCAGAACTGCGTGTAGGCCTGGCTGAACTCGAAGCTCGCCAGGTTCATCTTCTTCATCGCGCCGACGCGCAGCAGGTTCAGCCCGGCGAACATCCAGCAGCGGCCGCTCTGACCCTGCTTGGTGCAGGTCCAGTCGTCGAGCACGTGGCTGAAGGTGAAGTCGATGCTCGTCGTCACCGAGCGCGACAGGGCCACGTCCTCGATGCGGGTGCGCACTGCGGCGTTCTGCAGCAGCCGGGCGTGAGGGTCACTGTCGAACGCCTGGCGCAGGGCGTCGAGCCGCGCCGGCGTCAATTCGCCGTCGCCCGTCGTCGCGCGCGGCGGCTCCTGCGAATGCCGGCGCCGCGTCGCACGGCCCGTGTCCACGAATCCGTCGTTCATCGCATGCCTTTCCTGGCGGCGTCACTGCCGTTCGACCTCAACACCCTCGGCGGGTCGGATCGCCTCGTCGGCCTTGCGCTCCGCCGCCGGCCGCTCGCGCAACAGCAAACCCGGCGGCTGCGGAAACGCCCGGTCCAGGTCCACCTGCGCCGCCTGCGTCTGTCGCGACAGCTCAGGCAACATCCGCTCGTACGTGGCCAGTTTCAGCACGATTGGCGTGTTCCGCCACACCCGCATCCGCACCAGCATATCCATCCGCTCGGCGACCATGAAACCGATGTACGTGTTCTCCTCGATCTCCTTGAACGGCCGCATCGCCATGCGGTCCTGCACCGCCGTCGGATTGGCGATCGCCCGCGCCTGATACCGCGCGTGGACGCTCTGCGCCAGCGAGCGGAAGCGCTCGTACACCTCCACCCGGTTGTTGGCCAGCCCCTGCGCCAGGCCTTGCTGCAGGAAGCCGTCGATCACCGGGCGGACGACCGACATCATGTCGATGTCCTCGACAAACTGCTTGGTGACGAAGGCGTCCAGCGGCAACAGGTACTGTCCGCTGCGGACGTTGTGCGACTGGTCGCTGAACTTCTCGCGCGCTTTGCGGTAGTACTCGCGGGCCTGCTCCAGGTCGCCGTAGAGATAGCTGGTGCGCACCGCGTCGATGAGAAAGTTCTCGTACCCGGCGTCGAACGACTCGACCGTGCCGCTGCCCCAGACGTCCTTCTGGATCTCCTCGCCGGCGTCCCACACCGCCTGCTCGTACGCCGCGACGAAACGCGGGTCGGGCAGCTCGTCGATGTGACCGGTCCACGGGTCGAACGTCGTGCGCCCCACGCGCGTGAGCTGCTGCAGCGAGTGGATCACCTGCCGCACGGTGTTGAGAAAGTCCACGTCCTTCTTGTTGCGCAGTTGCACCGCCATGCGCACGCCCAGGCTCGACCAGTAGAGGCTGTGCGCCGAGGCGTGGCGCCAATCCACGGGGCCGTAATACTCCATGAGGTGGAGCATCCAGTTGGGGTCCATGTGGTAGCGCTCGCTGATGACCAGGGCGCGGTAGAAGGCCATCGCGCGGGTCATGGCGTCGCGCGTCGTGTCGCCGGCGAACAGCTCGACGATGCGCCGGTCCACCGGATCGTCGGGCGCGGCGTTGAGCACGCCCAGCGTGCGGGCGTCGGCCGAGTCCAGCACCATGCGCAGTTGACCCAGCCGCCGCAGCGTCTGCTCGCCCGGCGGCAGCTTCAGCGACGTCAGCTCCTGCACGATCGCACCCGCCTCGGGATCGGCCTGCACCAGCAACTGCGATGGGGTGAAGTCGCTGCGCTTGACCTGCCGGGCGATCAGCTCCGCCAGCGGATCGAGCCGGGCCGCCTGCGACGGCTGGTCACGCCGCAGCGACTCCCGCAGGCGCGTCAGCCGTCGCTCGAACGCCTTGAGCGCCAGCGTGTCCATCCCCTGCAACTGCGGCGCCAGCGCCGGGTTGGCCGCCGCCACCGCCGCCAGCTCCGCCAGCGCCTGTCGCGTCGGACGCTGCTGGTTGACGTAGGCGTCGTAGGCGTCGGCGATCGGGCGAAACGCCTCGATGATCTGCCGCGTCGTGCCGCCCTCGGCGGCGTTGCCCACCACCTCCTGCCACTCCTGCGCCAGCCGCTGCTTGTAGTACCAGTGCTGGTCGTCGCTGTACTGGCCGACCTTGTGGAAGAAGATCCAGCCCAGCTCGCGGTAAAGGCGGATGGCGTAGGGGTTGAACGGGATGCCCTTGTCGCGCAGCAGGTCAATGCCCTTGGTCACCCACGCCAGGCGTTCGTCGGGCGTGTAGGTCGCCACGGAGATGTTGTAGGCCATGTTCCAGGCCATGAACGACCACACCTGCGGGAAGCGCGGCTGCAGGGTGGTGATCCACTGGCTGAGGGTGTTGGCCTCGTGGAACTTGCCGTCGCGCTTGAGCATTTCCAGGCGATACCACATGACATCCACCGCCAGGCCGCGGAAGGAGCCCAGCGCCGCGGTGGCGACGGCGACCTGCGGGGGCAGCTTCTCCTGCACGTCATCCGAGGCGGACAACTGCAGCTCCTGGCGCTGATCGAGGATGCCGTGCTCCTTGAGGAACGTGATCCACGTCGAGCCGGCGAGACACGCGGCGGCGACGAGCAGGGCGACGAGTTGGACGATGCGGTTGCGGGTCATGTCACACGGTGACGCGCGCCAGTTCGCGCTTGCGGAAGATCAGGTAGCCGATGACGCCGACGGCGGCGGTCCACAGCAGGCCGACGTTGCCCGCGGCGCGACCGAGCCAGTGCCAGGTGATCACGCGCCCGTCGGTGAGGTTGGGCGTGGGATTGAACTCGCCCAGCGACGGGATCAGGGCCATGAACCCGGTGCCCACGAGCTTGATCCACACCTTCACGGCGTCCCAGATCTTGCCCTCGGCCAGGTGCTTGAACGTCTCGGTAAAGGGCCAGGCGATCTTCTCGAGCACCGATGCGCCCGCCGCCGCCGACCCGGCGTAGCTTTCGAGCGACTCGGCCAGGTACGCGCTGCCCGCGGAGGTGAAATAGATCAGCAGGCACAGCAGGCAGGCGACGGGGAAGGTCAGGAACGTGCCCGCGGCGATGCCGAGCATGGCGATGAACGTCAGCCGCAGCCAGATCATCGCCATGCCGCGGACGAGGTTGGCCTCGAAACTGCCGACCTTGTAGAGCATCTGCATGCCTTCGCCGGGCGTGAAGCTGACGCTGCCGGGCGCCGTGCCTTGCGGGTTGTCCCCCGTCGGCGGGCCGGGCGGATTGGCGTTGCCGATTTCCACCAGCAGGTTCCCCTGCGCATCGATCGCCTCCGTGGGCACGTTCATCACGTACACCATGTCGTTGGCGACCTTGACCAGCCCCTCCGGCTCCTCCGTGCCCAGGTTCGGCGGCCACAGCCTCCCGTTGATACGGATCACCAGCCACACCCGATCGCCCGGCGCCGACGGCGTGGCCTTGGGCTTCATCCGCAACTGCACCGCAGGACCCAGCTCCCGCGCCTCCTGCAGCCCGCTGAACATGAACGACCCGATGCTGCGCGGCGGAATCGTGTGCCACTTGAGCATCACCTGCTGCTGGATCGCCTTGACCTGCTCGTCGGTCAGTCGCTCGCCGTACGTCACCGGGTCTTCGCGGCGAAGCTCGGTCACACGCTGCTCGAACATCGGGCGCAGGCCCTCGTCGCCCGGCGGCCGCGCATCAATGGCGTTGCGCGCCGACAGCACCTGCTCGTGCACCGCCAGGTAGTCCTCCGCGCTGCGCGCCGGCTGATTGCTGAGCACCTTCGCAAACGTGTAGATCCCCCCGCCCGCCACGCTCACCAGCACCGCGTTGAGCAGCACGATCCCCAGCCACTTGCCCAGCAGGTACTCCCACCGGCTCACCGGCTTGGTCATCGTCAGATAGACCTGCTTCTCCTCGATCTCGTTGCACACCGTCGCGCACGCCAGGAACAGCGTCATCAGCGACAGCAGCGATCCGGTGGCCGTCACCGCCCACGTCAGGAAGAACTGCAGCCGATACTCGAGCAACTCGCGGGGATCGAGCATGAACGGCAGCAGCGGCACGACCAACACCAGCAGCACGATGAAGACCAGGGCCACCTTCATGCGGATGGCCTCATCGACGAGCGTGCGCGCCACGCCGGTGATGCCCGTGCCGGGCAACAGCAGCAGTCGCACCAGCCACAGCCCGCCGACGAACGCACCCGCCATGCCGATCATGCCGGACAGGGTCAGGGCGGTGCTGGTATGACCGGCGCGGTGCAGCGTCCACGCCAGCGCGAGCAGCGCCAGCGTGCCGAAAACGTAGATGACGACGCGAACCACCCGGTATTCCCACAGGCGCGCCACGCCATAGCCCAGCAGCGCATACAGCACCAGCACGCGGACGCTGTCCACAACAACCGCTGCCTGCAACTGCCCGCTCAACAGCAGCAGAATCGCCGGCACCAACCCCAGCAGGAGCACGGCAACCACCGCGATCAGCCAGATGATCCAGGGCTTCTTCACATTCAACTCTTGCGCTCGTGGCCGCTCAACAGATCGTCGATCACGCTCGTGTCCACATCGTCCGTCGTCCTGGCCGCATGCGGCTTAGCAGGTTCCGGTTTCGGCGCCGGCGCTTCCTCGCGCAGCAACTCGTCGAGCACGGCCTGGGAGGAGCCTTCATCAGTGGCTTGAACCGGGGGCGCCGACACGGGCACTGACGCGACCGAAACTTCTTGAGGTTGCATCAGGCGTTCGATGACAGCTTCGCCTTCGGGTTGGCCCTCGGCGGTGAGGAAGGAGGCGATCGCGCCCCCGGAAGTGGCGCCGCTGGTGACGAGGCCTGCCGACTGCGCCTTCTGCACGATGTCGAGGAACAGGTCTTCGAGCTTCTGGCGGGGCTGGTCGATGCGCTCGATGCAGCGGCCGCGGCGTTCGAGCAGCTCCTCGATCTCGGAGATCGTCTCGACATCGAGCGTGGGCGTCTGGATCGTGGTGGTGTCGCTCTGCACGAGCAGGTCGTGGACGGTTCCCTGGGCGTGGACCTTGCCGCCGAACATGATGGCGACACGATCGCACACGTCCTCGACGTCGGCGAGGAGGTGGCTGCAGAGCAGGACGGTTTTGCCGCGGCGGGCCAGTTCGAGGATGAGGTCCTTGATCTGTCGTGTGCCGATGGGGTCGAGGCCGGTGGTCGGCTCGTCGAGGATGAGGAACTCGGGGTCGTTGATGAGGGCCTGGGCGAGTCCGATGCGGCGTTGCATGCCCTTGGAGAACTCGCCGACGGGTCGGCGCTGGGCGCCTTCGAGGCCGACCATCTCCAGGAGCATGTCGATGCGTTTGCGGCGGATGGCGCCGTCCTGGTGGAAGAGCTTGCCGTAGTAGTCGAGGGTTTCGCGTGCGGTGAGGAAGCGGTAGAGGTAGCTTTCCTCGGGGAGGTACCCGATGCGTTTCTTGATGGACACGTCGTCGGGGCGCTTGCCGAAGACGAGGATCTGGCCGGCCGTGGCATGGAGCAGGCCGAGCATCATCTTGATGGTGGTGGACTTGCCCGAGCCGTTGGGTCCGAGCAGGCCGAACACTTCGCCGCGGCGGATTTCCAGATCGATGGCGTCCACCGCGCGGACGCGCGGGCGGAGCCAGAAGTCCTTGAAGATCTTGGTCAGGCGCAGGCACTGGACGATCGCGGCGCCCCCTTCAGGGGTGCTGCGCTTGTCCGAGGCGGGTTGGGTGAGCGTGGCGGTCATGGTGGTTCAATGCAGAAGGCAAAAGGCAAAGTGCAAAAGGGGGAACGAGATTGCTGGCCTGTTGCCTTTTCCACTATGCATTCTGCATTACCTCTGTTGCCGGATCTGTTCCTGTTCGATTTCGTCGCGGACCTTGGGGTCGCGGTTGAGTTCGAGGTAGGGCCGGCCGGGGGGCAGGTACATGGTCTCGACGTCGCCGGTGAGCACCTGGCGGGCGGTCTCCCACCACTTGGTGGCGCGGACGACCTGGGGGTACTTGAGGTACTGCTCCAGTTCGCTCTGGAAGATGCCGGCCTCGGCCTCGACCTCGCTGACAACGCGGGTGCGGAATCCGATGGCGTCCTTCATGAGCGCCGCCGCCTCGCCGCCGATGGGCACGAGCAGGTCGCCGTCGGTCAACTGCAGCGCCGCGAAGGCGCGATCGAGCTGCGCCGACAGCGCCTCGGCCTCCGCCGTGTCGCCGCGCGTCGTGGCGTCCTCGAAGCGGCGGACCAACTGCAGCAGCGGGCCCTCGCGCCCGTCGCCGCGCGGCAGCGCCGCCTCGCCCGCCGCCTCGCCGAGGATCCGCGCCCGCTCCTTCTCCGCCTCATCGATCGCCCGCGCCCGCGTGTTCTCGGCGTTGATCACCGCCTCGAAGTCGCTCTTGACCGACAGCGGAACCGCCTGATCGCCAAGCTTGAGCTGCACGATCCGGATGCCCGACGCCATCTCGTCGAGCACCTGCTGCATCCGCCCGACGGCGCGATCGACGTTGCCCACGCCGACGAACACGTCATCGGCGCGCAGCTCCGCCACCGCCAGCACGATCGACTGCTCGGCGACGAGCCGCACCAGCCGGTTGGCCGCCTCCAGCACCACGCGCGGATCGCTCGTGGGCTTGGCGATGTTCTGGATGAAGTCGATGGGATCGTCGATCTGATACTCGAGCGTCCAGCGGGCGTGGACGATGTTGGCGTCGCCGGTGATGAGCGACCCGTCCTTCTCCGGGTTGAGCGGGCCCTGCTTGCCCTGGGCCAGTTCGGCGGCGGTCTTGCCCGCGTCCTGGGCGGTCAGCTCGTACCAGAACTCGCGGTCGAGGCTCAGCGTCTGGTTGGTCCGCGGGATGCGCACCACCTGCTCGATGGGATAGGGCAGGGCAAAGTGCGGCCCGCCGGGCGGGATCACCTGGTCGGCGCGGTCCTTGCCCACGACCTTGCCCAGCCGCAGACGCACCGCCACCTCGCGGTCATCGACGTTGAACACGTTGCTGAAGAGGTACACGATCACCAGCCCGACCATGACGATCTGCAGCACGACGAAGCTGACGCGCAGGGCGTCGGAGAGCGAGCGCTGCGCCGGGTCGAGGTCTTCGAGGACGGGCAGGTGCGTGTGGCCGTGGCCGTGACCGTGACCGTGGTCATGGTCGTGATCGTGGTCGTGCGTGTGCGCGAACGGGTTGGTGATTTTCTTCTGTGCCATGGCGTGGTTCAGTTGCGAGGCGGGGCATCCTGGCTGATGAAGTGCTTCAGCGGGGCGAAGTCGCTGCCGAGGATGAACGTCGTGCGATGCTTGAACATCTCCTTGATGGCCTCCATTTCGCGGAGGAAGATGGCGAACTGCTCGGCCTCCTTGCTCTGGCCGAAGACGCGATAGTGCGTGGCGGCGTCGGCGATGCCCTGGGCGCGAATCTCGTCGGCGCGCAGCCGGGCAAAGGCGAGGATGCGCTGCTTGAGCGACTCGGCCTCGCTCTTGATCCGCGCGGCCTGGCCTTTGCCGATCGACTCGGCGTCGGCGGCCATCGCCTGACGCACCGTCTTCATTCGCTCGAACACCTGCGTCGTCACCTGCTCGGGCAGCACCAGTCGCCGGATGCCCACCTGCTCGACCTTGATCCCGTAACCGCTGCCCTCGAGTTGCTTCTGCATCTCCGCCGCCGCCAGCGCCTCGATCTCGGCCAGCTTCACGCGATCCTTGTCGAGGTTCACGAGCTGGTCGAATCGGTAGCGGCCGATCACCTCGTTGATCACCGCCAGTCGGCTTTCGAGCACCTTCCTGGCCTGGTCGGGTCCGCCCAGGGTGCGGTGGTACTTGAGCGGATCGTCGATGCGCCACGCCAGGTACGAGCGCACCACGACGCTGAATCCGTCGGCGGTGGTCTGCTCGCTGGCGCGCTCCTCCAGAAGCTGCACCTGCGTGCTGTAGTGATGCACCTGCTGAATCGGCTGGGGCCAGCGGAAGTAGATGCGCGGCTCGCGTTTCACCGAGCCGGGGTCGGTCTCGGTCGGCTCCGTCACGCGCCCGAAGGTGGTCACGATCGCCACCTCGTCGTAGCGCACGATGAACGCGAACATGTAGCTGATGAGGATGCCGCCGATGAGGAGGCCCAGGATGAGGATGAGTCGGTTCTTCATGGCTGTTCTCTTGGCTCAACCCGATCCGGACCTTCGAGGACTCAGGTCCGGCGTGGAAACCCGTTACTGCGGGGGCAGGATGCTTTCGAGGCCGGCGCTGGTGTCCTTGAGGTCCAGGCGCAGGATGGGGTCTTCGCTGCTGGATGAGGTCATGACGATCTTGCGAGCGCCGCTGGTGGCCTGCGCGACGGTCTGGTAGTAGTGGCGCACCACGTAGAGCGCCGGCGACTGCTGATAGGCCTTGAACTCGGCGTCGAAGCGCTTGGCCCGCGCCGCCTGGTCGAGGGCATAGCTCCAGCGGTAGGCCAGCGCCTCGTTGATGAGCTGCGCCGCCTCGCCCTGCGCCGACGCCAGGCGACGATCCAGCTCGGCCTTGGCGGCGTCCAGCGTCTTGCGGTCGGCCTCGCCGCCGGACTTCACGGCCTGGTCGGCCTGCTCGTAGGCGTCGATCGCCTTCTCGATGGCGCGGGCCTCGTCGATCGAGCCGGCCACCGCCGCCAGCGACTCGATCGCCGCCTTGCTGGCCTTGTTGATCTCGGTCTGCTGCTTCTGCAGCGCACCGATCTGCTCGTGGAACGCCGCGGCGACCTCGCCATCCTGCGGCGGGTGCAGGCCCAGCAGGCCCACGAACACGACCTCCAGCCCCAGGCGCTGCGACGCCGCCTCGGCCTGGATGATCTGCCGCAACTCGTGCCCGGCGTCGATGCGCCCCGGGCCGATGAGCGTGTCGATGTCCTGCGACACAAACAGGCGGCTGACGGCGCGTTCGGCGATGGCCTTGAGCAGCTTGGCGGGATCGCCGACGTTGGCCGCGTAAGTGATCAGGTCGTCGGGCTTGATGCGGTACTGCACGATGACCTGGCCGCCGATGAGCGACATGCCGGGCGTCTTGTCCTGGGCTGCCGCACCATCGGCGGCGCGGGCGCCGCGCAGCGGCGTCGGAGCGGTGATGAGGAACTCTTCCTTTTCGCCCTCGACGTGAGGATTGGTCCACAGCAGCGCCGCGCCTTCCTTGAGCCCGCGCGGCGCCGAGCCGACCTCGATCTGGTGCACGCGGCCGACGTCGTACTTTTCGACACGGCCCAGCGGATAGGGCAGCTTCCAGTGCAGGCCGGGCATCCGCGGCGCACCGTCGATCGCGCCCAGGCGCAGAATGATCGCCTGCTGCTGAGGCCCGACGAGCACGACGCACGACATGGCCCACAGCACGACGAGGCCGAAAATGAACAGCGGCGTGATCGCGCGGCTCAGCAGTTGGTAGAACCAGCTCCGCGAGACCTCGAACCCGAACTGGTAGTTGATGGTGTCGCCGATGGCCTTGGCGATGGACTCGGGACTGGTGAGCATGCCCAGGAGGCGCGAGTCGAAGGCGGGGCGGGGGATTTCGCCGGGCTTGCGCGGACGGTAGAGGTCCAGGAGAAAGTTGAACAGCACCTCGACGCCCAGCAGCGCCGTGATGGCGGGAAGGATCAGTCCCAGCCAGGCGAGCATGGCGGTGTTGCCGAAGGCGGCGCCCAGGCCGGCGGCGACGGCGGCGAGCAGGGCGAGCAGCGCCGAGCCCATGAGAAAGCCCGCCCCGCCGCGGAGCAGTTGCCACGCCTTGACCTGGGTCATGCCCGCCTCGTAGCGACCGACGATGAAGGCGATGAACGCCAGCGCCACGGTCATGAAGGTGAGGGCGATGAGGTTAACCTCGCCCACGGCGGTGGTCATCAGGTCGCCGGCGTTGAGCCGGGCGTTGGCGCGAAAAGTCAACACCAGTCCGACGGTGACGAGATAGGCGGCGACGACGAGGCTGACCAGCGGCAGGCCCCACTTGTAGAGATTGTCCAGGCGACGGCGGGCGACGGCGAGCTGGTCGGCGTGCTCGTCGAAGAGGGCCGCGGCGCGGGCGTCGGTGCGGGCCATCTGCTCGGCTTCGAGCGTCTCGACGCGTTCGAGGCGGTGCTGGTTGTAGAGGAGGATGAGCACGAGCCAGAGGGGCAGGCCGCCGAACAGATGCCAGGCCACGGCGGTCATGGCGGGGCTGTGAGCCCACAGGGCGATGAAGGCGGCGGCGACGGCGAGGACGAACTGCACCGCCAGCCCGATGATCGCCGCCCCCGTGGCGCGGCGGTAGGTCTGCTGGTCGTGGTGGGTTGCGGGACTGGCCATATGCGAGTGAACTCCACTAGCCGGGACGCTCTGCGTCCCCGGTTCCTGGGACGCAGAGCGTCCCGGCTATTGCACCAAACCCCGTCGAGTCACACAACGTATCATGTTGCACCCATGTTCGAGCAACTGATCTCCATCGCCCGCAACACGTTCACCGAGTCGATCCGCCAGCCGATCTACGTCGTGCTGATCCTCACGTCCATTCTCGTGCTGATCCTGGGCACGATGTGGACGGCCTACACGCTCGACGACGACAACAAAATGCTCATCGACACCGGGCTGTCGATGCTGTTCCTGTCGGGCCTGCTGCTGGCGGCGTTCACGGCCACGGGCGTGCTGTCGCGCGAGATCGACCAGAAAACGGTCCTGACGGTGGTGAGCAAGCCCGTGCCCCGGCCGATCTTCGTTCTCGGCAAGTACCTGGGCGTGGCGGCGGCGATCGGCGTGTCCTACTGGATCCTGGCGATCGTGTTCCTGCTGACCGTGCGACACCAGGTCATGCAGACCGCCAGCGACGCCTTCGACGGCCCGGTGATGCTCATGAGCGCCCTGGCCGGCGTCGTCGCCCTGACCATCGCCACGTGGGGCAACTACTTCTACCGCTGGGTATTCAACTCGACGTTCATCGGCAGTCTGGCGGTGACGGCGACGCTGGCCTTCGCCGCGGTGCTGCTGCTGAGCAAGGCGTGGACGTTCCAGTCGCCCATGACCGACCTGAACGTGCAACTGCTCATCGGCCTGCTGCTGGTGTTCGAGGCGGTGCTCGTCCTCACCGCCGTTGCAGTGGCCGCCTCGACCCGATTGGGGCAGGTCATGACGCTGGTGGTCTGCACCGGCGTGTTCCTGCTGGGCCTGGTCAGCAACTCGGTGTTTGGCAACCTCGTGCATAAGTTCCCGATCCGCACGGCCGAGGGCTGGCTCGACGCCGGCGCCCGTGTCCTGGCCCATCTCAGCTACATCCTCACGCCCAACCTTCAGTTCCTCTGGCCCGCCGACGCCATCGTCAACGGCAACGACTTCACCGGCCCTTACGTCCTGACCGTCTCCGCCTACACGCTCCTCTACATCGCCTTCGTCACCAGCATTGCCGTGGCCCTGTTCCAGACCCGCGAAGTCGGATAAGCGAGAAGGCAAAAGGCAAAGTGTAAAAGGCAAAATGGAGACAAAGTTTTCCTGACATTTTGCCCTTTCCCTTTTGCATTTTGCATTCACTCACGCCATCGCCGGCTCCGCACTGATGCTTGCCGCACTCCGTCCCTTGGCCTCGGCCGTCGCCAGCGCCGCGGCCTCCTCGTGCTCGATCGCTTCACCGCTGCGGACCAGCCGCGCCGAGTTGAACACGACGATCAGCGAGCTGACGACGTGGAGCACGGCGGCGGCGATGGGCGTGACCTTGCCCAGGGCCGCCAGCGCCATGAACACGACGATGAACCCGCCGCCGATGATCAGGTTCTGCTTGACGACGGTGGTGGTCTGGCGAGAGAGGGCGATGAGGAAGGGGATGCGATTGAGGTTGTTGTTCATGAGGGCGATGGACGCCGAGTGGATGGCCACGTCGGAGCCGGCGGCGCCCATGGCGATGGAGATGTCGCCGGCGGCGAGTGCGGGCGCGTCGTTGACGCCGTCGCCGATCACCGCGACGCGGTGGCCGTGACCGCGCAGCTCATCGACCATCTCCAGCTTCTGGGCGGGGAGCACCTCGGCCTTGTATTCGCAGTGCATCTGACCGGCGACGCGCTTGGCGACGCTCTCGCGGTCGCCGGTGACGATGATCGTGCGCTTGATGCCCAGCTCACGCAGCTCGTCGATGGCGGCGGCGGCCTGCGGGCGCGTGTTGTCGGCCAGGCCGATCCATCCCAGCACCTGCCCGCCCCCGGCGTCATGGGCGACGAACAGCGTCGAAAGCCCTTCGGCATCGGGGCTGGCCATCGCCTCCCTCACCAGCGCGCGGGCCGCGTCGTTGGGAACCTGCTCCATGATCCAGTTGCCTCGGCCCACGAGAATGGTGCGGCCGGCGACCGTGCCCTTGACGCCCTTGCCGGAAATCTCCTCGAAGGCGTCGGGCTGCGGCGGCGTGAGCTTGGCCTTGCGGGCCACACCCACGATCGCCCGGGCCACCGGGTGGCGCGAGTTCTGCTCGACGGCGGCGGCGGCGCGGAGCAGCTCGACGCCCTCGACGCCCGGCGACGGGTGCAGTCGCGTCACCTCGAGCTGCCCGGTGGTCAACGTGCCGGTCTTGTCGAAGATCATGGCCGTGAGGTTGCGCGCCGCTTCGAGCGTGGTGACACTCTTGATGAGCACGCCCAGCCGCGCCGCCGCCGACAGCGCCGCGACCATCGCCGTCGGCGTCGCCAGGATGATCGGGCACGGGCAGGCGACCACCAGCATGGCGATGGCGCGCTCCCACGGCTTGTCCAGATCGTTCTGCAGCGCCAGGAACAGCACGACGCCCGTGACCATCAGCACCGTCGGCGTGTACCAGCCGGCGTAACGGTCGATCATTCGCATGATGGGGATGCGCGTGCGCTCGGCCTCGAGAATCAGGTCCTTGACGCGGCCCAGGGTGGTGTCCTCGCCGGCCTTGGTCACCTGCAGGTCCAGCACGCCGGTGAGGTTGATCGTGCCGCCGAACACTTCGTCGCCCTCGACCTTGTCGGCGGGCAGCGACTCGCCGGTGATGTTGGCCTGGTTGACGGTCGAGGCGCCCTTGAGCACCAGGCCGTCGGCGGGGATGTTGTCGCCGGGGCGCACGCGGACCACGTCGCCCTCGCGGAGTTCCTTCGCTTCGATCATTTCCTCGCGCTCGGTGCCGGCTTCACTTCCGCGGACGATGCGGTGGGCCTTGGTCGGGGTGATGCGGATGAGCGACTCGATCGACGCCTGGGCTCCCAGCGCGGTGCGGTTCTCGATGAGCACCGCCAGGATCATGAAGAACGCGATGGCCGCGGCCTCGACGTACTCGCCGAGGCTGAACGCCGCCAGCACCGCCAGCGCGACCAGCTCGTTCATGTGATAGTGGCCCCGGGCCAGGTCCTTGAGGGCGACCCACACCAGCGGGGCGCCCAGCAGGATCGCCGACAGCGCCGCCAGCGTGTCGGCCTGCTCGGGATCGGCGAAAAGCAGCTTGGCGACCAGCGCCGCCACCAGCAGCACCCCGCCCACGAGCGTGCCCACGATCGCCAGGCTCACCCGTCCCGTCGCCGACTCGATCTGCATGTCTTCTTTGATGTAGTCGTGTGCCATCGACAGTTCAGTCCCTGATCCCCCGGAAGACATGGTCCGCCACCGACCGGATTCTACTACTACGCCCGGTCTCGGGTTCGGTTCGCTCACGATGAGACGAAAAAGGTACGCCCCCGCCCCGCCCCGCGTCAATCTACAATAGCCCGACGCCATGAAGATCCGCTGGCGAACGCTGTGTCTGCGACTGGTCGGCCTGCTCGCCGCCGCGGCGCTGGGCTTCTACCTGCTCCTGCCCAGCCTCGTCCAACGCCAGATCAAGCTCGCCCTCAAGGACAAGGGCCTGGCCGACGCCACGCTCGATGTCGGCGTCGTGACGCACCGAGGCCTGACAATATCGGGCCTTGCCCTGGCCGACGGCCGGCTCACTGTGCCGTCGATCCACGTCGCCTACTCCCCCGGCTCGCTCCGACACGGCCGCATCGAGTCGGCGACCGTCTCCTCGCTCATCGTCCGCGCCACGCTCACCGACGACATGCGCCTGGACCTGGGGCCATTGGCCAAGCTGCTCGAAGGCGATGATCGCGCCGCCGGCCCGCCACCATTCGACACGCTGACCATCCGCGACGCCGAGCTGCGCATCGCCTGGGGCGATCGACTGCTGGAGACTCCAATCTGGGGCAGTCTGCGGCGCGACGGCGACCGCATCGTGCCCGACCTGCACATCGACATCAACGGCGGGTCGCTCGAATCGCCCGACGGCTTCGTCCACCTGCTGGGCATCACCAGCGATCTGAACCTCACCGGCCTCGACCCGGTCGCCACGCCGGCGGCGCAGCGCTTCACCATCACCGACGCCCGCCTCGGCGCGTGGCGGCTGGGCGAGATCACGATCGTGTTTCAACTCGACGGTGACACGCTGCGCGTCGACCAGCTCTCGATGACCTCGCCGCAGTTGGGCAAGCTGACGGTGCAGCCGATGACGGTGGATCTGGACGAGCCGATCCTCCGCCTGAACGTGACGCTGGAGAATCTGGACATCGCGCAGACGCTGGCGGCGGTGGCGGCCAAGGACGTATCGGGCCGCGGCCGGGTCGATGGTCAACTGCAGCTTCGCGTCAAACCGTACCCGCCCTACCGCATGTCAATCGACGGGGGCAGCCTCGTCGCATCGAGCGGCGCCACGTTGCGATTCGTCAGCAGGCAGCCGCTGCAGACCGTGCTGGGGGTGGCGCCGACGCCGCAGCCCAACGAGGACGTGACCGACCAGACCAAGCGCCAGCTCGTCGAGGCGCTGCAGGATTTCCGCTACAACACGCTTCGCATCGATTTTGTTCCCACCCACAACGACGTGGTCACCCGCATCCAGATCGACGGCGTCGGCCGCGGCGAGCCGGCGCAGAAGGTCGGCCCGTTGACGCTCAACATCGGCCAGCTCAACGACTTGGTGAACACCGGCTTCGTGGACGCTACACTGCGATTCCCCCAGTGGCTGGAGCAGGCAATGACGCGGTTGGCCGCACGTTCTGCCAAGGAAGGGAGCTGACCATGACGCGGCAAGGATGGTTAACGGCATTCGCACGCAGCCCCGCATGGGCATGCGGGGCTTTGGCGGTGGTTGTCACGCTGGGCACTGCCGGTGGATGCAAGACCGAGCACAAGGTCACGGTCGATCACCGCATCAGCGGATCGCTGGACATCAACATCAAGGTGGACCGCGAGCTGGATCGGTTCTTCGCGTTCGAGGAAGAGCTTCAGGCCAAGGCTCCCGTGCAGGAGGTGAAAGCGCCATGACAATGACGCGACGCATGTTCGTATGGATGCTGGCGGCAACGGTGACGTGCGGGGCCGCATCGTGGGCATGGGCCCAGAACGATAAGGAGAAGGCGCAGCTCCGGGAGCGGTTCAAGGAGCGCTACCCGGCGCTGAAGCAGCTCAAGGCCGACGGGTTCATCGGCGAGACGGCCGAGGGCTACGTCGCGGCGGTGAACGACCAGCCGCTGGACCAGCGGGCATCGGGGCTGGTGGGCGCCGAGAACGGGGACCGTCGCCGGCTGTACGAGATCCTCGCGTCGGAGCTGGGCACGGACGTGGACACCGTCGCGCGGCGCAACGCGCAGCGCAACTTCGAGCAGGCGGCGCAGGGCGAGTATCTGCGCGACGCGCAGCAGCGATGGGGCAAGAAGCCGTGAGCCTACGCGGCCCGGGGGCGCACTGCAGCGATCGGCCGGGTCACGATCTGCACCGGGCTGCCGTGCTGCCTGGCGTACTCGCCCTCGATCCACGCATACGTTCTGGCCATGCCGACGCGCAGCGGCGTGTCGGGCTCCCAACCCAGCCTGGCGCGAATGAGCGTGTTGTCGCTGTTGCGGCCGTTGACGCCTTTGGGGGCGGCCGGGTCGTACGTGCGGGCAAGCTTCACCCCGGCGATCTCCTCGACGATGTCCACCAGCCCGTTGATGCTCACCAGCTCGCTGGAGCCGAGGTTGATCGGTTCGTCGATGTCGCTGTCCATGATGGCGCGGATGCCGCGGATGCAGTCGTCGATCCACATGAACGAGCGGGTCTGGCGTCCGTCGCCCCAGATGTCGATCCGCAGGTCGCCCGACGCCCTGGCCTCGATGACCTTGCGGCAGATGGCGGCGGGGGCTTTCTCGCGTCCGCCCTCCCACGTGCCGTGCGGGCCGTACACGTTGTGGAAGCGCGCCACGCGCGTCATCAGCCCGAAGTCCTCGGTGAAGTGGCGACACATCCGCTCGGAAAAGAGCTTCTCCCACCCGTACCCGTCCTCGGGCATCGCGGGATACGCATCGCTCTCTCGCAGTGGGGCCACTGCAGCATCGCGCTGCTTTTCGGCGTTATAGACGCAGGCGCTGGAGGCGTAGAAGAACCGCCCCACGCCCGCGTCGCGCGCCGCCATGAGCAGGTGCGTGTTGATGAGCACGCTGAGCATGCACTGGGCCTTGTGCCGCTCGATGAAGCCCATGCCGCCCATGTCCGCGGCGAGGTTGTACACGTCGGCCACGCCCGCCACGGCGCCGCGGCAGACGTTGAGCTGCTTGAGGTCGGCCACGACGCTCATCACCCCCGGGAACACCTGGTGCCACTGGTCCATCGGCTTGATGTCCACCGCCCGCACGTGGCGACAGCCCTCGCGCAGAAGCTGGGCCACCAGGTGCCCGCCGATGAAGCCGCCCCCGCCGGCGACGAGAATGGGCCGATCCCTGTCCATCACGGTGCGTTATCGGCTGCGCCCGGCGCCGGACGTTGCTTTTCCCGTTTTTCCCGGCCGTTACATCCCGCACAAAATAAGATTCCAAAGTCCGATCAGGGTACATCTACTCATCAAACCTCACGCGCCCCACGCCGATGACGCTCTAAGTGGGGATGCAGGTCCGCGACGACCCGGCATACCCCATCACCGGGGCGCGGCCGGGTTTCGCATGTCTGTGCGGTGGCGAACCACCCTGCGTCGCCCCCTACTTGAGTGAGGACCCTGATGTCTATCACCACAAGCGATCTGATGATTCGCACGCAGGTCACGGAAGATCAGTTGTCGGCGACGCTGGTGATCGCCGGGGACGTGGACCGCGATGTGTTGAACGCGGGCCTGATCCGCGAAGTGGTGGATCAGGCGCAGGTGGTGCGCACCGACGCGGTGGAGGCGGCGATCGAGGCCCTGGTCGCCTCGCCCCCGCCGGCGGGCATCACCGCGCGCATCGAGATCGCCCGGGGCCAGCGCGTGCGTCATGGCGAGGATGGCCGCATCCACTGGCTCGTGGATGACCTCGTCGCCGCCGACGCCGACGAACAGAGCTTTTACGAACGATCGGCATTCATCACCGTCACGGCCAGCCAGGTGCTGGGCCGCATCATCCCGCCGACGCCGGGCAAGGATGGCATGACCGTCACCGGCGTCGTACTCAGCGCGCGCGATGGCACGAAAGCCACCCTCAAGACCGACGACTCGGTCCGCATCGAAGACGACGGCCGCATCGTCGCCCTGACCGATGGCGTGCTCAGTCGCGGCAACGGCAGAGTGTCGATCCAGAAGCGGCTGGTGGTCAAGAACAACGTCGATTTCTCGACAGGCAACGTTGATTTTCAGGGCGATGTCCACATCCAGAAAGACGTGCGCGACTGCTTCAGCGTCAAGGCCACCGGCTCGGTCGATGTCGCCGGCCGCGTCGAGGCGGCCACGGTGGAATGCGGCGGCGACCTCATCGCCCACGGCGGCGCCACGGGACGCAACCGCGGCAGCGTCCAGGTCGGCGGCGACCTCCTCGCCAAGTATCTCGACGCCGTGCAGGGACGCATCGGCGGCGACCTCAAGGTCCAACGCGAGGTCCTCAACTGCGACCTGCTCGTGCTCGGGCACGTCCAGTCGTCCCACGGGTCGATCATCGGCGGACGCCTCACCGTGCAGGGCCGAATCCGCGTGGCCACGCTCGGATCGCCCGCCGCCGTGCCCACCGAACTGATCCTCGACACCGTGCCCCGCCTCGAACCCTTTGCGGTGGAACTGCAACGCCTCATCGAGCGCATCGACAAGCAGCGCACGCTCCGTCAGCAGGAGCTTCTTCAGCTCAAGTCGCTGTGCGTGCGCGGCAACGTGCCCGAACCCATCCGCCAGCAACTGGCCCAGCTTCTGGCCGTCATCCGCAGGCTCGATCAGCAGTACGAGCGCGCCAAGACCACCATCGACGCACTGCACCAGCGCATCGCCGAGCACCGCACCTTCGACGTGACGGTCGAGCGCTGCATCCACGCCGGCGTCATGCTGACCCTCGGCGGCCGCTCGTACCGCATCACCAACGACCTTAAGGGTCCCGTCACCTTCCGCCGCGATGCCAACGGCGTGCCCATCTACGTCCGGGGCGACCACGCGACCGGGTTGCTCGCTCAGATCAGCAGCAGCCGCGTGGCGGATAAGGCGGCCTGACCCGCCCGCACCGCGGCCTCTCGTGTTATCCTTGTCACCCGACATGGACCCGGCCGCCAGCCCCATCCCCATCACCATCCAGGCGCTGACCAAGCGCTTCGGCGCGACCACGGCCGTGGACGGCATCGACGTGAACGTCGAGGCCGGCGACCTGTTCTTCCTCCTGGGACCGTCGGGCTGCGGCAAGACCACGCTGCTGCGCATGATCGCCGGGTTCACCGAGCCGACCAGCGGCGTGATCCGCTTCGGCGACCGCGAGGTGACGTTCCTGCCCCCCCACAAGCGCAACACGGGAATGGTGTTCCAGGGCTACGCCCTCTGGCCGCACATGACCGTGGCGCAGAACGTGGCGTTCGGGCTGGACGTGCGCAAGGTCCCCTCGGAAGTTAAGGAACAGCGCGTGCGCGCGGCGCTGGGCCGCGTGCAGATGCAGGACTTCGCCGAACGCAAGCCCAACCAGCTCTCAGGCGGACAACAGCAGCGCGTTGCACTGGCCCGCGCTCTGGTCATCGAGCCGACCGTGCTGCTGCTCGACGAGCCGCTGTCGAACCTCGATGCGAAACTGCGGCTGTCGATGCGGAGCCAGATCCGCGATATCTGCAAGCAGGCAGGCATCACCGCGGTGTACGTCACGCACGACCAGAAGGAGGCCCTGTCAATGGCCGACCGCTGCGCCGTGCTGCGCGGCGGCAAGGTGATGCAGATCGGCCCGCCGCGGGAGCTGTACACCCGACCCGCCAATCGCTTCGTCGCCGACTTCCTGGGCGAAACCAACTTCGTCCCCGCCACCGTCGCCGGCCGCGAGGGCGACACGGTCGTCCTCGAATCCGCCGCCGGCGCCATCCGCTCCACCGTCTTCCCCGCCAACCTCCCCACCACCGGCAACGTGACGTGCAGCATCCGGCCCGAGGCCATCACCGTCCACGCCAACGGCACATCGCCCCCGCCCGTCAACACCTTCGACGCCCGCCCGCTCACCCGCACTTACCTCGGGGAAATGGCCCAGTACGACCTGGCCCTGGCCGAGCACCTGGCCGTCAAAGCCTTCCAGCTCAACCCCCACCGCCTCGCCGAAGTCGCCCCCGACAGCCACGTCCGCGTGAGCTTTTCGCCCGACGACGTGGTGATCCTGCAGGACTGATCAAGATTGTGGGGCCAGCTTCCATAGCGCGGCCAAATTGGTGTCATCGTCGAACGCCGCGGCGACGGACATGGTGAAGCCGGTGATAACGGTGCTGGTGATGTCGCCATCGCTGCACTTGCCCACGAGGTCGTAGCGGCCGTCCTTGAGCAGGTGCTGCTCGATCGCGCGTGCGTCGGGATCGACGATCCAGTATTCGCCGACGCCATGGGCGGCGTAATCCTCGAACTTCACGCCGCGGTCGTACCGTTCAGTGGAACTCGACAGCACTTCGCAGATGAAATCCGGTACCGGAAAGAATAGTTGATCGGGGGTTAGCCGAGAGGCTTTCTCTCGCTTCCAATAACAGAGATCGGGGAGATAATCATTGCGACTGAATTCGGTCAGCGAGTGCTCAGAGTTCAGCAATCCGAGCTTGTGCAGATCGACATAGGTACTCATTAACCGTTCAAGCCGCCTGACTGCAGCCGTGTGCTTGTTTCGATTGGTCATCTGCTCGACCACTTCCCCGTTGATGAACTCGGCACGCACATCGTCTTCCATGTTGGCGCGAAACCGCTCACGCGCTTCGCTCTCGCGGCGAAGCGTCTCCGTCAGCTCATCCACGTAGAGTTTGAGCCGGGGCGATCGAATGAGCGGTTCGAGAATCGCTTGCATAACCCCTGATTATACCGCTGGGGCACACTGGAGGTCACACCGCCGCCCTGATCTTCTTGACGCAGTTGGTCAGGGCGGGGACGGGGTTGTCGATGTCGCCTTCGTATTCGACGATGGCTTCGCCGGCGAAGCCGTTCTTCTCCATCGTCTTGATGAGGGCGGGCAGGTCGAGGTTGCCTTCACCGACGACGACGTCGGTGCTCTTGCGGGCGCAGTCGAAGACGAAGTCTTTCAGATGCACGGCGTAGAGCCGCTTGGCGAACTTGTCGGCCCACTCGACGGGGTTCTGGCGTGCGTCCAGGGCCCAGGCGGTGTCCATGTTCAGGCCGATGCAGCAGCGGGTGAAGGAGAAGACCCAGTTGAGGATCTCGCCGCTGCCCAGCCAGTGGTAGCCGCCGTGGTTGTGGATGGCGAGCTTGATGTCGTACTCGCCGCAGAGCTTGTACACGACGGGCAGCGTGGCGAGGAAGGTGTCGGGCTTGAAGTTGGCGCTGATGATCTTGCACCCGGCGGCCTTGGCGAAGTCGAAGCGCTTGCGGGCCGCGGCCTCGTCGGGGCCGAACGTCTCGACGCCGATCGACACGATCTTCACGCCCGCGTCGGCATAGGTCTTGATCACGCCGTCAAAGGTCGCCGGCTCGTTGAAGTTGGCGTGGACGCCGCACACCTCGATGCGCGACAGCCCGATCGCCTTGACGTGCTGGGCGACCTGTTTGTTGTCCTTGGTGTTGCGGAAGCAGTAGGACTGCACGGCCATGTTGTCGATGAATGCGGGCATGGGGGGTTCCTTTGTGCGTAGCGGGTGACGCGCAGCGTCCCGTGGGCGGCTTCGCCGCGGCCGCTACGCGAAGACTCAAAACTGTTCGACCGGCGGCAACGGGCCGACGATCGGGGCGAGGTACTTCTTGAACTCGTCGCTGATGTTGCATCCGTCAATGATGTAGCGCGGGTCGAGTGTGCGGGTCTTGGCGGCGACGTCGCGGATTTCGATGCGCTTGTAAGTCATCTTGTAGGGCACGTTCAGGTCGTCGCGGACGGGGCCGATGGCGATCGATCCGGACTTCTTCTTGCCCTTGAGGGCCTCGGCGGCGGCTTTCTTGCCTGCGGCACGGGCCTCTTTCGCATCGACCTTGCTGGTGCAGCCGACGAAACTGCGCTGCAGATACCCGAAGGTGTCGCTGCGGACGCGCTTGATCTTGAGGCGGTCCTTGATGAGGTCGCCCAGGAAGTCGCCCAGCACGCCGGTGCCCGAGAGCTGCACGTTGCCGTGCGCGTCGCGCTCGACCTGCTTGCCGCTCTGCTCGGCGAGCACCGCAGCCAGGGGCCGGCCCTGGGCGTCGTGAACGCCTTCGCTGACGGCGATGAGACATCGGCCGCGCTGCTTGTACACGCGGTCCACATCGGCGAGGAACTTGTCGGCATTGACGGTCGTTTCGGGCACATACACCAGGTGCGGCCCGTCGGCGTCGGTCTGCCGGCCGAGAATGCTCGCCGCCGTGAGGAACCCGGCGTGGCGGCCCATGATGATGTTGATCTTCACGCCCGGCAGGGCCTTGTTATCGAGGTTGTCGCCCATGAACGCCTGCGCGACGAACTTCGCCGCGCTGCCGAAGCCGGGCGTGTGGTCGTTGCAGGGCAGGTCGTTGTCGATCGTCTTGGGCACGTGGTAGGCGCACAGGTCGTAGCCGGCCTGCTCGCCCATCTCGGCGATGATGCGGCAGGTGTCGCTCGAATCGTTGCCTCCGATGTAGAAAAAGTAGCGCACGTTCTGCTGGCTGAACGCCTCGAAGATGCGCTTGCAGTACTCGGCGTCGGGCTTGTCGCGGCTGGAGCCCAGCGCCGACGACGGCGTGTCGGCGATGCGGTTGAGCACGTCCTGCGGCATGTCGGTCAGGTCGAGAAAGTTGCTCTTGACGATGCCTGACACCGCGTTGCGGGCGCCGAGGATGCGGCCTCCGCCGGAAGTGAATCCGCCGGCCTTGAGCCCTTCGATGACGCCGACCAGCGACTGGTTGATGACCGCCGTGGGGCCGCCGGACTGACCGACGACCGCGTTGCCCTGCATGCTCATGGTGAAGCTCCTCGTCGTAAGCGCGTGGGGAGTCGGATCGAGCTGGACGCTCGACGGGCGGGCATTGTATGAAAACACCAGCGTGTCCACAAAACCCGCCGGCGCTAGGCCTTGCGTGCGGGTGTGGGCTGGCTGACCTCGTCGATGAGCTGGTCCAGCGACGCCTCCAGTTCGGTCTCCCACTCGCCGGTTTCGTCGGCGGAGGCGAGGTGGACCTGGTCGTCGTCGATGATGGCCACGGGCTGAAGGTCGGAGGCGGGGACAATGTCGCGTGCGGCGACGTGCGGGGGCTGGTCGAACGCCGAGCCGCTGTGGGCCGCGACGGCGGCGGCGAGGATGCCCGAGCCGGCGCCCACGTCTGGCCGCGGATGGCGACGGCGGACGGCGGCGGGCCTGGCCGACGGGGTCACTGCAGCACTCACGTCCCGGCGGTCGGCGCGGTTGAGCACCGACCCGATCACGTGCGCCTCGATCAGGCGCAGATGCGCCAGCGTCCGGTCGTACTGCCGCTGCGACTCGTTGCGCTGCACCACGACGATGACGGCGTCGGCCCGCGCCGCGGCCAGCATGCCCTCGACGCTCCCGGGCACCGGCCCCGCATCGATCAGCACCAGATCGTACTCGGCTCGCGCCTGACCGATCACCTCCGACAGGAAGCGGCTGGACAGGCGGCCGGCCCGCGCCGCATCCACCCCGTGCGCGTGCAGCACGTCCAGGCGGGCCACCTTCGTCGGCATCACGCTCTGCCGCAACGCCGCACCGTCGAGCATGCCCGCCAGCCCGCGACCCGCACGCGGCGCACCGCGCTTCACCAGCGCGCGACTGTCGCCGTCCACATACCCCATCTCGATCATCACCTGCTCGATGGTCTGATGACCGTCGGGCGCCACGGCGACGCGCGACGCCAGGTCCAGATCGACCATCAGCGTGCGCGAACCGCTCATCGCCAGCGACGTGCCCAGCCCGACGGTGAGGCTGGTCTTGCCCGAGCCGCGCGTCGGGCTGGTGACGGCGAACGCGCGGAACCCGTGGTTTTCTGCATGGATTTCGAGGATCGAGCGCACCTCATGCACGGCCTGGGCCAGCCGGTCGGTCTGCTGACGGCGATCCAGCAGGGGCACGGCGCTGAGCACGGGCGGATCGTGGGGCGCCGCGGCGACCTGGGCGACGCGGCGCAGACGCCGATCGGCAGCCAGGGCGAGCGTCACCAGGCACGCCAGCGCCAACGCACCCGCCGCACCTCCACCCGCCAGCGCGGCGACGTACCGCGGCGCGTCGGCCAGCGCCGCCGCCTGACCGCGATCCAGCACCCACAAACGGGCCACTGCAGCGTCCGAACCCGACAGCAGATCCACACGTTCACGCTGGGCATCGATCGCGGCGGCCAACTCCGACACCTTGCCCTGCAGCGCGTTGAGCGTCGCCGCCTTGGCGATCAGGTCGCCCAGTTCCTCCGATACGATGCCTCGCATCGACTCCAGTCCAACCTTGCGCGCCGCAAGCTGCGACATCGTCATCGGCGGCAGCGGATGACCATCCAAGTCCACCATCGCCACGGTCGCCGGTGGCCGCGGAAGCGCCGCCATCACCTGGCGCACCACGACCGCCCATTTTCCCTGGGGCTGGGGGGCGTCCGCCGCCTGCGACTCGGCGTCGTGCTGCGCCTCCTTGGCCGCCGCCAGCGTCATCTCGATCTCGCGCAACTGCACGACCAGCCGATCCAGCTCGCGGCGTCGGTCGGCGATGCGCTGGTCCAGAGGCAACATGCCGAACGCATCGACCGCCTGGCGATGCAGCGCCTGGTACTTGGCCAGCTCCACACCGTCGCGCTCGATCTGGGCGTGCCAATTGGCGATGCGGGCGATCGTGGCCTCGTGCTCGGACAGCTCGCTGGCGGCCACGCCGGCGTCGAGCACGCGGCCGACGGCCTGCCCCGCCGCCGTCGCCTCGGGGTCGTGATATCGCAGCACGATCCGCCAGCTCGGATCGGCCTCGCGCGCGATCGCCAAGCGGTTGCGGTCGATCGATCCCGCCGTCTGCAGCGTGGCGGGACTTCGCAACGTCTCGATGAGCCGTTCGACAATCGCATCGAGTCTGTCGGACGAGACGCCGGCGGCGCGTGCGGGCTCGATGGCCAGGACTGCCTCGGCGAGATAGGCGGGTCGATACGTGCTCCACATCACACCCGTGCCGACGGCCGCGCCCGCCGTCGCGGCGAGCACGAGCCAACGGTAGCGTCCGCACAAGCGCTGCCGCAGCGTGCGGCGCGGCGGAGGCGACACCGGCCCGCGGACGGCGGGTGAGCGGACGACCATGATGGCATCGGACGATTTTGGAGCCGCGCGGCTCCCGGTGTGGGTGCTCAAGACCAGTGCTCCATCACTGTGCCTCCGGCTTTCGGCCGCACCGCGCTCGCTCCGAGGCGGAATGACGCGGCCAAACAAGTGACCCGGGCGGCACCCACCGCGCGACTGGAGGACGAGGTCGCGCGACCGCACGCGTCAGGCGGCGTCGAACCAGGCCGATTCGACGCACGCGCCTACCTTACCCGCCCGAGCGCGGTCGTACAAGGATTTTTCGCCGTCCGGTCGGCAGGGCGCCGCCCATCACGCGGCCTGCAGCGTGAATCGCAGCATCTGCGGCGCGGCGCCGGCGACGGCGTCGGCCAGGGATTTGGGCGTGGTGTGGCGCGAGGCGGCGATCGTCACGGCCGGGCACTCGACGCTGAGGCTGGCGGGCTCGAACGGCCACGGCGACAGGGCCGCGCCATGGGCGGTCGGCGCCACCGCCGGCGTCGCCTCCACGTCGCCGAAGGCCAGCGCCTCCGTGTGCGAACCGTGCGGCAGCGCTCCCAGCAGCGCCAGCGACAGCCAGTCAAACGCTGTGAGAAGCCGACGGGCGACGTTGACGGCGCGCGGGGCGATGGCGGCCTGCTCGTCAGCATCGCCCAGTTCCAGAGGTTCAGTGCAACGGACGATGCGCACGGCCAGCTCGTTGATGAAGCCCTGCGCCGCGGCGGGATTGTCGTCGTTGCCGATGGTCGTATGCGTGTAGAGATAGCGGGCGTGGTGGGCCACGAGCAGGCAGGCGTAGGCGTCGTCGCGCGACGCCAGATCGACGCTGCGGCGCCAGATCGACAGGTGCTGGTCGGAGGGGATGCGCTTGAAGTCGAAAGGGCGGCCGTCGGCGTCGAGCGCGGGCTTCTGCTCGGCGGCGATCCAGCCGTCGTCATGGCGTCGCACGGCGTCGATGAAACGGTCCCACATGCCGGCGGGCAGCATCGTCGGCCGCCGCCACGCCCGCGCCATTGCCGCCGCCATCGCCGCGTGGTCGGGCTGGCGGATCAGCAGCAGGGTGTTGTCGCGCTCAAGCACGATCATGCGTCAGGCCACACTCCATTGGGGGTCGAGGTCGATGCGCGTGCGGCGGTCGGCGGCGTCGCGGGCGGCCAGCAGGATCGCCGCCATGCCCAGCGACCGCTGGGTGCTGTACCACGTCGTGTCGCCCTGCGCGGCGTCGAGCATGTCGCGCCACGACTGGGGCTGGCCGCCCCATTCGGTGATGTCGCACGGCTGGTCGTCGCCGCCGATGAGCGTGCAGCGCCCGTCGCGCACCTCGACGACGCCGCGGCCGCCGACGATGCGCAGGCGGTCGTCGCCGTGCGTCGGGGCCCCGGGCGGCCGCAGAAAGTCGGCGTGGACCACTGCAGCGCCGCCACCGTCAAGGTCGAAGAGGCTGGCGGTGTGGTCCTCCATGGACCCGTATTCGGGCTTGCTGCAGTTGCCCGACGAGCCGGTCACGGCGGCATAGCGCCGGCCGATGACGAAGACGACGGCGTCGATGCCGTGCGAGGCGATCCACAGCAGCGTGCCGCCGTACAGCTCGCGCTGGGCGTACCACGGCGGCCGCGTGCGGAAGCGATAGCTCTTCTGGGCCGTGGCGAGGGCGATCGGGCCGAGGCAGTCGCGGACCACCGCCTCCCGCGCGGCGCGAAACGCCGGCGTGCTGCGGAAGTTGAACTCGGTGATCAGCGGCACGCCACCGCTCCTGGCCGCATCCCGCACCCGATCGAGCATAGTCCACTCGGTGGCGACGGGCTTGTCGCTGACGACAGGGATTTTCCGCTGCAGCGCCTGGGCGGCCCAATGGCCGTTGCGGGCGTACACCGCGCCGACGCTGACGACGTCGGGCTTGAAGCCGTCGAGCATCGCGTCGGCGTCGTCGTACCACTGCGCCCCCGGCATGGCGTCGGCGACCCGCCGCGCCGCGGCGGCATCCACACCATCGGACGCCACGGCGACCTGCGGGCGCAGCGCCTCGAGCCCGCCGCGCAGGTAGTGATGGCCGCATCCGCCGATGAACGCCAGTCGCATGGCATGGCCTCAGGTGATCTTCACCGCATCGCCCGTTCGGGCCGAGGCGTAGATCGCGTCGGTGATCTGCTGCACGACCAGCGCGTGGTCGAGGCTGGTCAGCGGGCTGCGGCCGTCGAGGATGGCGGCGGCGAAGTCGGTGACCGGGCCTTCGTGCACCGTGTCCCACGTTTCATCGCCCTGCCAGACGACGCTGCTGACGACGCCCTTGTCCTCGTCGCTCTGGTCGAGATGGACCTGATTGCCCGCGCCGGGGAGCAGTCGCAGGCGCAGCGAGCCGTTGACGCCGGTGATCTGCCAGGCGAAGTCGGAGGCGGTGGGCATGAACTCGCCGCGTTCGAGCGTGATGACGCTGCCATCGTCGCAACGGACCATGGCTGCGACGTGGGTTTCGGCGTCGCTGGCGGGATCGGCGCGGCTGGCGTACTGCGGGGGAATGGTCCAGGTCTGCGCCAGTACGGTGCGCGGGCGCAGGGTCCAGCCGGTGATGCCCAGGAGGTAGTCCAGGTCGTAGCAGCCCCAGTTGGACATGATGCCGCCGGCGTTGAGGTCGGTGCGCAGGCGCCAGACGGGCGGGGGCGACTTGGGCGGCGGGCCGGCGGCGCCGTTGATGCGGGCGCGAACGACACGCAGGGTGCCCAGGGTCCCGTCGCTGACGACCTTGGTTGCCGCCGCCGCCGAAGGCAAGAACCGATGCCGCGACGAGCAGCAGGCGCCGACGAGCTTGCCCTGAGCGGCGATCATCTGCCGCACCTCGTCGGCGTTCATGGCCACGGGCTTTTCCGTCAGCACGTGCTTACCCGCCGCGAACGCCCGCAGCGCCAGCCCGGTGCGGACATTGGCGGTCAACGCCAACACCACGGCGTCCACGCTCTTGTCCTCGATCAACGCCTCGGCCGAGGCGTGGACGATGGGGACCTGATGTTGCTCGGCGACCTTGCGGGCCGCCTCCTCGCGCACGTCGGCGACGGCGACCAGGTCGATGCGATCCGAAGCCTTGGCGAACTTGGCGTGCGTCGAGCCGATGACGCCGCAACCGATGATTCCAAGTCTGACTCTGCTCATGGTGTGGTCAACCTGCATCCCCACGGGCCGACAGGGTACAGCGCCGGGCGATCATCGGCCACGATGACGACGGCGGTACACCGACGGCGGCGTGCCAGTCACCTTGCGGAACAGGCGCGAGAAGTAATACGGGTCGTCGAAACCCGCCTGCCGGGCCACCTGCCACAGCTTCATATCGCTTTCGGCCAGTAGGGCGCAGGCGACGTCGATGCGCTTCTGATTGACGTACTGAATGGGGCTGACCCCCAGTTGGCGACGGAACAGCCGGGTGAAGTGCGCGGGGGAGAGGTGCGCCTGGCGGGCCAGCGCGCTGAGCGTGAGCCTGTCGCTCAGGTGATCGTGGATGTAACGCTGGATCGCGGGCAAGTCCAATGGCGACGGGCGCGACGGCACGCCGCTGAGCTGATCGAGCCGATGCCACATCAACCCCAACAACGCCAGGGCCTCGGTATCGGGCCAGACCGCCTCGCCGGCGACGTCGATTTGCGTTCGGCCACCGTGAATCACCAGGTCAATGAACCGCTCGCGGATGCGTTCATCCCGACCCAGCCGCACGCACGGCCCGCCGAAGCTCCGCAACGCGGGGACCATGTCTGCCACGGCCGGCCCCTCCATGTGCATCCAGAGGATGTCCCACGGATCGGTGGGGACCGCGCCGTAACGTTGAGCCACGCCGGGCTCGAATGTCAGCAGGTCGCCGGCGGCGACGTCAACTCGCTGGCCCCCCGTCTCGGCGAAGCCGCGCCCGCCGATCGCCCAGATGAGCAGATAGTCCGTAGGTTTGGCCCGCGTCGTGAAATGGTCGGGCATGTCACTAAAGTGCCCGCAGGAATTGAGTTTGAGCGGTAAGTCCATGGCGATCAAACCACTGTGGAGTCCTGATGACGATTCGATTATCCATCTTTTTCGTCCCCCTGTCTATGGCCTCGGGCGACGCGTCAGGTAGGGTTGGTGCAGCTTCCAAGGATCCTGACCATGACCACCGCCACGCTGTTGACCGCCGAGCAGAAAGCCGCCTGGGACAGGGACGGGTATGTGATCGTGCCTGGGCTGTTCAGCCGGGAGGAGGTCGCCGCGGTGCGCGAGTTGTTCGACGCCATCGGGTGCAAGGGCGAGCCCATCCCCGGTCACTGGGAGCCCCGGCTCGACGCCGCCCCATCCGACGTGCTGGCCCGTTGGCCGCGCGTCATGCACCTGCACCGCCGTGACGATCGCGTCAAGGCGTGGATGCTCCACCCGGGGGTCCGCGACGTGCTGGCCGAGCTGTTGGGACAACCCGCCGTTGCAACGCAGAGCATGTTTTACTTCAAGCCACCCGGCGCCAAGGGTCAAGCCCTGCATCAGGACAACTTCTACCTGCGCGTACAGCCGGACACCTGCGTGGCTGCATGGACCGCCATCGACGCGGCCACCCCCGCCAATGGGGGGATGTATCTCGTGCCCGGCACGCACACCATGGAGATCATCTGCCCCGAGGTCGCCGACGCCAGCGAGAGTTTCACCACGCACCTGGTCAACGCCCCCAAGGGCATGAAGGCGATCCCCGCCGTCATGGACCCCGGCGACACCCTTTTCTTCAACGGCAGCGTCGTCCACGGCAGCGGCCCCAACCGCTCCACTTCCGGGCAGTGGCGCCGCGCCTTCATCTGCCACTACATGCCCAAGCGCAGCACGCACATCCACAAAAGCTACTTCCCCATCCTCGACTTCGACGGCCACGAAATCGCCTACCAGACCTCGACCGGCGGCGGGCCCTGCGGCGAAGAATTCGCCCACGTCGACTACCACTGAACCCCGCCCTCGGAGGTTTCTCCCGTATCGCGCTTGCGCCGTCGCGTGTTCCCCCCGCAGACGGGCGCACGGCGTCACCTGACGACGATGGCGTTGGGCATGAGCGTGAGCACCGGCTCGTTCTGAAGCTGCATCAGGCCCACGAGGACGGCGCGTGCGGCGTGCCAGCGACGATCGCCCAGGGCTTGCCGCGCCAGGGGTTCGAGGCTGCTCAGCGGTGAAGCCGTGACGGGGGCCTGGGCATTGAAGATCGAGTCGAGGAACTCGGGCAGGCTCATGGGCGGGGGGAGATTGATGACATCGTAGCGGCCGGGCTGGAGCCCCAGGCGCTGGGCGAGGTCGCGCACGGCCTCGCCGAGCCCGCCGACCTTGTCGGCCATGCCGTTGGCGGCGGCCTGACGCCCGGTGAACAGCCGGCCCTCGGCGACGGCGGCGACATCGGCCAGGCGCTTGCCCCGGCCCGTGGCCACGCGATCGGTGAACTGGGCGTACACCTTCTCGAAGGACAACTGCAGCATCTTGCGCTGCGGCTCGGTGAACGGCTCGACACTGTTGAACAGGTCGCCATGCGGCCCGCGGCTGCGGCGATGGATGCCCACCCCGATCATCTCGTACAGTCCGCCGGCGATCAGCTTGCCGCCCACCACGCCGATGCTGCCCACGATCGAGTCGGGCGCGACGTAAATCTCATCCGCCGCCGACGCGATGTAGTACCCGCCGCTGGCCGCCATCCCCCCGATGCTCACGTACACCGGCTTGCTCTGGGCCACCTGGCGCACGCTCTGCCAGATCACTTCGCTGGCGATGGCGCTGCCGCCGGGCGAGTCAATGCGGACGACCACGCCCTTGATGCGGTTGTCGTCGGCGGCATCGGAGAGCGCTTCGCACATGGTGCGGCTGCCGATGCTGTCGCCGCTGAACAGCCCGTCGCCGAACGATGAATCGCCGCTGGAGATCGGCCCTCGGGCGTGAATGATGGCGATCGAGTCCCGCCGCGGCTTGGGCGCCGAAGCCTGGAACAGCGTCTGGAAAAACGTGAAAGCGTTGGTGTTCGACGCCGTCTTGGGCGACATGCCCATGTCCTCGTCCCAGGTGAACGCGTCGCCGAACTCAATCTCCGTCACTTCGATCATGTCCCGGTCGCACACCCGATCGACCACACGACGCTTGACGTACTCCTCGTCGGTCATGGTCCAGCAGTCCTGGATGACGGCCTCGACCTGCTCCTTCGTCAGCTTGCGTCCGGCGGCGATGCGATCGATGATCGAGGCGTACATGTCATCGAGCAGCGCGTCCATGTTCTGGTTCCACGCTTCGCTGGGCTGCTTGCGGGTGAGTGGGTCCTCGGCGCCCTTGAAGCGGCCGACCTGGACGAAGTCGGCCTTCATGCCCACCTTTTCCAGCAGCCCCGCCAGGTACATCTCCTCGACGCCCAGCCCGTGCAGCATCACCTCGCCCTTGCGCTGCAGCAGGATCTGGTCGGCGTTGCACGCCAGCAGGTAAGTGCGCAGGTCGTACACCTCGCTGAACACGAACACCTTCTTGCCGGCGTCGCGCACCGCGACCATGGCGTCGGCGATCGCCTGCACCTGCGGCAGATCCAGGTCGGGGTAGTCCAGGTAGATCACCACGCCCAGGTAGCTCTTGCTGTTGGTCACGAAGCGGAGCTGACGCAGCACGCTCTGCAACGAGGGGCCAGCCTCGGCCTCGGTGACCCATGCGAACGGCGGCGGACCCTCGCGCAGCGAGCCCTTGAGCTCGATCCAACCCACCGTCGTGGCCACTGCGGCCGGCGCGCCCGGCGCCGCCGGCGCCTCGGCCGGCGCCGCCTCCACCGCGTCGTCAGCCCACGCCGGCATGCATGCCACCACCAGCACCAGCACCGCCATTCCGATCCAGCGCATCGCGTTCATGGAGAGTCTCCAACCCCGCACCCGGGGAACAAGGCATTGGCGCGGCGTTCGTGTTACCGTGCCGCTTTCGGGAGTGCCGCCGGACATAAGGATAAGCGGCCGCGTCGTGCGTGTCTCGCCGTGGCGTGTCGGCCTCGGCGATCGGGGTCCAGGGATGAGCCTCCACCGCATCAACCAGCTCGACGAAAAGACCCGGCGACGGCTGTACGCCCAGCTCGTGCCGCCGGTGATTTTCGATCACGTCGCCGCGCTCGACAACGGGCGCTATGCCGGTGGGGCCGACAATCCGCATGCCCTGCTCGTCGATGCCCCGCCCGACCTGTCGCGCGTCCATCTGGGCGTGCCGGCCACACGCATCGACGGCGATTACGCCTTCTGGCTCGAACTCGAAGAGGCCGGCGCAGGCCAGCTCGAACTGGCGTTCGTGATCGTCAACGACCTCACCACGCCGCGTTTCAACATCGATGTGGACGAGCACGGCCGGGCCACGCTGCTGGGCACCAGCAGCCGCAACCTCGTCGAGGAACAGCGTGCGATGCAGGCCGGCCTGGGCCCCTGCCAGGTGCGCAAGGGGTTGCGCGCCCTCACCCCCATGCTCGCCCGCCTCGAAGCCTTCGCCCGCGACGCCGGCTACGTCGCCATCAAGCTCGAAGCCCTGACCTATCACGTGGCCGTGATCTACGAGAACGCCGGCTTCGCCTACCTCAGCGGCCATCGCCGCATGACGCAGATCAACGCCGCCTTCGCATCCGAAGGTCCACTGCAGCAGGCCCTCGATGGCTCGACGCCCTTCCGCAACCCCGACCTCGCCGCCACCGCCCGCGGCCGCGCCTGGGCCATCCACGATGGCATCCTCGCCGCCCTCGACGGCAACCCCAACCTCAAGCTCGAACTCGTCAAAGTCGTCGGCCACCGCACCGACCACCGCACGTTCCAGCCCGCGACGTTTTGATGCAGCGGCATTTTCGGCCGCGATTCGAGTGCGATCGCAATGACGGCGCGGGTGGGGCGTTCCTATCATATTGGTGGCGGTCAATGTATCGTGCGGGCACGAACGGAGCTGTGGATGAGTGACGATAGCCGGCGTGGTGCGGTGTTGACGCAGGCGACTGACGGCTCGACGGCCGGCGGGAGCTATTTCGTATCCAACTATCCGCCGTTTCACGCCTGGACGGCTGAGGCGGTGGAGAATGTGGTCGCTGCACTGGACCAGCCCCCGCTCCCGGGGACGCCGTTGGGCGTGTACGTTCATATCCCCTTCTGCCGCAAGCGCTGCCACTTCTGCTACTTCAAGGTCTATACCGACCGCAACGCCCACGCCATCCGCCAGTATCTGGACGCGGTGTTGACCGAGGCCGGGCGGGTGGCGCAGCGGCCGCTGATCGCCGGTCGCCGGCCGCGCTTTGTCTATTTCGGCGGCGGCACGCCCAGCTACCTGTCGGTCGAGCAACTGCAGCACCTGTTCGAGGGGTTGCAGAAGCTGCTGCCGTGGACCGAGGCGGAAGAGGTCGCCTTCGAGTGCGAACCGGGCACGCTCAACGACAGGAAGCTCGCCGCGCTGCGTGAGATGGGCGTGACGCGGCTGAGCCTGGGCGTGGAGAATTTCGACGACCACGTGCTGGAAGTGAACAACCGCGCCCACGATGCCGCGGCGATCGACCGGGCCTACACCATCGCCCGCGACGTGGGATTTCCGCAGATCAACATCGACCTGATCGCCGGGATGATGGACGAGACGCAGGCCAACTGGGACCGTTGCATCGAGCGCACGCTCGACCTGGCGCCCGACAGCGTGACGATCTATCAGATGGAGATTCCGTTCAACACGACGATCTTCAAGGAGATGAAGGCGACGGGGCACTTCACGGCGCCGGTGGCCGACTGGCCGACGAAGCGGCGGTGGGTGGCCGAGGCATTTGCGCGGCTGGAGGAGGCGGGGTACACCGTGACCAGCGCGTACACCGCCGTGCGCGACCCCCGCGAGTGCCAGTTCGCGTATCGCGACGAGTTGTGGCGCGGCGCCGACATGCTGGGTCTGGGCGTGTCGAGCTTCGGCCACCTGCGCGGCGTGCATTACCAGAACGAAAAGGACATCGGGCCTTACATCGAGCGCGTCGAGGCCGGCCAACTGCCCCTCCGCCGCGCCATGACGCTCACCGATCACCAGCGGCTGGTGCGCGAGCTGGTGCTGCAGATGAAGCTCGGGCGCGTGAGCCTGGGCTACTTCCGTAGCAAGTTCGGCGTGGCGATCGACAAGCACTTCGTCGCGCCGCTGGCGGCGCTGCGCCAGGCGGGCGACCTGCACGTGGACGGCGACAGCCTGCTGCTGACCCGCGACGCCCTGCTGCGCGTCGATACCCTGCTCACCGCTTTTTTCGAGCCCCGGTATCAGCCATGAAGACAGCATCGCGACACGGCGTGGATCTGCTGTACCCGCTGAGCGAGTTCTACGCGGGCGAGGCGCTGCAGTTGTTTGCCGCGCAGTCGATCGACCCGGGAGCGATGCCTCCCCTGCCGCGGTCGCTGCTGGTCCACGACAATGACATGACGCCGACGCTCGAGGCCCACCACGGCGTCACGCTGCACCTGCGACAACTGCAGCGGCGGACCGACGGCGACGCGCTGCTGCGCATGGTGCTGCTGCTGTGCGACGACGACGATGCGCCGGTGGAGTTCGGAGCGATCCGGATCGAGTTGGCGCGGCTGCCGGAGGCCGCGCGGGGGCTGGTGGTTGAGGGACGCCGGCCTCTGGGCGCGATCCTGGCCGATCACGCCATCACGCACCGCAGCCGACCGCGTGGGTATTTCACGCTCGTCAGCGACAACGTCGTCAACGACGCCCTGGGTCTGGACCGGCCGACGACGCTCTACGGCCGGGTCAACGTACTATGGAACCACGCCGGCCAACCCCTGGCGCATGTGGTCGAGATTCTGCCGCCTTCGTGAGGAACACCGCGACATGACCGACGAACGAATCGACTGTGACGTGGTTGTCATCGGAGGCGGGCCTGCCGGCGCCACCACCGCCGGGCTGCTGGCCGAGAAGGGCCATCGTGTGACGGTGCTGGAGAAGGCTCGCTTCCCGCGCTACCACATCGGCGAGTCGCTCATGCCGCACTGCTGGTTTCCGCTGGAAAAGCTGGGCGTGCTGGACAAGATCAAGGCCGCGGCGTTCACCACCAAGTACAGCGTGCAGTTCGTGCGGCCCGACGGGCAGGTCAGCGTGCCGTTCTATTTCTTTCAGCACCGCGATCACCCCAGTTCGGTCACGTGGCAGGTCACGCGCGACGAGTTCGACAAGCTGCTGCTCGACCATGCCGCCGAGCGCGGCGCGACGGTGCGGTACGAAACGACGGCCAAGGCGCTGATCGAAGAGGACGGCGCGGTCGTGGGCGTGCGCGCCGTCGATGCGGACGATCGACCCTTGGACGTGCGAGCCCGGATGGTCGTGGACGCCAGCGGACGCGACGCTTTCGCGCTGAACCGTCACGAGTGGCTCGTGCGCGACCCGCAGCTCAACAAGATCGCGGTGTGGACCTACTACGAAAGCGCGATGCGCGATCCGGGTCTGGACGAAGGCGCCACCACTGTCGCCTACGTGCCGCAGCGCGGCTGGTTCTGGTACATCCCGCTCAAGGGGGACGTGGTGAGCGTGGGCGTCGTCGCCGATCGAGACTACCTGCAGCGCGGCGGCGTCAAGGACCCCCGTACGATTTTTGAGCGTGAGATCGCAGAGAACGTCTGGATTCAGCGGCACCTGGCTGTGGGCAAGCCGATGGGACAGTACTGGGTGACGGGCGAGTATTCCTACCGCGGCCGGCACTGCGCCCGCGACGGGCTGGTGCTCGTGGGCGATGCGTTCGCGTTTCTCGACCCGGTGTTTTCGTCGGGCGTGTTCCTGGCGCTCAAGAGCGGCCAGCTCGCCGCCGAGGCGGTGGACGCGGCCCTGCGCGCCGACGACGTGAGCGCCGAGCGCTTTGACGACTACGGCCGCACGCTCTGCCAGGGCATCGAGGCGATGCGCAACCTCGTGTACGCCTTCTACGATCATGCTTTCAGCTTCGGCCAACTCGTCCGCGCTCACCCGGAGGTTCGCGGCGATCTGACCGACTGCCTCATCGGCGACCTCTTCCGCGACTTCGATAAGCTGTTCGCCGCGGTCGGCGAGTTCGCCCGGTTGCCCGCGCCGCTTCCGCACGGCCGACCGCTCGTCGCCGTCTCGTGAAAGGCCGCATCCGCATGGCTCACCAGTTCAAACTCACCCGCCAGGTCGAGTTCGCCGACACCGACATGGCCGGCATCATGCACTTTTCCAACTTCTTCCGCTTCATGGAGTCGGCCGAGCACGCCTTCTTCCGCTCGCTGGGCCTGAGCGTCCACTGCAACATCGACGGCCAGACGATCGGCTGGCCCCGCGCCGAGGCGTCGTGCCGCTTCACCAACCCGCTGCGATTCGAGGACACCGTCGAAATCCACCTGGTCGTGCGGGAAAAGCGCGAAAAGTCGATCACCTGCGAGCACGTGTTCCGCAAGCTCAACACCGGGGGCCAGCCGCTGGAGGTCGCCCGCGGCCGCATGGCGCTGGTGTGCGTGGCGATCGATCCCGACGGCCGCGCGCTGCGCGCCGTGCCCATCCCGCCGCAGATCGACGCCCTCATCGACGTGGCCCCGCCCGACGCCTGACACTCCCGAGGCTCGCACCATCGTGACACCGCACTCGCGCGACCAGATCGAATCGATGCAGCTCGACATGCTGCGCGTCCTGCTGGGGCGGCTTCGCCGCAGCAACCGCTTCTACGCGCCGCGCCTCGAAACGGCCGGGCTCGACGATCGCGTGGATTCGCTGGCGACCTTCACGCAGCGCATGGGCCTGACCACCAAGCAGCAGCTTGTGGACGACCAGGCGGCGCACCCGCCCTACGGCACGAACCTGACCGAACCGATCGAACGCTATACGCGCTGCCACCAGACGAGCGGGACCACTGCAGCGCCGCTGCGCTGGCTGGACACGCCGCAGAGCTGGGAGGCGGTGCTCGGCGTGTGGGGCCGCGTGCTCGAGGCGTCGCGCGTCGGGCCGCACGACCGCGTGATGTTCGCCTTTTCGTTCGGGCCGTTCATCGGGTTCTGGCTGGCGTTCGAGGCGGCGATCCGCGCCGGGGCGATGTGCCTGCCGGGCGGCGGTCTGAGTACGCTGGCGCGGCTGCAGATGATTCTCGACCAACGCGCGACGGTGCTGTGCTGCACGCCGACGTACGCTATCCGGCTGGGCGAGACGGCCAGAGAGCAGGGGCTGGACCTGGGCCGCGCCGCGGTGCGAGCGATCCTCGTCGCCGGCGAGCCCGGCGGCAGCGTGCCCGCCGTTCGCCGACACATCCAGTCTCTGTGGCCCGGTGCTGCAGTTGCCGATCACCACGGCATGACCGAGGTCGGCCCGGTCAGCTACGCCTGTCCCGCGCAGCCCGACGTGCTGCACGTCGTCGAGCCAGCGTTCATGGCGGAGGTCATCGATCCGGCCACGCAGAAACCCCTCGAACCCGGCGGCGCCGGCGAACTGGTGCTCACCACCCTGCACCGTGACGCGTCCCCGCTGCTGCGCTACCGCACCGGCGACCTCGTCACGCTGCGGCGCGACGAGCCCTGCGCCTGTGGCACACACGACACGGCGCTGGTCGGCGGCATCCTCGCCCGCACGGACGACATGATCACCGTCCGCGGCGTCAACGTACACCCCGGCGCGGTCGATGAGATCGTCCGCAGCGTCGAGGGCGTCGCCGAGTACCAGGTCCACGTGCAGTCGCGCGGGCCGATGACGGAGATGGCGATCCACGTCGAGCCGGCCGGCGCTTGTGAAGATTCTGAGGCTCTTGCCCGCCGGCTCGCCGATCGGTTCCGCACGGCGCTGGCGTTGCGCGTGCCGATCCAGATCGTGCCCGCCGATACGCTGCCTCGATTTGAGATGAAGGCCCGGCGCTGGGTGCGGTCTTGAGCGGGGGATCAGGCGGCGCGGGCCGGGGCCGGTCCGTCGGGTGGGACGCCGATGGCCTTGAGCCATTTGCGAGGCCACTGTCGCCAGACGGCGCGGTGGAGCCACTGCAGCGATTGGGGATCGGCCAGCAGGGCGAGCTTCTGCTTCCTCTTGAGGTAGCGTGGCCCGCCGTGGAGGGCGACCTGTCGCACCTTTTCGCGGGCGCGGCTGGTGTCGTGACCGGTGGCGGCCAGGACCTCCAGGTGCAGGGCGAACAGGGCCGGATCGACGAGCAGACGGCTGATGGCGTCGAGCTTGCGGTCGCGCTGGGCGATGGCCTCGTTCTCTTCGTGGAAGAGTTGCATGCGTTCGAGCACGCGCGGGGCGCGGGTCTCCTCGGGGATGAGCAGCAGGCCCGCGTCGCGCGCCTTCTGGCCCAGGCGGGCGCTGGACAGGACCATCGAGATGGGCACGGAGCAGATGAGGCTGAAGAAGATGGGCGTGAGCCACCAGAAGAGGGCAGGGGCGAGGATCCAGGTGGCGACGGCGGCGGCGAGACCGGCGACGGTGTGTCCGCCGTGGGCGTCGAACGCTTCGTGCAGGCCGATGCCCGTTTCGTTGCGGCGCTGCGGGCCCCAATGGACGCTGTGGCCCATCAGGGTCACTGCCACAAACGTGGCGTGAAAGGCCATGAGGATCGGGGCGATGAACACGCTGACGACGGTTTCGACGAAGACCGAGACCGCGGCCTTGCCCTCGCCGCCGTGGGCCGCCAGCTTCTCGCGGTTCATCAGCAGCAGGAGGAAGCTCCAGAACTTGGGCAACAGCAGCAGGGTCATGGTGCCGATGAAAAGAACCAGCGAGCGGTTGCTCTGCAGGAGGGTGATGGTCCTGGTCATCATGGTGGGCTGGACGGGCTCCTCCTCGAACGCGAGGACGGGCGCCGGCGGAGGCGCCGCCTCGACCGCGGGTGCGGCGGCGGGCTCATCGGCAGGCGGGTCCACTGCGGCGACGGTGGCTTCGGCGGCGTCCTCGATGACGGCGTGCGGCGGCGCTTCGGGCGCGGCCTCGACGATTGCAGCGGGCTCAGCTTCGACCAAGTCGGACTTGGGCACGTGCGTCGTCGCCGCCACGATCCCGCCGACGACCATGAACAACAGCCACAGCGGGCTGGACAGATAGCTCATCGCGCCCATGCCCAGGTGGATGCGGCTGATGGGGTGGAAGCCGTAGGCGAACACCAGGCGCAGGTGCTGCAGGTTGCCCTGGCACCAGCGCTGATCGCGCTTGGCGAAGTCGATGAGGGTGGTGGGGCATTCCTCGTAGGAGCCGGGCAGGTCGTGGGCGATCTGGACCTTGTACCCGGCGCGGCGGATGAGGGCGGCCTCGACGAAGTCGTGGGAGAGGATCTCGCCGCCGAGGGGCGCTTTGCCGGGCAGGTCGGGCAGGCCGCAGTAGTTGATGAACGCCTCGGTGCGGATGATGGCGTTGTGGCCGTAGTAGTTGCCGTCCACCGCGGTCCAGAGGGCGAACCCGGTGGTGAAGATCTCGCCATAGACGCTGGCGGCGAACTGCTGGCAACGGGCGAAGAGCGAGCCGCGGTTGACCGGCATGGGCGGGGCCTGCAGGATGCCGATGCGGTCGTCGTCCTCCATGCGGCGGACCATCTCGACGAGGGTCGAGCCGGCCATCACGCTGTCGGCGTCGAGAATGAGGAAGTAGCGGTAGTGAGCGCCCCAGCGTCGGCACCAGTCGGCGATGTTGCCGCTCTTGCGGTGCAGGTTGCGGTGGCGACGGCGGTAGAACACCTGCCCGCCCGCGCCCTCGACCGACGCCTTGAAGCGAGCCCACGCCTGCTCCTCGGCGATCCACTTGTCGGGATCGGTCGTGTCGCTGAGCACGAAGATGTCGAACTGATGGCCCTCGCCGGTGGCGCGCAGGGACTCGTGGATGGCCGCCAGCCCGGCGAAGGTGCGCGTCGAGTCCTCGTTGTAGACGGGCATGAGCAGCGCGGTGCGCGGCAACGGGCCCCTGTTGGGCGCGACGTAACTGCGCACCTTGATGACGGCGTGCGGGTCGTACTTGCGCACGCACTGGATAAAGCCCATCGTCGCGGTCCAGAACGACAGGCTGATCCAGATGAAGAGGATGACGAACAGCGCGGTGAGCACGCCGTCGAGCACGCTGAACCCGTCGGCGGCGAACAGCTCGACGAACACCCAGACGGCGGCCACCGTGGTCGCGGCGGTGAGCAGCGTGAGGATGATGCGTGGCAGCAGGTAGCGATGCCGCCGCCGGTCGAGGTCGATCGAAGTTGAGGCTGGGGGGGAAGCCATGACGACCGTGACTCAGCGCCCGCCAAGCGTGGCCAGGAAGTTGCCGCCCCAGGCGCGGAGGCGATCGACGACGCGACGCCAGAAGGCGCCGCTGATCATGTCGGGCAGTTCGCCGATGGCCTGGGGGTCCATATCGGAACGGAGGACGGGCGGCACGACCTGGACGCCGCCGGCCTTGACGACGCGGAGCATCGGCTCGGGCAGGCCGGCCGTTTGTCCGTAAGCGCGTGGGTGATGCGCCAGCAGTGGACGAAGGCGCAGCAGCAGCATGCCACGCGAGGCGTGCGTGGGCATCGTCACACCGGCGGCGGCGAGTGTCTGGTCCAGCCAACGGTTGGTTCGCGCCGACGCCTCGTGCAGCGCCGCGCCCAGCAGGTCGTGCCCGTCGGCTTCGAGCGTCGCGGCGTTGGCGAACACGCTTTCGAGCACCTGCCCCACCAGCTCGTGGATCACGTCGTGATCGCGCAGACCCAGCGAGCGGAAGTACGCGGCGACGCGCAGCATCGCCTCGTTCTTCTGCGCATCGGCGACGGGCAGCCCGGCATTGGGCGACCTGGCCGGCGTCAGCGCCGCGCTCGTGCTGGACTGGCTCAGGGATTCCACGTATAGCTCCACGTCTCGGTCAGCACGTCCTCGCCATTCTTCATGAACGCGCGCACATCCACCGCCTGGCTGCGATCCTCCGGCATCACGTCGAAGAACGCACGCCACTTGCCCGTCGCACGGTTGAAGTGTGCCACGGCGTTCTCCACCTGACCGTTGGTCGCCGACGCGACCACCTGCATCGACTCGGCTTCCTCGACCGCGGCCACGTCCAGCGCGGCCAGCGGCGGGCCGTCAAAATCGATCAGGAACCGCATCGCACCCTCCGGCACGGTGATCGTCTTGTGCTGGAACCCCTCCGGCCGCCACATGCGCCGCGTCGCAATCGCCCTGCCCCCGACGTGATGGGCCGGGTCGTGATTCATCACGTGCAGGCGATAGCGATAGTTCAGACGCTCGCCCGCCGTCACCGGCGCGTCGGCGACGAACTGGGCCACGATGTTGTCCATCCCCTCGTCGTCGCTGGCGATTTCCAGCAGGTCGATACGGCCGGCGCCGAAGCCTTCGATCGGCTCGATCCAGGCGCTGGGGCGGATGTGGTACTCGGACTCGACATCCTCGTAGTGCAGGTAATTGCGGTCGCGCTGCATGAGGCCAAAGCCCTTGAGGCTCTTGCTCAGGAATAACGACGTGCGCGTGTGCCTGGGGTTGGCCAGGGGACGCCAGATCCACTCGCCGTTCTTGTCGGCGATGAGCAGGCCATCAGAGTCGTGGACCTCGGGCCTGAAGTCGTACACCGGCCGCACCTCCGCCTCGCCGTAGAGATACATGCTCGTCAGTGGTGCGATGCCCAGCTTCTGGATCGACGTGCGCGGGAACAGGTGCTTGTCGATCTCGATGACGGTGTCGCCCGTTTCTGTGGCGTGCGGCGTGATGTCGATGCGATAGGCGCCGCTGATGCTGGGGCTGTCGAGCAGGGCGAACATGGTGACGGTGCGGCTGTCCTTCTGAGGCGTCACGACCCAATACCTGCGAAAGGCGGGGAACTCCTCACCACTGGGCAGGCCGGTGTCGATCGCCAGCCCGCGCACCGACAGACCATAGTGCTGCCCCTTGGCCAGTGGACGGAAGTAACTGGCGCCCAGGAAGCTCACCAGCTCGTCGAACTTGCCCGGCGCATTGAGCTCGAACAGATACTTCAGCCCCGCGAAGCCGAGGTTGTCCGGCAGCGGGCCCATCGTCTTGTCGTGGTACTCGAACCACTCGCTGTGGTAGGGCACCAGTTCGGCCTTGTCGCCCTCGACCAGCGACACATCCACCTGCTGCGTGTGCAGCCACCCGCGGTGGAAGAACATCATGCGGAAGGGAAGCCCCTCCTTGGCCCACACCGCCTGGTCGCGGTGGTGTTGAATCCTGCGGAACTGGTCGTAGGTCATCGACTGCAGCGCTGCCGGCAGCACGGGGGGACGATCGTCGTAGGGCTTGGCGGCCAGAGCCTGCGCCTGGGCGATGACAGTGTCGAAGGAAAACGCATCGGCCTGCTGCGGCTGGGCGTCGCCCTCGTCGGCGCGCACGATTTGCGTCGCACCCGCCGCCAGCCATGCGATCAGCGCACAGCGCACCAACCAACCACCGCTTCGATGCAATCTCGGCATGGGATCCCTGTGAAGTTGCCCGCCCCCAAGCCATGCGTCGCCACCACGAGCTGAACACGCGCACCCTGGGTCGGTGGTTTATTCTACACACGCGCCGCCCCGATGAATACCCCTGGTCGGGCATCAATCCGACACCGCTTCGACGCTGCGGCCACGGTAATAACCGCGCAACAGCCGCAGCAGATCGACGCCGCCGATCGCGGTGGCCGCCTGTGTTCGCCGCACCGTGTCGCCGATGGCGAACGCCAGCGACCACTGCCGCAGCAACAGCCGATAACGTCGCCACAGGGACCAGTCCGGGTCATAGATCGCCGTCGCCTCGCTGGTGACGCCGTTGAGCTCGACGATGCGAAACCCCTCCCCGCGGCGCAAGGCGTCAGCGTCGGCGTAGCGCAGGTCGAACCGGCCGAAGTGGAACCCCCGGAAGCTCGCCACCGCGAGATCCAGCGCGTCCCGCAAGGCAGCCGTCGCCAGGTGCGACCCGTCGCGGAACAGCGTGCCCTGGCAGTGGTTGCCCGCCATCGCCAGTGGCAGTCGCTCCCCCCGTGCCAGCACGCGGTCGCGCTGCAGCTCGTGACGTTGCAGAAACACCCCCGCCTGCATCCGGTAGCGGCGGTGTCGCCAGATGAGCTGTTCGACAGTGTGCCGACCGTCGCCTTCGAGTACGGGAAAGACCTTGTCGGTAATCGCCAGGATGTGTCCCTGCCGTTCACCGGGAAAACGATAGTAGAACACCCCCGCCTCGCAAGGCCCAGGATCGTATGTCTGCACGAGGATCGGCCCGGCGTTGGCGTCGAAGTACTGCCTCGCGCCCTCCGGCGCCCGCACCAGCTTCACCCCGGCGCCGCGCTGGCCCGCATCCGGCTTGAGCACCAAAGGCCACGACCATCCCCGCTCGCCCATCAACGCCTCCAGCGCCGCCCAACGGTCCGCGCTGGCGTCTTCCCCCCCTCCCACGCGCCCGCTGGGAACGATCATGCCCCGGTCCAACTGCAGCAGAATCTCCAGCTTCGACTCGCCCACCACGCCCCCCTGCGGTATCCCGGGGTTGGCCAGCGTCCACACCGTCAGGCCGCGGTGGCGCAGGCTCAGCCAGGCGTACCACGGCACGACCGGCAGGTAGAACAGCCACGCCGGCCAGAACTCGACGCGGAACCACCGACTCACGGCAACCACCAGCCGCGCTCGCCCGATCGGCGTCGCCGCCAGCGTCGCCACACGCACCGCCGCCAGCACCACCACCACCGCCGCGATCGCCCCCAGCCAACTGTGCTCGCCGAAGATCGCACGCAGTGGCGACGCCGCCGCACCGCCCAACACCACCACCAGCAGCAACATCGCCGGCGCCCAGATCGCCACCGCCAGGCACGTCCACGCCGCAAACCGCAGCGGCTCCTTGCCCAGCGCCCCCGCCGCGACGTACAGCGGCAGCCGCGTCCCCGGGATGAACCGCGACGCCAGCACCGCCGTCCACCCGTGCCGGTCGAACCAGCGCCCCAGCGCCTCGACCTGATGCACCGGCAGCCGCCGCGCCACCGCACGCCAGCGCAACGCCCGTCGCCCCGCCACCCACCCGATCGCGTACAAACCCAGGTCCCCGCTGAATATCCCCACGAATATCCCCGTCAAACCCACCCACCAGTCGAGCTGGCCCTGCTTCACCAGCAGACCCGTCAGCACCGTCGTCGGGTCCTCCAGGATGTAGCTCGACAGCACGATCGCCCCGATCTGCGACCACGGCGGCAACAGGCGCGGATCGACGCCCAGCGGCAGAATCGGCGCCGCCTTCGGGTCGGCCTGCGACGGCGATGAATCGCCGCCCAACGCCACCCCCACCACAGGCCACAGCAGCGCCAGGCCGATCAGCCACCCCCAGCGCCAGCGGCCGCGACGTGTCATCGAGCCGCCTCGACGGGCAAGTGCAACGCCAGCTCCGCCCGTGTCACCGCGGCCGTCGGATGGTCCGGCGCGTCAGCGTGATAGATCATGCGCACCCGGTCGCTGTCGCGCTCGATCACCGTCAGGCTCACCGTGCGGGCATCGGCGCGGCTCATGTTCACGCTCAGGTGCGGCTGGCCGGCAAAACGATGGCGGTGGAACCGGTCCTGCACAAGCGGCCACTGCTCGGCGGGACAGCCGAACATCTGGCGGAACAGCCCCCGCCGCGGCGGCTCCACCACCGCATCGCCCAGGCCCGAGGAAGTCAGCATGATCGGCTCGGCGCCCAGCGGTGCCGCGGTCGAGGTCAACCCTTCCCCATCGCTCGACGCCGTCAACACCAGGCGGCCATCAGTCAGCAGCAGCCGGAACGGCGGATACAACCGCGGGTTGAGCCCACGCAGCACCAGGTCCGCCTGCCGGGCGTCGCCGCAGGCCATCAGGTGTGGAATCACCGTGCCGCGCGACACGCGCAGGCCAATGGTCGAGTCATCGTGGGCATCGCGCCACGCCGTCGAACGCATCGGCAGGCGCGTGTTGGCGTTAAGCAGCGCCGCCGCCAGACCGGCGTCGTTGACAGCGACCCACGTGCCGTCCGAATCCGGGTCGATGGGCATCATCACCTGGCGCCGGCCGCACGCGCGGACCTGCGGCGGCAAAGCCCTCGCCCGCGTCCGTCGCTCGTCGCGGTTGCACGCCAGACGCCACCCCCGCCAGCCTTGCCCGCCGGTCGTAGGGATGAGTGTCACGGTACACATGCTATTGCTGCTGCTGCTCCTGTTGCAGTTGCACAAACTGCTCCTGCGGCTGCTGCGCCTGCTGCTGACGCTGCAGGTGCGCCACCGTGGACGGCGCGTAGCCAAAACGCAGCGGCGTGACGCCGCCCATGGCCCGCACCATGGCGCCGATCATCGCGTTGTGATGCACCGTGTGGCTGAGCACAAACGCCAGCTCCCGGCGCGCCGGACACTGCATCGCCACCGCCGGGCCCTGGCAGGTCAGCGCGGTGCGGACCTGGATCGACTGGTCCAGCGCCGCCGGGTTGAGCGTGCGCAGCTCGCTCACCGCGCGGTCGATCTCCTCAAGCGCCGCCCCACGGCTGGTCTCAATGCTCGTGCCCCGCTGCCGGTCGTCGTAGTCCAGCAGGCCCGTCGCCAGCCCGCCCAGGAAGGCCGTCACGTGATCGAGACTGTGGCGCACGTGCCCGCCGACGGTGCCGCCGAACGCCTTGTCGTGCGCTCGGGCGTACTGCTCGTCGCTGATCCCCCCCACCACACCGGCCAGCTCCAGTAGCACGGCAATCAACGGCTCGACCAACGGCGACAGCGCCGCGGCACATCCGGCTCCCATCGACATCAAGGCCTGCGCCGACATCCGTACCCCACATTTCGCCCCAGTCTGGTGCCCATCATCATCATCCTGCCCCGTCCCGGCAAACGCAACTGGCCGGGCCGACGCCCATGAGATGCCGCATGTCCCGGCCGCGCTACGAAACGCGCCCCTTGACCCCGCGGCGCGTCAGGTTATAATGTTTGGGTTATGTTCGCAATGCCGGCCATCCCAGGGGGCGGCGCGGCGCTTCGGCGTCCCGCACCGTCGGCGGCGCGACGATGTTAGGTGTCAACTTGCCCCTCAGAACCTGCAACTTGCCCTACGTGGCGATGGGCAAGTTGACCCCAAACCCGCTTGGGACGCTGTGATAGGGGTCGGGCGAGGCAACTTGAGGGTCGGACCGTGCAACTTGCTGTACGTGATGATCGAGTTGAGTTGGTTGGGCGATGCCGGCTGTCCCGGCCTTTCACCCGCCGGCCGTTCGCCGCCGGTGGCGGGTCGGCGTTGCACCCGCTAACCTGTTGGGCTCACGGGAGAGGGTCCACCATGCCGACGATTTCCGCCATCCCGGCGATCCGGTACGCCGCCGCCACGGGTGGCGCCGACGTATCTGCTTTGATCGCACCGCCTTACGACGTACTTGACGCCAGGACCAAGGCGGCGTTGTTGGCGCAAAGCCCCGAGAACATCGTGGCGGTGGACCTGCCGCACCTGCCCGCCAAGGCGGTCGGGCCGGATGAGACTTACGCCCGCGCGGGCAAGACCTTCCGGGGGTGGCTGGACGGGGGCGTGCTGGTGCGTCAGAACGACCCGGCGATGTTCGTGTATCAGCAGACTTACGACGTGCAGGGCCGGCGGTTCCAGCGTCGGGGCCTGTTCGCCAACGTCGGGGTGCAGCCGTTCGGCAAGTCGCCGACGCCCGGCCAGGGCGGGGTCCATCCGCACGAGCAGACGTTCGCCTCGGCGAAGGAGGATCGCCTGAAGCTGATGCTGGCCACGGGGGTGCAACTGTCGCCGATCTTCGGGCTCTACAGCGATGCGCAGGGACAGGTGGCGGCGCTGCTGGACGAGGTGGTGTCGAGTGGGCCGGCGACGATGGCGGGGCGCACGCCTTTCGACGGCGTGCTGCACGAGGCGTGGTCGGTGAGCGACGCGCGGCGCGTGGCGGGGTTAACTGCAGCACTGCAGCCCCGGGATATCTTCATCGCCGACGGGCATCACCGCTACAACACGGCGTTAAACTACCTGGACCGGCTCAAGCAGTCGGGCGCGGCCGTGCCCGAGGCCGCGCGGCAGTGCATGTTCGTACTGGTGGCGATGCAGGACCCGGGCATGATCGTGCTGCCGACGCACCGCGTGCTGGGCGGCATGGGCGGGTTTACGTTCACGCGCCTTGTCGAAGCGGCGCGCGGGCTGCTTCACATCGCGCCGTTCGACGGCGCCGATCCGGCTGCGCTGGAGGCGGCGATCCACGCGCGCCCGCCCGGCGAGCACGCCATGGGATTGGTGTCGCGCCGCGACGACGGCGGCCTGCACCTGGCGATCGCCACCACCGCCGAGCCTGATCCGCTGCGCGCCACACACCCGAACCAGAGCGAGGCATGGCGCAGCCTCGACGTGGCCATCGTGCAGCACGTGATCGTGGATCGCATCTGCCAGCCGACGTTTTCACCGGGGCAGGACGTGGCGTGGAAGTTCCCCCACGAGCTCGACGAGTTGATGGCGCTGGTGAAGGACCCGGCGTACCAGCTCGGTGTGATCGTGCGGCCGACGCCGCTGGAGTCGGTGCGTCGGGTCGCCGAAGCGGGTGAGCTGATGCCGCAGAAGAGCACCTTCTTCTATCCGAAGCTGGCGACGGGCATGGTGATCAACCCGCTGGCGTAGGCAGACCCACTTAAGCGCGTCTGCCCTTTATGGCATGATGTAGCGCATCCGCATGCCCGCGCCCGACGCCAATCCGCCGGTGCCCCCGGAACGTGACGACGAGGCGCTGCTGATGCGCGCCCGCGGGGGCGATGAGACGGCGTTTCGCACGCTGGTGGAACGATACGAGCAGGAGCTGTTTCACTTTCTGCTGCGATTCGTGCGTAATCGAGCGGCTGCGGACGACCTGTTTCAGGAGTCGTTCCTGCAGGTGCATCAGTCCGCGGGATCGTTCGATCCCGAGCGGCGCTTCAAGCCGTGGCTGTTCACCATCGCGGCCAACAAGGCGCGGGACTGGCTGCGCCGCCATCGCCGGCGCCAGGCCGCGTCGCTGTCGGCCGAGGTGGACGCAGCGAGCGATGGCCCCGGCGGCGGGCGGACATTCCTCGACCTCATGGAAAGCGACCTGCCGGCCCCGCCGGACCTGGCGGCCACGTCCGACCTGGCCCAGCGCGTCCGCAGCGTCGTGGACGAGCTGCCCGACCACCTGCGGGAGGTGATCCTGCTGGCCTACTTCCAGAAGCTGGCCTACAAGGAGGTCGCCGACATGCTCGATGTGCCGGTGGGCACGGTCAAAAGTCGGCTGCACGCGGCGGTGGGCACCTTCGCGTCGCTGTGGCAGCAGCGTTATCCGCAGGAGGGCAGACCCGGTTAAGCAGGGCTGCCCCAATTTTGCGGAACCCCGCAACGGCCGGAGTCGTAGGACCCTGTGTACGGTTGCACGATCATGACAGACGACCACGACAACCCATTGCCCGAGCCTGCGACGGGGCTGACGATGCCGCGTCCGGCCGACTGCGCCGCCATTGACGCCTGTATCGAAGGTGACGGCGGCGTGCCGGACGCGTTGCGTCAGGCACGTGCGGCAGGGTGGCTGGCGGTGATCGGGCGCGACCCGGTGTCACCGCCGGCGACCGACCTGGTGCAGCGCACGATGCAGCGCCTCGCCGATGCGCGGCAGCGACAGCGCTTCGCCCAGCAGATCGCCATGCTCCGCCGCGACGCGCCGGCGCGTGGATTCGGGTTTCAGTGGCGGGAACTGGCGACGACTGCTGCCGTGATCCTCATCGGCCTGTCGCTGGCGATCCCGGTGCTGGACCGCGGCCGCGCCGATGCGCGTCGGATCGCCTGCAGTGGGAACCTGGCCGCGGCGGGCATGGGACTCAACCAGTACGCCTCCGACCATCGCGGCGCCATGCCGCGCGTGCTGGCGCAGCCCGGCCAGGACTGGTGGCGCGTCGGCGAAACGGCCGCGCCCGGCCAACCCACGCGGTCCAACTCGGCCCACCTGTACGTGCTGGTGCGCACCCGTTACGTGAAGCCGAACACGCTCAACTGCCCGGACAACACGCACGCGCCGCGCGCAGCCGTCGGCGCCATCGAACGTCACGACTGGCGCGATGCCACGGCCGTGTCGTACAGCTACCAGAACCAGTTCACTGCCGAGCCGATCCGCCTCGACCGCGCGCCGAACCTGGCGGTGCTGGCCGACAAGAACCCGCTGTTCGTGATCCAGATGCAACGGCTGGATTTTGACTCGAAGCTGCCGCCGACCGCCTCGAGCCGACTGCACGCGCGCGTGGGTCCGGGCCAGAACATCCTCATCGCCGGCGGGCACGTGAGCTTCAACGCCAGCCCCGTCGTCACCGCTCCACAGGCGCCCGTGCCCGACAACATCTGGCTGCCCGACTCCAACCCGGTGCAGCGCACCTACACCGGCAACGAAACCCCCGCCGTCCCCGACCGCGACGCCTTTCTCGTGCCGTGAGGCGCGTCGCGGCGATTGGCTCTGGGTGACCACCATCAACCCCGCGCCGCGAGCATCGTGCGCAACTCCAGGGCATCGACGACCAGCCGCTTGACGCGCCAGGGCGTCAGGGCGTGGCCGACGCGATAGATCATCAGGGTGTCGCCGTCGCCCTCGATGGTCAGGTCGTGGTTGCGTTCGAGGGCGAGCTGAACGGGTCGGTCGAAGAGGGCACGGATGCGGTCGGCGGCGGCGCGGCCGGGGATGGTGAGGATGCGGTTGCGCCTGGCGAAGAGGGGGTAGGCGTTCTCGTCCATCTCGACGCCGCGCGGCTCGGGGACGCGACGGGTCATGTAGTTCTCGGGCATCAGGATGAACCGGGGCAACTGCAACGACTCGCAGCGCAGGCGCACGGCCGTCTGCATCAGCTCGCCGAAGCCCGGCCGGTCGCGCGTGATATCGACCTGGCTGGCGGCGTAATCGGGGTTGAGCAGCGCGGTCTTCACGGACATGGGCGCCCAGTGTCCGACGCCGAAAGCCTCGAAGTCGAGCACCTCGATCTCGGCGCCGTCGATCGTGCCCGTCAGCCGCCGCTGCACGCCCTCGACGCCGCCGATGAGCACCAGCACGTGGCGTGACAGTTGCCTGCGCAGCTCGACCAACTCCTCGAAGGTCTGCGGCGTCTGGTCGCGCAGGCCCAGGTCCTGGGCCACCGCCGCCCACACACGACGACGATGCCGACGCACCAGGATCCACCCCGCCAGCGCCGCCACGAGCAACGCCACCAGCGCCGGCCCGACCCACGGATACAGCGGCGATATGGCGACCTCGGCCTCGGCCAACAGCGTCCACGTCATCACGGGATCATAAGGCCTGATCGCGCCGCCATCACGGGCGCCATGACCGGCCACGACGATGGGCGCGCCTCAGCCGGTTACAGGGGGAGGCGATGAGAAGAACGCGTTGGCCGACTGCGCCACGCGGCGATCGTCCTCGGCGAGGCCGGGATACCCGTTCATGTGGGCGGCGTCGCGCCAGACGATCGCCTTGGGGCCCGCCAGACCGTTGTACACCGCGCATTGGCCGGGGGGCGGCACGGCCGGATCGAACCGGGCGACGCAAACGTGAACGGGAATCTGCGTGAAGCGCGCCGCCGTCGCGGCGTCGAAGTAGACCAGCACGCCCAGGACATCGGGGTGATCGCGCCAGTGACGGGTGACCCAGTGCCCGCTGCCCACGCACGGCAGGGTGACGCGCAGCGGCTGGTTGCCGAAGGTGGGCACGGCCAGGTGAGCCTTGCGGAAGCGATGGTCCCAGGGCAGGGCCAGCGCGCCCAGCCCGCCGCCGAAGCTGCCGCCGTGGTAATGCAGGTTGTCGGCGAGCTGGGGCATCCACGTCAGGAGTGCCGATGCGGCGAGCCATACGTCGGCGACGCACCCGCGGATGATGTAGCTGTCGCGCGATTCGATACCGTGGGTGACATGCCGAGCCGAGTCGTTGGGCAGGTCCGGACGTGCGGATCGATCGAACCCGCGCGCGCAGAACTGCAGGGCCGCCGCCGGCGGGCCGGGTAGATCGAAGTCCGGGTTCTGTCGCCCGCCGTAGCCGTGGCCCACGACGACGGCGCGTTGCACGTGACCCTCGACCGGCCGGGTGAGCCAGCCGCCAATCCGCACGCCGGCCAGCGAGTCGTACTCGACGTGATAAAGCTCGTACTGCGGCCGCGGACTGTCGATGCGCGTCACGCTCATGTTCAGCGCGACAGCCATCGCCTGGCGGTAAGTGTCGCGCCAGAAGTCGGCGAAATCGGCGGGGCCGTCCGGCGCCGGCACGCGAAGCAGCGCCGCCTCGTCATAGCCATACGTCGGATCGAAATCGAAGGCATGCTCGATCATGCCGCAAGTGTAGCGATTGGCTATTGGATGGCGTACTCGACGGTGACGACGGCCTTGATGACCTTGTCGAGGCTGGCCGTGTCGTTGACGCCGCTGCCGGACACTTCGGTGGAGTGCGCGGGTGTGATCTGGAAGACGCCCTGGCTGGCCGAGCGCAAATCGCCCAGGATGTTGGGGCTGTGGCTGATGAGGCGTTGGGCGCGTTCGCGGGCGTTGGCGGTGGCCTCGCTGAGCATCTGGAGCTTGAGGTCGTCGAGCCGGGTGAAAAGGTAGGCCGGGGCGTCGGCGTCGATCTCCACGCCCTGGCCGATGAGGTCGCTGGCGGCCCGAGCGGTGTCGGCGATGCGACGCACATCCGTCGAGCCGATGGCCACGCGCTGCGTGAGCACGTAGGTCTCGATCTGGTTGGTGTTGTTGCCCTTTTCGTCCTTGGTGTAGCGGATGCCGATCGACACCGGCGACAGCTCGACCTGCTCGGCGGCGAACCCGCGCGACGCCAGGAACGCCAGCACCGTCGCGCGGGCGGCGTCCATCTGCCGGCCGGCGTCCGTCATCTGCGCGTGCCGGGCCGTCACCGTCGCCGACCACTGCGCCAGGTCCGAAGCGATCGGCCGCTCGGCATAACCCTTGACGGTGATCGTCTGGTCGCGCAGCTTCACCTTCTCGAAGCTCCGCCGCGCCAGGTGCGTCGAAAGCACCACGCCCAGCGGCAGTGTCAGGCTGAAAATGAGTACCCACAACAGATTCGTGAACGCGCGCGACATGCGAGGCCTCCGTGCCAATTAGGGAACCGGCTCCGCCGGCGATGTATTGATCGTCACGTTCGTGGGCGCGGGCGCACTTTTCCTCTGCCCCGACAAGGCGCAGAAATGGCGCGGCGCTAGACCATCAGCCGTACAGGCAGGCCGGCGTCGGCCAGGGCCTGCTTGGCCTGGGCGATGCTGTATTCGCCATAGTGGAAGATGCTCGCCGCCAGCACGGCGTCAGCGCGAGTCTGCCGCAGCACATCGATCATGTGTTGCGGTGAGCCGCAGCCCCCCGACGCGACCACCGGCACATCGACGACATCGCCGATCAACTTCGTGATCTCGATGTCGTAGCCATCCTTCGTCCCGTCGGCGTCCATCGACGTGAGCACGATTTCGCCGGCGCCCAGTTCGACGACGCGCCGGGCATACGGCACCGCCTCGATGCCCGTGGGCTTGCGCCCGCCGTGCGTATGCACTTCGAACACGCGCCCGTCGCGCGACAGCGGCCCGACAGGATCGCGCCCCGTTCTCGCCCGGAAATCTTCCGGGGGCACACGCTTGGGGTCGATATTCACCACCGTGGCGCAGCGCCCGAACCGCCGCGCGGTCTGCGCGACAATGTCGGGCGTCACCACCGCCGCGGTGTTGATGCTCACCTTCTCTGCCCCGGCCTGCACCAGCGCGGTCACGTCCTCGATCGTGCGAATCCCCCCGCCCACGGTGAACGGCATGAAGCAACACTCGGCCACCTGCCGCACCACGTCGTGCATGATATTACGACCCTCGTGGCTGGCGGTGATGTCCAGAAAAACCAGCTCGTCGGCGCCTTGCTCGTCGTAGCGGCGGGCCACCTCGACCGGATCGCCCGCGTCACGGATGTTGAGGAAGTTCACGCCCTTGACCACGCGGCCGGCTTTCACGTCGAGACACGGGATGATGCGGTGGGTGAGCACTCCCGGAAGTTTATCATGTGGCCCATGGGACGATATTTCAATGGCGTGGAAACAGCCTGTTGCTCTCAACTGCACACGCCAACGGCGTAGGGGGATAGACGATCGGCGTGGCACCCAACTTCGCTGAATACCGCCGTTGTTTCATGTCGGCGCTCGAATGCGGAGATGGCCCCCGAGCCACAGAGCGACCCTGCCACAGGTGATGACGGCCAGCTTGTTCTGGCGCCCGAATGGGATGAAGGCCAGGGCCAGACACATAGTTGCGGATCAAGAAGATGATTCAGAATTCGATCTGAAACATGACGTGCGTGAGCGTCGAGCGGGGCGGGACTGCGGAGCGCGAGGCGTTTGGAGTCGTGGCGGAAAGCCGGCACACGCATTTGCCCTGGAAAAAGGGCGTTCGGGGCACGGCGACGGGTGGCCGCCGGCCCGGCTCAACGACGGGGGATTACGGGAGCACGGGCCCGTCAAGAGCCAGACGAGCCCGGTGCCAGCCCGTGTAGCGGTCGCATGCGACGAGGGGCATCGAGCGGCACCAATCGCAGGGCGTTGTCCGCAAGGATGGCCCGGCGTGTCGCGGCGGACAGCGAGAGCGAGTCCAGGAAAGCCATCAGTTCACCGCCATAGTAGTCGCGTCCAAAGAGGAAGCGATCGCAGAAGCGTGTGAGCAGGCGGCCGCTGTAATCTGGATCGCGCTTGAGGGCGCGCAGGGCCGAACCCGCCGACAGATCGACATAAAGATTGGCATGCCCGTCGAGCATGCGTTCGAGGCGCCCGCCGGGTCGAATCGGCCCCGTGGGAAACACGCTCGGGTCAGTGTCGGCGTCGGCGCTGATCTCCCGCCAGAACCCGGGCGCGTGGCCGATGAAAGCAGTGTAGGGGCATGCGAGCAGCACGCGCTCGAGGTTGGCGACAGTCCCGCCATACCAGTCTGGTTGATAGGCCGGCTCGCCTCGATCAGGTTGCATCACCCAAGGCACATCCAGGTGAAGCACGACAGGGCAACGCAGCTCCCCGGCCTTGCGAAACAGCAGCAGGCATCGCGGATCATCCACGAGCATGCGGAACTTCCACTCGCCGCAGACCTGTACGCCGTGCATGTGAACCGCGGCCTCGAACAGGGCGGGCGCGTCACCCAGACGCGGGTGCGGGCAATAGCCGGGCACGAAACGCCCGGGGTGGCGATCGCGGCACCGAATCACGTCGGAAAGTGGAATGCCCGCATGGGTCCCGTCCGGCCGGCGGTGCTCGGGGTTGAGCACGCGGTGGTAGGTCGGGTGCATCTCGTCGGGCGCGATCTCCCACGTGAGCAGCCACGCCGCATCGATGCCGTGGGCATCCATGTCCGCCACCAGGTCGTCATCATTGCGATGATGCCAGAAGACATGCTGGTGAGTATCGACGATCATCGCGCGATCCGCAGTGCCGACCGCAACCATGCTAATCGGTCACGAGCGTATGGGCGAGCTGCACGACTTTGCGGTATGCCGCCGCGTAACGCTCGATCAGATCGGGACGGTCGTGCTTGAACCACGGGACGCCGAAGGCGAGCTGCGCCAGTCGCTCTGACGCGGGCAGTGTGCCGTTGGCCTCGCACATGTCGTGGTCGCTAAAGGCATTGCGTGTCGGGCCGCCGTCGCCGTACACGTCGGCGGTGCGGAACACAGGGTGCAGGTGCAACGGGAAGTTCACGCCGCGTCCGGTGCGACCGCCCTCGGCGTTAACAGCTTGCGTGAACCTGTCCACGGACAGACCGCCCAGCTCGCGGGGCTGGTAGTGGGCGATCGGGTTGTACCAGCCGCCCATGGTCAGATCGGGCGCCGTCGGGCGGAGCGGCGCCAGTCCGGGCACGTCGGCGAGCAGGTCCCAGAAGCGGCGCATGGCGCGATCGATCTGGGCGATGCGGGCTGGATAGTGCTTCAGTTGCACCCGGCCGAACGCCGACGCCATCTGGTTGATGCGGCCTTTCACACCGCCCAGCGGCAGGCCGACCAGATCGATGAAGTGAGGCGACTGGATGATCTGCTTGTGCCGTTCGTAATGGGCGAACGCGACCGCCGCCTCGTACACGGCCGGATCGTCGGTCGTGATCATGCCGCCCTCGCCGGCGACGAGGCTCTTGGCGCCCATGAGTGACGCCGCGCCGACGTCGCCGATCGACCCGCACATTCGGCCCTTGTGCATCGAGCCCTGGGCGTGCGACACATCCTCGATGACCTTGAGCTTGTGTCGCCGTGCCGCCGCCATGATCGCGTCCATGTCGGCGGGATGGCCGCAGTAATGCACGACAAGCACGGCCCGGGTGCGCGGCGTGACCAGCCGATCGATCTCGCCGGGGTCAAGGCACAGCGTCGTCGGATCGATGTCCGCAAACCGCACGGTCGCCCCCAGCGCGAACGCCGGCAACGCGCTGGCCCAATAGGTGATGCTCGGGCAGATCACCTCGTCGCCGCGACGCAGACCCACGGCCCACATCGCGGTCAGGATCGCCATGGTCCCGTTGCAGTGCGCCAGCGCGTGACGGACACCCGTGTACGCCGCGTACTCCTGCTCGAACGTCTTGGTCACACCCGTCTCGGACATGATGCCCTTCTGCATCACGTCCCACACGGCGAGCTTGTCCTCGTCGGTGACGATCGGCCAGTGAAACAACTCGCGCTGATCGTCGCAGGGCGGATTGGCCGGCGTCCCGCCGCAAATGGCCAGGAGCTCCGTTTGGCCCGACGCCACTTCCATGGAGATACTCATCTTCGATAACCCCCATCCATCCCACGACGTTGCACAAGACGACATCGGCCTTGACGGCCGCGGCTCAAGCCACGCAGGGCGGTTACAGGATGGTCATGCTCACGGATTCGTGTACAGGTCGTGGTAATAGAACCCGTCGGGCTGGAGCTTGGCTTTATAAGCCTTCACGTGGCCGTCGAGGAACGAGACGTTGGCCGACCCCAGATGCGTCTGCCAGTGGATGCGGCTCGGATTGTTGAAGCTCTGCGACGGCCAGGGGCGACGGGCGACGCCACGCCACGCCGCGGTGTTCTGCGTGGGCATATCGTTTGAGAACGAGCACGCGAACACGAACTCCCGGCTGGGAACGGCGAACTCACCAATATTGCGCAAACGGATCTCGCCCCCGGCTGGAGGTGGAGCGTGCGGCACGGCCGCGGTCATGTACCCCGCCTCAACGTGCGTGTACCACTGGGCGTTGCTCAGCACCCAGGCGTTGGAGGTGAGGGTCAGGTTATTGAGCAGCGGCGGGACGGGAGCCAGATCGCTCGTACAGTGAAAGACCGTGCCCTTTCGCCCGCCCACGCTGCCGTAGGTGCCGATGCTGTTGGGATCCACGTTCGTCAGGTACGGCGCGAGGAACTTGGGGTAGGCGTACAGCGTGCCGCCCCACAGCACATCCACGTCGGGCCGCACGCCCCAGTTCAAGTGACCCCGGTTTTCCGTGTGATAGGACGAAACCGCGATGACAAGCTGACGCTGATTGGAGGCGCAGACCGCCTGCCACGCGGCGCGCCGCGCCTTTTGCAGCGAGGGCAACAGCAACGCGACGAGCAGGGCGATGATGGAAACCACGACCAGCAGCTCGATCAGCGTGAAGCCCCTGCGGCAACCCGCGTCTGGGACAGGGCGAAGTCGATCAGACATCACAGGTCTCCAGCATCACCCTCCGCAGCAACCACGCGATCCGCAACAACACGCTCTACAGACGCCGCCGTCGCCCGGCGACCAGCAGCGATCCCGCGGCCAGGAGCAACATCGACGCGGGCTCGGGGATCACGTGGATGAGGCCGGAGCCGGTGAAGAACACGTCGTTGACGTTCACAACGTGGATGCCGTCGAACGCCGCGGCGGCGGCGGTCGAGCCGTAGTAACCCATGCCCTGGAACACGCCGCCCAGGGACAGGCCGGCGACGGTTTCGATGAGGCCGGCACCAACCTCGACCTTGCCGTTACGGGTGCCATACGCATCCAGAATCAGCGACGCCCCATCGTCAATGGCGTCTGCGGTAAAGGTGAACAACAGGGCGCCGTTATGGACGTGCACGTCGCCGTTGCCGAGATTGCTGAGCGTGCCGACGTCAAGGCGGCCGCCGGACACATGCGTCGTGCCGGTGTAGGTGTTGGGGCCGGTGAGCGAGAGTCGGCCGGTGCCTGCCTTGGTCAGGCCGCCCGAGCCGGTGATTTCCGAGCCGATCTGGTTGAAGCTGCCGCTGACGGCCCAGATGACGCCCTCGGCCGCGCCGAAGCTGAGCGTGCCGGCTTCGGCGTTGCCAACGCTTCCGATAAACCCGTTCGAGCCGACGAAGAACAAGCCGCCGCTGGCGATCGTCAGAGTCCGACCGGCGCCGATCTGCTGCGTCGTGTTGGCGGCGAAGCGAAGCGAGTTGACGGTGCGGTCCACGCCGCCCAAGTCGAGCGAGGCAGTGTTCACGTTGTGGGATGCGCCCGCGGTGATGCTCGTGGCATACTCCGTCGCCACCACCAACGGGCGGATGCCAGTGGCCGTGTGGGTGACGAACCCGACAGGTGCGACGGTGTGGCCTGTGTCGTAAGTCGTCGTGGCAACCATCCAGGGAATGATGCTCATCGTGGTCGTTCCGTCTCCGCCGCCGGCACCCGTGAGGTGGCTGTTGGCATTACCGATGACGAATCGCGTCACCCCGCCCCATGTCGCAGCGTGGGCATAAACCGAAGCGCCCGCGCCGCGCTGGACAGTCGTTGCGTTGATGTACGTGCCGGCCGTGGAGGCGTCGAAGCGGAAGGCCGAGATCGAATTATAGGCACTATTGAAGTTGATGGTGGCAACGGTGTCCTGGACCGCGTCGCTCCACGAGCCGTTGCTCCGCGCGCCGCGGTGATCGAGCGCGCCGCCGTTGAACGTGATGAGGTTCTGCGTCAGACGCTGGCCGGGATTGGCGGCCAGCACCGCCACGCCGTCTCCGACGACCACCACGCCGCCGTTCTCGCGGTTGTTGTTGTTGACAATGCGGCCGTTGATGACGATCTCAGCGGCATCAGGGATGGCTCCCGATGGATTGCCGTTGGTCGTGGTTCGCGTGCCGATCGACAGGCCACCGAAATCCAGACCGCCATTACTGCGACTGTTGTTAATGACGAACCGGCCCGTGAACGACTTGGTTCCAATCACGTTGATGCCGCCGCTGCCGACGCCAGTGACGGCAGAGTAGGTGATCGTGCCGTCACCCAGCAGATCGCCATGGATATCCCACACGGACCGCTGTGTGATAGGGGCAACCAGATTGGTGATCGTGACGTCGTTGCCGTTGGTATCGAAGACGGCGTCGGTTCGGATAGTGTGGGAGTTGTTGACCCCGGTGGAATTCACGGTCCACACCAGCGACGAGGTGCCGCCAAGTATCACCTTGTTGACAGACGACATGAACCGGTTGGTCGAGGTTCCTTGAGCGGTTGTGTTGAGAAAGGTATTGCCGCCGGGCGTCGCGGCCTCAAAGATGAAGTTGTGAGTGGCGGCCGGGCTTGCGGCGATCTGCCAGTCATTGATGCCATCGGCATCACCCCAGTTCAGCGTGCCAACAGTGATGTCCTGATTGATGGTGGTCACCCTCGTTCCATTGATGGGAGGGTCGGGCACGGGGTCGCCGAAGATGTTGATGTTGAGAGAAGCGACGTCGCCTGGCGCGTTGGGGAACGTGTCGCTGGGCGACCACTTGGACATATCCTCCCAGTTCCCGTCGATGTTGGTGCTCCACGTCGCATCCCCCGCGAACACCGGGGCCACGGACAGGATCACTGCGGCGAGCATCACGGTCAAGGCTTTCTCAGTGGCATCGATACGCATCGGGTTCCTCCGTTCATTCGAGATGGTTCGGGCCTGACGACTTGCGGTGGCCTGTTCGATTCCAGAACGCTCACATGAGCAACGCGCTGTGAATACAGCTCAACGATGACACTTCCAATGATAGAGCCGCGGGCCGCTCTCACAATTGCCCATACCTCTCATTGGTGGTATAAATCTTGAAAGATGACTGCTTTCCGCCCCTGGCGTGCCGATTTGAGCCAGCCCCCGCGCATCGTGGGCATTGGCGTGAGCAACCGCAACAACCTCACGCCCGAGGAGTACCGATATCCCCACATTAACTGGGGAATCGGCTTGGTCCGAGGCCACGGCTGGGTGCGCTACGACGACCACGGCCCGCGGCACAGCTTCAGTCCCGGCTGCGCCGTCGTGACCCCGCCGCAGCACACCGTGCTGGTGCATTTTGAGCCACACTTCCGAAACCATCACTGCCAGTTTCAGTTGACCGCCAGCGATGAACCGACCCTCGCCATTGCCCCGGTCATCCCCCTGGGCGATCGCTTCGCCCAGATCGACCACCTCATGATCGAGGCCATCGGGTGCTTCGGCACGCGGCCGGCACGGGCCCAGGCCCTCATGTGGCACCTGCTCTGGGAACTCACCGAGTCCAGCCCACGCAGCGCCGAGGAAGGCGCCATGCACCCGGCCCTGCGACGGGCAACACGCATCATCGAACTTCACATCCACGAAAAGATCACCGCCACCCATCTGGCTCGCCAGGTGGATGTGTCCTACGCCACCCTCATCCGGTTGTTCCGCGAGCAGTTCGGCCAGACCATCGTCGGCTACGTGCGCAACCGCCGCATGGCGCGGGCACGCGACCTGCTCATGCACACGTGGCAACCCATCAAGGACATCGCCAACGAGGTGGGCATCCCCGATCTGCAACTGTTCAACAAAACCGTCCGCCGCACTCTGGGACAATCCCCACGCGCCCTGCGACAGCGCCGCGAGTAAAACGCCCTCGGGCCGCATGCGGTGAAGACGTCACGGCCCCGGTGCGCCTTGACGTGTCGCGGTTGGCGACTCATATACTGTCCCACTCATTCCTTCCGGCACGCGCGGAGCACTTCGTGATGCAGCAGTGGTTGATCGCGGTGGCGTGGACGGCGACGTGCATAGCGTCGGCGACCGGACAGACGCCTTCGACGGCGTCGTTCGACTCGGCGGGCGGCGCGGCAGGGTTGGGATTTCTCAGGCCTCAGGAATGGGGTCTGGTCCGCTGCCGCATCCGCAATGACGGCGCGACGGCCGCGCAACTGCTCTCGGCGGTCCAGTTCAAGGATGGTGAGAATATCCAGTTCGTGACCGACGCATGGGTTCCCCCGTGGAGCGTGCGCGAGGTGTTGCAGCCGGTGTACCTGCACGTGACGCCGCGCGACGACCGCGCGGTCGAGCTGATGTCGCTGCTGATCGACACCGCCCGAGGCGAGCAGATGCGCGGCCGCGAGGACGGTTTGATCCGTCTGGACACGGGCGACCACGTGACGGCGATGACGGTGGACTCGGACGCCGACGACGCGATCTCGGCGGTAGTGGCGGCGAGGATCGCGTCGGGCGGGTCGATGCGCGTGGCGTACGTCAGGTCGTCACAGTTGCCCGCCATGACAGCGGTGTACGACAGCGTGAGTTGCCTGGTGCTTGCCGACCGCGAGCTGGCACTGACGCCGGCGCAGGCGCAGGCGATCCGCGCCTGGGTCAGCGGCGGAGGTCGGCTGTGGCTGATGCTCGATCGTCTGCCTCCCGAGGTCGGCCCTCGCCTGCTGGGCAATGACTGGCCTATTGCGGTGGTCGATCGCCTGCTCGTAACGCAACTGACGATCGAGGGACCGTCCGGGCCACTGCAGCGAGAGCGCGAGGAGCCATGGACACTGCTGCGCGTCATCTCGGCCGACGCCCGCGTGCTGCACCGGGTGGAGGGCTGGCCGGCGTCGATGGCTTTTCCCGTGGGCAGCGGCACGGTGGTGGTGACGACACTGGACGCTGCGGCATGGTGGCTGGACCCGGACCGTGAAGGCGGCTCGCCAAGGGCGACCGACCCGCTGTCGGAGGTGGCGACCCTGGCAGTGGGCGGCGCGGCTGTGACGGTGCCGATCGATGCACGTCGGTTCGAGTCGTTCGTGCGCGAGCAGGTGGGTTACACCATTCTCGGGCGCAGCCCGGTCATCGCTGTGCTGGCTCTGCTGCCCGCGGCCGTCGTGCTGTCGGGCTTGTGGCTGGCGCGACGGCAGAGACTGGAAAGGGTGGGCATGGTCGGGGTGTGCGTGGCGGTGCTGCTGTGTACGGTGCTGATCGGCATGGGCTCAGTGCAGCGACGCCGCGTGCCGCTGACTGTGGCCAGTGCGCAATGGGTGGAAGTCGCGCCGCGACAGGGTCTGGCCCACGTGCAGGCCGCCATCAGCATCTACAGCCCCGAGGCGGGCCGCGGCCCATTGCGCGGCAGCAGGGGCGGCATCCTGTGGCCCGACATGACCGGTCAGGGCGGTAAGCAGCTCCGCATGGTGTGGACCGACCTCGACCACTGGAGCTGGGAGGGTCTGGAGCTTCCGTCAGGCGCAGTGCGAACAGCCGGGGCCTCAAATGTGCTGCAGTTGTCCGCTCGCGCCCAGGTCGCGCTGACGTTCGGCCCGCAGGGAGTCGAAGGCCACATCGCGCCGGGACCATTCGAGCGCCTCGAAGACCTGGTGCTGGCCACGCCCGTCGCCGCCATGGCGGTGCGGACCGATGCCGACGGCCGGTTTACGGTGCGGCCTGGCGACGAGCTGAGGCGCGGCGAATACATCGCCGGGGCCACGCTCGGTCAACAGCAGCGATCGCGGCAGGAGATCTATCGCGGCCTGCTCGACGACGGGAGCTACCCTGCTCGTCCGACGCTGCTGAGCTGGGCGAAATCGCTGGATCTGGGGCTGGAGCTGTCGATCCCCGCGACGCAGCATCATTCGGCGCTGGTGGCGATGCCGGTGACGGTGACGCCGCGGGCGGCGGCCGGACGCATGGCCGTGCCAGGTGCGTTTGTGCCGTTCACGCTGGTGCGCGGACCGGGCAATGAGGGAACCACCACGCTCTTCGACGCGACCAGGCGGACATGGATCGGGCCGGTGCCGCAGGGACACACGCTGCTCTTTCGCTTTCAGTTGCCGCCACAGGTGTTGCCGCTGCGGTTGGAGTCGGCGACGTTGACCGTGGAACTGTCCGCGGCCGATCGCCGCGTCGAGATCCTGCGCCTGGCCCATGGCCGGATCGAGCAGGTCGCCACGCTCGAACACGGCGCGGGCACGCAGCGGGTGCCGCTCCACGTCGATCAGCTTGGCACGCTCGACGCCGATGGCGGCATCATCATTGGCGTGCGCGTTGGCGATGCGGATGAGTCAGCGTTCGCCAGCGTCTGGCAGATCCACGATGCCCGGCTGGATGTCGTGGGCGATGTCGACTCGCTGCAGTAATCCTCCCGCACCGCGACGGCGTTACAGCAGAGTGCTTGTCCCCAAGGCATCCGATTCAGACCGGCCATCGGCCAACTGTTGAATGAGCAGGGCTTGGCGCGACGCGGCGAGCACCTCCTGCGTCGTCAACATGCCGTCGCCAGTCTCACCCCGTAGCTCCATGAGAAAGCTCTCCAGCGGCAAGTATCCCGCCAGGGCCTCGGCTGCGGCGATCTCGCGCGGCACCTTGTCCTCGTGCGTCGTCAATTGAACCGACGCGCTCTGAGCAGTGGTCTCCGCCACGCCTGCTTCGCCGTGGCAGGTGAAACGCCAATACTGCGGGGCCTGATAGCCACAGCGCTCGGGCGCCAGGTACGACACATCGCCGAGGACGCCGCCGCTGTTGTCCAGTTCGAGCATGAGCTGGGCGGCATCCTGAAAGTGGGGGTGCTGGCGAACTCGTGCATTCCACACCCTCGCCGCGCGAACGCGCACCAGTTGGCGACCGGTGAGCCACGGCACCGCGTCGATGGCGTGAATGGCAATGTCGTTGATCGTGCCGCCGTGCTTATCCTGCTCAAAGTACCACCCGGGCCGAGTGCCCATGAGTAGCGGGTGCTGCCCCGAGAACGACACCGTATGCACTTGTCCGATCTGGCCTTCGTGGATCAGTCGGCGCATCGTTCGCAGCGAGCCGCTGGCCCTCAGGTCGAGCATGCACCCGACCAGGAGCTTGTTCTGATTGGCAAGAGTGGCGATCGTATCCAGCTCTTCCAGCGACGTGCAGATGGGCTTGTCCGCCAGCACGTGCCGACCCGCGCGCAGCGCCGCCATTGCCAGCCGGCCGCGAGCACCGTAATAGTCACCCACCGCCACCACATCGCACGCCACGTCCTCGAGCAGTTGGCTCAGCGACGTGTGTGTCACTGTGACATCATTGCCGCCGCGCAATTGCTCAGCGGTGGCGGAGTCCTCCTCGCAGCAGGCCACGATAGATGCCGAGGGATGCGACCGCACCGCTCGATGCAGGCTCATGATGTGGCCGTGGCGAAACCCGACAAACGCAAACTTGATCGTACGCTGGTCATGGAGAGGCATGATCATTCCTTGATTCGCTGGTGCTTTCATACGAATATCAGAAACGACGCGGCAACGGGTTCTGGCGATGGCATTCCTCAAGCACGGCGATCTGTCGTCGCACCTGCTGCAGCTTGACGACGGGTTCGGCGCCATTCACAAGCACGTCATAAACGTTGTCATAGACCCCCTTGGTCATGCGATGAAATTCGCTCATCGTCGCATCGTCGCGCCAGGATTCCTCGATCCATTCGAGTTTCTCTGCATTGTATTGGCGTTGGTCCGACCAGCCTTGGGCGGGTTCGTGTCGCGGCGCCGTTGCCGGATCGAAGTACTTCCACCGCAGTTCCGCGCCGCCGCCCGTCAGCCCTCCACGCGTACATGACAGGTTGTACGTTTCGCCCTGCGAATAGGCCATGAAGGAGCTGACCACCACCTCGACCAGCGGCGCGTTCTGATCGTGAAGTGTCACCGAGGCGAAGTTGTCCGCATCGCCGAACTCGTTGTGACACATCAGCTTGCTGAAGACCTTGGGCGTCCGCTCGCCGAAAAGGACAACGGCCTGGTCCAGCGGGTGGGGGCCGGTGTTGTTCAGGTTGCCGCCTCCGTAGCGCTGGCTGGCTTGCCAGTCCCAGCGACGGGCGAAGCGGCTCCAGTTGAGCCGTGCATGGACCAACTCCCCCAGCTTGCCCGACGCCAGGACTTCCTGTAGCTTCCGGAAGGCCGGGGCAAATCGCGAGTTCTGAAATGCAAACAGATGACGTCCCGCTTTTCTCGCTACTGACATCATCGCATCAAATGACTCAATATTGGGTGCCAGCGGTTTTTCACACAATACGTGATAAGCCGCCTCCAATGCAGCGATCGTCCCCGTGGGATGCTCGTGGCTGGGCAGTGCATTGACCACCAGGTCAATGCTCAGTCGGCGGTCCTCAAACAGGGCCTGGTAGCTGCCATATCCCCTTGCACCAAGGTCTTTCACGGCCTCAAGCCGCTCCGGCATGGCGTCGGTGACGGCAACGACCTGGTACTGATCGCTGGCTTGACGAAGCCACGCCACGTGAATGTCCGATCCACTGCGCCCCTGGCCCAACACTGCAACTTTGATTCGGTGACTCACATGTCGCTCCTGTGCAATATAAGATTCATAGCAATGACGCTGCAACAAGCATATTGCTGTTTCGGCGTGATGATTGCGCCACAGTCTCTGACGAGTACTCTTCCTCGATGACGCACACGTCCCACGGTAACACACATGCATACCCGTCGCCCGCCGCGCGGCACATGGCCGCCGCGCCACCCTCGAAGCGACCGCTGCCGTCCTCCGCGAGCACCTGAACCATCGCCACACACCGCATGATCATCGCTCGGTTACACAAATGCGTAAGTTCTGTGCGGATTGTAGCCCGGAATCAGATGTGGCTGGGCCACACCGGCAACCAGACGGCCCGCATCAACGAATCCCTCGGGTCGGTCGCGCAGAACATCGATAAGCCGCTCACGCCACGGCGCCAGCAACTCACCTGCGCCATTCGCTAAAGCCAGATCGTGCGTCTCATTCGGGTCGTCGGCGAGGTTGAACAACTGCTCTCGACCGGTCTGCGAATGCCAGATGTACTTGTGGGTGTCGGACACAAGCCATTGATTGGCGAACCGACGGTCGTAACAACCGGTGTGCTCGCCATGCAGCACGTCGCGCACGCGATCGGTCTCTCCGCGGAGAATCGGCAGCAGACTCCTGCCCGTGCACGTGTCGGGGATGTCGATGCCCGCGGCGTCGAGACAGGTCGGCATGATGTCTTGCAGATCGACGGGGCTCTCGCAGATCATGCCGCTCGGCAAGCCCCACGCGGTGGGGGGACAGATCACAAACGGCACGCGCGCCGACGCCTCATATGCGTAGGTCTTGCGGAAGAGGCAGTGATCCCCAAGCATTTCGCCGTGGTCGGAGGTGAAGATGAACAATGTGTTGCGTGCGATACGCTGACCGAACGCCTGCATGAATCGTCCGATCTGATCGTCGATGAAATTGCACAAGCCGTAGTAGCCTGCCTGCAGACATCGCTGATGGTGTTCGTCAAGCCAGATGTGTGCGGCATCGGGGTCACTGCCGCGCTTTGGCCCGGATAAGTGCGCGCCGGTGTCGGCCAGCACGGCGTCGTTCCAGTCGCCGCGGGCCACGGGCGGAAGATCGCGATGAATGTAGCGGTCGTAGTAGAATGCCGGAGGCGTCAATGGCGGGTGCGGATCAATAGTGGAGATCTTGAGAAAGAATGGGCACGAGGGGTCGCGCCGATCCATGAACTTCAGGGCCTGGTCATAACACCAGAAGGTGTGGGTCTGCTCTTCGGGAAGAATCGTTGGTCGGCCGACCCACGCGTTGGCAGAGACGCCGTGGCTCATTCCGGCAGACCACTCCTGCCGCCCGCACGACTGGCCGAGCCAGTGGACGTAGTCATTGTGTGTTCCACGATGCGAATCGGCGAGCATCATGTGCTGGAAGCCGTAGCGCTTGCGCAGCGGCTGCAGATGCAGCTTGCCGATCAGTTGCGTCTGGTATCCCGCCTTTGACAGCTCGCCGGGCAGGGTGTGCGCGGGACTCCACGCAGGGTCATCGGCGAATCCGACCATGCCCGTGGCCGCAGGCGCCGCACCAGCCATCAGACTCCGCCGCGCGGGAATGCAGCTTGGGCAGGCGCTGTAGCCGCGACGAAATCGAGTGCCGCGCTGCCCAAGAAAGTCCACGTTGGGCGTTTGCAGCGCGACGTGACCATCGATCCCGATGCAGTCTCCCCGCCACTGATCCGTCATGAACAGAACGATGTTGGGACGGTCGTCAGGCATATCAGCGGCATTGTATCGATCAACCTGTCGCCACCAGCCAACACGCGGTCAGCACGTGGCATCTCCTCGGAGTATCGACGAATCATGCGGTGAATCACTCCATGCGGGGTGGTGTCGTCTAGCATGCGCCGGCCGTGTGGCAGACCAACTCCATCAGTTGCCGGGCATGTTCGAGCGATCGGGCGTTGGCCTCAATGATGAATCGACCCCTGCTCAGTCGCTCCACGATGGATTCAGGTCGCTCGCATTGAGCGAGATTCATGCCCAGATGAATCGGCGTGCGCAGGGATGCGTCAATCAACTCGTCATTGATCCAGTCCTCAAGGCGCGGGCCGTTTGGGTCCTGGAGGATCTGTTGGAGCATCAGGCCGCGTATCCGGCTGACAGCATTTGCGCGCGACACGCCTATGGAATGGTGGTGGTAATAGATCGCCCCGGCGTAGTCACATAGCCGGGCAATCCAGGGACTATCAAAACGCTGGGCTATTTCCGCGGACACCAGGTCTGCGGGGTCGCCGTTGATGAACATCAGCCGCGGCTTCAGCGCCACGCCCCACACACCGCCCATGTGCGATCTAAGCAGAGGCACTCGATCCTCCAAAATGCGTTGCACTGCCACCATGCTGTCCATGCAGTATTGCAGCAAGCGCTCCACTGCTTCCGGCGCATCATAGAAATCAGTGAACAGATCCTGGCCGCGCATATCGCAAGCCAGGTCCAGCGGGCTTCGATAGGCGTGACTGGCGACGACCAGCCCGTCCAGATTCTCCGATGCCACACCGCGCCAGAACGACACCAGATAGTGCATCCATCGATTGTCAGGATTGAACGTCAGGCGTGCGACCTCATCGAGGTGCTGCAGGACGGGGCCAGTGGTGTAGGTGGTGGATTTCTCGAAGATGATGTCGCCGCCGGTGATGAGCGCCGTGGTGAATCCGGTTCCCCAGTTGTGGAAGACGCCGGGACAGCGATGCCCGCCAGTCTTCTCTTGAAGTCTGGCCATCACCAGGGCGTTGCGCACCGCACGCACGCCAAGGTCGTATGCGTGCTGCCTGAGAACTTCCTCAGAAAGCTGTGTGCCATACCGGTAATCTCGGGCAAACTCATCATCGGGACACTCGGCCATGATCAACGGCGGGCCGGGCGCGGTTCGCCTGAAGAAGGCTGCGTGACGTGCCAGATTCTGCTGGAGAAACTGCCGGATATCCTTCGATGCGGTCATCGGATCGCGCCTCTTTGATCACCGACTTCGTCACACATCAGCCCACATGCACCGAATGGTCTTCGCCGCACTGGCCTGCCACGTTCAGACAAGACCCCATTCTTTCATTTTGGTTTCCATCGGCACAATTCTGTCGGGGTCGGTGACGGCGTCCGCATGACCACGAGGCTCGACACCCACGAACCGGTCATCGATCGGAAGGTGAGCCGGTTGGTAGCGGACATCCGCGCTGATGCGATACCGGTTGGTCGTGTTCGTCAGCGATGCGTGTAGCGTGAAGAGGCCGAACGTCAGAATGTCGCCCGCGCGAAACGGCGCGGTCTGCCACTGCCCGCCATAGTGCCGCACAAAGTGCATCGGGTCTTCCGACAGCCAGCCCGTCACGCCGTCGCGATCCATGTCCATTCGGCCGTAGGTCGCGCGCATTCTCGCATACGACTCGAGGCGATGTGAGCCCACGCAGATCGCCAGTGTGCCGATGGCCAGGTCAAGGTCGCCGATCGGAATCCAACAGGTGCATCGCTCGTGCGTGCCGCGACCGACGTACACCACGTCCATGTGCGAGGGCGTATGCTTGGCATTGCCCACGGCGCGAAGCCACTTGTAGTCAAAAGTGCGGGAGGGCGCGCCGAACAGCATCTCGTAGAAATCGAATAGGCGTGGCGATTCGAGCACCGCCAGCACGTCGGAATGATGCGTGATGTCTCGTGGCCGAACCAGTGTGCGTTCGCGCGTACCCGGCGGCATCACGCCGTCCAGCACAGGCGTGCCCGGCACGAGCCCCTCATGCTTGTCCAGGTACTCAAGCACGGCAAGACGACAGCGCATGACACTGTCCCGGTCCAACATGTCGCGCAACAGCAGATAGCCGTCCTCATCCATCCGCTGGCGCAGCGCCTCGGCGTCACCAAGCAGATCGTTGCTGTCGCGCAGCTCGCCCATCTCCTGGCTTGGAAATTCGATGTCTCGGGGCCCGAATCGGATCTTCATGGCTTCACCTCTTCTCATCGAACTGGATGACGACCTGGGAAATCATGCACCACCAGCCGTCAAGTCGCTTGGTGCCTTCGTGAACATTGGCAAAGGTCAGGATGTTCTCGCCTGCCCGCAAGACGCCGGCCGGAATCGTTAGAGTCCGCTTGGACCAGCCTTGCTTCACAAATCCGCAGTCACCCCGGTGGATCGTCACGCCGTTGATCGTTAGCTCGATCTGCGCGGTCGGGGGGAGGTCGTTCTGCGAGTCCTGCCCCTCGACGATCATCTGAACCGGTCCAGTCGGGGCTGCATCGAGCTTGAAAGCTGCAGTTGCTTTCGAGGGGCGCGGCGACCGCGGCGCATAGACGACGACGCCATCCTTTGCGGGCGCGCAGAACCAGTTGTACTTGGGCGCGAAGTGACCGCCGCGAAACGCGCTTGCCGAAATGATCACGCCCGCCGCGGTCACAGCCGGCTCGCCATCGGGCTCGCTGGCATCGCGCACGGCATAGGCGGTCTTGCGATCGGCGAAGAACAGCTTGCGCTCGTGTGCCACCCGCGCCGCCAGCACCTCATCGCCAACCACCGCCGCCGCCGCATCGTCCAGATGCTTGAGCATGAGCGAGCCATGCGGCTCATCGTAGAACGCCGCGGGCATGTGATTGCCGTCGTGCAGCCCGCGCGCATGGCCCTTTTCGAGCTGTAATTGCACCAACTCGAGGTAGTCCATGAGATGCGGCGCGCTTTGGCCGTAGTACGCCTCGACGAACTCCCGCGTCAGCGCATGTGAATCAAGCGAGATATCCCACAAGAGCCGCCCCATCACGTAGCTGAACATGCGGTTGAACGGCTGCGGAGCGCCCAACAGAAAGATGCCTCGCACCCCCTGCGCGTGATACCACTTCAGCTTGTCGGCCATGGCAAACCACGACGGCGAGTAGCCCAGATTGTAGTCGTACACCCCCAACTGATCGCCTGCCACTTGCTTCCAGCCATCGAACTGCGCGAGGGCTTCGCTGTTGATCTCATGCGTCAACGGATGCGCCATGGATAGGTTCACGCCCCAGTACGGGCAGTAGAGCACCATGACGTTGTCCGCAGGTTTCTCACGCAACGACGGTTCGTCGCTGCCCACATACGCCAGTGCAAGCAGAATCTTGTCGGGATACTTCGACTTGACCGCAGCGGCGATGTGGTTCACCCACACCAGCAGCCGGTCGGCATAGACGCCCGGTGCTTCGTCCAAGGCCAGGCAACTTTCACACTGACACCAGTCGTGGCCATCCCCCTGCGTGATGAAGAAGTATTTTCGCTCGCGCTGCTGCTCGATCCACGCCAGCGCCGCATCGGTGGTGATTCGCAGGACGTCGGGGTTTGAAAGACATAGATGGACGTAGCCATCCGAATCGCGGGTGACGCCGCGCGTGCCGTCATGCCGTAATGGATAGTACTCGGGATGCGATTTCAAATATGTCGGTCTCGGCACGAAAAGACCCGCGGTATGGTCGATCCAGAGTTTCACACCGGCATCGCCACCGGGAATACGCGGATCACCGATCATCTCCTGCGTTGTGCCACCCAAGGCCCAGTCCACACCGCGTCGCAAGTCGAAAGACGGCGCCTTGATCGTGTCTGAGTCGGAAATGGTCGTGATTTCAAGTGTCGGTGCGATGCTCAGCTCGGGCGCGTAATAGCGATACCCCAATTGCGTCAACCAGCAATACGCTGCGTAAACCGTGCCCCAATCATGGCGACCCGACAGCGCCACGCGACCGTTGCGCACACGAATGATGAACCCATCGGCATGAAGGGCGTCAAGCTCCTTGGCATCCACCAGCCCCGCTGCCGTGACTGCGGCTCGCCCGACCAGAATCGCGCCGGCATTGGTCGGCGCTGTCCTGGTGGTCTCGAGCTTGACACCAAGCATGGTGGCCAACTGCTGCTGCAACACCCTCACCGCCAGGCTTTCGTTCCGGGATGGCTCTTCGCCGGTCACAATGGCCTTGATGGCCCGCAGGTCGGTGTCACCGCGCGCCGATGCGGCCAGCAAACCTGCAGCCGTGGCGATCGCTATCAGCAAACGTGCGGGCTTCGCCGTCATGTCTCACTCCGTAAAGTTGCTGTCGGCTTCCTGCAACAGCCGGGAAGTGTCCACCAGAGGATTCCACAGCAGGCGGTCGATGACATAGGCAGCGCGTGGCGACTTGCTCGCCGTGACGAGCGCGTCCGCAGGGGCTTCTTTCACGCCCTTCCGTGCAGCCTGCTTGATCATCAACGCCGCGTGATGGATGGCCTCATCACTGACGGTCGCACGACCGACTGGTTCCCGCCGCGCCTCAAACCAAGGCTTTTCCACGACGTACAACTCGTGCAACATGCCGCGATGACCGGGATGCAACGGCTCAGCGGCAACCCAGCCCCGCGCATCGACCCGGACGCCATAGCCCTCCAGGTAACGAATGACGCCTCGCTTAACGTCACCCGAGATCAGCACGCGCCCATCGCGCACGTCAATGGCGAAGCCGCCGTCGTCGCCGATTGGACGAGCGCTGAGCGTCACACAGTTGCGTCCGTCATCCGATTGACGCACGGGCAAGCGCACATGGAACAGGCGCTCAAGCACCCGCTGCAGTAGCATTGCTGCCTCTTCCGCACCGTCTTGGGCTTCGATTGCGAATATCGGGGTCAGCGCCGCGTGCGGCATGTACGATCGGAACTTGATGCGCCCACCGTGATGCGACTTCCAGCGATCTCCAGTGGGATGTGTGAAGGGCGCACCTCGCGTCGTGTAAAGAATGTTCGCAGCTTCCGCTCCCGTGATGAGACCCGGCGTCATCACGTTCGGCCGAAACTGGCTAAGCCAGACCGCCTTACCCATGTGCGGTAGATGCTCGATCGTCGGCAGTTGGTTGCTCCAGCGCATGCCCAGGATCACGACTTGCCCATCCTGAGCTTCATCGCGATGGATCGGCGTGAACCGAAAACTGACCTGACTCACCTGGTGATCCCATGTTGCAGGATCGTAGTGGTTGTTGGCGTCAAACTGCCTGAGATCCATGCGAATGATCTGCTCGCCGGGATGCAGGTCGAATTCGCGTGTGGCGCCATGGATCTGGACCGTGCAGCGCATGGCCGCTGTCGATCTGAGGTGAAACTCCGCATACCAGCACTGGCTGACGTCCACCGGGGGATCAAACTGTCGTTCGGCATAGAGCATGCCGGCATACACCGGGGTTCCCATGCTGTTGGGCACCACGGGCAGACCGCTCATTGGGAGCCGCACGCGCACGCCTCCGTGAGACACATCGGCCGGTTGAAAGATCGCTTCGCTGCCGTCTGTCAACCAGTGATCGCTTTCATTGGCGGCGTCAAACATCAGCTCGATCTGGCGCGGCGGAAGGTCTTCTGTCACTGCGGCTGCTCCTCGCCGCGCCAACTCCTGGCGCGCCGCCTCAATGACCTCTTTGACGCGCTTCTGCGCACGCTCGTCGCCTTGCGCGATGGCACGCTCGGCCGCATCGAGCCATTCCGCAGCCTGACTGAGATATGCCGGGCTGGTGCCCCAAGTCAGCATGTCGTGAATGATGTCGCGCTCGATCGTCTGCTCGCGCAGTGCGTGATAAGCCGCCATCGGTTTGGCCGCGGGGCCGTAATAGCCATCGATGAACTGAGACTGAAGGGTCGCAACATCCTGGAAGGGGTCCCACAACAGGTTCGCACAGACCCAGACAAAAAGCGGGTCCCTGGGGGGCGCGTTCAAGTACGCCCATCGCACGTTGTGTCGCGCCCAAAACTTGATACGGGCGGCGGTGGCCTGCATCCAGTTGCCGTACACGTAATCGTAAACGCCGATCTGCCCCGGGGCGCACGCCGTCCACGCCAGAAACTCCTCCATGGTCGTCGTGTTCAAAGGATGCGCCCAGTCCACCGCGGAGGTGGATCGAGACGTCCAGACCCAAGGCGCGTAAAGAACGGCGACGTTGGGCTCGGGCTTCACCGTCACCGGGGGCTTCACATCGCGGATATAGGCGAAGGTCAACAGCGTCTTGTCCGGGTGCTGCACTGCCGCCTGGCGCGCGATATGATTGACCCAACTCATCATCCGATCGGTGGTGTAGTAGGGATGATGGTCCGCAGCGCGGCATTGAGCACAGACGCACGGCGTTGCGTCACCCTCCGTGACGGCAAAGAATTGTCGCGGGCTCTGCTGGGACATCCACTGCATAGCGCGTTCGACCATGATCGCCCGAACGTGCGGATTGCTCGTGCAGAGTGTGACCGTTGACGCCGACTTGCCAGGCGTGCGTGAACCGTCCGCCTGCTGCGCGTAGAATTCAGGATGCGATTGGGCATACAGCGACGTCGGCACGAGGTAGCCGGCGGTGTGATCCCAGCCCAGCCAGCCGTCGTACTGCAGCTTCTCCGCGTTGGCCGCGTCCTTGGCCGAGCCCAGGCTGAACTGTCTCAGCGTCGTGCCGAAGGCGCCCTGATCCAGGTCGCCCCGGCAATCGCGAAACTCGAAGAAAGGCTTGGTGGCGACGGTGCCGATCGGGAGCGACCCGTCACTGGACTCTTCACGCCAGTATGTATGACCGGGAATGACAAAGGCGCCAGCCATGCGGAACATGCGCCAGACTGCATAGTGCGTGCCTTGCGGGCCGAATCCCGCCAGGGCCACCCCGTCGTCGGTGATGCGGATGACAAACCCATCCACACGAACCGCATTGAGCTCGTCCGCCGACACCCACCCTCCCGCCTGCGCCAGTTCACGGCCAAGCACAATCGCCACCTCTCCTGGCTGAGGCGACTGCTTCTGAATCGTCGCCTGCACGCCAAAAGCCGCCTGCAGGTAGGCGCGCAATCCGTAAGCAAGCCGGCCGTATTCATCCTCACGGTCGGCTGGATAGCAGATTGCCTGGATGCGCCCCAGTGGCAGTCGATCCGCATCTGTGGCCGACGCTGCAGGCACGATGGAAAGCCACATGCCAAGCACGAGCAGCAAGCGGGGTGTGTGTATCACGACTGGACTCCGCAGGCCAATGCCATATCGGAGGGATCGTTGTGACTGATGGTGAAGCATTTCGTGGCGCCCCCCTCGAACGTCAAGACAATGGGCGTGCGTTTGCGAGCATATTGCACGGCAACGAGAACCTTGCGCGTCATGCCTGTGGCCTCGCACGCGGTGATCTCCAGCCGATCCCCCCGTTGCTCGACGTTCTCGACGACAACGCCGTCAATTCCGTAGGCGCGTTTCGAGCAGGCGTCCACGTAGAGTTGGCCATATTGGATGCGCACCCACTCGCCCGCCGCGATCAAGGCGCCGGAACCCCAGTCGAAACCGGACCGAATCGCGCGGCCGTCATAGCCCAGGTGAGCAAAGTTCTCGGGAGCGAGCCCGGAGGGATACGAGTCGTAGCGACACGGATTGACCGTGGCGTGCAGAGGATCGCAGATCAGCGCACAGGTGGCGCGCAATGCGGCGATGCCGCGTTCGCAATACTCGGCCGTGCCAAGCACATGGCCGGCACGCATCAACAGTTCACTCATGAACACCCCGCGCGTGTCGGACCATTCGCCGTCCGTATTCATCACGCCAAATCCGCCGAAGGTGTAGAGCGAAATATAAGGCGGATTCCACACCTGCTGATAGAGGCACAGATCGTCCATCGCCCGCTGCGCCCAGGGTTTGAGGTGCTGGTCGCGCGTGAGGGCAAAGGTGCGCGTGAGGGTGTCGGCCACCCATGACAGCCCCAGTGTCGTCTGCAATTCCTGGCCCGTTCGGGCATCGGTGAAATCGAGCGGTTTCGGCGAACACGAGAAATAAGCTTCGTAATCGTGATACTTCCGTCGCGGCAGGACATGGTCGATGAAGAAGCGACAGCAGCGGCGCAGCGCGTCGAGTATCGAAGGATCGGGATCGCGCTGGGCCCACTCGGCGAGCAAAACGCTCGCCGCGCCGCACTGCGCCGACGAATTCAACATGGCGTGAGGCCGACCCGCGGGATCGACAAACGCGGGGAAGGAACCGTCGCTAGCCTGCGCGCTCAAGAGCCAGTGGACGATCCGTCGCACGCGCTGCAGCAGGCGATCATCCGGCTGGACGTGGTCGTGCCACCGTAACATCCACAGCGCGGTGTGGGTGGCGGAGGCAACGTCGAAATAATGTCGCCCCGGGCCGATGCCGGCCGCGGAGTTCCACCACTGTTGCGTGCCATAGTCGTAAGTTGTGGGAATCAGGCCATGCTCGCAGTCATCTGGAGCCGCCAGTAAGGTCTGCTTGATTCGCTCGGCTCGGCGGCGCCATTGCCGGGCGATGGCGCCGCGTTGGCGGCGGGTCGCTCTGGCGATGCCAAACGCCGTGCGAAAGCTGTTGAACCAGGGGCTGAACCAGACGGCGCGTAGTGGATTCTTGAAGCAGGTGGAATCCACGTCGTTGCCGTTGATCGAGCTGCAATTACGAAAGCCCGCCCCACGCTGCCCCGACGTCAGGTCGAACTCGACAAAGTCAGGCATGTGAGCGATAGCGCGCAACGAACGAGCGGCGTAACGTCGGAACGGGCGATACTGCGGGCGAACGTCGGCGGCGAGGGGATGGCCGTACCGTTGCCACAGGTGAGACACGACGGCGCGAAGGCCAACGGACTCGTCGCCTTCGTGATACAGCAGGTCAAAGGCGAAGCGGAGTTCGTCACCGGCGTCGAACGCCACTTCCCGGTCGGTGCGACGGAAGTAGAGGTGGCCTCGTGGCTTGGTATGGGCCAGGCCGATCTCGATATGGAAGCCGCTGCCTCCGTCATGGAGCATCAGCATGAAGCCGGGCAACTGCGCCCGTGCATCCGGCGGGGCGCCAGTCCAGCGATGATCCTGCTTGCCCAGCGACGAATGCCGCGTCTGGCCGAGTACATCGAGGTCGGGCACGACGGCGACCTGGCGTACGCCCCGGCGAAGCAAGGCGACGGGGCTGCGGTAAGCGTGATCGGCGACGACATCGCCCTCTTCCGGACAGAGGTGCGGCAGCCACATGCGATCGGCCTGGTCAAAAGGCACACGAATCACATCAGAAAAGCTGCGAATGGACATCGGACGATCGATGATGAGTCGCTCGATGATGCGAACGCCGGCGTCGATACGGATGACGCGACGGACAGCCGCTCCGAAGTCAGTCGCTGCCGACCACGATTGCTCGTGGCCATGGCTGGCTCCGGGTGTCGGTCGAAGGGGCACTGGAACGCGATCGACATGCAGAATCGGCGTGTCGCGCACACCGACAACGCCCCACGACCCCACTCGTACTGGCAGATTGACGCTGGCAAGACGTCTCGTTGGTGACTGGAAGGTGGTCATATGTCACGGAAGGTTGTGGAGGTCTCGGTAAACGCCGTCGGGGTGGAACTCGGGTTTGTACGCCTTAACGTGTCCATCGAGGAATGACACGTTGGCCGCGCCCAGGTGGGTCTCCCAGTTGAGCGGTTTGGCGTTGAAGTTCTGGTACGGATAGGGTGATTTCGGGATGCCGCGCCAGCCGGCGACGTTCTTGGTCGGCGGGGGCGAGGTGATGTCGCCGGTGTAGGAGCAGGCGAACACAAACGTGCTGCTCTCACGAGGAAATTCGTTGATGCGGCGGTGACGCTGTTCACCCGGCGTGCCATCCCCGGCGAAGGGTTGCACGGTCATATATCCCTTGCTTGCGTAGAGCCACCATCCCGCGGCATTGCTGAGCACCCACATGCTCGCGGTGTAGCTCTGATTGCTCACCGCAGGTGCGACCACCGCGCGGTCACTGGGGCAGTGAAAGACGGTGTTCGTCGGGCCTCCGAGTTTGCCGTATGTCCCGACGAGATCGGGGTTATATCTGACATACGGCGCGAGAAACTTGGGAAACGCCCAGATGTCATTGACGCCGGTCAACAGGGCGCCCCAACAGAGGTAGCCCTTGTTGTCCATCTGGTAATTCATCACGCCGACGACCAACTGACGCTCGTTGGAAGCGCATTTCGCCTGCCAGGCCACGCGACGCGCCGACTGCAGCGACGGAAGCAACAGCGCAATGAGCAGACTGATAATGGACACCACGACCAGCAACTCGATCAATGAAAAGGCCCCACGATGACCGATGGCACTTGGCCGCCGACCGAGGTTGGACATGAGAGGACTCCACGCCCCGGCAACCCGTGTGTGAAAGTGACTCGCTCGCATTCCGCTTTCATCATAGAACCCTGGGGCCATTCAACAATTACCCAGACCTCTCATTAGTGGTACAAATCTTCAATGGAAGCTGCGGACCTGCGGCGGCGAAACACTCGACATCACGCACGGCAGACCGTCGGCGCGGGAGCCGACACCCGGCGACATGGCTGACGGCGGCAGGCACCGATATCTACTTACAGAATGAAGAGGATCGGGCCGGGACAGGCCAGCGCCGCCCCATACGACACGATCCCGACCCATCAAGTGTGCTAGATGCGAGTGGTGGTGATGTGCCGCAGTTGTCACGCCTCATTCTGCTGGTGCGTTTCACAACCAGATGCCCCATGCTCGCCAGCGGCACATCGAAAACTGGGATACCTGGACAGCGACTCACTCGCCAAGTCAGCGCTTGAGTTGGCCAAGGACACGCAACCATCCCCGGTGTTGCGCTTCGGAAGTTAATCCGCCTGTCAAGTTCGGCGGCCCCATGCAAGCCTTTTCTGCCATTGCTGGCCCCGAACGCATAGCGAACACTAACGCACAAGCTCACCCGCGGCGGCCGCTGGTGAGACGCAATACCCCGAAAAACCGAGATGCGGCCGCCGTCGGGTGCAGCTACTGGTTAGCCGCGCCCCTCTTGGCCCGTCGAAGCCGCCGCTTGATTTGCCGGACCGCCAATTGCTCCAGACCCGCCCAACTCCCCCCGAACGGCGGTTGCGACGCGACGAGAGTGGCAGACTCGGCATCGCCGACGCCCCGCAAAGCGCACACGACAGATGCACGCTGAACCTCGGATAATTCAACCGCCAGCAATCGGTACAGGAACTCGCGGGCCTTTCGCTCGACCTCCGGCGGGATGCCTGGAGCGCCCTTGAACGACAGCAGCAGGTTAAGCCCATCCGCGAGACGAACGGCCAGCTTGACATCATCCGCCGGCTGCTCGATCACTCTCTCACCAATGGCGAGAATTGCGGAGACGCTTGCCGCAGTCTTCAGCCCCTCCAGGACGCTGACGCAGAACTCAGCCGCCTCAGCCGAATCTTTGGTCGCTTGAACCAAACCCGAGTACCCGTCCTCCAAGAATCGGCAAACCGTGTCGGCCCACCGCCCGAACGGGACAACGCGAGTGCGCCCTTCGCGGCCAGTGTCGGACCAGCCGTGCTCACCCTTGAGGGCGCGAAGGAAGGGGGCGTCACTTGCGTCGCCGAACGCGGCCACCTTCAAGAGGTGCTCGACTTCCAGCGAGTTGCCCGCCGCCTTGCGCGACAGCGTCCGCCGTTGGGCAGCGGTCAACCCCATGCACGTGTCCTCTAGCGGTTAACGTAGAAGCGTTCAGTTGCCTGCCGCACGCGGGCAAGACGACTGTAAGCGTCCTGCGATCCCACCTTCCCTTCGTGGCGGTGAGGTGGTGATGATGC
>CAZFDT010000011.1:0-98218 GCA_964518335.1 uncultured Phycisphaeraceae bacterium
CGGGGGCGGGGGCGGGGGCGGGGGCGGGGGTGTCAGGCGACGGCGCGGGCGGGTGTGTGAGCGACGGGGCGGGGAGTGAAGATGCGGACGCAGTTGCGGCCACCGGCCTTGGCGGCGTACACGGCCTGGTCGGCAGCCTTGACGAGCTGCTCAGGCCGATCGAAGCACCCGTCGGCCAAGGTCGCCACGCCGATGCTGGCGGTGACCTTCAGCGACTGGCCCTCGTCGGACTCGACGATCATCTGCTCGATCTCCCGGCGGAGGCTTTCGGCGAAGCGGGCGGCGTCGATGCGCGGCGTGTTGGGGCAGACGATGGCGAACTCCTCCCCGCCGTAGCGGGCGACGAGGGCGCCCTTGGGGGCGATGCGCTTGAGCAGGTCGGCCTTCTCGACGAGGACGCGATCGCCGACCATGTGGCCGTAGGTGTCGTTGAACCTCTTGAAGTGGTCGGTGTCGAGGAAGACGATGCTGACGGGGCCGGCGCCGGCGACGGCCTTGGTGAAGGTGTCGCGGAGGAACTCGTTGAACCGGCCGCGGTTGGCGGCGCCGGTGAGCGAGTCGGTGGTGGCCTGCTCGGCGAGCTTCTTGTTCTCCTCCTCGAGCTTGGAGGCCTGGACCTGGGCCTGAAGGCTGATCTGGACCATGGCCTCGTTGGCGCGGGCGAGGATCTCGTCGGGGTTGCCCAGGTCGCCGGTGGGCAGGTCGAACAGCCGCCGCATCTCGTTGGTGCTCTTGTGAATGGCCTTGAGGGTGGCGGTGGCCTGCTCGCGGTCGAACCCGAACCAGGCGTCGGCGTGATGGTTGTACCGTTCGAGGGCGTCGCCGGGTTCGGCGGTCATGAACAGCTCGGCGGCGAAGTTGCCCAGGGCCACGCAGCGAACGAGCTGCTGCAGGTCGCCTTCGCAGGCGTCGGGCGTCTCATGATGGCGAATGGGCGCGACCAGCAGCGGGGGCAGGTTCCAGGCCTCGGCGAGTGCGGCGCCGATCTGGGCGTGGTCGGCGTCGAGGCGCTTGCGCTCGACGGGCGCGAGGTCGGCATGGCGCGGGCCGGCCTCCATGAGCACGGCGGCGTACTCCAGGCCCAGCGTCTCGTGCATGGCGAGCATGCCCAGGTCCTGCAGCAGCCCGCCGAGCAGAGCCTCTTCCTGCTGGACCAGATTGATCTGCCCGGCGAAGTAGCGTGCCGCGGCGGCGGTGTACAGGCTGCGGCGCCAGAAGGCCATGTGGTCGAACCCGCCGTCGCCGTCCTTCTTGAGGTTGGTCACCAGCGAGAAGCCCAGGGCCAGCGTCTTGACGCTGTTGAGCCCGAGCACGACCAGGGCGTGGCTGATGGTGCTGATGGAATGGGCCTGGCCGTAGAACGACGAGTTGACGGTCTTGAGGATTTTGGTGGACAGCGCCGGGTCGTACTGGATCGTGTTGGCGATCTGTTTGAAGTTGACGTCCTGGCGGCGCACGAGGTCGATGACTTCGAGTGCGATCGTCGGCAGGCTCGGGAGCCTGGGCGATTTGAGCACGCGGTCAAGGACCTTCTGCTGCATCGAAAGCGACCCCCAACTACTCATGGGTCAAGCCCCGGTCACAGAAGAGAGCTATTGTGGCCTGCCGGGCTTCACGGTCGCATCACAAACGACGCCCAACCGACGATCGACAGTTCATGTATCGGCGACAGGCGTTGGGAACTTGATAGCGATTCAATGCTGGCGGCGTGCGGTGGCGATAACCGCGCGGCGAACGCGGTAGCGATCGCACCCCGACCCAAAGCCGTGGGTTCACGTGCTCTCGGCGCCGGCGGCGGCGGGCTGCGGCTTCTTGTCGCCCTCGGCGGCGGCAGGCTTGGCGTCGCCTTCGATCGGCTTGAGCGACAGCCCCTCCTGGCCTTCTTCCTTGAGCACGAGCACCGTCTGGCCCGACTTGATCTCGTCGCGCAGGATCGCCTCGGACAGCGGGTCCTCGACATTGTGCTCGATCGCACGCCGCAGCGGCCGGGCGCCGAAGTCGGGGTTGTAGCCCTTCTCGATCAGGAAGTCCCGGGCCGTCTGGTCGAGTGTGAGCTTGATCTCACGGCTCTCCAGTCGCTTGAAGACCTTCTTCAGCTCGTAATCGACGATGTTGACCAGGTCGTCGCGCGTCAGCGGGCGGAACACGATCGTGTCGTCGAGACGGTTGATGAACTCGGGGCGGAAGTAGCGCTCGATCTCGCCCATGAGCGTCTGCTTGATCTTCTGATAGTCGGCCTCCTCGCTGCGCTTGGCGAAGCCGAAGCCGCCCTTGTTCTTGATCAGCTCGGCGCCGATGTTCGAGGTCATGATGAGGATCACGTTGCGGAAGTCCACGTGTCGGCCGAACGAGTCGGTGAGCTGGCCTTCCTCCATGATCTGCAGGAGCATGTTGAATACGTCGGGGTGGGCCTTCTCGATCTCGTCGAGGAGGACGACGCTGTAGGGACGGCGACGAATCTGCTCGGTGAGCTGGCCGCCCTCTTCGTAACCGACGTAGCCGGGGGGCGCGCCGATGAGGCGGCTGACGTTGTGCTTCTCCATGTACTCGCTCATGTCGATGCGAATGAGCGAGTCCTCGCTGCCGAACATGAACTCGGCCAGCGCCTTGGACAGCAGCGTCTTGCCCACGCCCGACGGCCCGACGAAGATGAACGAGCCCATCGGCCGCTTGGGGTCCTTCAGCCCCGACCGCGCCCGGCGGATCGCCTTGCTGATCGCCTTGACCGCCTCGTCCTGCGACACGACGGTCTTGTGCAGCTCCTCTTCGAGCTTGAGCAGCCGCTCGCTCTCGGCCTTCTCCAGCCGCGTCAGCGGAATCCCCGTCATCTTGCTCACCACCTCGGCGATGACGTTCTCATCGACGATGCCATCGACCTCCTTGGCCTTGGCGCGCCAATCCTTCTGGATCTGCTCCTTCTTGCGACGCAGATTCTCCGCCTGGTCGCGCAGCTCCGCAGCTCGCTCGTAGTCGGCGGCCTTGACCGCCTCGTCCTTCTCGATCGACAGACGCTCGATCTGCTCCTCGATCTCGGCGAGGTTGGGCGGCTTGCTCATCGACCGCAACCGGATGCGGGCGCCCGATTCGTCGATCACGTCGATCGACTTGTCCGGCTGCACGCGCCCGGTGATGTAGCGCGTCGAAAGCTCCACCGCCTGCTTGATCGCCTCGTCGGTGATCTGCACGCGGTGATGGGCCTCGTAGCGGTCGCGCAGGCCCTGAAGGATCTTGACCGTGTCCTCCTTGTTGGGCTGCTCCACGATGATCGTCTGGAAGCGTCGCTCCAGGGCGCCGTCCTTCTCGATGTACTTGCGGTACTCGTCGAGCGTGGTGGCGCCGATGCACTGGATCTCGCCGCGCGACAAAGCGGGCTTGAGCACGTTGGAAGCGTCGATCGCGCCCTCGGCCCCGCCGGCGCCGACAAGCGTGTGCAACTCGTCGATGAACAGCAGCACGTTCTTGGCGCGACGCACTTCGTTCATGACCGCCTTGATGCGCTCCTCGAACTGGCCTCGGTACTTCGTGCCGGCGACCATCATCGCCAGGTCGAGCACCACGATGCGCCGATCGCTGAGCAGGTCGGGCACGTCCTTGTTGACGATCTTCTGAGCCAGGCCCTCGACGATGGCGGTCTTGCCCACGCCGGCTTCGCCCAGCAGCACAGGGTTGTTCTTGGTGCGGCGGCAGAGGATCTGGATCAGCCGCTCGATCTCGTTGGACCGGCCGATGACCGGGTCGAGCTGGCCCTCGGCGGCCAGTTCGGTCAGGTCGCGACCGAAGCTGTCCAGCGCGGGGGTCTTGCTGTTCTTGCCCTGCTTGCTCCCCGACGCCTGGCCTTCGCCCGCTTGCGCGGTGCCGCCCTTGCTCGACTCCTCCGGATCGACCCCGGCGCCCAGCAGGTTGAGCACCTCTTCACGTACCTCTTCGAGCTTCAGGCCCAGGTTCATCAGCACCTGCGCCGCCACGCCCTCGTGCTCGCGCAGCAGGCCCAGCAACAGGTGCTCCGTGCCCACGTAATTGTGGTTGAGGTTGCGGGCTTCCTCGATCGCGTACTCGATCACCTTTTTGGCCCGCGGGGTCTGCGGCAGCTTGCCCATGGTGACCATGTCGGGGCCGCTCTTGACGAGCTTCTCGACTTCGAGGCGGACCTTGCGCAGGTCCACGTCGAGGTTCTTGAGGACGTTGGCTCCGACGCCGGAGCCTTCCTTCACGAGGCCGAGCAGGATGTGCTCGGTCCCGATGTACTCGTGGTTGAAGCGCTGGGCCTCCTGGTTGGCCAGGGCCATCACTTTGCGGGCTCGGTCGGTGAAGCGTTCAAACATGGTGGCATTCCATCCGTGAGTGAAGGAGGTCAGGTTATCTTAGCGCGGCAGTCAAGGTCTGACTCGGACATCCGTGCCCGACCCGGTCGATTCTAAGCCGATTCCTGCCGTATGACCAATCGGCAAGGGGCGTGCCACCACTCCATGTCGGCATAAATCGACCCCAACGTTGATGGACGACTGCCATTTGCCGCCGCCGCCGTCATGAGACCGCCATAGTGACATGACGAAGTTGCCTCCCCATAACGATGTCGATACACCATCACACGCCAACCTTCGAGCCTCATCATGCCCGACGCCTTCACCGTTGCATCCGATCCCGCGCACTGCATCTGGTTCAACCGCCCGGCCGGTCACGACTGGAACTTCGCCATGCCCATCGGCAACGGGCGGCTGGGGGCGATGGTCTATGGCAACCCCGCCATGGAAAAACTGGCGCTCAACGAAGACAGCGTGTGGACGCGCCTGCCCTTGGATCGCAACAATCCTCATGCGCTGACGCATCTGCCCGAGGTGCGGCGGCTTCTGGCCGAAGGCAAGCCCGCCCAGGCCATGATGCTCGCCGACGCCGCGATGATGGGTCGGCCCAAGCGCATCCAGCCGTACCAGCATCTGGGGGACCTGATCGTGCAGAGCTTCGGACCCGAGGCCGGCGGCACGAGCGGCCCGATCGAGGATTATCGCCGCGAACTCAACCTCGCCATCGCTGTCGTCCGTGTGACCTACCGCCAGAGCGGCGTGACCTTTTTCCGCGAGGCGTTTGCGTCGGCGGCCGACCAGGTCATCGTGCTGCGCCTGTGGGCCAGTGAGCCGGCCAGGCTCAGCGGTCTGGTCGAGATGCATCGCACGGTGGATGCGGTCAACGAACTCGACGGCGGCGACGGTGTGCGACTGCACGGCCGCGCCGGCTGTGACGGCACGCGATTTCACGCCGTCACACGCGTTCGCCAAAGCGGCGGCGAACTGCACGCGGCCGGCGACCGCGTCCGGTTCATGCGCGCCGATGCCGCCACGCTGTTGATCGCGGCGGGGACCGACTACCACGGCGGCGAGCCGCGCGCCCTGGCCGAGGCCGACTTGGCCCGCGTCGCCGACAAGCCTTACGACCGCCTGCTGGCGGACCATGTCGCCGATCATCGCCGCGGGTTCGACACGGCTGCGATTCACCTGGGCGCCGGCGACCCGCCGGCCAGCGCGCCCGTCGATGAACGGCTCCAGCGCGTGACCACAGGCCACCACGACACGCACCTCCAGCAACTCTACTTCGACTTCGGACGCTATCTCCTGCTCGCATCCTCCCGGCACGGCGACCACCGCCCCGCCCTGCCCGCCAACCTGCAGGGGCTCTGGACCAACTCACTCACCCCGCCGTGGAACAGCGATTATCACCTGAACATCAACATCCAGATGAACTACTGGCCCAGCGGCCCGGCGCACCTGTCCGAGCTGCAGTTGCCCTTGTTCGACTGGATGCATCGCCTGGCCGAGCAAGGGCGCAAGACCGCCCGCGCCCACTACAACTGTCGCGGCTGGGTCGCCCACCACGTCAGTGATGCCTGGGGCACCAGCACGCCTCACGACAGTGCCGGCTGCGGCCTGTGGCCCACCGGCGGGGCGTGGCTCTGCACCCACCTCTGGGAGCACTTCCGCTTCACCGGCGACATGGCGTTCCTCCGCAACACCGCCCTGCCCCTCATGCGCGGCGCCTGCGAGTTCTTCCTCGACTACCTCATCGAAGACCCCGCGACCGGACGCCTGCTGTGCGGCCCATCCTCCTCGCCGGAGAACCGCTACCGCCTGCCCTCGGGTGAAGTCGGCCACCTGTGCCTGGGCCCGACCATGGACAACCAGATCCTGCGAGAACTCTTCACCGCCACGATCGACGCGGCGAAGCTGCTTGACAGCGATGCTGCACTTGCCCGGCAACTCGACGCCGCCCGCGCCAAGCTGCCGCCCAACCAGGTCGGCCGCCACGGCCAGCTCATGGAATGGCCCGACGCCCACGACGAGCCGGAGCCGGGCCATCGTCACATCTCACACCTCTTCGGCCTGCACCCGGGCTCGCAGATCACGCCCCTGCGCACGCCCGACCTCGCCGCCGCCGCACGCCAAACCCTCGACCGACGACTCGCCCACGGCGGCGGGCACACCGGCTGGTCGTGCGCCTGGCTCATCAACCACTTCGCCCGCCTCCACGACGGCCAGGCCGCCTACACCATGCTGCAAAAACTCCTGGGCCACAGCACGCTCCCCAGCCTCCTCGACACCCACCCCCCCTTCCAGATCGACGGCAACTTCGGCGGCTGCGCCGCCATCGCCGAGATGCTCCTGCAGTCCCACGACTGGCACGACGGCATGCCCCTGATCCACCTCCTGCCCGCCCTGCCCAACGCATGGCGCGACGGCCGGTTCCGCGGCCTGCGCGCCCGCGGACCGCTCGGCCACGGCGGCGTCACCGTCGATGCCCACTGGGCCGACAGCCGCCTCGTCACCGCCACCTTCGTCGCCGACCGCTGCGTCACCGTCGCCGTCAAGGTCGCCCACGACAAGATCATGACCCTCGCGCTACCCGAGGCCGAGCCGCTCACGCTCAACCAGCGCTGACCGGCAGCCAATGCTGGTACACTTGCCGATTCGACATGGCCAAGCGCAGCGACAACCTCAGCCCCCGCATCGCCAATCGCCGGGCGTTCCACGAGTACCACATCGACGAGAAGCTCGAGGTGGGCATCATCCTCACCGGCAGCGAGGTCAAGAGCATCCGCCACGGCAACGTCTCCCTGGCCGAGGGCTTCGCCCGCGTCGAGCCCGCCACGCACGAACTGATGCTCTTCAACGTTGATATCGCCACCTACCCCCAGGCCGGCGACCGCAACCACGAGCCCAAACGCCCCCGCAAACTCCTCGCCCACCGCAAACAGATCGACAAACTCTTCGGCGCCACCACCGCCAGGGGCACCACCCTCATCCCCCTGGCCATGTACTTCTCCGACCGCGGCATCGTCAAGGTCGAGATCGGCATCGCCACCGGCAAACACCACCACGACAAACGCGCCGACCTCAAAAAGAAAGCCGACCAGCGCGACATCGCCCGAGCCATGACCCGCAAACGCCTGTAACCCACCGCCCCACCATCACCCCGCATCCATTATGGCGTCCCAGAAATCGTTCTCGTGAACTATCGCAAGTCGATGGCCTTCCTTACGCATCTTCATGGCCTTCTCGATCTTGCGACCATAGCAGGCGAATGCCCATGCACGATTGCCATCAGGCGATACGATCAGGTAGTGGAGCCGCTGCGTAACGCTGTTCTCGTGGATACCACCAAGTTTTTCGACTCTTTCCGCAATCACTTTGCGAGTACCACGTGAAACGTGATATCGGGGGGTGTGACCTGGTGAGCAGTGTCAAGAGCGAAGGTCACGGATGAGGGCTGGGGATTGCCTCGCATTCGCGCGGCCGCATACATTGTCGGCGTGCGGAGCAAAGCCGGCAGCCGCGCGGCGGGCGGTGGGTGTGGTACGCTGGTGGGGGGTGGTGAAAGGAACGAGGGATGAGGGGGAAGGGCCTAGGGCCTAGGGTGGAGGGCCTGGGGCCTGGCACAGTGGAGGGGGAACGCAGCGTTGCACTTGGCCCCAGACCCCAGACCCCAGACCCTGCCCCCTACTGCCTACTGCCTACTCCCCACTCCCACCCCCCTCCCCGCCCGCCGTGACGCGACTACGCCGACTATTGCTGGTGACGTTTCTCGAAAGCCTGGGGACGATCTTGTTCGAGCGGGGGGTGTATTTTTACACCGAGGCGCGGCTGGGGTTTTCGCCGACGATGAATCTGTGGCTGGCGGTGGTGTTCGGGCTTTTTTACGTGGCGGGGGCGATGGTCAGTCATGCGGTGAGCCATCGGGTGGGTGAGAAGCGGGTGTTGTTGGCGGCGCTGGTGGTGCAGATGGCGATGGTGCTGGCGATCCTGGTGACGCCGACGCCGGGGGCGATGTTTGTGGCGGCGGTGGTGCTTGGGCTGTGCAACGGGATCAAGTGGCCTGTGGCGGAGAGTTACGTCGGGGCGGGTCGGAGTGCGAGGCAGCAGGCGACGGCGGTAGGGCAATTCAACATGGCGTGGTCGGCGTCGGTGCCGCTGGCGATGGTGATCACGGGCCCGCTGGTGGCGTGGGACCTGCCGCGTCTGCCGGGCCTGGGGATCTTCGTGGCGGCGGGCATCTGCAGCGCGGTGAGTTTGTGGTTGATCCGCACGTTGCCGGCGAGGCCGATGCACATGGCGGTGGATCATCCCGATCGGCCGGCGGCGACGATGCTGGCGTCGTACCGATCGCTGCTGTGGTCGTCGCGCTGCTCGATGCTGGGCGGGTACTGTCTGCTGTTCATTCTCGCGCCGCTGATGCCGTTCATCTTTGGCCGGCTGGGGTACGAGGCGAAGACGGCGTCGAGCCTGTCGGGGGTGCTGGACCTGGTGCGGTTCGTGACGTTCGCGGCGTTGGGGTGGTGGGTGGGGTGGCACGGACGCAAGTGGCCGGTGGTGGTCGCGGCGGTGCTGATGCCGGTGGGGTTTTTCATGGTGGTGCTGGGCACAGACACGGCGACGGTGCTGGGGGGCGAGGTGCTCTTCGGCGCGATGGCGGGTGTGTCGTACTATGCGGCGCTGTATTACGCCCTGGTGGTGAAGAACGCATCGGTGGATGCGGGTGGCGTTCACGAAAGCCTGATCGGCGTGGGGTTTTTTGTCGGCCCGCTGCTGGGGCTGGTGGCGCAGCGCGTGGGCTATGGCGCGGGCGTCGGGCCGCTCGTGGTGGTGTGCGTGCTGGCGTCGGCGGCGCCGCTGCTGTGGCGCGGGCGAGTCGAGCGTGGTCGAAAGCATCCACGCGATGAGGATGCCGCGGGCTGACGAGGCGAGGTCGTGGCGGGAGGTTCTCGGCTGCGGGGGGCATGGTCGGACGCGCGAGGTCGCCCCCGATACTGCGGCGGAGGCGAACGCACGTCACACGCTGACCGTCGATCGATAGTCAAGTGCAGCGGTGTAGCGACGGCGAACGGGCTCGACGACTTCGGCGATGAATTGATCGACCTGCTGCGGGGCGCGGCCGACAAACTGGCGGGGATCGAGCACGGCGGCGAGATCCATGTCGTGGAAGGCCGGCTCGGTCCTGAGCCGGTCCAGCAGGTCGTTGGCGACGCCTTCCCCTTTGACGCGCGCGGCGGCGGCCTGGCTGTGCCTGCGGATCACCTCGTGCAGCTCCTGGCGGTCGTGGCCCTGTTTCACGGCGGCCATGAGCAGGTTCTCGGTGGCCATGAAGGGCAGCTCGGCGGCAAGGTTGGCGGCGATCGTCTTCTCATACACGACCAGCCCGGATGCGACGTTGATGACCAGGTCCAGCACGCCGTCGAGCGCGAGGAACGGCTCGGGCAGCGTGAGGCGACGGCAGCTCGAGTCGTCGAGCGTGCGCTCGAACCACTGCTCGGCGGCGGTGGTGAAGGGGGTCGAGACCATGCCGATGACGAAGCGCGACAGGCCGCAGATGCGCTCGCAGCGCATCGGGTTGCGCTTGTACGCCATGGCCGACGAGCCGATCTGGTCTTTTTCGAACGGCTCCTCGATCTCCTTGCGGTTGGCCAGCAGGCGCAGGTCGGTGGCGAACTTCTGGGCTACAGCAGCGACGGCGGCGAGGCTGGACACGACCAGGCCATCGACCACGCGCGGATACGTCTGCCCCGTCACCGCGAATCGAGACTCCGGGGCCCAGCCCATTTTCTGCGTAACCAGACGGTCGAGCTTGTCGATGCGTTCATCGCGGTCGGGGAAGTCGGCGAACAGCTCGACGAACGAGGCCTGCGTGCCGGTGGTGCCCTTGACCCCGCGGAACTTGAGCGAGGCGATGCGGTGCTCGACTTCGTCGAGGGCGATCGCCAGGTCATGAGCCCACAGGGCCGCACGCTTGCCGACGGTGGTCGGCTGGGCGGGCTGGTAGTGCGTGAAGGCGAGCGTGGGCGTATCCCGCCACTTGGCTGCGAACACCGCAAGCTGGTGGATCGCCGCGGCGAGCTTGTCGGCGACGAGCTTGAGCGCGTCTCGAATCTGCAGCAGCTCGGTGTTGCAGTTGACGAACTGGCTGGTCGCGCCCAGGTGGATGATGGGCCGGGCTGTCGGGGCCTGGTCGCCCAGGGCGTGGACGTGGGCCATCACGTCGTGGCGCAGCTTTCGCTCGTACTCGGCGGCCTTGGCCAGATCGACGGTCTCGACGTTGGCGCGCAGCTCGGCGAGCTGCGCGTCGGTGATGGGCAGGCCCAGCTCCTTCTCCGCCTCGGCCAGCGCCAACCAGAGGCGGCGCCAGGTGGTGAACTTGTGCCGGGGCGACCAGATGGCCTGCATCGCCGGGGAGGCGTTGCGGCTGGAGAGCGGGGATTGGTATCGCGTGTCGTCCATGTGGGCTCGAAACCTGCGGGCGCGTTGACCCACGCCGTCGGGACAGTCATATTACAGGAGCAAACCGCCCGTGTGCGGCGGCCGTATGATTCGTAGGTTCCCCAAGGCCGCGCCATGCCCGAATTGTCCGACAGCCAGCTGGTGGAAGCGGCGGTGGCCGGCAACGCCGACGCGCTGGGCCAGTTGCTGGGCCGATATCAGGGGCGGCTGTACCAGGTGTGCCTGCGCATGGTGTCCAACCGCGATGACGCGGCCGAGGTTTGCCAGGACGCCATGCTCAAGATCGTCGAGCACATCCGCGATTTTCGCAGCGGCTCGGCGGTCAGCACGTGGATGATCCGCATCGCCATGAACCTGTCGATCAGCCATCTGCGTAAGCGCAAGCTGCGGCGGACCGTCAGTCTCGACGCCTCAGCCTCCGGAAGTCTTGACAATAATGGCCAGGAGGCCACTGGCTCGGCGTTGCGGCTGCGTTTGGCCGATGACGCGGAACCCAGGCCCGAGCGCCGCGTCCAAGTGAGAGAGATGATGGAGCGTCTGCACCAAGCCCTGGGCCGGCTCGAAGAGGATTTCCGGTCAGTGCTGGTGCTGCGCGACATCGAGGAGATGGACTATCAGCAGATCGCCGACACGCTGAGCCTGCCGGTGGGCACGGTCAAGAGCCGGTTGTTCCGGGCGAGACTGGCGTTGCGACAGGAACTGGTCGAAGAGGAGCAGGAGATCCGAGGCTCGAAGTCAGAGGTCAGATCGTGATGCTGGACAAGTACGATCACAACCTGCTGCTGGGTTACGTCGAGGGCGAGCTGTCGCCGGGCGAGCAGGCGCGTGTGGAGGCGATGCTGGCCGACGACGAGCGGCTGGCGGGGCTGCTGCGTTCGATGATCGCCGACCGTCAGACGTTGCGGGAGCTGCCGCGCGAGTCGGCGCCGGCGAGTCTGATGGAGGCGGTGAACCTGCGGCTGGAGCGGCGGATGCTGCTGGACGAGCCGGTGCCCATCGAGGAGGCGGTGCGCACGCATAAGACGTTCCGGCTGCACCGGGCGCTGATCTATTCGGGCCTGGCGGCGATGGTGCTCATCAGCGCGGGGGTAGTGGTGCAGACGCTGGTGCCTTTGCCGGGGCTAGGCCCGATCGCCCCCGCGTCGCCGGGGCCCGGGCCGATCGTGATGCGCAGTCACGAGAAGGCGGCTGGCGATCGGTTGGCCGACGTGCGGAGAAACGGCGGTGACGGCTCTCGCGCCTCAGCGAGGGTGGAGTCCAGTCCGGCGGAGGCGGAGCCGAGCGTGCCGACGGAGTCGCTGGCCATGAAGGGCGCGGCGCACGACATCGAGCGGCCTGAGCGGTCGATGCCCAGCAAGGCGGGGCCGCCGCCGGCCGCCGCGACCGCACCTCCGACGTCCAGCCTGGCGATGACGCAGGCATCGGAGCAAGCGGCGTTCTTTGCGCGGCTGGTTCCGGCGGCGCACGAGCAGCAGCAAGCCACCGCACCGGCGCCAACGCAGCCGTCGCAACCATTGCAGCAGGAGTTTGACTGGGCGCGCGTCCACGAGCGAGGCCCGACCCATGCGGCCGCGCAGCCGCAGACCGCGCCCGTGGCGGTCAACATCGACACCGACGATGCGGCACTGACGCAGCGTGAGCTAATGGCGTGGGCGGTGGACAACGGAGTGCGCGTGCTGCCGACGTCGCGGCGGGGACCGGAAAGAGAGGCGGATGACGGTGACGTCGTCGCCGACAGGGTTGGGAAGGTCGCAGCGCCATCCGCGCCGGACCGGACGCAAGCGCGGGACACAGCAGCGGAGCAAGCCACCGAGGAGGTGCTTGTCGTCGTCACCGGCTCGCAGATACCGGGGCTGGTCGAGTATCTCAACAGTAGTGAGCGGCAGCTCGCTGACGTCGTGCCCGCCGACGGTGATGAGGCCACTGCAGCACTCGAAAGGCTCGCGGGTCAGGATGAGCCTCTCGCCCCCGAGCAGCGTCGCATCCTGGCCACGCCGCCCGATCGCACGCACCGGCTGGCGCTGGACCTGTCCAACGGTTGGGCGAAACTGCTGCAGGAGCAACTGCCCCTGTCGCCGCGCAGCGTGGTCTTCGGCACCGAGGACGAACTCATCCTCCCCGTCCGCATCAATGCGGGGCCGAGCATGTCTCCGCTCAACGTTCAGCAGGGCGCCGACGACCCGGCGGCTCCGTGATGCGACCCGGGACGCCCTTGACCGACGACCAGACGATCTGCCCGTCAATCGTGACGATAAGCTCGACCATGCCCGACCGTGCCGTGACCAGGCGAGCGACGCCCGCGGCATCGAGATGTTCCTGCCACGGGTCCTGCCACAGGCGGCTGTCACCGCTGGACTGCAGCACCACGCGCGGCGACACGGACACCAGCCAGCGCGGCGAGACGACGGGCACGTAGCTGCCGTGGTGCGGCAGCTCGGTCACGTCGGCGGCCAGATCGGCGCCCGAGTCGATCAGACGCGTCATGGCGTCGGCAGCAATGTCGCCGGTGAACAGCAGGCGACGGCCGGCGACATCGATCGACAGCACCAGTGACTCGTCGTTGCGTCGCGGGCCGCGGTAGTTGGCCGGAGGCCAGTGCAACTGCATCGCCACATCGCCGTGCATCTCGCGCCAACCCATCGACGCGGGCTCGGGCATGATGCCCAAGCGGCGCAGCTCGGCAAGCAGGTACGCCGTCGGCCCGGTCGGGCGCTCCTCCGCCTCCCGCAGCATCTGCGGCGGAACCAGCACGCGCGACACCTCGCCGTCGAGCGACGCCGTCACGTCGAGCACGCCGCACAGATGGTCCATGTCGGCGTGCGAGAGCACGAGTGTGTCGATGCGGTGCACGCCCAGACGTTGCAGGGCCGGAGCGATGCTCTTGGCCCCCACGTCGAGATACGCCTGCGAGCCGCAGTCGAACATGAGGGTGTGTCCGGGCCAGCGCACGAGGAAGCACGAGCCGTCGCCGACGGCGAACATGTTGACGGTGATCGCCGCGCTGCCGCGTGACGCCGGCGCCAGCGGAGCCGGGCTGGACATGGCCGACATCACCAGCCACCCCAAACACAGCATCGATGCCGCGCCCAGCGCCCGCAAACGCCGCTCGAAGACGCCACCCATCACCGCCGCCGCCAGCCCCAGCGCGGCAACCACCCACCACGCGCTGGGCGGGTCGGCAAATTTCACCGTCGCGCCGGGCCAGGTTCGCGCCTGCTCGACAAGCCTCGCCATGGTGTCCGCCAGCCACGACAGCGGCCCGGCCATCAGCAGCCCCGCACTGGGCAGCACCAGGCCCACCACGATCTTCAGATAGCCCACCGCCAGCACCGCGCTGATCACCGGCAGCGATACCACCGACAGCACCACCGCCCATGGCGAGATCACCCGGAAGTGATAGGCCACGACAGGTGCCGCCGCGGCGAACGCCACCAGGCTCACTGCAACATAGCCCAGCACCCACCGCCCCACCACGACGGCCGGGACGAACGGATCGGCCTCGCCGACGAACGCCGGCGTCACCCACGCCTGCACCCGCGGCGTGAACAGCACCAGCGCCAGCACCACGCCGTAACTGAGCTGGAATCCCGCCTCGAACAGGTCGCCCGGCCGCCACACCATCACCACCAGCGCCGCCGCCGCCAGCGGCTCCAGACGCCGAAAGCGATAGCCCGTGCTGAACGCCAGCGCGTACAGTCCCGCCATGATCGCCGCACGCACGATCGGCGTGTGCAGCGGCACCGCCGACAGGTACAACAGCAGCACCACCGCGGCCACCAGCGCCGACCGCGACGGCGTGGACAGCACCAGCCGCGCCACCGCCCACACCAACCCAACCAGAATCCCCAGGTGCGCCCCGCTGATGCTCAGAATGTGCGACAGCCCCACGTCGCGAAACGCCTCGGTCAGCTCGCGTGGCAGCGACTGGCGTTGGCCCAGCAGCAACGTGTGCAGCAGCGCCAGTCGATCGGTGTGCTCGCCGTCGCGCGGCATGCCCAGCGACAGCGACGCCGAGCACGCCGCCGCGATACGCTGCCGCACACGCGCGATCAGCGTCGCATCCACACCCGACGCCGGCTCGATCAGCGTCCAGTTGCCACGCGTCGGCAGCGTCAGCCGACCGGCAATGCCCTGCCGGCGGGCCAGTGCAGCGTAATCGAACTCGCCGGGGTTTGACGGGCCGTCGATCGCCGCCAGCCACCCCTCGCAGCGCACCCGCTCACCGCCGCGAATGCGGTGCTCCGCCTCTGCAATCGACACCAGCAGCCCGCCCGACGCCCGCTGCTCCTGTCCATCGACCACGATCGACCGCACGTCCAGCATAAACAACGTCGTCGGGTCAGTGAATGCGAACGCACCCATCGCTCCGCGTTGCGGCGAACTCATGTACGCCGGCCCCGCGACCACGCCCGTCACCTGCGCAAGCTGCGAACCCTCGGCCAACACCCAGTGCGACACGTCATCCCGGCGCACGTGCTCGGTGCGCACGATCAACCATCCCGCCGCCGTCGCCGCCAGCGATAGGAGCAGCATGGCTTCGGCCAGGGCATGTCGTCGCCGACGCCACGCCGGCACCGCCACGAGCAGCCCCGCCACTGCGAGGGCAAGCCACCACCACCACCCACCCGTCCATCGCCCCGCGACCAAGCCGATAGCCCACGCCCCCGCCGCGACCGTCAGTACCCCCGCTCGCGGCGTCGAGTCCGGTTCCTGCACGACATGCCCCGCCCCCGTTTTCATTGCCCGTATCATATCGCTGCCGTCACCAACGAGCGGAGGCATGCATGCCGCGATGCGACTGGGCCAGGGACGACGCGAACATCGCTTACCACGACACCGAGTGGGGCGTGCCGTCGCACGACGATCGCCATCTGTTTGAGATGCTCATTCTCGAAGGCGCCCAAGCCGGCCTGAGCTGGACCACGATCCTCAAGAAGCGCGACCGCTATCGCCACGTGTACGACCATTTCGATCCCCAGAAGGTTGCCAGGTACACCGACGCCAAGGTGGCGAAGCTGCTGGCCGATCCGGGCATTGTGCGCAATCGGCTGAAGGTGGCCGCGTCGATCCTCAACGCCCAGGCGACGCTGCGCGTGCAGAAGGAGTTCGGCAGTCTCGATGCCTGCCTGTGGCGGTTCGTCGAGGGCCGGCCCATCCAGAATCGCTTCCGCTCGCTGCGCGACATCCCACCCAAGACACCCCTGTCGGACATCATCAGCAGTGACCTGGCCAGGCGCGGGTTCAAGTTCGTCGGCTCCACGATCATCTACGCATTCATGCAGGCGGTGGGCATGACCAACGACCATCTGGTGACGTGCCCTCGACACAAGCAGGTCGCGTCGTTTCGCTAAGCCGCCAGCGGCCACTGCCGACGATCACTCGCGGAAGCCGGGCGGCGGGGTGGTTTCGAGGTCATCGTCCTCGCCGGGGCGGGAGCGCGGGGCAGGGTCTTCGTCGAGCTCACTTTCCTCATCATCGTAGGCGGCGTGGGCCGCGCCCGGCGCGGTGCCGATCTCGACAGTGATGACCGAACGGATGCCGCCGCGGCCGCGCCAATCGGTCTGGATCATCATCCACCTGGGGGCCATCACGGCGTTGAGGTCGTCGGCGATACGGTTGGTCAGCGCCTCGTAGAAGATGCCCTCGTTGCGGAACGCCTGGTAGTAGAGCTTGAGGCTCTTGAGCTCGACGCACAGCTTGGTCGGCATGTAGCGCATCGTGATGACGCCGAAGTCGGGGTGGCCGGTCTTGGGGCAGACGCTGGTGAACTCCTCGTTGACATGCTCGATGACGTAATCGCGCTGGGGCGAAGGGTTCTCGAAGCATTCGAGCAGCGACGCGGGGTTGGGCTTGGACTTGGCCATGGGGGGAGTATATGCGGTGGCACGCTACGGCGAACGCCGCTGCAGTGAAAGCACCGCAGCTTCGAGCACGTCACGCTGCAACGGGCGGCTCGGATCGTACCGCGCGGTGAAGCTCAGCACCTGATCGCCGTCGATGGCGACATAGTGCGTGACGACGATCCGAGCATTGGCGGGCGTGGGCATGCGGGCGCGGGTGACGAGGATGCCGCCGACGTCGAGGCGATCGATCTGGGCGTCGGCGAGGGGTGTCCACTGTCCGTGGGTGCGAAGCTGTTTGAGGCCGGTGGGGGCGAGTTGAACGGGATCGGTCAGGTTGTCGGCAGGCCGGACGGACACGTCGATGCCGACGACGCGCTGCAGTTGCCCGCTGCCGCGCCACTGGCCGTTGCGGCCGCCGCCGTCCATGCGGCCGACGAGATCGGTGGGGGGACGGAAGCTCCAGCGCTCGCCGATCCGCACCGCGTCGCCGAGCTGGCGCAGGGCCGTGGCCGATGGTCGCAGCACCAGCGGCGGCGGGGGCGCCTGGGGCACGGCCGGGCTCGTGGCTTGCGCGACGGGCGATGAGGTCACTGCAACAGGCGTCGCCGACTCCGGTTCGGGCGCGACTGTCGCCGGCTCGGGCCTGGGCGGTCGCCTCGTGTCCCTGGCGACCGCCGCGGGCGGCGGCTCGTCGCCCACCTCGATCGACCGCACCACCCGCTCCAGCGTCGCCACGTTCGCCGCCGCCGGTCCGGTCCGGGCGTCACCCCGGAAGGTCATGGTGAAGGTGAATGTGTGCCTCGACGCATTGATCGGCCCCAGGTAAGCGATCCAACTCCGATCGCTCGCGCCGATGCCGACATACTCGACGCGGACGCTCGGCCGATCCTGCAACGTGCCATACGTCACGGCGCAACCCGTGGCCCGGTATGAGCCGTACTCGCCTTTTTCCACGCCGTTGATTCTTGCATGCGGTCCGGCAAGACGCACCATCGGCCAACCATCGTCGATGGCATATGTACTCTGCGACACGACCAGTTCGACTGCGGCGTCGCCTTCACCCAGTTGCAGTTCCACCTTGTCGGTCCACCGATCGGTGATTTGCAGCTTCGCCCGCTGCCGCGGCACATGAAGCCGCAGATTCAGAAACGCGATCGCCTCGGAGCCATCGAGCACCGGCAGGTCCCAGGCCTTCAGCGTCTCCTTCGCCGGCGGCTGGGCGTACACCGGCTCCGACCGCCGCACCAGCGTCGCCGCCGACTCGCGCATCGCGGCGACCTGTTCCGGCGTGGCGTGGTCGTCCCAAGTCACCTTCACCGCATAGGCCTGATCGCCCGAGCCGAACAGGTACGCGATCGTGTGCCCCCCGATTCGTCGCGGCCTCAGCCGCACCATCTGCACCTCCATGTTGTTGATCTGCTGTGTCTGCGTTTCGACCGTCTCCATGTAGGCCGCCTCCCGCAACGGCGGCAGCGGCGCATCCTTGGGCAACGCCGCGTAGGGCTCGACAAAAAGCTTGGCGCCGCGCATGTGCGTCGGCCCGGCTTCGGAGGGCGTGGGCGCCCAGCCCCAGTTCGTGCGCGTCCAACCCGCGGGCGGTCGCAGGGCGAAGTCGTGGAACTCCGTGTACGCCTGGGCCAGTCCTGTGGCCGTGGGCGATGGCGCGCTCGCGCCCGTCATCGATGCTTGCTCCGCCGCGTCGCCCATCGCCATCACCCGACTGTCGCTGTGCTTGCGCTCGAACCCTACGAACGCCGCCGCCGTGAGCATGACGAGAAGCCCACAGATGCCGACGGCAAACGGTCGGGCCAGCGCGCCCCAACAGGTCGCCAGCGCCACGATCATCAGCACCAGCACGACCAGATCGATCAGCAGCCGAAGGATCGGCTCCTGAAACGCGAGGTTCATCGCCGTGCCGCCGACCATGGCGACAATGAGCATGGTGGCGATGCCGGCGTTCTCCTTGAACACAGCGACAATCGACCACAGCCCGGCCGCCAGCCAGGCCAGGCCACCGACGACGGTCAAGATGATCGCCACCATGGCGACTGAACGGGCCGCGTCGGGGTTGGCTGACAGCGTCATCAGGCAGACCGCCAGCGCCAACGCACCCGCCAGACAGCAGAACTGCATGAAGCGTGGGAAATGACCTTCGTAGGGTTGCGTGACGGCGAACAGCCCCGCCAGGACGACTAGCACGCCGATGGCCGACATCGCCAGAGGCAGCAAGCCCAGGGAACCCGATGCGGCGGCCTGGTCGGGCGTGTGAGCGATCACCCAGGAAAACGCCAGGCCGCTGACGATCATCGTCAGCCCCAAGGGTGAGATGCGGCCGAGCAATCCGGAGAGGCTCGACAAGGGCAGGCCCTGCCACGCCAGGTTGAACTTGAACCCGCCCGGGCGCCTGACGGTGGTCGTCGCACTGCCCAACCCTTCGATCAGCATCGACGGCAAGGGCTCGGCCTGAGGCGGCGGCGCGGCGGCGGCGGCGGCGGCCATGGCTTGGCGCTCCTCCGGCAGCATGAAACCACGCGACTGCTCCGGCGACACCGGCGCACGCTTGCCGTCCTTGGGACCGAGCATCTCTTCGAGGTTCATCCCCGCGAACAACGCCTCGCCCGGCGGGGAGGAAATCGCCTGTTCCTCCAACCGCTTGGCCGACCCCGGCCCCGCAATGGCAAACCGCACGTCGCAGTGCTTGCACCGCGCCGTTTGCCCCGCGAGCTTGCTCGAAACCTGGTAGCCGTGACCGCAACCCGGACATGTGATGGCTATGGGCAATGCGACCCCTTCCATTTCCGCGTCGGCCAGCAGTTTACACGCCGCGGCCCCTGCGCCAACCCACTTGCGGTAGCGGGAAGGAGCACCTCAACCAACTCAACTTGAGACCGCACACAACAAGTTGCACGATCCGACCAACAAGTTGCCTCGCCCGACCCCCCTCCCCCGGCGTCCCAGGCGTGTTTGGCGTCAACTTGCCCATCGCCACGTCGGGCAAGTTGCAGGTTCCCAGGGGCAAGAGGACACCTGATACATCGTGCTGCCGCGGACGCAGGGCGCAGGGCGTCCCAGCGCCCCGTGCAACCGCCCCCGCCTGACGATGGGTGGCGTAGCGAACATAATACGAACATTATAACCGGTCCCGCCGCGGGGTCAACGGGCGGCGCCCCCGCGTGGTGCGCCATGTGCCCCCGCACGATCTGCTATTCTTCCCGCCATGCCCGAGCAGCTCACGCACGAACAGGTACGCCACGTGGCCAAACTCAGCCGGTTGAGTCTGAGCGACGCGCAGGTCGAGCATTTCGCCCAGCAGTTGTCGGCGGTGCTGGAGTACGTGGCGAAGATGAACGAGCTGGACGTGGCCGAGGTCGAGCCGATGGCCCATCCACTGGACGCGACCAACGTGTTCCGCGACGACGAGCCTTCGCCGGGCCTGGGGGTGGATGAGGCGCTGGCCAACGCGCCGAGGCGGGACGGGGCGTTCTTTGAGGTTCCCAAGGTACTCGGTGAGGGAAGCGGCGCGTGATGGACGTCACGAAGACCACGCTGACGCAGTTGCGGGATGCGATCGCGGCGCGACGGGTGAGCGCGGTCGAGGCGGTGCGTGCGTACCTGGCGCGGATCGAGCTGCACAACGCTGCACTTGGCCTGCCGTTCTCACAGGTCTTCGCCGACGCGGCGCTGGCCCGCGCCCAGGCCGTGGACGCGGGAACGATCACGGGGGAGCTGGCGGGCGTGCCGATCGCGGTGAAGGACGTGCTATGCACGCGCGAGGGCGTGACGACGTGCTCGTCGCGCATGCTGGCGAACTACCGCTCGCCCTTCACGGCGACGGCGGTGGCGCGGCTGGAGCAGGCGGGGGCGATCGTGCTGGGCAAGACAGCGATGGACGAGTTCGCCATGGGCTCGTCGTGCGAGAACTGTGCGTGGGGCCCGGTGCGCAACCCGTGGGACGTGACGCGTGTGCCCGGCGGCTCATCGGGCGGCAGTTCGGCGGCGATGGCGGCCGACCTGTGCGCGGCGGCGCTGGGCACGGACACGGGCGGGTCGATCCGCCAGCCGGCGGCGTTGACGGGGATTGTCGGGTTCAAGCCCACGTATGGCCGCATCTCGCGCTGGGGGCTGGTGGCGTTCGCTTCGAGCCTGGACCAGGTGGGTCCGATGTGCCGCAGCGTCGCCGACGCCGCGGTGCTGTTTCAGGTGATGGCGGGCAAGGACCCACGGGATTCGACCAGCGCCGATCTGGACGTGCCGGATGTCGTGGGCGAGCTGGATCAGCCGGTGAAGGACCTTCGCATCGGGTTGGCGAAGCAGTATCTGTCCGGCGCCAACGACGCGGCGGTGTCCGCTGCAGTGGACGAGGCCATCGAGGTGTACAAGCGTGCGGGGGCGACGATCGTCGAAGTCGATCTGCCGCACACCGAGTACGGCATCCCGGTGTACTACATCGTGGCGACGGCGGAGGCGTCGTCGAACCTGGCGCGGTTCGACGGCGTGCATTACGGCCACTGCAGCGCCGCTGCAGATGACCTCATCGATCTCTATGCCCGCTCGCGCAGCGAGGGCTTCGGCGACGAGGTCAAGCGCCGCATCATGCTGGGCACTTACGCGCTGTCCAGCGGCTACTACGACGCCTACTACGTGCGGGCGCTGAAGGTTCGCCGCCTCATCAAGCGCGATCTGGACCAGGCTTTTTCGCAGTGCGACGCGATCCTCTGCCCGACGACGACCGGGCCGGCGTTCCGGATCGGCGAGAAGGTGGACGACCCGCTGGCGATGTACCTCAACGACGTGTACACGGTCAACGCCAACCTCGCCGGGACGCCGGGCATCAGCCTGCCCGGGGGGTTCGCGAAGGTGGACGGTCGGCCACTGCCCGTGGGCATCCAACTGCTGGGCCAGGCGTTCGACGAGGCGCGTCTGCTGCGCATCGCGCACACCTACGAACGCGCGACCGAGCACTGGAAGCAGCGGCCGCAATTGTGAAATGACTTGATCGTACTCGTACCTCGTACTCGTGATCCGCCCACGACCGCTGGACGCTTTCGATGACGAGTACGATGTACGAATACGAAAAAACAAGAAGGGCGACACCATGGCGAAGAAGGAACTTCACTACATCGGAATCGACCTGGGCGGGACGAACATTCAGGGCGGGGTGCTGGGTGCGCGGGGGCGGCTGGTGCATCGGGCCTCGATGAAGACCAAGGCCGAGGCCGGCAGTGACGCGGTGCTCAAGCGCATCGTCGACCTGACGCAGGAGCTGATCGCCGGGGCGAGGATCAAGCGATCGAGCATCGGTGGGCTGGGCATCGGCGCGCCGGGCGCGATCGACATTCGGCGCGGCGTGGTGCTGGAGGCGGTGAACCTGCGCTGGAGCAATTTTCCGCTGGCGCGGGTGTTGTCGCGCAAGCTGAAGTTGCCGGTGACGGTCGATAACGACGTGAACGTGGGCGCGTGGGGGGAGCAGCAGATGGGCGCTGCAGTGGGCCACGACGACATGCTGGGCATCTTCGTGGGGACGGGCATCGGCGGCGGGCTGGTGCTGGGGGGGAAGCTGTATCACGGCCACTATCTGACGGCGGGCGAAGTCGGGCACGAGTCGATCCGCGCCGATGCGCCGCTGGGCCGGCGCACGCTCGAGAACGTCGCCAGCCGCACCGCGGTGGTGAACCTGCTCACGCAGCTCATCGCCGCCAACCACAGGAGCATCCTGCCGCAACTGACCGGGGGCGATCTGTCGAAGATCCGGTCGAAAGTGCTGGCCGAGGCCCTGGCCAAGCGTGACGAACTGACCACGAACGTGCTCAAGCAGTCGGCGACGTACGTGGGCACCGCGGCGGCCAACGCAGTGACCCTGCTGAGCCTGCCCTGCGTGGTGATTGGTGGGGGCATGGCGTCGGCGCTGGGGCGGCCCTATCTGGAATGGGTCAGAACGGCGTTCATGGAGCGGGTCTTTCCCCGCCAGCTTCGCCGCTGCAAAGTGGTGCTTTCCAAGCTGGGCGACGATGCCGGGGTCGTCGGCGCCGCCCTGCTGGCCCGCGAGCGATTGACCGATAACCTTGCGGCACGCAAGAAAAAGTGAATCTGGGCAAACTTCGCCCCTTGATTTAGTACCGCCATTGTCGTAAAAGTTGGACTTGGCTCCTTCGGGCAACCGAAGTCTCTTATGAACTCTACGGCTTTCTCCCCTCCGCCCCGTTGTCGCTTCGGCGGCAGCGGGGTTTGTTTTTAGCGCGGCCCGCCCGGCGGGCTAACTACGGTCGCCTTCACCTTCCACCAGCACGTGGACCTGCCGCTTGCGCGGCCCATCGAACTCGCACAGAAATATCCCCTGCCACTGGCCCAGCAGCAGCCGCGTGGCCCGGATCGGCACGGCGACGCTCGAACCCATCATCGACGCCTTGACGTGCGCGGCGGAATTGCCCTCGCCGTGCCGGTAAAACGGCTGCTCCCACGGGACCATCACCGCCAACTGCGCCAGCATGTCGGCCACCACGTCGGGGTCGGCGTGCTCGTTGATCGTCACCCCGGCGGTCGTGTGCGGCACGTACACCGTCACGCGACCCAGCCGTATCTGCTGCTGCTGGACAACCTGCTGCACTTGCCCGGTGATCTCGACGAACTGGCTTCGCCGGTCGGTGGGCACCTGGAGGGTGTGGAGGAGCATGGGCACATCATAGGCCCGGAAGGGGTTTTGATCTTTCGACAACATGGTGGTATTTTTGATGCCCCTGCCTCGGGGAAGGCCTGCCCCATGAAGCTAGTCGTGCCACGACAGATCGGTGAGGGTGAAACTCGCGTCGCGGTCACGCCCGCCGTGGCCAAGCGTCTGATCGGGATGAAGATTCAGGTGGTGGTGCAGGCCGACGCCGGCGTCGCCGCGGGCGCGCTGGACCAGGCTTACCGCGATGCCGGGGCGACGATCGTCGATGGCCCGGTCTGGAGCGAAGGCGACGTGGTGGTGACCATCGCGCCGATCGCGGCCGACGACGCATCGCAGGTGCGCGAGGGCGCCACGGTCGTGGGCATGCTGGCGCCGCTGGCCAATTTGGACGTGATGCGGGCGCTGGCGGCGCGCCACGTGACGGCGATGGCGATGGAGTTCATTCCGCGCATCAGCCGGGCGCAGGCGATGGACGCGTTGTCGAGCCAGGCGAACATCGGCGGGTACAAGGCGGTGATTCTGGCCGCCGAGGCGTGCCCGAAGATGTTCCCGATGATGATCACCGCGGCGGGCACGATCGCGCCGTCGCGCGTGGTGGTGCTTGGCGTGGGCGTGGCGGGGCTGCAGGCGATCGCCACGGCCAAGCGGCTGGGCGCGGTGGTCGAGGCCAACGATGTACGCGCCGCGACCAAGGAGCAGGTGCAGTCGCTGGGAGCTCGCTTCATCGAGCTGCCGATCGCCCAGGACGACAAGGCCACCGGCGGGTACGCGAAGGAACTCACCGACGAGCAGAAGAAACAGCAGCAGGACCTGGTCGCCAAGCACATCGTCGCCGCGGACGCGGTGATCTGCACCGCGGCGATTTTCGGCAAGGCCCCGCCGCTCTTGATCCCCGCCGACGTGGTCGCGCGGATGAACCCCGGCAGCGTGATCGTCGATATCGCTGCCAACGAAGTCGCGGGACGGGGCAACTGTGAAGTCACCAAGCCCGGCCAGCGTTACACCACTTCCGGGGGCGTCACGATCATCGGTCACACGAACCTGCCCGCGCTCGTGCCGATTCACGCCTCGCAGGTATACGCCAATAACGTGCTCAACCTGCTCAAGGAGATGGTGAGCAAGGAAGGCGAGCTCGCCCTCAATATGGACGACGAGGTGCAGAAGGGCGCGACGATCACGCATGGCGGCGCGATCGTCAACGAGATGGTCGCCAAGGCCGCGGGTTGAGGAGGTCTGCTGATGAACGATCCCCTGTTGATCTCCATCACCACGTTTACGCTCGCGATCTTCGTGGGCTTTTTCGTGATCTCGAAGGTCCCCTCGACGCTGCACACGCCGCTGATGAGCGGCAGCAACGCGATCAGCGGCATCACCATCGTCGGGGCTCTGCTCGCGGCGTTCTCGACCCGAGGCCAGCTCAGCCAAGGCATGCTCGTGCTGGGCACGATCCTGGGCACGCTCGCCGTGATCTTCGCCACCATCAACGTCGTCGGCGGCTACGTCGTCACCGACCGCATGCTCCGCATGTTCAAGTCGAAGAAATAAACCCCGGAAGTTGACATGCTCACGCTCGCCGTGGCCAAATCCTCGATCATCAACTACGCCTACCTCGTCGCGGCGGTGCTGTTCATCGTCGGCCTGATGCGCCTCAGCCAGGTCAAGACCGCTCGCCAGGGCAACCTCATCTCCTCCATCGGCATGCTCGTCGCCACCGTCGCCACGCTTTTCGTCATCACCGGCGGCCAACTCATCAGCCTCATCTGGATCGCCCTCGCCCTCGCCATCGGCAGCGTCACCGGCCTGATGTTCGCCACCAAGGTCCCCATGACCGGCATGCCCCAGATGGTCGCCCTGCTCAACGGCTTCGGCGGCCTGGCGTCCCTGCTCGTGGCGTGCGGCGACTATGCAACCAAGTCCGGTCACTTCGATCTGGCTCATTCGCTGCTGCCGGCCCATCTGTTTTTCGCCACGGGCCTGACCGTCTTCGTCGGCGGCATCACCTTCACCGGCAGCGTCGTGGCCTTCGGCAAACTCCAGGGCGGACCGTTCTGGAAGAAATGGACACCCGGCAATCCCATTCAGTTTCCGGGGCAGAAGATCGCCATTGCGGTGGGTATTGTCGTGTCCCTCCTGCTGACTGTCCTTGTGACAGTGAACCCCTCGTGGGGCTGGACGCTTGTGTTGATCACTCTGATCTCACTGGCCCTGGGCTACGCCTTGGTCATCGGCATCGGCGGTGCGGACATGCCCGTGGTCATCTCACTGCTCAACAGTTACTCGGGCATCGCCGCGGCGTTCGCCGGGTTCGTGCTCAACAACCAGGCCCTGATCATCACCGGCGCCCTCGTCGGCGCCAGCGGCATCATTCTCACGCAGATCATGTGCAAGGCGATGAACCGCTCGCTCATGAACGTGCTCTTCGGCGGCGTGGGCTTCGAGGCGGGCGCCCCCGGAAGTGGCGGCGCTACGGCAGTGAGCGGAACGGTGAAGGAGATGAACGCCGAGGACGCCGCGATGATCCTTGAAGCGTCGAGCCAGGTCGTCGTCGTGCCCGGCTACGGCATGGCGGTCGCCCAGGCCCAGCACGCCGTCAAGGAACTCGCCGACAAGCTCGAAGCCAAGGGCGTCACCGTCAAGTACGGCATCCACCCCGTCGCCGGCCGCATGCCCGGCCACATGAACGTCCTGCTCGCCGAGGCCAACGTCCCCTACGAATCCCTCTGCGATCTGGACACGATCAACCCGCAGTTCGAGCAGACCGACGTGGTGCTGGTCATCGGCGCCAACGATGTGACCAACCCCGCCGCGCGGCACGCCAAGAGCAGCCCGATCTATGGCATGCCTATCCTCGACGTGGACAAGGCTCGCACCATCATGGTCATCAAGCGGTCACTCAACCCCGGTTTCGCCGGCATTGAGAACGAACTGTACTACAACCCCAAGTGCTCGATGGTCTTCGGCGACGCCAAGAAGGTGATGATGGACCTGTCCGCTGCAGTGGACCAACTCTGATTGTAAAGCCGCGACCATCGGTCGCGCCAAAGTCCCCGTGCAATCGCATTCGTCAAGAGCGCGACCACTGGTCGCGGCTTTACATGCCCGGATCACGCCGCCACCAGTTCCTGCGGGCGCATGCGCTCGATGACGTCGACGGCGTCGCGAAGGTATAGCGCCAGCGGGCATCGCTCAGTGGCGCGCTCAGAGCAGAAATCGCCGTGCGTCGGACTGGCCTGGCACTGCTGGCAGACCATCTCGTTGCACGCGCGCTCGTAGGGGGCCATGGTCGTGCCGCGCACACTTAGCGAGATGCGGATGAGCTGAGGCACGTTCTGAAAAATCTGGCATCGGCCCTCGCACTCGCGTGCCATCGTGCCGGGCAGTTGCTCGCTCCCGGCCGGTCGCAACACGCAACTCACGCAGATGCCTTCGCGCAGGTGACGCAGGAGCTTGATCGACGGGTGGATGAGTTCCATGACCATGCCTTTCCACCGTGGATTGTACCGACAGAGGACAAGCCAGTCCGCTGCCAGACGCGGCTGGGCCGGCGAAAAACGTAAGTGATACGGAGTTGCAGGATCGGGCTTACATCCCGCAGGCGCCGCGCCCGCAGCCGCACGAACCGCTGTGCACGTGGCGCGAACTGGCGGGCGTCATCGCATCCGGGGCACCGTCGCCGGAGCAACAGAAGACGCTGTGGGCACGCTTCGTCTTCGTGCTGCCGCACCTGTCGCACGCCTGCGGGGCGTCGGCGTCGGCCATCCGACGCAGCGTTTCCGTCGTCGAGCCGCACTTGTCGCACACATATTCGTACACCGGCATGATCGCTCACTCCTGAGGTTAACTCGCTAGATTGTAGCCATGTCCAGAAAAACCGCCCCACTACTCCATGACAATCCTCTTCAGGCCGGCGGCATCCGCACCGGCAGCCTCGACCACCCCAACCCCATGGGCGGGCAGTCCTGCCGCGTCGCCTTTGTCGATACCGGCAGCGGCTTGCGCTTCACCGTCGCACTCGACCGCGGCGGGGACATCGTCGAGGCCTTCTTCAACCAGCACAGCCTCGCCTACCTCACCGCCAACGACTACGCGCCGCCCAGCCACGCCTACCATCGCGGCCTCGATTGGCTCATCGGCTGGCCCGGCGGACTGGTCACCACCTGCGGCCCACGTTATGTCGGCGCGCCGCGAGACGAAGATGGCGTTGCAGTAAGCCTTCACGACCACTACTCCAACACCCCCGCCGCCGTCGAGATGGTCCTCAACCCCGACCCCCTCCGCAACAAACGCGAAATGCTCCTGTCCATGGTGATTCGCGACAGCCGCATGTTCGGCCCCCACCTCGAGGTCCGCCGCCAGATCCAGTGCGCCCTGGGCGTACCCGAAATCGTCATCCACGACCACGTGACCAACCGCGGCGACACGCGCGTCGCCCATAACTGGCTCTACCACGTCAACGTCGGCTGGCCTCTGCTTGCGCCCGCCAGCCGCTTCGTCTATCGCGGCAGGCTCGACACCACCTGGGGCCTGCCCGACAAGCTCACTGCAGCGGCGCTCGAGAAGCTCAAGACCGTCCCCGCCCCGCTGTCGCGCCATGCGGGAGCGGGCGAGCACGGTCTGATCGTCCAGACTGCCGCCGATCGCGACGGCCGATCGCACGTGGGCATCGTCAACCGCAAGCTGGGCCTTGCGCTCGAACTCGAGTACGACGCCGACGCCCTGCCACGTCTGGCCAACTGGCACCACTTCGGCCCCGCCACGCCCGGCGGCGCCAGCTACGTCGCCGGCATCGAGCCCTTCCACGGCTCGCTCCTGGGCAAAGCCAAAGACCAATCGCCCCTCGCCGACCAGTGGCTCGAACCCGGCCAGTCCCAACGCTACCAGCTTATCCTCCGCATCCACCACACCCGCCCCACCCTGGCCGCCTTCGCCAGCCACGACGGGGCGGTACAGTCGTGAATGGCCTTGCCGATCAATGCAGGTTCCGACCGTCTGCGAGCCGATAACGGGGAGATGCGGATCGGGCAGACACAGTTGCGGGCGCCGCGGGTGCTGGTCATTTCGGCGGCCTTTCCCCCCTTTCTGAGCGGGGAGTCGGGCCATGCCCTGCACCTGGCGTGGCGGCTGGCGCTGCGCGATCTGGACGTGAAGCTGCTGACGACCGATCGGCCGGGCGTGCGGACGCACTATCCGTTCGACGTGATCGCGGCGATGAAGTCGTGGAGCTGGCGCGAGTACGACAAGCTCGGGCGGATCATGCGCGACGTGCGGCCGGACGCGATTCTGCTGATCTATGCCGGATGGAACTATCACTATCACCCGATGGTGACGTTCGCGGCGACGTTGGCGCGGCGGGTCGTTCCCGAGGCGAACTTCGTGACGCAGATCGAGTGCCCGGGCGGGGCGAACCCGGCACGGCACCGGGCGCATACCCGGGCGTTGAGCCGGATGATGCGGCAGTTGGCCGGCGAGGCGTGCGACTATCAGTACGGCACGCTGTTGTCGGCCAGCGACCGGGTGATCGTGCTGGCCGAGTCGCACCTGGACGAGCTGGTGATGCACCACCCGGCGATGTGCACGAAGGTGGCGGTGATCCCGCCGGCGCCGCTGATCGCGGTGCAGGGCAATGCCGACGGCCGGGCCCGGCGCGACGGGCGATCGATGCTGGGCGCGGCCGCGGACGATCGGGTGCTGGCGTACAACGGCCTGATCGCGCCCGGCAAAGGCATCGCCACCCTGCTGGAGGCAATGGCCAAAGTGGTCCAGTCGCGGCCGAATGTCAGGCTCGCGATGATCGGAGGCGTGGCGGATGAGCAACTGCAGCATCACCGGCGTTTCGCCGCGCGGATGCGCGTGTTGTGTACCGGGCTGGGACTCGACCGGCACGTGACCTGGACGGGGGCGTTCGATCCCCACCAGATTGCTGCCTCCCGATTTCTTTGGGCGGCGGACGCGGCCGTGTTGCCGTGGGACGACGGTGTCCACATGAACAACAGCTCGGTGGCCAATGCGGCGGCGCACGGGCTGCCCATCATCACGACGCTGCCCGGACACGGGCGAGCGCTGGAGGCGATGTTTCAGCCCTCGGGGCCGGGGATGAATGTGCGCGCGTGCCCGCCGCGCGACGCCTCGGCGCTGGCGGAGGCGATCGGGCAGGTGCTCGACGACGCCACGGTGCGCGCCCGGCTGATGACGGGATCGCAAGAGCTGCGGCGGCAGTGGTACGATTGGGACCGCGTGCTGGATCGCACGATCGACGCCCTGGGTTGGCAGTCCACTGCAACAGTGGCGCAGCCGCTGCCGCTGGCGGCGTGACAAGGCGGCGTCACTGCACGTTGGTGCGGTCGATGGCCAGCTTCATCATGGTGGGCATGACGTAGTTGGCTCCGCGATAGGCGGTGATCTGGCCGCTGAGAATGAACACGACGCGATCGCCGCGCTGCTGGACGATGTCCTCCATGCTCTGCAGCATCTGGCAGGGCAGGATGACCAGCGGGGCCTCGGGCGAGTCCTTGTCGTCGGCGTCGAAGACGTAGAGCATGTGAGCGCCGTCGGGGGAGCGGACGAGCCGGCCGCGGCGAGAGACGATGAACTCGCCCTCGCGTCGTAGCGTGGGCTGCTTGCCGCCGGGGGCGATGCCCAGCACGGACGAATCGACCTTGACCGAGGCGGTGGGCGGCTTGCCGCGGCGCGTCGGCTCGTCGCCTGGGCGAACCGTCGGCGCGATGGTGGGCGACTGGTGCTGCTGCTGGAGCATCTGCTCCATCACGTCCTCGGCCGGGGGCGGCTCGGCGACCGGGGCGTTGGCCGCGGCGGGCTCAGGCGGCGCCGGCTCCGTGTCGGCATCGATCACCTCGGGCATCGGAGGCTGCGGGCCAAAGTCGTCCGCCCCACGCACAGACAGGCCGCACATCAGCACCACAACCAGCATCATCCATGAACGCATGGCGCGATCTCCTTACGGGTGTCGATCGATCATAGCCGCGGCGACGCCGTCACGTGTAGCTGACTTTCAACTCGTTAAGGACGGACTTGCCGGCCTCGATCGCGATCTGAAAAATGTCGGGGGCGCTCAGACCCTCCAGGCTCTTCATGCCCGAGCCGCTGGCGTGCGTGGCCAGCACGGTCGTGGTGTGCTTGAGGTGCGGCTCGACGACACAGGGGCCCTGCCAGCCCATGGCCACGGCGTCGGCGAGAATGCGCCGGGCGTCGGTCTCGCCCTGGCCCATGGGCACGTGCTCGCCGTCTGCGCGGCGGTCCTTGAAGTGGAAGGCGTCGGTCTTGTCGCGGAATCTGCGCCAGCAATCCCAGCCGCTGACGCCCGTGGCCATGTAGTTGCCGAAGTCGTAGATGAGCTTGAACCGCTTGCCGTCGCGCAGCTCGGCCAACTGCAGCACATCGTCGGCGTGGTCGCCGTAGATGTGGCTTTCGTTCTCGTGGTAGAGCACCAGGTCGTGCCGGGCCGCCACGTCGCAGAGCTTGCGCAGATTCTCCAGCGCCCGGATCCGCCACTGGTCCTTGGGCAGGTTGGCCTTCTTGTTGTAGTAACTGAAGATCCGCACCGCCTTGCAGCCGAAAATGCGGGACAACGCCGCCAGATGCTCGAGCTTGTCGAGGTCGATCTTCACATCATCGGCGATGTCGATCTTGCCGATCGGCGAGCCGTACATGTGGACCTTGATCCCGGCGGCGGCAAGCTTCTTCTGCGCCGCTTCCGCCTCGTCCAGAGGCAGCACCGTGATGTTGTGCTGGCCCACGGTCCGCAGATCGGCGAACTTCAACCCGCCCCGCTTGCACGCGGCAATCTGTTGGTCAATCTCGGGCCCCGCCTCATCGGTAAACGCACTGAACGTCCAAGGCATCGTCAACCAGTCCTTTCATGATCCCTACGGGACCACCGGTGCCAGCGACCCGGCAATCGGGTCCTCGCGGCTGGGGTCAAAGGTCTTCCACACTCGGATGCGATCGACGGCCCACTTGGCCATCGGGTCATAGGTCAGGTACACGGTGATGAACTCGCTGCGGTCCTGGGCGACGGGACGGATGACGTCCACCTCGCCCGTGGCGGCGCGGATGCGAATCTGCTTGATCGCCAGGACCGGACCCCCGCTGAGCGTGCCGTCCTTGGTGTAGGTGGCGCTGTCGCTGATGCGCGGCACCACGGCCTCGTAGGTCAGAATGGATGACCCGTCGGGCAGTACGATCTGAAACGGGCCGTCGATTGGACGATCGACGAGTGCGGCCTTGCCGGCGACGACCTCGATCTCGCGCACCGTCTGCTTGTTGGGGCTGTGGAACGCGATGTCCCCCTTGTGCGGCGGGATGTTGACGTAAGGCGTGCATCCGACGGCGAGCAGCGCGAGAGCCAGCAACGAGATTCGACGCATGGGATACCCCTGTCTGGTGTGACGGGGGGCATTCTAGCAAAACGAGGCTGTCACGCCGGACCTGAGGCCTCGAAGGTTCGGATTGGGATGTATGCCTCTCAACACAATCCGGAGCTTCGCAAAGCCTCAGCTCCGGCGTGGAGGCCGTCACTCGACTGTGACGCTCTTGGCGAGGTTGCGGGGCTTATCCACGTCGTGGCCGCGCAGGACCGCGGCGTGGTAGGCCATGAGTTGCAGCGGAATGACCGTGACCAGCGGCTGTAGCGGCTCGGGCACGGCGGGCACGTAGAACACGCTCTGGGCGTAGCGGCGGATGTGCTCGTCGCCCTCGGTCGCCACGGCGATGACCGCCCCACCGCGGGCGCGCACCTCCTGAATGTTGCTGATGACCTTGTCGTACTGGCTTCCCTGCGTGGCGACGAAGACGACGGGCATGCCCTTGTCGATCAGGGCGATCGGGCCGTGCTTCATCTCGGCGGCAGGCATGCCCTCGGCGTGGATGTAGCTGATCTCCTTGATCTTGAGGGCGCCTTCGATAGCGACGGGGTAGTTGTAGCCGCGGCCCAGGAACAGCCAGTTCTCGCGGTCAATGTACTTGGCCGTCGCGTCGCGGATGATGTCGGACTGCCCGGTGACACGGGCGATGTGGTCGGGCAACTTCTGCAGTTCACTGATGTAGCTTCGCAGCACGTCGTCGGCGAGGAAGCGGCGGCGACCGACGTACAGCGCCATGAGCGTCAGCACTGTGACCTGACCGACGAAGGCCTTGGTCGAGGCGACGCCGATCTCGGGGCCCACGTGCAGGTACACGCCGGCGTCGGTCTCGCGCGCGATGGTCGAGCCCACGGCATTGACCACGCCCAGCGCCAGCGCCCCGCGCTCCTTGGCCTCCTTGAGCGCCGCCAGCGTGTCGGCCGTCTCGCCCGACTGGCTCACCGCGACGATGATGCTGCCGTCCTCGATGACGGGGTTGCGGTAGCGGAACTCACTGGCGTATTCGCATCGGGCGGGGACTTTGGCCAGGTCCTCGAAGAGGCGTTCGCCGATGAGGCCTGCGTGGTAGGCCGTGCCCTGCCCGGTGAGGATGAAGCGTCGAGCGCGCACCAGCTCTCGCGTGAACTTGCTGAGGCCGCCGAGCACGATGCGGCCGTCGCGGTCATCGAGCCGACCACGCAGGCAGTTGCGCGTGCTCTCGGGCTGCTCCATGATCTCCTTGAGCATGAAGTGCGGGTAGCGGCCCAGTTCGATCTGCTCGAGCTGCAGGTCCAGCGCCTCGACCGCCTGCGACACGGGCACGTTGTCGATCGTGGTCGTGCGGAACTCGACGGCCCATGGTCCGCCGCCGCCCTTGGCGTCCTCGGGACCGGCGCAGAGGCGGCAGACCTGGTAATCGTCGAGCGTCACCACCTGCGTGGTATGCGAGATGATCGCCGCCGGGTCGGACGCCACCACGTAAGCGTTGTCGCAGATGCCCACGATCAGCGGCGCGCCGTTGCGCGCGACCACGAGCGTGTGCGGCTCGGCCTCGCAGATCGCGGCGATGGCGTAGGCCCCCGTCACCTGTCGCAGGGCGGTCTGCACGGCGCTCTCGAGGTTGTCCTCGTACACGTGGACGATGAGCTTGGCCAGCACCTCGGTGTCGGTCTCGCTCTCGAACTGAACGCCCTTGTCTTCAAGGAAGCGGCGGAGCGTGGCGTAGTTTTCGATGATGCCGTTATGCACCATGGCGATCTTGTGGCCCGATCGCGTGACGCCGGTGTGCGGATGGGCGTTGGTTTCGCTGGGTTGGCCGTGCGTCGCCCAGCGTGTGTGGGCGATGCCCAGGTAGCCCTCGAACGGCTGCTTCTCGCTCAACTGGTCGACCACCGCTTCGAGAACGCTGACGCGGCCCTTGGCCTTGGCGATGCGCAGGCCGTGACCATTGATCACCGCCACACCCGCCGAGTCATAACCGCGGTACTCCAGGCGCTTAAGCCCCTCCAGCAGCAGCGGCACGACCGGCTTGTTCCCCGCATACGCCACAATTCCGCACATAAGCGCTCTCTCGCAAGTGAATGGGTATAACGCCAACATCGGCCAACGGCGCATCCGGCTTTGCGCGTGGCGATTATAGGACGAGTTTCATCTCCCAATCCTCAGGTCCCGGCAGCGCCAGCGCCTTGCGTTCGCGACGGGCTACCCGCCCATTGCACCGCGGCAGGTGATGCACCAGCCCCAGCGCCTCGCGCGGGTCGTCGGGCAGATCGATCTGCCAGAAACCTTGCCCCAGGGGATAGACCGCGCTGGTCAAGCACGGGGCGCCGGCATTGATGTGCGTGAGCCCGCGGTGCCGACCGTTCGTCGGCGCCCAGGCCCATGGCCGGTGGATGTGGCCGTGCAGATACACCACCCTTGCAGGGCATCGCCGCAGCAGCTTCGCCAGGGCGCGGGCATCGGCCAGACGATGGTCGTAGGTCAGCGGCAGCGCATCAGGCGGCGCGACGATCGGGTAGTGGCACATCACGATCAGGCCGTCGTCCGGCGTGAGCCTTGCGAGCTTGGCGGACGCGGCGTTGAGCTGGGCCTCACCCAGGGCGCCCCGGGCCATGAACACGCGTGGCTGGGCGCCGTCCAACGCCAGCACATGCCAGCGACCGCCCACGTTCTCAAAGTGCGGAAACTCCTGCGGCAGAAGGTGCTCCAACAGGCGCTCAATCCGCCTGCTCCGCTTGGATGAAAATGTGTAGCGGTCGTGATTGCCGGGGACCAGCAGCGTGTTGAACCGATCCGACAGGGGTTTGAGAAACGTCGCCACGTCGTGGAACTCGTCGTCGAGCGAGGTGGTCGTCACGTCGCCGGTGAGCAGCACGTGGTCGGGATTGATGGCGGTGACGCGGTCGATGAGGGGCGAGAGCACGCCGTGATTGAACCGATGGCGGCGATTGAGCCAGAGGTTGGTGTGCCCGAGAAACCGCTTGCCCACGAGCTGTCGCCAGTGGATATCGAGCCGGTAGTGGTGGATGTCCCCGATCAGCGCCAGGCGCATCGTCGAGCGTCCTTTCTCAAGCGTGCGGCATTTTACACCGGCGCCCGGTCCACACCATGCCAGTACGCCGTCACACCGCCACCGGTTCGCCGATGTAGTGCTCGCCGAGCACGCGGCGCCAGTCGGCGACGGTGTGGACGGCGATAAACGCCCGTTTGACCGCGTCGGGGTCGGGGTGGTGCTGGGCGAACTTGATGCCGAACTTGCGCATCATCTGCCCGGCGCGCTTCTCCCCGTGAAGGGCGACGGACAGGTCGAAGTGCTGCAGTAGCACCTCGCGCTGCTCGTCGAGGGTCGGCGGCTTGGGCGGCGCGCCGCGCATCAGCGCCCGCGCCTGCTCGAAAATCCACGGATTGCCGATGCATCCTCGGGCCACGCTCACGAGCCGCACGCCCGTCTGGTCGATCATGCGGAAGATGTCGGGCGCGGTCCACACATCGCCGCTGCCGCCGATGAGGAACGGGTGTCGGGGTTCGGGTGTCGGGTGTCGGGAAGATGCAGCATCGGCGACTTTGTCCCGATACCCGATACCCGACACCCGACACCCGCCGTACTCCTCCACCAGCCGCCGCAAGAACGCCCACCGGCTGGGGCCGACGTATTTCTGCTCCACCGTTCGCCCATGCACCACCGCCACGGCATAGCCCAACGCGATCACCTGCTCGAAGATGCGGTGGAAGTTCGCCTCAGCGTCCGCTGTATCGTCACTGCCCCGCCTTAACTTCACGGTGCAGGGCACGTCCGCGGGGACCGCCTGACGCACGGCATCGAGAATGGCGATGGCTTCGTCAGGCTGCGACATGAGGTGCCCCCCGCGGCAGCGCTTGCGTATTTTTTTGACCGGACAGGCCAGGTTCACGTCGATCACGTCGTAGCCCAGCCCCACCAGCACCTTGGCCGCCGCCGCCATGTCGCGGGGAAACGACCCCATGAGCTGGCCGGCGATCGGGTGGTCGGCGTCGTCGAGTTCGGCCGCCGCCAGCCCTCGGCCGCCGTTGAGCAGGAACAGGTCGAGCATCGCCTCGGTGACGGCATAGGGGGAGCCGTGCCGCCGCGCCACCAGCCGCATCGCCGCGTCGGAGTAGCCCGCCAGGCCCGCCTGAAAGAACGGGGCGTCGAGTTCGAGTTTGCCGATCCGCACCATGATCGGCATTATAGGGGCCATGCTCACCCGCTTTGGCTGCACCGCGCTGATCTGCCTCGCCTGCGTCCTCGTGCAGGGAGGCTGCGAAGGCGGGGCGCGCGAAATCGGATCGGCCGTGGGCACCAGTGTCGAGAACACCGCCAGCGTGCTGGCCGATCGCGTCGATCAGGAGCAGATCGACGCCCTGCGCAAGATGCCGTATCCCGCGGCCGCCGACGTGGGTGAGGACCTGGACATCGTCATCAGTCGTCGCGGCGGTCGCATCAGCATCACCAATCGCACGCCGCGCAGTTACGAGAACGTGCTGCTGTGGCTCAATCGTCAGTACGTCCACCCCGCTGGTCGCATCGCCATCGGACCGGACAACATCCTGCCCCTTCGTACCTTCATCAACCACTACGGCGAGAGCTTTCCAGTCGGTGGCCTGCTCAGCCCCGACAAGGGATTCCCCGTGGTGCTGGCGGAAATGTACGACCCAGTGTCGAATAAACGGCACCGACTGACCGTGTGGCAATGACAAGGCAAACGCCACAACACCGCAACGCCACAACGCCGCAAATGTCTTGTCGTCTGCGGCGTTGCGGCGTTCTGGCGTTGCGGCGTTAGGATCCCCCCCATGGACCGACTCAAGCTCTGGCAGTGCTTCAACCGTTACCTCTGTCGTTGCAGTGGCACCGGCTTGGCGCTGGACGTGTCACGGATGGATTTCACCCCGGCGTTTCTGACGAAGATGCAGCCGGCCGCGGACAAGGCCTTCGCCGCCATGGCGGAGCTCGAGGCCGGCGCCATCGCCAACCCGGACGAGAAGCGCATGGTCGGCCATTACTGGCTGCGCGCCCCCCAACTGGCCCCCAAACCTGAGCTGCATCAACAGATTCAGCGGACGATCGACGACGTGATCGCTTTCGCCAAGGACGTTCACGCCAAGCGCATCGTCCCGCCGACGAGCAAACGGTTCACCGACCTGCTGCTGGTGGGTATCGGCGGATCGGCCCTGGGGCCGCAACTCGTCGCCGACGCCCTGGGCACACGCCGCGACAAGCTCAAACCCCACTTCCTCGACAACACCGACCCCGACGGCATCGCCCGCGAACTCCACGCGCTGGGCAACCGACTCAAGAGCACGCTGGTGCTGGTCATCTCCAAGTCCGGCGGCACCAAGGAAACCCGCAACGGCATGGTCGAGGTCCACCACGCCTTCAAAGCCCGCGGACTCGACTTCGCCAAGCAGACCGTCGCCATCACCGGCGAAGGCTCGGCGCTCGACAAGCTCGCCCAGAAGGAAGGATGGCTCCGCCGCTTCCCCATGTGGGACTGGGTCGGCGGTCGCACGAGCGTCCTGTCGGCGGTCGGTCTGCTCCCGGCGGCGCTGCAGGGCGTCGATGTCAAGGGCCTCCTGACCGGCGCCGCCAACATGGATCGCCTCACGCGCCGACAGTCCACCAAGACCAACCCCGCCATGCTTCTGGCCCTCATGTGGCATCACGCCACCGACGGTCGCGGCAGCAAGGATATGGTCATGCTTCCTTACAAAGACCGCCTGCTGCTCATGTCCCGCTATCTGCAGCAGCTCGTCATGGAGAGCCTGGGCAAGGAGCACGACCTTTCCGGTAACGTCGTCAACCAGGGCATCAGCGTCTATGGCAACAAGGGCTCGACCGATCAGCACGCCTACGTGCAGCAGCTCCGCGACGGCGTCCACAACTTTTTCATCACCTTCCTCGTGGTCCAACAGGACGCCTTGCGTCCAGCACGAGACGAACGCACCGTCGAGGTCGAGCCGGGCGTCGGAAGCGGCGACTACTTGAGCGGATTCTGGCAAGGCACACGCGAGGCCCTGGCCGACAAGGGTCGCCAATCCATCACCATCTTCATCGACAAGCTCGATGCCAAGCGGCTGGGCGCCCTCATCGCCCTGTACGAGCGGGCGGTGGGCTTCTATGCCACGATGGTGAACATCAACGCCTATCACCAGCCCGGCGTCGAGGCGGGCAAGAAGGCTGCCGAGGCAGTGCTGCAGGTCCAGAGCAAGACCGTGGCGTACCTGCGCAAGCACCCCGACGCCGCCCAAAGCGCCGAAGACATCGCCGCCGGCATCGGCATGCCCGACCACGCCGAGACGGTGTATCACGTTCTCGAACACCTCGCCGCCAACAAGCGCTTCGTCGTGCGCGACCGCAAAAACTACCGCTACCGCGCGTAGCCTTCTCGTCAGCCGCTTGCGGCTTAGCGAAACCCACTGACCTTCACGGGCTGACGATCGCCTCGAGCGGTTCGCGCGACAGTTCGACGTTGCTCATCACGACGACGACGGGATTCGTCAGGTACTTCTGTGCCGCGGCGAGGACCGTGGCGCTGTCGAGGGTGGCCAGGTGTTCGAGCATGCGTTGGGTGTCATCCAGCGGCAGGCCGTAGAGCACGTCGAGGGCGTAGCTGGTGGCGCGGTCGCCATTGGTCTGCTTACCCAGGGCCTCATCGACGCGGACGCTGGCCTTGGCGCGGGCCAGTTCCTCGTCACTGGCCGCAGTGCTCCGCACGTCCTCGACGACCGCCATGACGCGCGAAAGCGCCTCTGGAACGGTGGCGGGCTGCGTGTTGAAGACGATGTTGAAGCTGCCGGGGACAATGCCTGCCATGTTGTAGGCCCCGACGGCATAGACCAGGCCGGGCCCGTCGCCGCGCAACGCGCCTTCGAGCTTGCCGGAGGGAAAATCCGAGAGCAGCCGCGCCAGCACCTGCATGGTGGCGAAGTCGTCGCTCTGGCGGGTGATGCCGGGGCCAAAGCCGATCTGCACGGCGGCCATGGGCTTGGCGGTCGGCTCGATGAGCAGCTTGGGCTCGGGCGGCGCAGGCTGTGCTGCAGTGAAATCCACCGGCGCGGCGGCGGGCATCGCGGCGAACGCGGATTCGACATGCGCCCTGACCTGGGCCGGGTCCACGTCGCCGAAGACCGCCAGCACGGAGTCGGCCGCACCCAATCGTGACGTGTGGAACGCGCGCAGGTCGTCCACCGTCAGCGACTCGACGACGTCCCGGCGACCCAGCGCGGTCTGCGACCACACGTGCCCCTCGTAGTACGCCGCTCGCCATTTCTGGCCGAGTTCGCCGCCCCACCGGTCACTCTGCCGCTCGATCGCCGCCACCAGGCGCGGCCGCAGCTTGTCCCATTCCTCCTGCGGGAACGCCGGATTGAGCACGACATCCGCCATCAGTGCCAGAACCGTGGGATAGTCGTCTTTGAGCGCCACGGCCTGGGCATAGACGCTGTTGTTGCCGGTCTGCGTGGTCAACCCCGCGCCGAGGTCCTCGATGGCGCGGCTGATCTGATCGGCGCTGCGCGTGGCGGTGCCCTTCATCATCATGGCCGTTGTCGCCGCAGCGACGCCCTCGCGCCCAGGCGCGTCAGCCAGCAGGCCGCCGATCTGAAACCACTGCATCGCCACCGCCGGCACCACCGTCGAGCGGCCGACGATCAGTCTCAGACCGTTGCTCATCACATGCATCTCGACAGGATCGACCGTCATCGCCCGGGCCTCGCCGGCGCGATCCAGACTCTTGCCAAGTCGGTCCACCAACTCGCGGTTGTCCAACTCCACTTGGCGCCAGCCGCTGATGTCCAGGTCCTCGGGCTCGACGGGGCGAACCAGGTCGCTGGGCTTTTCACCCGGCGGCAGGGGCATCAGCGTCACCCGGATCATCGCGTCGTCGCGCAGATACCTGCGAGCGGCGGCTTGCACCTGGGCGGCAGTGATCTCCTGGATGGCATGGGCATACTTGGCGAGGTAATCAGGATCGCCCGTCCCGATCACGTCTCGCGCCAGTCTCGAGGCGATACCCTCTGCCGACTGGCTGGCGTAGATCACCCGTGCCAGCGTCTGCCGCTTGGCTCGGGCAAGCTCTTCGTCGGTGACGGCGCGGTCTTTCACAAAGGTCAACTGCGTCAGGATGGCGTGGGCGAGGGCATCCAGGTCGGCCTGCGCGTTGGCGGCCTCGGCGTCGATGCCGAAAAAGCCTTCGCCCCACGTGAAGCTCTGGTTGTAGGCGTCGATGGTGTTGACCAGCCGCTGCTCATCGCGGATGGTCTTGGTCAGGCGCGAGGACTCGCCGTCGCCGAGGATGCCGCCGAGCAGGTCCAGGGCGTAGTCGCCTTCGCCGGCGAGGATGGTGCCCGGCCACGCCAGTCGCAACCGCGGGCGACGGATGTCGGCCTGCCCGGTCGCCGTCACCGGGCCGGCCCCATCTCGATCGGCGGGCAACGCCACCTTCGGAAGCTCGCCCGGCTTGGCGTCAGCAAAGTTCACCGCCACCTGCTGCACCACCTTCCGGGGGTCGATGTCGCCGGCCACCACAAACACCATGTTGTTGGGCACGTACATCCGCTTGAAGAAGGCGTAGATCTCATCGCGGCTGATGGCGTCGAACTCGTCGAGATAGCCGATCGTCGGATGCCGCCCGGGGTGGCCCGGGACGTTCTGATAGCGGGCCTGCTGGGTGAGGCGCCAGAAGATACGGGCCGGATCGCCGGCGCCGTGCTCGAACTCACGGTGAATCACCTCGCGCTCGCGTTCGTACTCGGCCTGCGTGATCAGGGCGTGCTGCATCCAGTCACTGAGCAGATCGATGGCCGTGCCCGCTTCTTCGGCGGTGGTGTTGATGTAGTAGTGGACGGCGTCCAACCCCGTCGCCGCGTTGGTGCGGGCGCCGATGCGCCCGAGAATGGCGTTATTCTGGCTTTCGGTGCGCGTTGCAGTGGACCCACCCGACAGCAGGTGCTCCAGGAAGTGCGACAACCCCGCGCCCACGTGCTCCTGCTCGTAAATCGAGCCCGTCTTCACCCACACCTGCACCGACGCCACCGGCGCCACCGCCACGCGCTGGGCGATCACGATCATGCGGTTGGGCAGCTCGGCGATCAGCCGATCGTCGCGCTGCTGCAAGAGACGATACGTCGCGTCGCCCTCGACGCCGGCGGCGCGGGCGGGGGCGACTCCATCGGCCACCCTCGGGGTGTCCACAGCAGTCACGGCGGGCGCTTGCGGCAGCGGCAAGGTCTGTTCCTGGGCGGTTGCGATACTGGTGCTCAACGCTACAGTCCACGCAAGGCAGGGTCGCAAGGCCATCCAATGGCTCCTGGGCAAGGTTCGGTGTCCATTCGCAGCGGGGCATGATAGCAGCCCGTACCGGCGACCCCGTTTGACAACAGACCAACAATTCCCATGATAGAGTCCCGCCGGACGGATTATCCCCTGCCGGAATTGGCCTAAGATACCCCCCACCCCCGCAGGCGCGCGGATCACGCCTGATCTCTGCGCCCGACAATTGGAGAGCAGCATTATGGCCCTGAAGGTCGGCATCAACGGTTTCGGTCGCATCGGTCGCATGGTCTTTCAGGCCCTGTGCGACCAGGGTCTGCTCGGCAAGGAGATCGACGTCAAGGCTGTCGTCGATATCTCCACCGACGCCGACTACTTCGCTTATCAGATGAAGTACGACTCGGTCCACGGCAAGTTCAAGCACAAGGTCGAGACCAAGAAGAGCGACGCCTCGAAGGACGAGGCCGACGTGCTCGTGGTCAACGGCCACGAAATCAAGTGCGTCATGGCCACCAAGGAACCCAGCCAGCTCCCGTGGAAGGACCTGGGCGTCGATTACGTGATCGAATCGACCGGCCTGTTCACCGACAGCGCCAAGGCCCAGGGCCACATCACCGCCGGCGCCAAGAAGGTCATCCTCAGCGCCCCCGGCAAGGGCGACGTGAAGACGCTGGTGATGGGCGTCAACCACGAAGAGTACGACGCCGCCAAGCATCACATCGTCAGCAACGCAAGCTGCACGACCAACTGCCTGGCGCCCCTCGTCCACGTGATCCTCAAGGAAGGCATCGGCATCGAGACCGGCCTGATGACCACCATCCACGCCTACACCGCCACACAGAAGACCGTGGACGGCCCCAGCAAGAAGGACTGGCGCGGCGGCCGCGCGGCGGCGATCAACATCATCCCCAGCACCACCGGCGCCGCCAAGGCCGTCGGCGAAGTGCTCCCCGCCACCAAGGGCAAGCTCACCGGCATGTCGTTCCGCATCCCCGTGCCGAACGTGTCCGTCGTGGACCTCACCTTCCGCTCCGCCAAGGACACCTCGATCGAAGAGATCGACGCCGCCCTCAAGAACGCCAGCAAGACCTACCTCAAGGGCCTGCTGGGCGTCACCGACGAGGAACTGGTCTCGACCGACTTCATCCACGACGATCGTTCGAGCATCTACGACAGCCTCGCCACTTTGCAGAACAACCTCAAGGGCGAGAAGCGCTTCTTCAAGGTCGTGAGCTGGTACGACAACGAGTGGGGCTACAGCAACCGCGTCATCGACCTGCTCAAGCACATGGCCAAGAAGGACGGGGCGAAGTAACCCCCCCCGGAAGTATTTGAGATTGAAGGGAAGCCCCGGTTGAAAGGCCGGGGTTTTTCTTTGAAGAAGAGCGCTATCCACAGATTTTCACAGACGGACACAGATTCGGAGTCAAGACAAGTGCAGCACTCTCCTGCCTTGAAATCTGTGCAAACCTGTGAAAATCTGTGGACACTAATCGTTTCGTCACGCCGCGTCGGAGTCGATCGTGGCGGGCTCGATGCCGCCGGCGGGCGTGTCGGCCGACACGACGTTGGGGATGTAAGTCTCATCGACGGCGCGGCCGGCGGCGTTGAGAATCGGTTTGACCGGGTTGGCCTTCTCGTGGTTGGCGAGGGCGATCTCGATCTCTTTCTGCTTGGCTTCGTCGAGGCCGGTGAACCCGGCGCGGCCGCGACATTTGGGAAAGTTCGAGCAGCTCAGCCACGGGCCTCGCTTGCTGCGACGGCAATTCAGCGGCGACCCGCACTTGGGGCACGCCACGTCCGTCACCAGCGGCGGGGGCTTGGGCGGCACGATCGTGCCCTTCTTCGGGTCGAGCTTCACGACGCCCTTGCACTCGGGGTAGCGCGTGCAACTGAGGAACGGTCCGAATCGCCCCGTCCGCCGCGTCATCCCGCTGCCGCACTCGGGGCAGACGATGTCGGTGAGTTCGGGCGTCTGCGGCTGGCCCTCGCTGTCGATCGGCGCGGCGTACTTGCAATCGGGGTAGCGCGAGCAGGACAGGAACTTGCCGCTCTTGCCGAAGCGATACACCGTCGGGGCGCCGCACTGGGCGCACTCGAACTCGGCGGGCTCCGTCACCGCCTTGGCGTGCGTCATATTCTCGTGCGCGTGGTCGAGGTTCTCCTTGAACGGGCCGTAGAACGCCCGCAGCATCGTCACCCAGTCGTGGTGCTCCTCCTCGACCTTGTCCAGCTCGGTCTCCATGTCGCGCGTGTAGCCGACGTCCATGATGGTGGGGAACGCATCGACGAGCATGTCGGTGACGACCTTGCCCAGGTCGGTGGCGCGGAGCCGGCGGTCGCGCATCGACACCTGTTCGACGTACTTGCGGTCCTGGATGGTGGAGATAATCGCGGCGTAGGTCGAGGGTCGGCCGATGCCTTCCTCTTCGAGCTTCTTCTGCAGCGACGCCTCGGTGTAGCGCGGCGGCGGCGGCGTGAACGACTGCTGTGGATCGAGCGAGAACGGGGCGACCGCATCGTCCTTCTTGAGCGTGGCGGGGATCACCAGCTCCTCGCCCTGCGGGACGCCCGCGGCTTTATAGAACCCGTCGAACACCAGCGTGCGGCCCGTCGCGCGGAACCTCGCATGCGAATGCGGGGCTGCGCCCGATGAACCACTCAGCCCCGCATTCGCATGCGGGGCTACGTCCGCCTCGATCAATACCGTGGTGCTATCCCATTCCGCCGCGACCATCTGGCAGGCGAGGAACCGCTCCCAGATAAGCTGATACAGCTTGAACTGCTCGTCGGTGAGGTGGCCGCGCAGGCGTTTGGGCGTCAGTCGCACGTCGGTCGGGCGGATGGCCTCGTGGGCTTCCTGGGCGGCCTTGTTGCTCGATGCGTAGAAATTGGGCTTTTCAGGAAGGTAGCGATCCCCCCACTCCTGGGCGATGTAGTCGCGGGCCATGCTCAGCGCCTCGCCCGACAGGTGGGTCGAGTCGGTTCGCATGTAGGTGATGAGGCCGGTCTGGCCCTCCTGGCCGTGGATGTCGATGCCTTCGTAGAGTTGCTGCGCGATGCGCATGGTCCGCTGCAGCGGGAAGCCCAGCCGCGTCGAGGCGACCTGCTGGAGCGTGCTGGTGATGAACGGCGCCGAGGGGCGCGAGGTCGTGCGCTTCGTCTCGATCGAGGCGATGCGGTACGGCGGGGCCGCGTCGAGCGCCACGTGACCCTTGTAGGTCGCGAGAAACTTGGCGTTGCCCTTGCCTTTGGGGTCCTGCCATTCCTTGACGTCATCGACAACGAAACCCAGGCTCCGGGCGATGGCGATCGCATCGTCGCGATTGCCGGGGCGGAACGCCTCGCCGCCGAGTTCGACCAGTTCCGCCTTGAGCGCCTGACGCTGGCTAAGCCACGCGATGGTGTCCTTCACCGTCGGCGGCTTGCCCTGCTCGTCCGGCACGTAGAAGCGCGACCACTCCGCCGACAGCGCTTGTGCATTCCCAGGCTGGCAGGCAAAGTAGCCCGTGATCTTCCAGAACTCTTCGGGGATGAACGCCTCGATGTCGCGCTCGCGTTCGACGACCAGTCGCGTCGCCACGCTCTGCACTCGCCCGGCGCTGAGCCCCCCCGCCACTTTCTTCCACAGCAGCGGCGACACCTGATAGCCCACGATGCGGTCGAGAATCCGCCGGGCCTGCTGCGCATCGACCTTGGCTGTGTCGATCTTCCGGGGGTGCGAAAAGGCGTTCTGAATCTCGCCCTTGGTGATCGCGTTGAACACCACACGCTTGGCCTGAGCAATCGGCACGCCCAGCGCCTCGGCCAGATGCCACGCAATCGCCTCGCCCTCGCGGTCCAGGTCGGTCGCGAACCACACGTCGGCAGCGGACTTCGCCACACGCTTGAGGTCGGCCACCGTCTTGCGCTTGTCCGGCAGCACCTCGTACGTCGGCTCAAAGCCCTTCTCAATGGCCACCCCAGGCACGTCCTGGCCCTTCACCCGCTTGGGAAGATCGCGTACGTGACCCACACTGGCCATCACCACATAGTCCGGCCCCAGGTACTTGTTGATCGTCTTGGCCTTCGTCGGCGACTCGACAATCACCAGATGCTTGCCTTCAACGTTGCGGGGAGCACCGCCAAATGATCGGCCGCCCTTGCTGCTTCGCGCGGTGCCTGACCGGGTTCGGGACGATTTGGAGGTGGTTCGTTTGGCCATCAAAACCCTTGCTTACGCTAGGACTGCCAATCATGTTCGGCACCCTTTCCATCGGCGGATCGGGGGCGAACCACTTGAACGTCCAATGGCCTCCGTGTCAAATGGAATCTCTAACTATCTGTATTAAATGGCCTTACGCGACAGCGTCTGGATGCGGCGGCGACCCCTTTTATCCTGCCTGACCGGGTGGCGCATTATTCAGCACCCCGCCCGCTTACTGAACCATCAGGCTGACGACTTCCCACAGGCCGGGATAGAGCGTCACCAGCCCTGACGGATGGACACGCAAATCAGCCGTGAAGGACACTGCCGCGGCGGTAAAGCGGAATGTGTCGTCTGTCAGCCGCTGGTAAGTTTGCTCCAGCGGGGCCAGGTCGAGCTCAGGGAACCGCAGCCAGGCCACTCGGGTGCGGCCGACGTCGCCTACATCCAGCCCAAGCCGGCGCAATGGCAGGGTGTTGGTCGCCGGCGTGAACGCCAGGTCGATGTCGTGGCAACCGTCGAGCTGCGGCGCCGAGCGGCCATTGAGCGTCCACCGGCGTTGTTCGTCAGCGGCGAGGTCCAGTGCGACCGCCCTCGATACAACGTACCCCTTCACCGCTGCCCGCTCCGTGCGCCATGCCGCGTTGCAGTGAACCATATACTCGAGCCGGCACGGCCTGCCATCGTCCACAAACACCGCCACGCCCGACATGTCCCAACCACCATGCGCCGACACGAGCCGTGCCACGTCCGTCCCGATGCCATCGCACCGTCGCCACAACGCCGTCCCCGTGGCGCCGAGGCTCGGTTGCCACCCGGTCACGTTCGATCGCGGTGGCGGGTGCGTTTGTGAATCTGCTTCCGCCAAGCCGAATTCCCGCATCCAGTAGTCCGCATCCGTCGGCAACGGCGCATCGCCACGAATCGGCCGACTCAACAGCCCAGCCATTCTCGCCAGCTCGCCGATGAATGACTCGCACGACATCGCCCGCGCCCGCCGCCGCGTCGCCGCCTTCTGTATCTGACGATCGTTGCTGACCACCACCAGTTGCCGCGGCGACGTGTCCGCCTCAATCATGTTGACGATCACCTCGTCGGCCGTCACCCCTGGCCCGGCATAGACCAACTCCACGTCGCTGACACTCAAGGTCGTTGGCGCATGCGGCTTCTCCACTCCGTCACAGACAATCCGCACCGCACCCCATCCCCGCCCACGGCGCCGGGACTGGCCTGCCGCCAACAACGCAATCAACCCCCGCTCATCCAGCCCCGCCAGGGGCTGCGGCATCGTCGTGTGCAGCAGGTTGTAGCAGTCGAGAATCAGCACCGCCCCAGTGTACGCCACCCACCGGGCCGGCCGCCCCGCCATCCGCCGCGTCGCGGTGGCGAACACACCGCGACGCTTGCGACGACCGCGTCTGGCACGCGGCAAGCGGATGCTCTAAAATACCTGACTCGCCGCCACCTTAGCTCAGCGGTAGAGCAGTGCTTTCGTAAAGCACAGGTCTGGGGTTCGAATCCCCAAGGTGGCTTGTTATCGTGGGATGCTCAGATGTCCCGTGAGACCTTCACGTCGCCCCCGCCACGTTAGCTCAGTTGGTAGAGCAGCGGTTTTGTAAACCGCAGGTCGCCGGTTCGAGTCCGGCACGTGGCTGTTGAATGCTGTCGCAGGTGCAGGCGGTTGACGAGACAATCTTGGAAATAATCATTAAAAAGTCGGCGTGGCTCTTGCGTTTTAGGATAAATGGGTAAAATTACCTCATTGCCGGGCGGCTTGTTGTGACGCATTTCGAAGCCGCACGGACGAACCGCTCGGACTCGGCGTAGGAAGCGGAAGCGCCGACACCGACGGGTGGGCGACGGAGTGGTGAAGTTCATCGCGCGGTTGGACGCTTCGGCGTGGCGGCTATCGTTGCGGCAGCAGTTGTGACCGCGTGTTGAGATGGTGTCGAACGAACACCAGCGCCAAGCGACGGACGCTGACGCAGGTCACAGGCGATCAGGTTGGCACCCGCAGCGTCGGGGCAGTTGGACGAATTCACATCCCGCACGAGGAGACGTGGCAATGCAGACTGCACCATTCTCGCAACTCAAGTATCGGTGGAGTGGCAAAGAGGGCGTGGGGTATGTCGAACTCAAAGGGGCCGGAGCCCAGCACAAGCAGGGGCTGCTGGTACTCGACGATCCGGACAACACGCCCATGCCGTGGCTCGAGGCCCGCATGGAAGGCATCGAGATTCTCGAGATTGATGCGGCGGCGCGCGAGCTGCTGCACCATGCCGGGTACCGCCTCCAGGGGCTATGACACCACGGCGCCAGACCCTCGGTTTGGCGCCCGCCCCACGCGGCTGAGGCTGTCGATCAGTCCCGTAGTCGCCGCCGCGCCCAGGCGCCACAGGTCCACCGTGGACAGGCCCGACGGCGTCGCACGCGACGCGACCGGCAGCAGCAGGCGCCACGGCATCTCCCACATCAGCACCCGTTCGAGCACCGCGGCCTCGACGAGCTGCGACAGCGTGACCTGCGGGCACACATCGCCGACCACCCCGTCGAGGGTGAACACGGCCTTGCGGAACAGCATCAACCGATGCGGAAACCGCACGCCCGCCAACGCCAGGTCATCGGTCAACTGCAATAAGTCCGTGAAGCGGGGCAACGGCTCCAGGCGATGGCCGTCGATCCAGCTTCGCACCACCGGTGCGATTCGCCGCACGCCAGGCGACTCGATCGCCATGGCGACGATGGCGTCGGTCATCGCCTGCTCGTCGCGCCAGGCAGCCGACACGTACAGCTCGATCAGCAGCCGTCGATCCGCGTCGGTCAGACGCCCGACCAGGCTCCAGTCCAGGGCGATCAGATGGCCGGCCTCATCGGCGAACAGATTGCCAGCGTGCGGATCGGCGTGAAACAGCCCGTCCGTCTGTGTCCCCAGCAGTGTGCCGACGACCAGCGCCCGCGCCATCCGTCGCGCCAAGGCGCGCCGATGCACCGAAGCGCACTGCGTGACGCGTACGCCATGCACCCGTTGCATGGCTGTCACGTGCTCCCCGCCGAACGGCAGCAGCGCGGGCACGATCACGCCGTCGTTTCGCCGCATCGCCGTCGCCGCCGCCGCCAGGTTGGCTCGCTCCTCGTCGAAGCACACCTCGTGGCGCAGGAGCTCGGCCACGTCGTCGAACGTGCGACGGTACTCGATCGTCGGCAGATCGCCGCGCGCATCCAGGTGGTCGGCCAGCTCCGCGAGAATCGTCAGGTCCTCGTCCAGCATCGTCTCGACGCCGGGACGCATGACTTTGAAGACGCCTTCGCCGCCGGACCACGACAGGGGCATCACCACGGCAACACTTGCCTCCGCCAGGGGCGTCCTGCCGGGCACGATGGCGAATCGCTCGATGGCCTCGCCCAGTTCGTGCTGGATGATCGGCCACAGAGTTGCAACGTTCGTGCGCGGCTCGCGCATCTCCAGCTCCTGCAGCTTGGCGCGGAAGCCCGGCTCCAGTTTGCGGTGCCGCGCAATCACCTGACCCAGCTTGTGCAGGGCGGGGCACTGGTGCATCAGCGTCACCAGTCGATCGGCAGGCGCTGCGTCCAACGGCAGCGCCGCCTGAGCATGCACGACATCGCGCAGTCGCAGTGGCGTCAGTCGTCTCAGGAAGAAGTCGATCGCGTCGAGGACGGCCGAGCGATACGCCCCATAGCACTCGGGCACGACGGCCGTCACGTCGAAGCACTCGCGCGTCAGGGCGTGGAGCATGGCAGTATTTCCGCGTAGCGGGCGCGGGGCAGCCGCCCTCTTCGTCTTGCGCCCCACGGGCGGGTGCGCCGCTCCCGCGACACGGGAACAATCATTTCGACCGCTCCGCCACCCATTGCACCACCTGGGGCCACAGCTCCTTCTGGGCCCGTCCGCTCACCGCCAGGCCGATGTGGCCCGATGGGAACGTGATCGCTTTGCGGTCGCTGGAGCTGACCAGATCGTTGAACGGCGCGCTCATGCCGCAGGGCACGAGGTCGTCGTTGCGGGCCATCAGGTTGAGCACGGGGCAGGTGATGTTCTTGAGGTTGACCGTGTGCTTGCCCACGGGCATGGTGCCTTTGACCAGGCGGTTCTGCTGGTAAAGGTACTTGACGAACTGGCGATACACCTCGCCGGGCACATCGACGTTGTCGTTGAGCCAGCCCTCCATGGCGAAAAAGTCATCGACGAGCGCCTCATCGTCCATGCGCTCGATGAAGTTGATGGGCTTTTCGATGAGGTTCTGCACGGGTTTGAGGAACTGGAAGGCAAGCTGCATGTACTGTGCGGGCATGTTGCCGAAGGCGTCGATGAACTTGTCCACGTCGAAGTATTCGGGCGAGCCCCAGAGGTTGATGAGCCCGTCCTTGGGGGCGAAGTCGATGCCCGCGGTCATGAGGACGAGGTTCTTGACGCGATCGGGGTGTAGGGCCGCGTACATGGCAGCGATGGTCCCGCCCATGCAGTAGCCGATGAGCGTGACCTTGTCCTGGCCGGTGCGTTCGCGGACGTAGTCGATGCAGTTGTGCAGGTAGCCGTTGATGTGATCGTCGAGGGCGAGGTGGCGATCCGCGTAGGTGGGATAGCCCCAGTCCACGAGGTAACTGTCGATGCCGCCGTGGACGAAGTGGGCGATGACGCTCTTGCCGGGCTTGAGATCGACGATGTACGGCCGGTTGACGAGGGCGAAGACGAAGACCATCGGCGTCTTGTGCCTGGCTTCGCCGTTGCGGTAACGCAGCAGCTTGACGCGGTCCTCTTCATAGACCACGTCGCTGGGCGTGCATCCTTTTCTGACGCGCTGGGCGTGAAACCAGAGCTGAGGGATGCGCGTCAGGCGCTTGATATTCGTCAGGCCCTCGTCGATCCATGCCTGTTGTGCTGCGGAGAACGTGGTCATGGCGGGTTATCTCCTCTTTTTCTGAGGCTTCTGAGCCTTCTGAGGCCTGGGTGACTCTTGGGTGCGGGGCTTCGGCTGGGCGCGGCCGGCGCCGGCGGAAAGCGCGTCGATCCGCCGCTCCAGTTCTTCGAGCCGGTCGAGCACACGGCTCTCGAAGTGGCGGATCGTGAGCATGAGGTTGTCCACGTCGTCGCGGGCCACGCCCTGGGCCTCGTGATGGGCGCGGTTGAGGAACTCGTTGACCTGCGTGCGCAGTGTCACTGCAGCGTCCATCGACTGCTTCATCATCTCCAGGAACGCCGGTGAGCGCATGAACTGCTCGCACTGCTCGCTCATGGCCTTGAACATCGCTCCGCGCACCTGCCGCGCCGCGTCCGGCGGGGCGCTGCCGGGCGACACCGCCATGCCCGCCGTCATCATCTTCATGGCGAAGTCGCCCCACATGCGGGTGAAGGCGTCCATCGTCTCATACACGTGTTGCTTGCCATTCTCAGTTTCGGACATGGCTGGCTCCTTCATCCACGACAGTCATACGGCTAGCGGCGCCGACCGCTTCAGTCCAATCACCTCGCGCTCGTCCCGTTCGCTCCAGTCGCTGCGCGGACAGCGCCACGACGGCAACGGGTCATCGGCGCGACCTGCAAGCCCCATCGCCTGCATCGTAGGCTCGGTAAGCCGCTTGGCCAGATCGGTCGGCTCGTACACCAGGCCGGGATAGTGCACCTCGATCAGCAGCTTCAGCAGCGTGGCGAACCCGCCTTCGAGCGAGCCGACGCCGCAGCCGATGGCGACCATCGCCACATCGTGCGTGTGCATTTGGTGATGCCACGGGCTGCCCAGGTATCGCACCAATTGTTGCAGGGCGGCGCGCAAGTCGTCGATACGGATGGGCAGATGGCGATCGCGCCGCAGCAGGAGTCCGACGATCTCCCGCAGGCGCAGGCGCGGCGCTTCGGGCACGTCGATGCGGATGATCCGACCGACATCCGAAGCGTGCGCGATGCGCTTGAAGCGGGTGATCGAGACGCCGGCGGCAGCGGCGACGGCCTGGGCGGCGCCGCCGCAGTTGTCGCGGCAGTTGAGCCCGACGATCACCACACGGTGACCGCCTGAAAGAATGTCGCCGCTGCGCACCTGCGATCGTTTCATGCGCTACACCAGTTCGATGGCAATGGCGCCGCCCATGCCGCCGCCCACGCACAGCGCCGCGACGCCGCGCTTGCCGCCGCGCGTTCGCAGCGCGTTGATCAGCGTGACCACCACACGGCAGCCGCTGCATCCGATCGGATGGCCCAGCGCCACCGCCCCGCCGTGGACGTTGAGCTTTTCGTGCGTTATGCCCAGGTCCTTCATCGCTGCCATGGGCACGCAACTGAACGCCTCGTTGAGCTCGTACAGGTCGGGGTCGCCGACTGTCCAGCCCAGCTTCTTCAGCAGCGAGTCGATCGCCTTGATCGGGGCCAGCGTGAACCACTCCGGCTCGCGGGCCTCGACGCTGTAGCCCAACACTTTGGCTTCGCACTTGACGCCCAGCTTCGACGCAGCATCGCCATCGATCACCACGACCGCCGCCCCGCCGTCGTTGACGCTCGACGCATTGCCCGCCGTCACCGTGCCGTCCTTCGAGAACGCCGGCTTGAGGGCGTAGAACTTCTCCTCGACAAAGCGCGTCGGCTCCTCGTCCTTGTCCACTGTGATCGTCCCTTTGCGCGTCGTGATTTCGACGGGGACAATCTCTTTGGCGAAGATGCAGTCGGATTGGGCCTTAATGGCGCGCTTGTAGCTTTCGACGGCGTACTTGTCCTGGTCGGCCTTGGAGAAGCCGTACTTCGCGGCCGCTGCGTCGCCGCATGCGCCCATATGACGCCCGTCGAAGGCATCGATCAGCGCGTCGTACAACATCGAGTCATAGATCTCGCCGTGGCCCATGCGAAAACCACCGCGGGCCTTGTCGAGGATGTACGGCGCACGGCTCATGCTCTCCATGCCGCCGGCGACGATCGCCGCCGCATCGCCGCACTGAATCTTCTGCGCGGCGCTGATGATCGACTGCAACCCTGAAATGCAGAGCTGATTGATCGTATAGGCGGGCTTGGTGGCGGGCACGCCGGCTGCAATCGCCGACTGTCGACCGACGTTGGGTTTGGCCGCGCCCTGGAGGACGCAGCCCATGATGACCTCATCGACCTTGTCCGGGGCCAGGTTGGCGCGCTGCAGAGCGGCCTTGATGGCCGTCGTGCCCAGTTGAGTGACGGGCACGTCGTTGAATGCGCCGGCAAAGCCACCGATGGCCGTGCGTGCGCTGCCCGCCAGGTAAACACTCGTCAACATGTCAGACTCCGTTTCGCCGGGGAAGTGACTGGAATTGGCCGCCCGCCCCGCCACCAGCGTCCGAGACGGTCAGCCGATCGCACCACCGTGTTTCCAAATCGCCGGGCGGGCGCCGCCCCCCCGGAACCGGAAGGCACAAACCCATGCGGCGCCGCCGGCGTCACAACCCGTGTTCAGCCACACTCGCCGGTCGTGTCCAGGCGCGATTACTTGGACGCTGCGGCGGGCTTGGCGGCCTTGGTCGCCTTGCCGCCGTACTGCACCCAGGCATCGAGCACGCGGCTGTTGGCGTCCACCATCGCCTGGGCGTTGCTGCGCAGCGCCGCCAGGGACGCCTCCCACATCTCCTGCGTGCGGGCCTTGGCCTCCGGCAGCGACTGCACGGCGCCGGCGGTCATGGCCTTCTTCAGCAGGTCGAGGCTGGTCTGGCTGGCCTTGTCGATGAGCTTGAGGCACTCCTCGACGGACTTCTGCGCGGTGGGGACCGCCTCCTCCAGGAGGGCCTGGGTGCGGGCGTCGATCCCGCTCATGGGATCGATCTTCGCCAGCGCGTCCGTCCAGACCTTGGTCAGATCCTGCTGGATCTTGACGCCGGAGCGGACCGCGGTGTCGAAGCTCTTGACCGCTTCCTCGAACATGGCCGACACGTCGTTCTGTAGCGTTGCCATCATGACGGAACCCTTTCGCATGGGACCATTCGGTCCTGTTTCCAGACACGATATCGTCGCGCCAGGCGGGAGTCAATAGAATTTTGTGCGTTTGCACAAAAAAAAGTCGCCCTCAGCCCCCCTTGCGGCGAGGGCGGGGCTTGCGCCGAGCCGAACGCTGCTGCCGGGCCTCGAGCTTGCTGTGCAGTTCGGCCACCTGCCGGCGAAGCTCCTCGACAGTCTGCTGCAGGTCGCCGCCCTCGGCTGCAGCCGGGGCTGGCTGGGTCGGCCAGAGCCCGGGCATCATCATCATCCGCATCCAGTCGCCGCCGGGCGCCGCCGCGGGATCCAGCCCGATCGAACGGCGAAGAAACTGCTCGTACGTCTTCTTGGACTCGAGGAATGCCGACAGGGCCTGGTTGAAATACTTATCCACGAATTCTGTGACGATCTGCTCGTTGGAACGAATGATGCGATGGAGCATGGCGGCGGGAAACACGCCCAGCTTCAGCGGGTCAAGCTCGATGAGGATCTGGGCCAGCACCTTGGCGGTGATGTCCTCGCCGGTGCGCGAGTCGATGACCTCGACGTCGCGCCCGTCGCGGATGAGCTGGTGGATCTCCTCGAGCGTCACATGACGGGAGCGGGTGGTGTCGTAGTACCTGCGGTTGGGGTACTTTTTGATCCGCAGCGGCTGGTCGGCGTCGGAGTTGGCCTGGGCCATCATCAGATCCTTTCAGGGTTTATGCATACGAACAAAGATTATACTGCAAACGCACAAAAATCTCTTGCCCGCCGATGGGCAGCGGAGTATTATGTCCTCAGTCTAGGCCCCCTCAGGAGTCATGTCATGAGGATCAAGGACAAGATCGCCGTGGTGACGGGTGCGGGGAGTGGAATCGGACGTGCGGTGTGTGCCGAGTTGGCGCGTCGGGGCGCCCGGCGCATCGCCATGGTCGATCGCAGCGACCACGTTCGCGACGAGGCGTCAGCCATCGACGAGGTGCTGGGTTTCAAGGGCGCCCAACCGTTCATCGGCGACGTGTGCGACGATGGCTTCCGCAAGCGCGTGTTTGATGAGGTGTGCGAAGAGGGCGAGGTGGTCAGCATTCTGGTCCCCGCCGCCGGCATCACGCGCGACGCCCTGGCCGTACGCATCGATAAGGCCACCAGCCAACCGGTGATCTACCCCATTGAAGATTTCCGGCAGGTGTGCGAGGTCAACCTCGTGTCGCCGGTGTACTGGGCCGTGGAACTGGTGGCGCGGATGGCCGCCCATCGTTATCAACTGGGTCTGAAGAAGTGGGCCGCCTGCGAGGACGTGCAGGGCACGATCATCTTCATCGGCAGCGTGTCGCGCCAGGGCAACAAGGGCCAGATTGCCTACGCGGCGACGAAGGCCGGCCTCGAAGGCGCCGCGGCCACGCTCATGAAGGAAGCGATGTTCTACGGCGTGCGCACCGGCGTGATCCACCCGGGCTTCACCAACACGCCGATGGTGCATTCGCTGTCCAATGACTACATCGAGCAGCACGTGCTGCCGTACACGCAACTGCAGCGGCTGATCGAGCCGGAAGAGATCGCCGACGCGATCTGCTTCATGATCGGCAACTCGGCCGTCAGCGGAGAACTCTGGGCCGATGCGGGCTGGCACCCCGCGGCGTGACGCGATTGGTTCGGTGGTCCAACTCATTTTCACGAAAGGGCAGGTGGTGTCATGGCAGAACTCAGTGGCAAGGTGGCATTGGTGACGGGTGCGTCGCGCGGCATCGGACGTGCGACGGCGCTGGCGCTGGCGGAGGCGGGCGCAGATGTTGCAGTGAACTACGCCCACAACAAGGATGCCGCCGACGAAGTGGTCGGCCTCATCCAGGCCAAAGGCCGCAAGGCCAAAGCCTATCTGGCCAACATCGGCGACGCGGCGGCGGTCGAAGCATTCGTCGGCCAGGCGTATGCCGACTTCGGCCACATCGACATCCTGGTCAACAACGCGGCGATCAACCGCGACCATTCGTTCACGAAGATGACGCAGAAGGAGTGGGAAGACGTGATCAACACCGACCTGAACGGGCCGTTCTACGTCACGCATCTGGTGGTGCCGAAGATGGCCGACAGTGGCGGCGGTCGCGTGGTGTTCGTCACGTCGATGGTGGGCCAGATCGGGGCGTTCGGCCAGGCCAACTACGGCGCAGCCAAGGCGGGGCTGATCGGCCTGACCCGCACGCTGGCGCGCGAGTATGCCCGCAAGAGCGTGCTGGTCAACGCCGTGGCGCCGGGCTACACCGAAACCGACATGACCTCGGGCATCCCTGAGAAGGTGCTCGAGAGCATCAAGGCCCAGATCCCCCTGGGACGGATGGCCAAACCCGAGGAAGTCGCCGGCGCGATCGTGTTCCTGGCCGGACCGCATGCGACCTACATCACCGGGCAGGTGCTGTCGGTCAACGGCGGGATGTTCATCGGGCGGTAGTCGGCGGATCGGGCGCGGTGGCGGCAGTGTCAAGGTGGTGGCCGGCTGGTGGTGGCTCAAACTGGCTTGGGGCCAGGCGCGTGCAGTTCGCGTGGCCCACGGAGACGCCCCATGAGTCGGTCCACTGCATCACCTGCTGTATGCTCACTCCACATCACGGGCCCTGACGTCGCCGCGCACGACCGGGTGCTCACGCCCGAAGCGCTGGCGTTTGTCGAGCGACTGGTGCGCGAGTTCGACCCGACGCGGCGACGCCTGCTGGCGGCGCGCGACCAGCGCCAGGACCGGCTGCGCAACGGTGAGCAACCAGACTTTCTCACCGCCACCGCCGCCGTCCGCGACCGTGCCTGGCATGTCGCTCCCATCGTCGCCGACCTGAACGATCGTCGTGTCGAGATCACCGGCCCGGTCGAGCGCAAGATGGTCATCAACGCCCTCAACAGCGGCGCCAATGTGTTCATGGCCGACTTCGAGGACGCCAACAGCCCGACGTGGGACAACTGCATCACCGGGCAGGCCAATCTCATCGACGCCGTGCGCCGCGCCATTCGTTACACCAGCCCCGAGGGCAAGGACTACCGCCTCAATGATGTCACGGCCACACTGATGGTGCGGCCGCGCGGCTGGCACCTGCCCGAGAAACACGTGACGCTCGACGGCCAGCCGATCCCCGCGTCATTGTGGGATTTCGGCCTGTTCTTCTTCCACAATGCCGCGGAACTGCTCGACCGGGGCAGTGGGCCCTACTTCTACCTGCCCAAGCTCGAAAACCACCTGGAGGCGCGGCTCTGGAACGACGTGTTCTGCTTCGCTCAGGACGACCTGCACATCCCGCGCGGGTCGATCCGCGCGACCGTGCTCATCGAGACGATCCTCGCCGCCTTCGAGATGGACGAAATCCTCTATGAATTGCGCGACCACAGCGCCGGGCTCAACTGCGGCCGGTGGGACTACATCTTCTCGATTATCAAAAAGTTCGCCGGCAATGAAGCGTTCACCATGCCCGACCGCGCCCAGGTCACGATGACCACGCACATGATGCACAGCTACTCACTGCTGGCGATCCGGACGTGCCACCGGCGGGGCATTCACGCCATCGGCGGGATGGCGGCGCAGATCCCGATCAAGGGCGACGCCGACGCCAACGACGCGGCGCTGGCGAAGGTGCAGGCCGACAAGGTGCGCGAGGCCGGCGACGGGCACGACGGGACATGGGTGGCCCACCCGGGCCTGGTCGCCCTGGCGCGACAGGCGTTCGACGCGCACATGCCCGGGTCGCACCAGATTGGCCGACTGCGCGACGATGTGCAGGTCACTGCAGCAGACCTTCTCAGCGTGCCCGCCGGCACAATCACCCGCGCCGGGCTGAGCCAGAACGTCGATGTGGGCATCCAGTACATGGCGGCGTGGCTGGGCGGCAACGGATGCGTGCCGCTCTACAACCTCATGGAGGACGCCGCCACGGCCGAAATCAGCCGCTCGCAGCTCTGGCAGTGGGTGCATCATCACAATGCGGCACTTGACGACGACACACCGATCACAGCCGACCTCGTGCATCGCCAGTTCGACGACCAGTTGGGGAAGCTGCGCGACCGGTTGGGGGCGCAGACATTTGACGCCGGGCATTTCGCGCAGGCACGCGAACTCATCGAACGGACCGTGATGGAGGACGATTTTGTGCCGTTCATGACGCTCGCCGGCTACGAGCGTCTGCAGTGACGTCATGCGTCCTGACTGTCGGACGTGCGGGGGAGGGTCCGGGTGAGGGTCCTGCCTGCCACCAGCGACACCACCGCCTCACTCGGCCCTCCCTCGCGCGTCCGGCTTATGAAAGGAATGGGCTATGTCCGAGAGTCCAACCAAAGGCAACGGCAGCGGCAACGGCGAGGCCGCCGATCTGCAGGCAGCCAGCGATCTGCAGGCGCATTGGAGCATCAATCCGCGCTGGGTCGGCATCCAACGCCCCTACCGCGCGCTGGATGTCATCAAACTGCGGGGCACGATGCGGATCGTCCACAGTTTCGCCGATCACGGCGCCCGCAAGCTCTGGCACCTGCTCCACGACGAGCCGTACATCGCTGCACTTGGCGCCCAGACCGGCGGCCAGGCCGTGCAGATGGTCCAGGCGGGGCTCAAAGCGATCTACGTCAGCGGCTGGCAGGTCGCCGCGGACATGAACGAGGCGATGGAGACGTATCCCGACCAGAGCCTCTATCCTGCCGACAGCGTGCCGCGACTGGTGCAGCGGTTGAACAAGGCGTTGACGCGGGCCGACCAGGTGGCGCACGTGGCGGGGTTGAGCGGGCACATGCCCGACTGGTATGTCCCGATCGTCGCCGACGCCGAGGCGGGGTTCGGCGGGGTGCTCAACGCCTACGAGCTGATGCGCTGGATGATCGAGGCCGGCGCCGCGGGCGTGCATTTCGAGGACCAGCGGTCAGCGTTCAAGAAGTGCGGGCACATGGGCGGCAAGGTGCTCGTGCCCACCAGCCGGGCGATCCAGCGACTGGTCGCCGCGCGACTGGCGGCCGACGTGATGGACGTGCCCACTGTGCTGATCGCGCGCACCGACGCCGACAGCGCTTCGCTGGTGACGGACGACTCGGACGAGCGCGATCGGCGATTCATTGTCGGCGACCGCACCGACGAGGGTTTCTGGCGCACGCGGGCCGGCATCGATCAGGCGATCGACCGCGGCGTGAGCTACGCGCCGTACGCCGACGTGGTGTGGTGCGAAACGTCGCATCCCGACCTGGACGAGGCGCGGCGCTTCGCCGAGGGCGTCCACGCGGTGTATCCGCATAAGCTGCTGGCGTACAACTGCTCGCCGAGTTTCAACTGGAGCCGATCGCTCGACCGTGACACGATCGCGCGCTTCCAGCGCGAGCTGGGCGCGATGGGTTACAAGTTCCAGTTCGTCACGCTGGCCGGGTTCCACGCCCTGCATGCGGCGATGTTCGAGCTGGCCCACGGCTACCGCGAGGAGGGCATGCTCGCCTACGCCCGCCTGCAGGACCGCGAGTTCGAGCTCGAGGCCCGACTGGGCTACCGCGCCGTCAAGCACCAGAGCTTCGTCGGCACGGGCTACTTCGACCAGATCACCTCCATCGTCAGCGGCGGGCACACCTCGACCACGGCGCTGAAGGGTTCGACCGAGGAAGAGCAGTTCCAGGAGCAGACGCCGCCGTTCGACGCCGTGGAGCGCCGAGCCGTTCCGGCCTCGATGTGATCCGATCGTCCTGCCGCAGTTGGATTCGGTATTGCCCGTTACAATGCCGCCATGACGCAGGCGGCAGCAGAGAGCACAGTTGAACGGTCGGTGCGCAGACCACGGCGTTTGCCCCAGATGCAGGAGCTGGGGCTGCTGCTGGTGGTCGCCGCCTTGGCGGCCGTCCTCAGCGCCTACGGCTGGCACGACGCGGCGCCCGGCCGCGCCAACACCTTCCTCAACCCCGCCAACCTCATCGAGGGCATCGCCAAGCCGATGAGCGGCTACGCCATCATGGCGGTGGGGATGACCATCGTCATCATCGCCGGGGGCATCGACATTTCAGTGGCGTCGATCCTGGCGCTGTCGGGCCTGGTGACAGCGTGGGCGCTGCAGGGCTTACCCACCGACGCGTCGCCGTTGGTGGTCGTGCCGATTTCGCTGCTGTTGCCCCTGGCGGTCGGCCTGGGCTGCGGGCTGATGAACGGGGCGCTGGTCGTGGGTCTGCGGATGCACCCGTTCATCGTCACGCTGGGCACGCTGACGATTTTCCGCGGCATCGCCAACGTGCTGCCCTTTGGCGCCAAGACGCTGCCGCTGGCGGGCAGGCAGTTGCCCGACGCCAGTGTGACGCACCTATTCCAGCGCCAGGTTGCCGGGCTGGAGGTGCTGCCGATGGTGGTCATGCTCGCCTGCGTGGGCGTGGGTTGGTTCTATCTGCGCTGCACGGTGGGCGGGCGCGAGACTTACGCCGTGGGTGGCAACGAGGAGGCGGCGCGCTTCAGCGGGCTGCGCGTCGGTCGCATCAAGATGCGCGTCTATGCCATCTCCGGCCTGCTCGCCGGCCTGGCGGGACTCGTGTCGCTGGGACGCTTCGGCACCATCACGACCAACACCGCCATGGGCTACGAGCTGACGGTCGTCGCCGCTGCCGTCGTCGGCGGCGCCAGCCTCCTGGGGGGGCGCGGCACGGCCATCGGCGCCCTGCTGGGCACGCTCATCCTCGCCATGATCGAAAACGCCATCAACATCCTGCGCCTCAACCAGGAATACAAGAGCGTCATCGTCGGCATGGCGATCATCCTCGCCGTCGCCGCCGACCGTTTGAGCGAATACCTCCGCCAGCGCCGGTTGGCGGGGGCACGGTCCCCCTCTTCATAGGAGTGCTCGACATGCGGAACGTCCTTCGACTGTGGTGCGGCCTGTGCGTGGCCGCGGGTGCGATGCTGACGATGGGCTGTGGCAAGTCCGACGACGGCTCGTCGCGCCGCGTGGTGATCGGACTGGTCGCCAAGAGCCAGTCCAACGACGTGTTCCAGGCCGCTTACTCCGGCGCCAAGGCCGCAGCCAGGGAACTGGGTGAGAAGGAAGGCGTAACCGTGGTGATCGACTGGCGCACGCCGGTGTCGGAGGACGCCGCCAAGCAGGCCGAGGCGATCGAGGCGCTGACGCGCGCGGGGGTGGACGCGATCGCCGTGTCGTGCTCCAACGCCGAGACGGTGACGCCGGCGATCAACCGCGCGGTGGACGCGGGCATCGTCGTGATGTGCTTCGACTCCGACGCGCCGGCGAGCAAGCGCTTGTGCTACTACGGCACCGATGATCGTTCGCTGGGCCAGCGCATCGTGCAGGAACTGGCGCAGGCGATGAACGAAGAGGGCACGATCGCGATGATTGGCGGCAACCAGAGCGCGCCGAATCTGCAGGCGCGCATCGGCGGCGTCAAGGAGGAACTGGCCAAGTATCCGAAGATGAAGCTGCTGGAGGCCGGCGGCGGCGTGTTCTATCACGAGGAGACGCCAGAGAAGGCCGCCGAGGCCGTCACCGTCGCCACCAACGCCAACCCTCAGATCAACGGCTGGGCGTTCATCGGCGGCTGGCCCCTGTTCACCAGCAACGCCCTGAAGTGGTCCCCCGGCGCCATCAAGGTCGTCTCCTGCGACGCCCTGCCCGCCCAACTCGGATACCTCCGTACCGGACACGTCGAATGCCTGCTCGCCCAGGATTGCTACGGCTGGGGACACAAGTCCGTCGAAATCCTCCTCGACAAAGTCCTCCACCAGAAAGATCCGCCCAGCACCCGCATCATCGACCCGCTCACCCGCGTGTCCAAAGACAACGTGGACGAGTTCGCCGGCCACTGGGACAAGTGGCTGGGCAAGTGACCACACGCTGGTTGCCGCCGAATCATCATGCCCCAGCCATTCATCGACATTCAGGACGTGACCAAAACATTCGCCGGCGTCACGGCGTTGGACGCTGTGACGCTGGGGATTGCGCGGGGCGAGTGTCACGGCCTGATGGGCGAGAACGGCGCGGGCAAGAGCACCCTGGGCAAGGTGCTGGCGGGGATCCACCGGCCCGACGGCGGGCAGGTGGCGATCGACGGACAACTGCAGCGGTTCCATTCCCCCGCCGACGCGCTGCGCGCCGGCGTGGGCATGGTCCACCAGGAGCTGGCGTTCTGCCCCGACCTGTCGGTGGCCGAGAACCTCTGCATGGGCCAGTACCCACGCAAGTGGGGCGTCATCGTGGATCGCCCAGCCATGGCACGCCGCGCCGGCGAACTGCTGCGTCAGATCGGCGTCGAGCTCGACGTGACCCGGCCCATGCGGGCGCTCACCACCGCCCAGGAACAGCTCGTGCAGATCGCCGCCGCCGTCGGCACCGGCGCACGCATCCTCATCTTCGATGAGCCCACCAGCAGCCTCTCCGAGCCCGAGGCCCAGCGGCTGTTCGCACTCATCGAGGCCCTGCGCGGTCGCGGCGTCACCATGATCTACGTCTCCCACCGCATGCCCGAGGTGCTGCGCCTGTGCGACCGTATCAGCGTGCTGCGCGACGGCCGCTACGTCGCCACTCTCGACCGCGCCGACGCCAACGAGGACCGCGTCGTGCAGATGATGATCGGTCGATCCATCGAGGCCTATTTCCCGCAACATCTGGCCCGGCCGCGCGACGATCGTCCGCCTCTGCTGAAGGTGCAGGGCCTCACCTCGCCGGGCAAATTCAGCGACGTGTCGTTCAGCGTCGCCACCGGTGAGATCGTCGGGTTCGCCGGGCTCGTGGGGTCGGGTCGCAGCGAGGTCGCCAATGCCCTCTTCGGGCTCGACCGCCGCGCCGTAGGCCACGTATCGATGGATGGCCAGCCTCTGCCCCTGCGCCGCCCGCGCCTGGCCAAACGGCGCGGCATCGGCCTGCTCCCCGAAGACCGCAAACGCCAGGGCCTCGTCCTCGCCATGAGCTGCGTTCACAATTTCTCCCTGGCCATGCTCGACCGACTCAGTCGCGCCGGCTTACTGCAGCAGCGACGCGAACGCCGCCTCGCCGAAGACCACTTCCGCACGCTCAACGTCAAAACCCCCTCGCTGGACACGCCCGCCAGCGCCCTCAGCGGCGGCAACCAGCAGAAGATCGCCCTGGCCAAGTGGCTGGCGCGCGACTGCCGCGTACTCATCGTCGATGAGCCGACGCGTGGCGTCGATGTCGGCGCCAAGGCCGCCATCCATGCCATCATCGACGACCTGGCCGCCCGAGGCGTGGCCATCATTCTCATCAGCTCGGAGTTGCCCGAGGTCATGAACCTCTCGACGCGCATTCTCGTCATGCGCGAAGGTCGGCTCGCCGCCGAGGTGGCCCGCGGCGACGCTACGCAGGACTATCTGCTGCGCCTGATGGCCCTGGAGCGGGGCGACCGCCAGTGAATTGGCGTGATCCTCGCCACCGACATTGTTTCCCGTGGGTACACTGCTGCCCATGACGACCTCGGTGCGGACGGTTCTGTTGGCAGGGGGCGGCACAGGCGGGCACATCTTCCCCAACGTGGCGGTGCTCGAGCGCCTGCACGAGCGGCGATCGCCGGTGTACCCGCACTTTGTCGTGTCGAATCGCCCGCTCGACGCCGAAATCGTCCGCAAGGCGGAGCACGACTTCACCGCTCTTCCGGGGGTCGGGCTGGCGGTGACGCGGCCGTGGACCTGGCCCCGGTTCTGGAAGCTGTATCAGGCGAGCATCGCTCGAACGCTGCAGTTGATCGACGAGACGCGCGCGGCGGCGATGGTGGCCACCGGCGGATTCGTGTCGGCGCCGGCGGTCGAGGCGGCGAGGCGGCGAGGCGTCCCCGTGGCCGTGGTCAACCTCGACGCTGTGCCCGGCAAAGCCAACCGCATGATGGCGGGCAAGGCGACAGAAGTGTTCACCTGCTATCCCTGTCGGGAGCTGAGCACCGCGCGCCGGGTGGGCCTGCCGCTGCGCCGCGCCACCGTCGCTGCAGTGGACGTGTCCCCCGGCGACGCCCGACGCCACCTCGGGCTCGATCCAGACCGCCACACCATCCTCGTCACCGCCGGCAGCCAGGGCGCCACGACGATCAACCAGATGATGATGGACCTCGTGACGCGGCCGCGCGCCCGCCACGACCTGGACGACTGGCAGGTGCTGCACTTGTCCGGCGCCGCCGAGCGCGACGCCGTGCAGAAATCCTACGACGACGCCGGGGTCCCCGCGCGCGTCGAGGCCTTCTGCAACGCCATGGGTCTGGCGTGGCGCGCGGCGACCATCGCCATCTGCCGCGCCGGCGCCGGTAGCGTCGCCGAGGTCTGGGCCAACGCCGTCCCCGCCATCTTCTTCCCCTATCCCTTCCACCGCGATCAGCACCAGAAGCTCAATGCCCAGCCCCTGGTCGATCACGGCGCGGCCATCATGCTCGGCGACCAGATCGACCCGGTGAAGAACGTCGCCGAACTGATGGGTCCGCTGCTGGCGCTGATGAGCAACGACGCCCAGCGCGCCAGCATGATCGAACAGATGCGGCACCAAGCTCCGGAGGACGGCGCCGCCGCGATCGCCCAGTGGGTGACGACCGCCATCGGCGCGGGCTTCTCCAATACGAATCGAACGTGAGCAGTCACGGAGCGGGGCCGAACGCATTTCCCATTTCGACGTATGCCACACGCCGGCCGGAATGGTGAGCATCATCGCCGACGATCAGGGCGTGGCGTTCGTCGGATGACGGCCAGTATCGCTGCAGTTCCGCGACCCCCGCAAAGACTACCCGCCGCACGAGTTGATCGGTCTGTGCATCGTACACGTCCAACCACGGCGAGCCGTCGCGGTTCCCCTGGCGCGCATTGACGAGCAGGCGTTTCCCGTCATGCGACATGCCGATCCAGTTCACCTCGTATGGCAACTGCAGCGTTCGCTCCAGCGAACCGGTCTGCAGGTCCCACACCTCGATCACGTTCTCCGATCGCAGGCCGCTGCCACCGCCCCATCGCCTCCAGTTGCTCCTGGGCGAGTAGAGCCAGCGGTGATCCGGCGACATCCTCGCGTAGGGCAGAAAATGCGTGTGGCTGGATTGGTCGGCGTCGAGCCGGCGCAGCTCCCTGCCGCCGGGATCGACCATAACGTAGTTCTTCCAGTCATCGTTGAAGATGTACCCCGGCAGCGCGGGCCTGTCGAAGACGATCATATTGTTGCCGGGCAACTGCACGATGCCGAGCCACCCGCCGGTCTTTGCATCCCAACGGGCGATGGCGTCGTCGTGGACCGTCGCCTTGATCGTGCCGTCCTCCGATTCCCAGCACGAGGCTATCCACGTGTCCGTCGGAAGCGTAAGCGTGCGCAGCCGGCGCCCGGTGGCGGCGTCCAATTCCTCGATGCGCCTGCTGTGGTTGATGAACACACGCCTGGAGTCGAGTGACACGCTCACCGCCCATGGCCCCGTCAGCCTCTTATCCTGCGCCAGCCGCCGCACCATCCGGCCCGTGGCGACTTCGTACTGTTCGATGACGCAGGTCCGGACCTTCAAGCGCTTGAGCCAGGCGATGTCGTGGCGCACCGCCCAGGCGAGCAGGGTGTCACTGTACCACTGCGGGCCGTCCCACGTGACGTACTGTGGCGGACTGAGCCAGGCGCGCAGCCCCCATCCGCCGAGGATCACCAACGCCAGTCCCAGCAGGCACGCGACGCGACGCCCCGCCGGCCGCCCGACGACGCGCCCTGCGCCCGTCACGTCCAGCCCGCACTCGGGGCAGTGCGCCGACGCGATACCCTTGAGGTGATAGCGGCACCGCCGACAGTAGGGTTGCCCCGCCATCCCGCGCAGAGTCCACGCACGCCACGCGCGGCGGACCAGCACGAGGGCGATCGCCGCCGCGAACACGACGATCGAATCGATCCACCGCGACGCCGCCACCTGCAGGATGTTGACCGAGTCCACGTCGCGCGTCAGGTACACGTGCTTCAGATCGGGCGACGCGACGATCCAATCGGCATGGACCACGAAGGAGGACACAACCGCCGGACGCACCTCATCCTGGGCCAATGCCCGCGCCCCGGACAGGCACACCACGGCCACGCATACGATGGCAACCCGGTGCATGTCTCCATCTTCTGCTTCAGCGACGAGTCTATCAAGCGCCGGCGCCACGTCGGCGGCGGTAAATACACTGCAGCATACCGGTCATCAGCACAATGGCCGCGGCGGGTTCGGGGACGGACGCCGGCGAAGACAGCGGGGCGAAGGCGCCGGGTGGATAGACGACAGGGTCGGTGAAGATGGGCTGGCCGGGGGCGCCGAAGGCGAGCTTGGGCAGCTTCTTGTCGCGGCGGCGAGCGGCGGGGTTGCGAAGTTGACGCAGGGCCTGATCGATCAGATCCAGTTGCTGGCTGATGCGGACGAACTGGGCGGTGTCGCCGAAGGAGGCGTCGGGCGTGCCGTCGGCGGCGGCGAGGAAGGAGACGATGCCGGCGAGCTTCGTGCCGATGAACACGCCCCCGCCGCTGTCGCCGGGCGCGGGGAGGAACTCCAGGGGCAGCGCGCCGTCGCCGGGCGCATGGAAGGTGGACTGCATGAGGCGGTCGCGCCCGCCGGTGAACAGTTCGATGCGGTTCTGCCCGGCGAGCTTGGCGCCCGAGGCGGTGGACGCGCCGGTATCGCCCGTGCCGCCCTGTCCGTAGCCGACGATGGTGACGATCTTGCCCATCTCGCGCGGCCTGTGCTGCAGTTGTACGGCGGGCGCGCCGCTGACCGGCTCGGTGAGCCGCACCACGGCCAGGTCGAAGCCGCTGTTGAAGTTGCTGCCGTTCCAGCGCGGATGAATGGTCCAGCGCTGAGCGTCGTAGGTCTTGCCATCGATCTGAAAGGACAGTTGCGCCGCGCGATCGACGACGTGGGCGGCGGTGAGCAGGTACTGGCCGCCGACGACGGTGCCCGAGCCGAGGAAGCTGTTGCCGTTGGGCACGGTGACGCGGACGGCGCCGACGCCGGCGAAGGCGGGATGGGCCGCCAGGGCCTCGTGCTGAGGCTGGGCCGCGGGCAGGGCGATCACCCCGGCCTGCGCAGCCGTCACCGCCGCGCCGACCACTGCAGCAACGAGCCATCGCCCGCGCCCGGCACAGCGCCGGGCCGAATCGTCCCTGATGTCATCCGCCATCGCGTCACCAAAGGGGTTGGCCTGATCGGGCCGGCATTGTCGGGCGCATGCGTCGCTGCGCCAAGTGGTTCGACGACACAATTCACCGCGATCGGCAGGAAAATCGCCCCTCGGCTCGCCCGGATGAGAGGATAGGAAAGCTCGCCGCGGCCGCCGTCGCTACCGGTCGAAGCTCTTGACCTTGACCGCATCCTTCGTGGCCGCCGCGCGCATGATGGCGTCGCACATCGCCAGCGCGTCGCGGCCGAGCTCGCCCGGCGTGGGCGACGGGGCCTGGCCTCGGATGGCGGCGACGAAGCTCGCAAACGAGTCCTTCACGCCCTTTTTCAGCGGCGGATACGTCACCCTCTGATCCTTGCCCGAGCCGAGCACCAGCTCGATGGGCTTGTCGCCGAGGCCGACGCGCAGGACGCCCCTGGTCCCGAAAATCTCCAGGTGCGAGCGCCCGGCGGGAATGGTCCAGCTCAGTTCGAGCACGCCGGTTGCGCCCGTGACGGACCGGAAGATGGCGCAGACGTTGTCGGGCACGTCGATGCCCGCCCGGCGCGTCTCGACGAACGCGGCGATCCGCTCGATGTCGCCCATCAGCCACTTGAGCAGGTCGGCCATGTGGACAGCGATGTCCATCACGATCCCGCCGTGGTGCTTGCGCGACACGAACCACCGGGCGCCTTTCGACCAGCCGACATCGGGCGACTGACTGGACAGGCGTACGCATCGCACGTGCTGCAGTTGCCCGATGCGGCCCCTGCGGACCAGATCGGCCAATGTCGCGTACAGGGGCAGGTAGCGCAGCGTCTGGTTGATCTGCAGCACCTTGCCGGCGCGGCGGGCCGCGTCGATCATCCGCGTGGCCTGCGCAAGCGTCGGAGCGATGGGTTTTTCGCACAGCACGTGAGCGCCGGCTTTCAGCGCGGCCATCGTCATCGGGTAATGCAGGTCGTTGGGCGTGCAGACCGCCACCGCGTCCACGCCGCAGCGCAGCATCGACCGCACGTCGGTGCACATCGTCGCGTCCAGCCCGTGACGCCGGCACAGGTCCGCCATGCGCTTCTCGTCCTGGTCGCACAGGGCCGCGATACGCACGCCTCGCAGGGCGGCAAACCCCGGCACGTGCGATACGTCGGCGATCTTGCCACACCCGATCACACCGATTCGAAGCTCAGTCATCGCATGATTTCCCATGGCGCAGCCGCTTCCGGCGGCGGGCGGGCATTATCCACAGGAGCAGGCTCGACCACAAGCGGCAATCACCGGGCACGATAGCCCAGCAGTCGCAGCGCGTTGATGACCACCAGCACGGTCGAGCCTTCGTGAAGGGTTACTGCAGCAGCGATGTTGGTCAGCCCCATGGCGGCGACGGGGGCGACGATCATCATCACGCCCAGGGCGATGACGAGGTTCTGGACGATGATGCGTCGCGCCGCGCGGGCCACGCCCAGGGCCTCGGGCAGTCTCGCCAGGTCGTCGGTCATGAGGACGACGTCGGCCGTCTCGAGGGCGACGTCGCTGGCGGCCCCGCCGCCGGAAGCGGCGCCCATGGCGATGCCGACGGTGGCGTTGGCCATCGCGGGCGCGTCGTTGACGCCGTCGCCGACCATGGCGACGCGGCCGTAGCGCTCGTCGAGCCGGCGGACATGCTCGAGCTTGGCGTCGGGCATCAGCTCGGCGGCGACTTCGTCGATGCCCAACTCCCCGGCTACCGACTGGGCCACTGCAGCGTTGTCGCCGGTGAGCATGATGGTGCGTTTCACGCCCAGATCGCGTAGACGGGCGATCGCCTCCCTCGCGCCCGGTCGCGGCCGGTCCGCCAGCGCGACGAGGCCGCGCACCTGCCCGTCGAGACTCACGCAGGCGACGGTGAGCCCCTTTCGCTCCAGTTCGGCCACCAGCGCCTCGGCCGGACCGGTCGCCCCGAACATCGCCAGCCGTCCCACCGCCACGTCGCGCCCGAGCACCCTGGCCCGCACGCCCAGCCCCGGCGATTGCACCGCCTCGTGAGCGTCATGACGCGGCAGATGGCGAGCGTCGGCCTCGGCGACAATCGCCGCAGCCAGCGGATGATGGCTCACGCGTTCCGCCGCGGCGGCCAGCGCCAGCAGGTCGTCGGCCGTCTCGGGCCCGCCCAGCGCCACCACGTCCGTGACCGCCGGCTTGCCGTGCGTGAGGGTGCCGGTCTTATCGAACGCCACCGTGGCGATGCGACCCATGTTCTCCAGGTGCGCCCCGCCCTTGACCAGTACGCCGCCGCGTGCCGCCCGTGCGATGCCGCTGAGCACGGTCGCCGGGGTCCCGATCGCCAGCGCGCAGGGCGACGCGGCGGTGAGAAACGCCATGGCCTGGTAGAACCAGCCCGCCCAGATCGAGTCGGGATGACGCCGCGACGGCAGGCCCAAAAGCGGCGGCAGAACGATCAGCCCGGCCGTCATCGCCAGCACCGCCGGCACGTACCACTGCTCGATGCGATCGGTGAACCGCTGCGTGGGCGACTTGGTGGACTGGGCCTCCTCGACGAGGCGGATGACTTTGGCCAGCGTGTTGTCGGACGCCATGCGGGTCACTGCAACGGTCAGGGCGCCCTGGCCGTTGATCGTGCCGGCGAAGACTGCGTCCTCGACGACCTTTTCAACGGGGACGGACTCGCCGGTGATCGGTGACTGATCGACGGCCGATGCGCCGGCGACGACGGTTCCGTCAGCGCCGATGCTCCGGCCCGGCTGCACGAGAATGCGGTCGCCGACGCGCAGGTCCTCGACGCGCACCTCGCGCGTCTCGCCGTCGGGGCTCAGCCGCGTGGCGGTGGTTGGCGCCAGTTGGGTCAGCGCCTGGATGGCCCGCCGCGCCCGGCCGATCGCCAGTTCCTCGCCCGCGCCGCCAAGAGCGAACAGCAGCAGGAGCAAGGCGCCCTCTTCGACATGACCCAACAGCGCTGCGCCCAGGGCCGCGGCGACCATCAGCACATCGATGTCGAAGCGCAGGCAGCGCAGCGTCTTGAAGGTGTCGATCGCCGCGTGCCACCCGCAGAGGACGTAAGCGGGCAACAGCAGCGCCAAGCGCAGCCACGGGGCACCGTCGGTCCAATGCACGATCGCGCCTGCCAGCAGGAAGCACGCGCCGATGCAGGCGAAGACGAGTTCGCGGCTGGACAGCGCCAACGACAGCCATGTCGGCAGAGCGCGGGCGGCGGCAGGCGCGGGCTTGTCGATCGGCGCCAGCCGCACGCCCAGGGAATCGAGCTCATCGACGATCTGCGGCAGGGCACAGCGCTGGCGGTCGAACTCCAGTCGCACCGTGCCCGAAGCATACGACGCGATGGCGCGCACGCCGGCGATGCGGCCCAGCGCCGTCTCGATGGGGCGTTCCTGGCGCGGCGACACCATGCCTTCGACGCGCAGCACGACGTGGGCCAGGTGATCGCTGAGGCAGCCGCCGGCCTGACGCAGCAGCGCGTTGACCTGTGCCAGGCTCAGCAGCGACGGGTCGTATTCGAGGCTGAGCGTGCCGGCCTGGTCGTTGCTGTTGTCAGCCGACGCGGCGCGGTCCACGCGGACGCTGCGAATGCCCGGTCGTCTGGCCAGACGCTGTTGAATGCAGTGCGTGCAGTCGTCCTCGCAACCGGCGCATCGCTGCAGCGTGACCGGGAGCTCGAGGGTTTGGGCAGCCATGCCCTGATGATAGTCTTCGCCGAAGGGCGTGCCGGTGCGAGCGGGTCTCAAGACGCAAGTGATACGTAGTCGCAGTCTGAACCCAGGCGCCATGCTGCGGGCATCATCACAGGCTCGCCTGCGCGGGCGCCACGGCATCCACCGTGACCGGCGTGTCGGTGACGAGGTTGGCCGGAGGCGACAGGATCACCTTTTCGCCGCCACTGAGGCCCTGCACGATCTGAATGGTCTGGGCGTCGTCGCTGCGGACGCCCAGGCGCACGCGGACCTCGACGGCCCGGCCGTCGCGCACGACAAACACCTTGTTCACCCCGGCGAAGGAGGTCACTGCAGCGGCGGGCACACTGACGATCGGACGATCGACGGGCAGCTCGATATCGGCGTGTGCGAAAGCGCCGGGCTTGAGCCGACCGTCGCTGTTGGCAATGAGGATCTCGGTGGGAAACGTGCGGCTGGCGGCATCGATTTGTGGACTGATGCGACTGACGCTTCCGCCGAAGCTGTCGGCGTAGGCCTGCACGGTGATGGCGGCGGTCAAGCCTACGGTCACGGCCGACATGTGTCGCTCGGGCACAAGGGCACGCATCTTGATCGGGTCGTCGTCGATGAGGCGGTACAGCGGCGTGCCCTGGCTGACGAACTCGCCCGGCGAGGTCATGCGCTGGGCCACGGCGTAGCGGCGCTGCGAATCGACGGGGGCGATCACGCGCGTGTCGGCCAGACTCTGGCGCGCGGTGTGCAACTCGGCCTGGCGTGTGCGGGCCTCGGCGATCAGCGCGCGGGACTCGAGCGTCTGCACCTCGAGCTGGCTTCGCGCCACCTCGTAGGCCGTCTGTGCGTCCTGGTACTCCTGCTCGCTGATGAGCGGCGGGTCCTGCTCGAAAAGCTGCTTGAGCCGGTGATACCGGGCGCGGGCGTTGGCCAACTGCAGCGACGCGCTCTTGACGGTGGGCACATCGGCGGGATCAAAATCGGTCTCGGAGCCGGGGAAATCGCGCAAGCCCAGCTTCGCCAGCGTGGCGTGGACCGCCATCTCTCGCTCCTGCACCGCCAGCTCGTAGTCGGTCGGGTCGATTCTCGCCAGCACGTCGCCGGCCGCGATGCGGTCGCCCAGGTCTTTCTCGATGGCCTGCACGCGGCCGGACACTTTCGCCGACACGACCACCTCCTCGTCGGCGACGAGCGTGCCGGTCACGCGGATGGTGTCGCGCGCCACCAGTGGACGAGCGTCGGCGACGCGCACGGTCACAGTCTCGCGCGCGGCGGTCTGCCGGGATGAAGGTGCGTCGCTCCCGCCGCAACCCACCACGAAAACCGCGGTGAACAAGGCAATCGAAACTGCAGGCAGGCGTTGGATCATCATGGGCACTGACTGAATATTAGGCCAAATCGGCCCCCGCGAAAACACGCCTCGCCGCTTTGTCGTATTGTTGGACTGCGATGACCGCTTTCAAAGCCCCGCCACGATCGATCGCCGGTCTCATCCCGGGAATCAACGCACTTACGCTGTGCGCGATTGCACTGACCGCCGGCTGCTCGCGCGATTACGTCGAGGATGCCGATCACTATCGCATGGTCCTGGGCACACATGATCAGACCGCGCCTCTGCTCGACGACGACGCCCCGCTCACGCTTCACGATGCGGTGCGCCTGACCAACCACCATGACGAGCGATTGGGTGTCGAGGGCGAGGCGTATGTTCAGACGATCATTGACCGCCAGCGGGCCATCGCCCTGTTTCTGCCCACTGTCGGTGTCGCACCCAGCTACACCCGCCGCATGGGCGATCTGTCCGGCACGTCGCAGCGCGACCAGTTCGACGTGAGCGTGCTGGGCTCTGTCAACCTCTTCGACGGGTTTCGCAAGGATGCGCAGCTGTACCGCACGGCGGCGACGATCGAATCGCGCGGCGCGGCATTGCTGAACCTGCAGGCGACCGTGTTGCTGGAAACGGTGGCAGTGTTTTTCGACGTGCTGCGACGGGAAGGCGCAGTGGATGTGCTGCGCAACACCTCGGCGCTGCAGGACGAGCGTCTGCGCGACATCCGCACGAGGCGAGACACGGGCCTGGCGCGTCCGCTGGAGGTATCGCAGGCCGAGGCCCAGGCCGCCTCGACGCGGGTGCAGCTCATCGCCGCCCAGACGGACGTGCGCAACAGCCGGTCGGCGCTGGCGTTGCTGACCGCCGTGCCGATGGCGACGCGTCCGGTGATCGACGACTACGTTGTTCCGCTGCAGTTGCCCATGCTCGACGAGTGGCTGGCGCTGGCGCAGGCCCAAAGGCAGGACATTCTCGCCGCGGACCGGGCTCTGCAGGCCGCACGCCACGATGTGCAGGTCGCTGTGGGTCAGTACTACCCGTCCATCACGCTCGATCTGGAGTACCTGCTGACGATCGACAACGTCTCGACGGAGCACCAGTGGACGGGCGTGCTGCGGGCGAACCTGCCGATTTTTTCGGCGGGTCGGATCGAGGCCGACGTGCGCACGGCCTGGTCGCGCGTGCGGCAGGCGATGCTCGACGCGTCGAGGGTGCGGCGGGAGGTGGTGCGCGAGGTGGAGCAGGCGTACCAGACGTTCGAGTCGGCGCGGGACCAGGTGGCCGAGCTCAATCGCCGCGTCGCCGCCGCCGAGCTGGCGCTGCGACAGGCCGAGGGGTCCTATGATGCGGGGTTGGCAACGAACCTCGAACGGCTCACGGCCCAGGATGAGTTGTTGTCGGCGCGACTGGACCTGCTCACCCAGCAGTTCGTCCACAAGGTCGCTTACCTGGCCCTGCTCCGCGTGTCGGGACAACTGCAACAGGAACTCGGACTCAAGTAAGCCATGCGCAAGCTCGCCGAAACCTGCATCCACCGCCCCGTCTTCGCCACCATGCTCATCATGGCCATGGTCGTCGTCGGCATCAGCGCGTTCATGCGCCTGGGCGTGGACCGCTTCCCCTCGGTGGACCTGCCCCGCGTCTCCGTCCGAACCACGTTGCCCGGCGGCACGCCCGAAGAGGTCGAAACCGAAATCACCCAGAAGATCGAGGAGGTCGTCAACACCGTCGATGGCATCGACGAGCTGCGATCGATCACCGGGCCCAACCGCTCGCTGGTCATCGCCACGTTCCGGCTCGACCGCGACATCGACACGGCCGCCCAGGACATCCGCGACCGCGTCGCCACCGTGCTCAGCCGCCTGCCCGCCGGCACCGATCCGCCGGTCATCAGCAAGTTCGACAACGACTCGCAGCCGATCATCACCTTCGCCCTCTCCGGGCCGCGGACGCAGCGCGAGCTCACCGAGCTGGCCGACAAGATTGTCAAGGTGCAACTGGAGCGGTCGCCGGGCGTGGGCGAGGTGAACATCGTCGGCGGGCGCTCGCGCACCATGAACGTCTGGCTCGACGCCGATCGACTGGCGGCCTACAAGCTGCCCGTCCAGGCCGTCGCCGACGCCATCGCGCGTCAGAACGTCAACGTTTCCGGCGGCAACATCACCGGCGAGCAGGAGGAGCAGCTCCTGCGCACCGTCGGCCGCATCTACGACGAGGCCGGGTTCAACGAACTCATCATCACGCGGATCAACGGCGTGCCCATCCGCGTCAGCGACGTCGGTTACGCCGAGGACGGCGCCGCCGAGCGCCGCAGCGAGGCGCGGCTCGACGGCCAGCCGACGGTGCTCGTGGAGATCCGACGCCAGTCCGGTGCCAACAGCGTCGCCGTGATCGAGGGGATCAAGGCCAATCTCGACGCCGTGCGCTCCGCCCTGCCGCCGGACGTGAGCATCCAGACCATCCGCGACCAGTCCACCTACATCTACGCTGCGCTGCACGAGATCGAGGTCCACCTCGTCGTCGGCGGCGTGCTGGCGTGCCTGGTCGTGCTCGCCTTCGTGCGAAGCTGGCGCTCCACCATCATTGCCGGCGTGGCCATCCCCACCTCCCTGCTGGCGACCTTCGGCGTCATGTGGGCCTGCGGGTTCACCCTCAACGGCGTCACCATGCTCGCCCTCGTGCTCATGGTCGGCATCGTCATCGACGACGCCATCGTCGTGCTGGAGAACATCTATCGTTTCGTCGAGGAAAAAGGCGTCACGCCCTTCGAGGCCGCGCGGCAGGGCACCGCCGAGATCGCCCTGGCCGTCCTCGCCACCACCCTCTCGCTGGTGGTCATCTTCGTGCCCGTGTCGTTCATGTCCAGCATCAGCGGGCGGTTCCTCTACCAGTTCGGCATCACGGCGGCGGCGGCGGTGATGGTCAGCCTGCTCGTGTCCTTCACGCTCACGCCGATGATGAGCGCACGGCTGCTGAAGGCCCCCCCCGGACGCTCGCCGGGCGACGGCGGTACGGCCCACTCTCGCAGCGGATTCTACTGGTACATCGACGCCGCCTACACCTGGTTGCTGCAGTGGGCCATGCGCCTCCGTTGGCTGGTGGCGCTGGTGGCCGTCGCCGCCATGCTCAGCGCGATTCCCCTCTATGGCATCGTCCAGCAGGAGTACATCCCCAGCGACGTGGACGAGGCCGAGTTCGAGGTTCGCGTCACCGGACCCGAGAGCATGAGCGTGTCGGCCATGGACGACGTCATGCGCCGCGTCGAGGCCGACCTCGCCGACATGCCCCAAGTCGCCATGGTCCAGAGCAACATCGGCGGCGGATTCCTCGGGTCAGCCAACAGCGGCAGCATGTACGTCCGCATCGCGCCCCACGAGCAGCGTCGCTTTTCCATCGGCCGACTGCTGCGCGAAACCACGCGCGGCCGACCCTGGGCCGCCTGGCAGGGCAACTACACCCAGCGACAGGTCATGTCCGACATCCGCAGCCGCCTCCGCAAGTACCGCGATGTCCGCGTGAGTATCCGCAACTTCGAGTCCTTCCGCATCGGCGGCGGCAACTTCGACATCGACTTCGTCATCCGCGGCCCCGAACTCGAACAACTCGCCTTCTACGCCGAGGCCCTGCGCGACAAGGCCAACGCCATGAGCGGCATCGTCGACGCCGACACCACGCTCAAGCTCGACAAGCCTGAACTGCGCGTCCGGATCGACCGCGATCGCGCCGCCGACATGGGCATCGACGCACGCGACCTCGGATCGGCCCTGCGCATCATGGTCGGAGGCGACGAGGAAGTCTCCCGCTTCCGTGATCCCGCGCTCAACGAGGACTACGACGTGCGCCTCCGACTCACCGAAGGCTTCCGCAACAACCCCGAACTCATCGACAGCATCTTCATCCCCCGCCCGATTGGCGAACCCGTCCAACTGGCCAGCCTCGCCACCGTCGAGTTCGGCCAAACCCCCTCACGCATCGACCGCCTCGACCGGCAACGCTCGGTCAACCTCCGCGCCGGCGTCGCGCCGGGATACGCCCAGGCCGACCGCATCCAGGCCCTCCGAGACGCTGCAGTGGACCTGGGCCTGCCCCCGGGCTACACCACCGCCGTCACCGGTAAAGCACGCGAACTCGAAACCACCTTCCGCGAATTCCTCTGGGCCTTCCTCCTCTCCATCATCTTCATGTACATGATCCTCGCCGCTCAGTACGAAAGCTTCGTCCACCCTCTGACCATCCTGCTCTCCCTGCCCCTGTGCCTGCCCTTCGCCCTCTTCTCCATCTATATCTCCGGCGGCACGCTCAACCTCTATTCGGCCCTGGGCATCCTGGTCCTCTTCGGCGTGGTCAAGAAAAACTCCATCCTCCAGGTCGATCACATGAACCAGCTCCGCCAACGCGGCATGAATCGCGCCGCGGCCATCATTGCGGGCAACCGCGATCGCCTGCGCCCCATCCTCATGACCACTCTCACCCTGGTCGCCGGCATGACCCCTCTCCTCCTGGGCACAGGCCCGGGCGCGGAAGAACGCTACTCCATCGCCGTCGTCATCGTCGGCGGCCAAAGCCTCTCGTTGCTCCTGACCCTGCTGGTCACGCCCGTCGCCTACTCCTATCTCGATGATCTTCAGCGCCTGCTCGGCTGGCAGCGCGCCGAGCCACCGCTTGTTGCCTCGGCCGCCGCCCCCTCGTCATAGTCCAAACGCAGCGCGCCGAAACGCTCGTGGATCAGCCCCGGGCGGCAAGACGCTGACGAAGAAGGGTGGCGCGGGCTTCACGACGTTCGGCGGCATCCATCTCGCGGCCGGCAAGCTTCTGCAGGTGCGCCGGCTGGGTCAGCAGAAACAGGTCGTTGATGGTGCGGATATCAACCGCCGAGATGCGGCTGAGGTTCACGCCCAGACGCAGATGAGACAGCAGGGCCAGGACCTCCTCGCTGCCGATGACCCGGGCATGACAGAGCGTGGCCCAGGCGCGCCAGATCTTGTCGTCGAGGGCGGCGGCGCGTTGCTGCATCAGGGCCTGTCTCGCCTGCTGCTCATAGGCGATGATCTGCGGCACCACGGTGAACTGGAAGTCGGCGAGGATTTCCTGCTCGGTCTTGCCCAGCGTGGTCTGGTTGGAAACCTGGTAGAGATCGCCCAGGGCCTCGGAGCCTTCGCCGAAGAGGCCGCGGACGGCCAGGTGCATGTCGCGCGCGGCGCGGCGGACCTTTTCGATTTCGCCGGTGAGCTTGAGGGCGGGCAAGTGCAGCATGACGCTCACGCGGATCCCGGTGCCGACGTTGGTCGGGCAGGCAGTGAGGTAGCCGAAGCGACGATTGAAGGCGAAGTCGAGGCGGTCCTCGAGCACGTCGTCGAGGCGGTTGATGTGGTCGAAGGCCTCCGAGAGCTGCATCCCGCTGCGGAGGACCTGGATGCGCAGGTGATCCTCCTCGTTGACCATGATCGAGAAGGTCTCGTCGCCGCAGACCGCGACGCCGCGGGGGCAACTGTCGTCTCCGCGGGCGTGCTGGCGGCTGATGAGATGGCGCTCGACGAGCAACTGGCGGTCCACGGGCGGGGTGTCGGCCATGCTGACCCACAGCATGGTCTCGGCCAGGCGCGGGCTGCACACCTCACGCTTGCACTTCTCGAAGGCCTCGAAGCGCTGATGACGGTTCGCCCGACTCACAAACGGGAACCCGGCAAGGTTGCGCGCCAAGCGCACCCGGCTGGATATGACGATCTCACTGTGCGGCCCGCTGCCGCGCAACCATTCACCGGCGTGGTCGCTGATCTGGCGCAGCATCATCAGACGCTCTCCTCGAACGTGCTGATATCGTCGCGCAGGCGGGCGGCCAGCTCGTAGTCTTCGCTTTCGACGGCCTGCTCGAGGCGCTTGCGCATGCGCAGGAGCTGAGCCTGGCGGTGGTCACCGGCGCCGGCGCGGCGGGGAACCTTGCCCAGGTGGTGGGTGGCGCCCTCGTGGGCGCGCTCCAGCAGCGGGCCGAGCTGGCTCTCGAACGCCTTGTAGCACGAGGGGCAGCCCAGCAGGCTGTGCTCGCGGAACTCGGTGAAACTCATGCCGCAACTGTCGCAGGTCATCTCCCGGGTCGTCGCGGTGACGCCCGAATGCAGCTTGACGAAGTTGGTCAGCAGCTCATTAATGGGCGTGTGAACGGCCTTGATGGTCATGCCTTCCTCGGCGGCACACTGATCGCACAGGTGCTTTTCCACCTTCTGGCCCTTGACGATCTCCACCGAATGCACGGTGGCGGGCCGGTCGCAACGATCGCATTTACGTCGATGAGCCACGCGCAGGTTCCCGAGTACGTCCCCGTTCCGGCATTCCAAGTCGATCTAGTCTAGGAACGACCCGCCGCGGCATCAATAGGCAAGGCGGGGTTGGTCGGTCCGGGTGCGTCGAGCGCGTGCCGCAGGGCCTTTCGCCAACGGAAGACTACGACCAGGAATGCCAGCACCGCCGCAGTCTGGACCGCGCCGGAGGCAAAGCTGGCCATGAGCTTGAGCCACTGCGTCACAGTGCGGCGGACGGGAGGAACCGACGACGGCGCTGCAAAGGTTGTCATGGACACCGCGCCGGTGGGCGCGACGCTCAGGCGCGTGCCCAACCCCAAGCCGGGCATAATGCTATCCACCTCCTCACGTCCGTCGGGCCATTGGCGATGGTAGGCGTGCAGGGAGCCACTGAGCAGTTCCGTGGTGCGTCTGCCGTCGGGGTGTTCGATGCGCGTGATCTGTGTGCCGTCGCTGTAGCGCGTGACGTCGTGCTTGTCGCCGTTGGGTTGCGTGGTCGTGGTCACCCCGGTGATGCGTGCGCCGGGGTTGACGCGCAATACGATCCTGCCTTGATCGTACCTTATGGACCACGAGGCGCCTGCTTGTGCAGGGGCGGGGCGCACCGCCGCGATCACATCGCCCAGGCTCAGGGCCACCGCCAGCAGCGTCGCCACGACCAAGGCCCACGCCAGGCGGCGCGACCACATCGCCAGCCCACGACTGGGGATCCGCCGCGCCATCTGCGCCAACAGCGCCAGCAGCATCACGATGCCGCCGATGCCGGTGACCTGTCCCGCCACGCCCATGAGCGAATGCATGCGCACATCGCCCGTGACCAGGGACGCTGCACTAAAAAGGATCACCAGCGCGTGGACGCCCACGAACAGCCGCACACCCAGCCGCGCAGTGGCGACACCGAACGGCGCGGTGACGTAAGGCTCATCCACCGCCATCCGCCACATCCCGCTGAGCCACATCGCTCCCAGCACGAAAATCGCCAGCAGCATCAGACCTCTTGCTGAATCGGGCGCGCCCAGCGCCCCGGCCGTGATTGCCAACGCGATCACGAGCACCGACAGGATCGCGCTGCGGATGATCCAGCCGGCCCCGCGATGCAGTTTTCCCAGCCAGGGGCGCGACGCATAGCGCAACAGGTCATCGTGCGCTGACGCCGACACATCACTGCCGCACTCGGGGCAGCTTTCATCCAGCCGTCGCCCGCGCAGCAGGTAGCCGCACGTCAGACATGGCAACTCCTCGACGAGCCGGCCGGCGGCATCGAGGGGGAGCGTTGCTGTGCCCGAAAACCCAGTCGCAGAATAGCTCACACCTCAGATTGTCGCCTCCCCCAAAGATGGAGCAAGCGGCTTGAACGGCGGCGGCGGCGTGGTACAATGTTCGTATTATGATCGGGTCCCGCGGCGACGCCGGGCTCGGTGCGCTCTTTGGCAAGTGAACGGGTGCGGCGGCAGGTCGCAACGGCCGTTCGGGTCGTGCGGATGAAGTGCGGATACTTTGACGACACCGAGTGGCCCCGCAAGTGCGGATGAAGTGCGGATGCGATGCGCGATATCCGCGTCCCGGGGGTCCCGGGGGCACCGGGACCCCCGGGGGGAGGTCGGGACGGTGCGTCGGGAATCAACTTGATGGTCGGAATGTGCAACTTGCTGTGTGTGAGCAGCAAGTTGGTTGCCCCCGGAACGCCCCCTGGAACGTCCCCCGAAACGCCCCCCGGAACGTCCACTCGAAACGATGGTGCGAGCAGCTTGAACGTACACTTGTGCCTATGACTGCGTTGCGCGAGGCTGCGGTGGGGATTGTGCGGACGCTGGCCGAGGCCGGGCGGGTGGCGTATCTGGCGGGCGGGTGCGTGCGTGATCGGCTGCTGGGGATCGAGCCCAAGGACTACGACGTGGCGACGGACGCGCCGCCGGACGTGGTCAAACGGTTGCTGCGCGGGGCCAAGCTGGTGGGCGAGTCGTTTGGCGTGGTCATGGCGCCGGTGCGCGTCGGCGGTGAGCGGCGGTACATCGAGGTGGCCACGTTCCGGCGCGAGTGGGGCTACAGCGACGGCCGGCGACCCGACCGCGTCGAGTTCACCGACGCCCAGCACGACGCGCAGCGCCGCGACTTCACCATCAACGGCCTGTTCGAGGACCCGCTGGCTCACGACGCGATCATCGACCACGTCGGCGGCGTGGCGGACCTGCAGGCCCGGCTCATCCGCGCGATCGGCGACCCCAGCGAGCGCTTCGGCGAGGACTACCTGCGAATGCTCCGCGCGCCGCGCTTTGCCGCGCGACTGGGTTTCGAGATCGAGGACACGACCGCCCGCGCCATCCGCAACAATGCGCGTTACCTGGGCCAGATCAGCCGCGAACGCATCGGCCAGGAGGTGCAGTGGATGCTGCAGGGCGATCACCCGGCGCGAGCCGCCGAGTTGATCCAGGCGCTGCATCTGGACGCGACGACGCTGCACGAGGATCACGCCGACGTGCCGCTGCCGACGATGCGGGCGATCGAGCGTCGCGCCTACCCGACGCTGCTGGCGGCGTGGCTGATCGATCGCGGCGGATCGATCGACAGTGTGCGGCGGTGGCGGCGGGCGCTGTGCCTGAGCAACGACGAGTCGAACGCGCTGAAGGCGACGCTGGAGATCGCCGCGCAATGGATGGGGTGGGAGTCGATGAATGTGGCGCAGCGCAAGCGGTTGCTGGCGCGGGAGCATGGTTGCGAAGGGCTGGCGCTGTTTGCGGCGCGTCACCCGCGGAATCTGGTCGAGCCGGTGCAGCGTGATGCGGCGGTGCTGCTGGCTGAGGGCGTGGCCCCCCCACCGTGGGTCACGGGCGACGACCTGATCGCGCTGGGCTGCACGCCGGGGCCGGAGTTTAAGCGCTGGCTTGACGAGGTGTATGACGCCCAGTTGGAGCAGCGCGTGGCCGACCGTCAGCAGGCGATGGACCTGTTGCGGCGCCTGGCGGGGGCGTGACGCACGCGGCGTGCTATCATCTTCGCCCATCGCCCCTTGCGGTTGGCCGGAGGTTTATGGAAGCCTGGCTTCATGATGCAATGGTGACGCTCAGCACGCACGCGGGCTGGCTGGGCGTGTACGTCGCCATCGTGACGGTGCTGCTGGTGTCGGGGCTGGGGCTGCCGATCCCGGAGGACATCCCGCTGCTGCTGGCCGGGATGCTGTGCGGCATGGGTCGGGCTAATATCTGGGTGATGGTGCCGCTGACGTTCGCGGCGGTGGTGATTGCCGACCTGATGGTGTTCACGATGGGCCGAGTGTGCGGCCACCACGTGCCGCGGCTGCCGATCGTGGGACGGTATCTGACACCGGCACGGTTGGCGCGGGCCGAGCAGGCGTTTCACAACCACGGGGGCAAGACCCTGTTCATCGCCCGTTTCCTGCCAGGCGTTCGATCGGCGATCTATTTCACAGCGGGCACGTTCAAGATTCCGCTGTGGAAAATGGTGGCGTTCGACGGCGCGGCGGCGGTGCTGAGCGTGCCGACGCTGGTGCTGGTGGGCTACTTCGGGGCGGCGTATTTCGACCAGGTGGTCGAGTTCGTCGAGCGGACGCAGATCGGCATTGCGGTGCTGGCGGTGCTGGCCGTGGTGGGTTTTGTCATGTGGCGCAGGCGACGCCGTCGCCGCGTGGCGTCGGCGGGAGCGTGACGATGCGGCGTGTGGCGGGCATCATGGCGGCGGCAACGGTTCTGGCCGCGGCGCTGACGTGCGGATGTCGCCGGGAAGAGCCCACTGCAACGCCTCCTGCGCCTGACGAGCCTGTGCCCATACAACCCGCTGCCACCGACTCGCTTCTGCCGTTGACGGCCATCAACGGCGACGTGGCGATGCTGGCGTGGTTCGACATCAGGGAGGCATCGCCCCAGGCCATCCATTCCTCGCTGCAGGCACTGGGGTCGGCGCGTGCCGCCGTGCCCGACGACATCGAGCAACGGCTGGAACTGTTCGGCGTGTTCCGCGATGCTTTTGTCGCGGCCGGCGGCCAGGCGATCGTGCTGGGCTTCGTCACGGTAAATCACGACCCTCCCGCCGCCGGCGGCGTTACGACTCGACCGTTCCTTCTGATCAAGGTTGATCCGGCTGTGGACCCGCAGGAATTTCAACGCATCGTGGACGCCGCGGCGAGTGCGCCGACGTCAACGATGCTGGCTCGTTATGCGCCGGGTTGGCTGCACGTGCAGGGCTCGCAGTTGGCGGCCGTGCCCGAGGACGGCGACCCGACCACGGCTGCGGCGCTGCTGGACCCACTGGCGGAAGCGGGTGACGCCCCGGTGCGAATGGCGCTGCACTTGACCGGCCCGGTACGACAGGCCCTCCACCACGCCAGACAACGACTGACGCCAACGCTGATCGATCCCCTGCTCGGCCTTGAGACGGCATCCGTGGCGCTGACCCTGGGTGAACGACCGAAGCTGGCCACGCGCATGCGATTTACTGACGCCACGGCCGCCGCCACGTTCAATGCCGTGTGTCAGGCCCTGGTCCTCCGCGGGCGATCCGCGGTAAACGGTCAGGCCGACGCCTTACTGGACAGCGCCATGGAGCAACTGGCGTTCGAACAGGACGGCTGCATGCTTTCCTTGTCACTCGACGAGACCGTGGTTCGCGCCGCACCACAACTGGCGCCGCTGATCACGCCACTGATACTGGACCCGGCCGTCGAACCGGTGACGAGCGCCGGGCCGTGACGATGGCGTGCCGGAATCAATGCGTCAGGGCATACACCAGGGCGTTGGCGTTGACCTGGGCCGCGTTGCGAAGTTCGTTGCCGCCGCAGCAGCAGCACCCGCCGCCGGCGTGGGCCGTGTCGTTGAGGCCCAGCGGCGAGAAGATCACCGCCAGGCGCCCTCCCACGTGCAGACCCAGCACCGCGTCGCCCTCGTAGGGCTTGCGGCCGATCAGCTCAGTGATCTCGTAAAGCGTGGCAAAAAGTGGGTGATCCATCTTGACCGGCTGCAGTTGACCTTGCGGCAATGCGCGGGCGATCAGGGCGCGGAAGCTGTCGGCCCAGGCGGCGTTGGAGCAGCCCGCCGAGGCCAGCACGAACCCGCCGCGCTCGATATACGCACGGAATCGAGCCGTTTCCTCGTCACCCAGTGCAAACGCCTGCTCCCCGCTCATCACCACGAAGGGGTAGCGGTAAAGATCGTCGCCGCCAAGATCGACGCGGTCGAAAGTGCGATGCACGCGAATGTCGGTCCTCCGACCGACCAGATCGAGGAAGCCCGAGGAGAAGCAGATGCCCGAGCGCCCGCCGGCATAGCTGAGCATGCCGACGCGCACCACGCCCTCGGCGGGTTCCACTGCAGCGTCTTCGCCACGGGCCGTTGCCGCCAGGATCAGGCAGATCATCGCCAGTACGCTCGCACGCATCAGTGTCGCTCCTGGGTCGGGGCAGGTTGCGCCAGCAGGCGGAAATAGTCGGCCACGAGCCGACGATAGGCGCGCGGCGCCAGCTCGATCGCAGCCCGCTGCGGCGACACGTCTACCTCGCCTGGCCGCACCACTTCATCATAGCGCCCCGTCGCCAGCGGATGATCGACAGGCGGCTCGATCGCCGGCGAACCTCCTTCGACGAGACGGCCCGAGTCGGTGGCTTCGATCGAGTCCCCCAGACGCCCGCGCGCGGCGGCGACGGCATCGCGCAGTCGAGCCAGCCACTGCATGATCGCTTCGTCCGTGGCCGCGGCCGCCGGAACCACTGCAGCAAGCTCGCCTGCATGCGTCGCCAGCCCCGCGCGCATCGCCTCCAGCTCGCCCACCTTCTGCCGCCACGCCTGCCAGTCGAAATCGGCCGCCGCCTCGGTCGCCTCCCGCAGCAGTTCCGTCGTCAGTCTCTCCAGCTCCCGCAGCGCCGCCCGAATGGAATCGCGGTCATCTGCAGCGCCCCTCGCTTCTTCCAGGGCACGCGTCGCAGCTTCCCGCCGCGTCTGAGGCACAATCGCGTGGCGACGCGATCGCGCCGACCCTGCCTCCACGCGAAAGGCCATCGGTTCACGCACATCCACCAGCGTCCGCACAAAAGCACGCTCGCCCGCGCGCGGCATCGCCCACCGTCGCGACGGCTCGCCTCCCTCATCCAATTCGACCAGCTCGGCCTGCTCCACCGCCCTGCCTCCAACCGTCACCGCCACTGTTGCATCGTCGCCGCTCCATACCTCCGCCGGCGACACCGACACGTCCAGTCGCGTCAGGCTGAACGGGGGATGGTCCCCCCACGGGTCGGCCAACCGCAGCAGCCCGCCGCCCACCAGTCGCGGCAACGCCAGCCCCAGCGCGAGCCACGCCAGCAGCACCGCCGTCGTCAGTTCCGTGTGTCGGCGAAGCCGTGTGCGATCCATGATGCCTTCGGGGTCCATGCCCTGCAGCGCTTTCCACCCGTGCGCCGTCACGCGCGGCTGGTTCGGCAATTGCACCGCGTTGATGAGCGGATTAGTCGGTCGATCGTGGGCGATCTCCAGTCGCCGGGCGACCGCGGCGATCGAATCGCGTCGCTGGCGGACCATCAGAATGGCACCGGCGCTCCCTGCCGCAAAGACGGCACCGAGCAGCATCGCGCGACCGATGGACGCAAGCGGCCACGCAGCATCGACGAGGACCAGTACCAGCACCGTCAACTGCAACCGCCACGCCAGCCCCAGCGTCGCCGCGATGCGCCCGCACGATTGTCGCCGCCGCGCCACGTCGCCCAGCAGGTTACGCACGGCCGCGTCGGAACTGGCACGATGTTGCTCAGCACTCGCCTGCATTACAACCATCCCATGCGACGGCGACATAGCCACTCGACGCCCAGGGCTCCGACGATGACCACCAGCACCAGCGGGCGATGCAGGTCGTACTCGAAGCGATCCGGCACGGCGACGGCGGCCTCGCCATCCTGCAAAAACGCCGCCACCGCGTCAGCGTCGTCCACGTCAAGGCAAGCGCCGCCGCTGCCCTCGGCCAGCGCCTTGAGCACCTCCGGCCGCGCCGATGTGTCGAGCAACTCGACCGATCGATCGTACGCCGCCAGCCTTGCCGTCAGCGTCGTGCCCTCGTCGCCAGGCAACTGCAGCGTCACTGCGTACACGCCAGACTGCTTGGGCACGATCGCCCCGTGATGCGCCAACGACCCCGGCGCCGATCGCGTCAGCGGCACCGGCCGTTCGACACCATCGGGGCCTCGGACCGTCAGGCGCGGCGCGACGCCATGGACAGGATAGCGCGATGCCGCGGTCACGCCCACCGAGTCGCCCGGCTCGGCGGCCAGGTGCGATAACTGCAGCGACCAGTCCTGCCCCGGCAGAAACTCGCCCCCCGCCGTCAGCCACCGGATCGCACGCGACCAGAACAGGGCGTACACCGACTCGTGCTCGGCCAGCGAAGCGGGCGTGAACGCCCACCGCCACAAACCGTCGCTGAGCACGGCGAACACCCGGCCCTCACCCACGCGCTGATGCACCACCGCCGCCATTGCCCCGGGAAGTGCCCCCGGCGCGGTCCCCGCACCAGCCCCCGCCGTCTGCTCAAGCAGCACGACCGACGCCGCCCGCCGCCCCTGCACCACCGTCGCCGCGATCATATCGGGCAGGTGGGTTACTGCAGCGTCCATCTCCGCCGCGATCTCCGCCAGCAGCGGCGAGGCGACGCCGCCCGGCGCAAGCCTCACCCGCAGATTGCCCACCACCCGCTCGCCCCAGTCCACCGGCTCGACGGCCGCCAGCAGCGCCGCGGCGGTCGCGTCGCGCTCGAACGGTCGGCCTCGCGCCAGCACCAACGCCCCGCCCTGCCGCACATAGTCCACCAGCCGCTGCGCCGTCTCGCCGCCAAAGAATGCCTCGACACCCTTGCCCAGCACGATCGCGTCGTAGCTTGACAGGTTTTCGGCGCGTGCCGTCGCCATGTCGTCGTGCTGCACCAGATCGCGACCGTTGGACACGCGCACGTGCGCCGTCACCGTCACCTGCGGGTCCTGCTGCAGTTGGCGCACCAGGAAGCGCGTGTCCCAGTACGGTTGGCCCTCGAACACTGCCACGCGCAGCTTCTGCCGCGTTACCTCGACGAATACGTGGCGACGATTGTTTTCGACAACACGCTCGGGCGGCGCCCGGCCGTCAGTCGCTCGCACGCCGATCTCGTATCCGTGGATTGTGGTCGCCCGCCCCGGTGCGGCGCGCGGCGCCACGTCGAAGGCAGCGCGTATCGAACCCGATGTCGGTGTGACCAGTGTCCGCGACTCGACGATCTCGTCATCGCGTCGCAGTTCCAGCACGAGGCGCTGCCCGTCGAAACCTCGCTGTGTGATCTGGGCGTGGATCGTCGTCGTCTGACCGTCGAACACTCGCTGGGCATCGGCCCAGGCATGAACGGCGAGGTCGGGACTGTCGCGCCTCGCGCCCACCGGCACCGCCAGAACACGCCAGCCCGCCTCTCGGAGCCGCCGACCCAACGCGGCGTCGTCCCCCACGCGCGTGTCGTGGCCGTCGCTGAGCACAAGGACCACCGCAGCACCCTGCTGCGGCTGATGCGCCAGCTCGCCCAGCACATCGATGAGGTGCGTACCCCGACCAGCAGGCTGCAGTTCCGCGACCTCCTCAAGGGCGACGCGGCGCGGCTGCTCGTCGAATGCCACCACCTGCAGCCGCGCCTGCCCGGACCACTCGACCAATCGCCTCGCGTTGAGCCAGTCGCGGCCCACCGCCTCGGCGCGCGACAGCGTACGCCCGCCGATCACCACGTCGGCTTCGGCCATGCTGCGCGAGGTGTCGGCAAAAACGACCAGGCGCACCGACGATGACGTGACATCGTCACCCGGCACGCGAACACTCGGTCCCGCCAACAGCCACGCCACGCCCACGATCGCCAGCAGGCGCAGCGGCAGCAGCGCCCCCCGCCGCCACGCCGACTCGTCGCGACCCCGCAGCAGGTACCACCATAGCGCTGCAGTGACCGCCCCGCCGATCAGGAGCAGCGTCAGGCCGGGTCCCAGGGGGGGGCGGAACGCATCGGGCCAGAGATCAGGCATCGCGCCTACCTCCCCATCGGTGGCCGGCCACCAGCGGCTCGGCGATCAGGCACAGCACGCTGGCCGTCAGAAGCAGCGGCCACAGTTCGAGCTCGCGGCCGCGCACGAACGTTGCAGTGGTCTCCCCTTCACGTGCGGGTGCAGCGTCTTCTTCGCCCAGCGTACGCAGGTCGCTCTCGGTCGCGGCCAATTCCACCCACCGCCCGTCCGGCAGCGGCCCGGGAAGACCCAGCCGGGGATCGTCTCCGCGCGTGGTCGGGTGGAGGTTGGGCGAGGGGCCGCCGTGCGACGGCGACAGGCTGCGGATCAACTGGTGCAGGAGCGGTGCGAACGCCGGCCCGCGCGCAAAATCGGTGCCGGCCGGCGACAGGTCCGCCCAGATCCGCACCAGCCGACGTTGCTGCAGCTGACTCGTCGATACCAGAGGCGAGCCGTCGTCGAACGCGATCAGGATCTCCCCCGCGTCCGCATCAGCGACGGACGGGCGGGAGAATCGGGCATCCAGCAGTGGCTGCAGCGACGATCCCTCGAAGACCTCCAGCACCGGCGAGTCCGCGCGGAAACTGCCCACGCCCTTCACCCGGTCGGTCATGATGCGGTCGGGCGAATCGACGATCTGAATCACCGTCGCCGTCTCGGGCATCGCCTCGTCGATGGCCACGTTCCCGGCCTCGACGAGCACGGCCACGTCCACCTCGCCGCCGATCGACTCCTGCGGCGATGCCATGGCGACCTCGAGTCCCGAGCCGTCGGCCCGCAGCGCGCGACTGACAAAAAATGCTGCAGTGGCCGGATCATCGACGCCGGCCGAGGTCACCAGCGTCACCGGCCGCGCCGAGACAACATCGAGAAACAGCCCTGTCTGGTCGTCGGCGGCGAGCGCGTCGCCCGCGTGGTCGATGCGAAAGCCGATCTCCGCCACGCCGGTTACGCGCGGCGTGAAGTCGAATCGAACCGTGCCGTGGGCATAGGCGTCGAGCCGCACCAACTTGCGCGTGTCGTCGCCGTCGTGCGTCATCACGACCGCGATATCCTGCGCTTGCGGCGTGAAGTTGCCGACCTGCACTGACACGGCCGCGGGCTGGCCGGCGACGGTGCGGGCCGCCAGGGGCGACGGCGCGAACACGGCCAGGTTCGGCTGCTCCCGTCCGATGCGATAGGCGCCGACCGGGATCGTCGGATCGCGGGGCAGGCTGACCCATTGCGAAGCCTGCATGTCGCTGAAGATGACCACGCGAGGCAGGCGATGGCCATGCTCCGGCGGCGCGAGGCGCGCCAGCTCGGCCCGCGCCAGGCTCACTGCAGCGGCCGCGTCGCCGTGCGTGAGTACGGGCTCGACGGCCTCCAGGCGGGCTGCCAGGTGTGCAAAGTTTGCACTCGGCGCCGGCGCCAGCGCGGCGGGAGCGTCGTCGAGCAGGATCACCGTGGCCACGTCGCGCGACGGGTCGAGGCGTTCCAGCAGGGCGATCGCCCGCCGCCGGGCGTCGTCGAACAGCGTGGCGCCGCGGTCGGTGCGGGTCATGGAAGCGCTGCGATCGACGACGATGGCGACGGCCACGCCCTGCCGTCCCGCCGCTGCCAGCGTGCGCCCGTGCCACACCGGCCGCGTCAGCGCCAACATTATCGCGGCTATCGCCGTGATTCGCAGGGCCATGAGCAGCCAGTGTCGTGGTCGCAGCCACCGGGCGGTGTCGGCCGCCGCCTGCTGCAGGAACCGCACCGCCGGGAACGCCACTAGGCGCCCGCCGCGGGAGCTGAGCAGGTGGGCCAGCACGGGCAGCCCCGTCGCCGCCAGGCCCCACGCCCAAGCCGGGTTGACCAGTTCGAGCATCGCCACGACCATCACGTCATTCTAGAGGAGCATTGCGCCATGGCCTATGTCGATCCCGGCACCCAAGCCCCCGCGTTCACGCTCGCCGACGGCGCGGGCACGACACACAAACTCACCAACTACAAGGGCAAGTGGGTCGTACTCTACTTCTATCCCAAGGACGACACCTCCGGTTGCACGAAGCAGGCGTGCCAGTTCAACGACGCACTGCAACAGTTCGAGAAGCGCGGGGCCGTGGTCCTGGGCGTCAGCCCCGACGACGAGAAGAGCCACGCCAGGTTCGCCGGCAAGTACAAGCTGGGCTTTCCCCTGCTGGCCGACCCGCAGAAGAAGACTCTCGAAGCCTACGGCGTGTGGCAGGAAAAGAGCATGTACGGCCGCAAATACATGGGCGTGGTGCGCACCACCTACCTGATCGACCCGAAAGGCAAAGTCGCCGCCCGCTGGGACAAGGTCTCCGTGCCCGATCATGACGCGGAAGTACTCAAGAAGCTCGATGAGCTGGCGGAGTGATCGTTTCACGCTTCATCAGGTTGTGCGTCCCGCACTCCGGACACGACACACCGATGCCTTGAACGGCACATCCACGAAGATCGTAGCCGCATCGACGGCAACAACCGGGACGCATGCGCTTTCTTCGAAAGACGAAGTAGATCAGCAGCGGCGGTCCTGACCAGATCGCCGCATCTGCTGCCAGTTTGACCCCTTCAATACGGACCGCTCGCCGGTCGCGGATGATCAGCGCGGTGAAGGGAAGTCCGTAGAAATATGATCGTGGATGAGTTGTCGCCACGCCCGTGCAGAGCAAATTGGCAAGTAGTGCGATGGTCAACCAGGCCACCGCCAGACACGTCGGTATGGAGGTAAGTCGCCGCATGCGAGTCCGTCACACCGAATGCAACTGTGCCATCACGGCCGCAGGTTGGGGACCTTGACGGTTTCGCCATAGACGCGGAGGAGGCGGTCGAGGGGGGCGCCGTAGTTCTTCTCCAGCGACTGGGGCCACTCCTGGCCGTCCTTGATGCCGTTGATGAAGGCGACGTAGCCGCGCTTGTTTTGCTGGATCATGAAGGTGGTCAGGTGCGAGGCGATGCCGTACTGCCAGCCTTCGAGCCGATCGGCGTCGAACATGCGGCCAGTGGAGCCGAGGATTTTCATCTGCGACTTGCCCCACTCCTGCAGGCGGGGGACGGCCGGGGCCTTGGGAACCAGCTCGAAGGAGATGACCTCGGCAAGCCCCTCGTTAATCCACGTGGGGATGTGGATGGGCGAACGGTAGCGGTGGAGGAAGCCATGCACGGCCTCGTGGACGAGGATGTGGGCGAACATCATCTCGTTGGGGCGACGGTAGAACGCCACGTGGACGTCGCCGCTGCCGTAGCCGTGGCACATGCCGGCCGTGCCCTGCGAGTCGGTCTGATGCATCGTGGCCTGGAAGCGGTGGTAGTCGGGCTCGTTGCGGAAGATGAAGATGAGGCACTTGCCCAGCCAGATGTTCTCGCCGCGCTTGATGGCGAACAGGTCGCAAAGGCGGTGGTACATCAAGTCGAGTTCGCCGGCCCAACGCCGCGACTCGTCGGGCGACAGGTCGGTGTAGCAGAGGAAAAAATCGGTCTCGAAGAGCTTGAGGTTGGGGTTGATCTTCTGGCGGGTCTCGTCGCCAAAGGCGTTGAGGCGAGCGATGGCCGCGTCGGTCTTCTCTTTGGACTGCGGGCCCCAGTTCTCGTGCTGCAGGCCGCCGACGATGCGCGGGCCCGAGGAGATGCCCTCGACCTGGGACGGGCCGTCCCCAGCGGGCACGTCGCCCCCGCCCACGGTCGGAGGCGCGGTCTGGGGCTCGTCTATTGACTCGCCCTTGCGGGCGCGATCGATCCGGGGCTTGAGCGAGCCGTCGAGTCGCTCGGCACGCACGAAGGCGCGTTCGGCCACCGCCTCGCCACCCTCCATTTCCCGCAGCCGCACGCCCAGGTCCAGCCACGCCGACCCGTCGCCCGTGCGCAGCAGCGTCTCGTGGATCGTGTACACCTGCTGCACCGGCAACTGCGACCACGCCACGTCATGGACGGTATTGTCCGCGTCGGTCAGGTCGAACCCCTGCGCGTCCCACGCCGTCAGCCGGCCACGCAGTCGCGTCTGCGGATCGGGACTCACCACGATGCTGATCGGCCGATCCAGCGCCACGCGCTCGGCCAGCAGCGCCGACCCGCCCACGGCCAGCCACAGTGCCGCCACGACCAGATACTTGCTCATGCCCATAGGGTCACCCCAGTGATGATGCGATTCGTCGTCGCGCCCGCCACGCGATCATGATAGCCATTGCCCCCGCCCCCGCCCCCGCCCCCGGAAATGGTACCGGGAGTGGTCCCGGCAGTACGCCGCAAGTGACCCCGCTCGACGCTTCCGTGTGCGGGCGGCACGCACCGCATCCGCACTTCATCCGCACTTGCGCCTCGCTGCGTGACGTCAGAGTATCCGCACTTCCTCCGCACTACCCTGACAAACGCGCCGCCCTGCGCGACCCCCGCAAAGGCTGCGACCCGCATTCACTTGCCAAAGATCGCTCCGGGCCCGACGCCGACGCCAGACCCGATCATCATACGAACATTTTACCGCGCCTTCGCAGCGATACAAGCCCCGCGGTCGCAGACCTTGACCGCGTGGGCGATGAAGACGAGGTCGGCATGAGGCGACATACCGCATCGCGGATCACGGCAGGGGTGGGCTTTCGCCTGGGCGCTGTTCGCCCTCCGTATCGCGCAGCACCCCGGGGGCCGTGTTGCGGAGGACTGCGAAAAAATCCGCGGAGGCCTGTCGATTCGCGGCGGCGCCGAACGACCATGGGGTGACGGAAAGGAGCGGTCGTTGAACGCAACTCGATGCTGTCGTCGTCGCGGGCTGGGCCTGGCGGGGTGGATCGTGCCGGGGGCGGTGCTGGCGCTGATGCCCAAGTGTCCGGCGTGCGTGGCGGGGTACGTGGCCCTGATCGGCGGCGTGGGCATCTCTTTATCCGCGGCGACGCACCTGCGCGTGGGGCTGCTGCTGCTGTGCGCCGCTTCACTGACCATGATGGCGGCCTGGCACGTGCCTCGGGCCGTGCGATGGCTGATGGCTGCCAAACCAACCACCCTTACCAAGGAGATATCGCCATGACCACCACCGCCGCGCTCGCCCATCCGCCCATTGCCGGCCGCGACGAATGGCTCGCCGCGCGCAAGGCACTGCTCACTCGGGAGAAAGCGCTCACGCAGGAGTACGACCGCGTGAATGCGCAGCGTCGGCGTCTGCCCATGGTCCGGCTCGACAAGACCTACACGTTCGAGGATGCGGGTGGGCAAGTGCAACTGCTCGACCTGTTCGACTCCCGGCGGCAGCTCATCGTGTATCACTTCATGTTCGACCCGGCGTGGGACAAGGGCTGCCCCGGCTGCACGGGCCTGGTCAACGCCATGGGCGACCTGTCGATGCTCGGCCAGCGTGACACGACGTTCGTGCTGATCTCGCGCGCCCCGCTGGCGAAACTGCAGGCTTACCAGGCGCAGAAGGGCTGGCCGCACCGCTGGGTGTCGTCGTTCGGCAGCGACTTCAACTACGACTTCCACGTCACGATCGACGACGACGTGGCGCCCTACGTGGCCAACTATCGCGACAAGGCCGAAGTCGAGCGCATCAAGGGCCGGCCCGCCACGTTCAAGGGCGAGACGCACGGCTTGAGCGTGTTCTTCCGCCTCGACGACGACGTGTTCCACACCTACTCGACCTACGCGCGCGGGTGCGAAGGGCTGACCGACGCCTACAGCCTGCTGGACGTGACGCCCTACGGTCGGCAGGAGGACTTCGAGGACTCGCCCGCCGGCTGGCCGCAGAAGCCGACCTACGGCTGACGGCCCGCTCGCCTCCGATGCGCCGCGCGGCTAAGCTTGTCCACGACAGTGGCCGTCCTCGAACGAACGGAGACGACGCATGATTCTGGTGACTGGTTGCAGTGGCACCGTCAGCACGGAGGTGGTGAAGGAGCTGTCGGCGTGCGGAGCGGCGGTGCGCGGCGGGTATCGCAGTCGGCCGCCGACGATGCCGGGCGTGCAGCCGGCACAGATCGATATGACCACCGGGGCGGGTCTTGACGCGGCGATGGCGGGCGTCGAGGCCCTGTTTCTGCTGGCGGGAGATATGGACGAGCAGACGGAGGCGGAGCTGCGTGTCGTCGAGGCGGCCCGCCGCGCCGGCGTGAGGAAGGTGGTCAAGCTGTCGGTGCTGGGAGCGCCCGACGAGGCCTTCACTTTCGCGCGCGTCCACCGCCAGGTCGAACGCGCGATCGAAGCGTCGGGCATGGCGTACACGTTTCTGCGGCCGGGCAGCTTCATGCAGAACTTCGTGACCTATTACGGCGACACGATCCGCCTGCAGAGCGCGCTTTTCCTGCCCTGCGGCGACGCCCGCGAAGCGCACGTGGACGCGCGCGACATCGCCCGCGTGGCCGCCCGCGCGCTCACGAGCGACGGGCACGACGGCAAGGCGTACAATCTGCTGGGCCCACAGCCGCTGAGCTACGCCCAGGCCGCCGCGACGATCTCAGCCGCTGTCGGCCGCACCATCGCCTACGTGAGCCTGACCGACGCCGAGTTCCGCAAGGCCATGGCCGACACGGGCGTGCCGGAAAGCTACGTCAACCGCCTGGCCGACCTGTACCGCTACGTCCGCGAGGGCGGCCTGCCCATGACGGGCGGGGCGATCCGCGAGGTGACCGGCCGTGAGCCGACCACCTTCGACCAGTTCGTGCGCGATCATGCAGACGCCTGGCGCGTGTAGCGCCGAGGCAACGCCGATGGATGTGCCCAGGAGAGATTGCGTATGCCTTCGGAGCCTACTGTTTCACGCGAGTCGAAGCGGATGTTATGGGTCGGGTGGGTGCTGACCGCCCTGCCGTCGCTGCTGCTGCTTTTCAGCGGGGTCATGAAGCTGGCCAAGCCGCCGGCGGTGGTCGAGGGCTTCGAGGCCCTGGGGTACGACGCGGATCTGGCGCTGGGGCTGGGGATCGTGGAGATTGCCTGCACGGCGGTGTACCTGTTCCCGCGGACGGCGGTGCTGGGGGCGATCCTGCTGACGGGGTATCTGGGCGGGGCCACTGCAACGCACCTTCGGGTGGGCGACCCGTTCGTGATGCCGATCGTCCTGGGCGTGGTAGTGTGGCTGGGGATATTCCTGCGCGACGCGCGGCTGCGGGCGCTGATTCCGCTGCGGCGCTGAGCGGCGGAGGGGGCACGCCATGGGCGACGAACCGTTCAATCCGTCCCGATCGCTGCGCGAGGCGGTCGATGACCTGTACCGAAGTCAGTCGCGTCGCGTGCTGGCGACGCTGATCCGAGTGTTGGGCGACTTCGACCTGGCGGAGGAGGCGATGCACGAGGCCTTTGCCGCTGCAGTGGAACAGTGGGAGCGCGAGGGCATGCCCGCCAATCCGCGCGCGTGGCTGGTATCGGCGGGCCGTTTCAAGGCCATCGACGCCATGCGTCGGCGAGCGCGGTTCGATGCGTCCCTGGGTGACCTGGCGCGGCAGGTTGAGGCCGGTGCGGCCGACGACTCGTCGCGCGACGACGAGGGCGTCGAGGACGATCGCCTGCGTCTGATCTTCACCTGCTGCCACCCCGCGCTGTCGCCGGAAGCGCGCGTGGCGCTGACGCTGCGCGAGGTGTGCGGGCTGAGCACGGAGGAGATCGCCCGCGCGTTTCTCACCGCTCCGCCCACGCTGGCGCAGCGCATCGTGCGCGCCAAGGCCAAGATCAAGGCCGCTCGCATCCCCTACCAGGTCCCGGGGCTGGCGGAGCTGCCCGATCGGCTCGACACCGTGCTGCAGGTGATCTACCTCGTGTTCAACGAGGGCTACTCGGCGTCGTCGGGCGGGTCGGTGACACGGGCGGACCTGTCGAGCGAGGCGATCCGGCTGGGGCGGCTGGTGGCCGAGCTGCTGCCGGAGCCGGAGGTGCATGGCCTGCTGGCGCTGATGCTGCTGCAGGAGTCGCGTCGCGCGGCGCGGGCGACGCCGGGGGGCGACCTGGTGCTGCTGGACGAGCAGAACCGCTCGCTGTGGGACCGGTCGCAGATCGCCGAGGGTCTGAGGCTGGTGGAGCGGGCGCTGGGTTCGCGGCGGGTCGGGCCGTTCGCGCTGCAGGCGGCGATCGCGGCGGTGCATGCGCAGGCGGCCACTGCAGCGGAGACGGATTGGGGTCAGATCGTGGCGTTGTACACGCTGCTGGCGCGGGTCGAGCCGTCGCCGGTGATCGAGCTCAATCGCGCGGTGGCGGTGGCGATGCGGGACGGACCTGCGGCGGGGCTGGCGCTGATCGACACCATTCTCGCCCGCGGCGATCTGGCCGACTATCACCTGGCGCATTCGGCGCGGGCCGAGTTGTGTCGGCGTCTGGGCCGCACCGACGACGCCCGCGCCGCCTACCGCCGCGCCCTGGAACTGGCCAGGCAGGAGCCCGAGCGGCGCTTCCTCGAGCGGAGACTGGCCGAACTGCCTGAGTGAAAATACAATGATGTCATGGCGCAGACTGTCGAAGGCATCTACCGTAACGGCAAGATCGAGCTGCTCGACGCCGCCCCCGTCGCCGATGAAGCGCGTGTGATCGTGACCTTTCTTCCGGCCAACGCGGAGGTCGATCTCACTTCGCGTCAGATCGGCCCCGAGCAGGCGCAAAGCCTCCGGGCACGCCTGAAGGCATTCGATGCCGATTGGCGACGACCGGACATGGATGCCTACGATGCCCTTTGAACGCGGCGACGTTGTTCTCGTTCTGTTCCCCGATTCCAACCTGCGCACAGCCAAACGCCGTCCGGCGCTGGTCGTCATGGCGGACCATCTGAACACCGGCCTGACGCAGACCATTGTGGCCATGATCACCAGCAACATGGCCAGAGCCGACCACCCCAGCCGAGTTCGGGTCGATATGTCCAGCCCATTGGGCAAGGCGATGGGTCTGCTGACCGACTCTGTCGTGATGACGGACAATCTTGCCACGGTGCTTCACGGCGAAATCGATCGTGTCATCGGGCGATGCGCTGACATGGGCCAGATCTCCCATGCCCTGCGCCACACGCTGCAACTGTTGTAGGACGCGGTTTTCACGCCCTGCACTCACGCCTGGCGGTGACCATGGGCGCTGCCATCACTATTTTTTCCACGGATGTGTCGATACCACGTCCGGCCAGGCGACTAATGAATGAAAGGACATGCCATGCGATTCATGATGCTGATGATTCCCCGGGGCTACGAGGCCGCGGCGCCGGGGGCGATGCCGGACGCCAAGGCGGTCGAGGCGATGATGAAGTACAACGAGGCGTTGCAGAAGGCGGGCGTGCTGTTGTCGTGTGAAGGGCTGCATCCGCCGTCGATGGGAGCGCGGGTGTCGTTCGAGGGGGGCAAGCCGACGGTGGTCGATGGGCCGTTCGCCGAGACCAAGGAGGTGCTGGGCGGTTACTGGATGATCCAGGTCAGGTCGAGGCAAGAGGCGATCGAGTGGGCCAGGCGGTGTCCGGGGTCGCCCAACGAGGTGATTGAAGTGCGTCAGGTGCAGGAGATGGAGGACTTTCCACCGGATGTGCAGGCCGCGGCGGCGGGTTTTGCGGAGATGCAGACCAAGACCGCCGAATCGTGACCGCCCTGCCGCGATGTGTGAGATGGATATCGAGGGCCGGGAGTGAGCTGACGCCCGATGGACCCGCAACGCCCACGAGGAGACACCATGCAAGTGCAACCGTACATTTTTTTCGACGGTCGCTGCGACGAGGCCCTGGCGTTCTACAAGAGCGCGCTGGACGCCGAGGTGCAGATGCTCATGCGATTCAAGGACAGTCCCGAGCCGTGCGGGGGCGATATGGGCCCGCCGCCTCCGCCGGACAAGGTGATGCACGCCAGCATCCGCGTCGGCGACACGACGGTGATGATGTCCGACGGCATGTGCCAGGGCAAGGCGGCATTCGCGGGCATTTCGCTGTCGCTGACGGTCGAGGACGACGCCCAGGCCCATCGCCTGTTCAGCGCACTGAGCGACGGCGGGCAGGTGCAGATGCCGCTGGGCAAGACGTTCTTCTCGTCCAGCTTCGGCATGGTCGCCGATCGTTTCGGCGTGTCGTGGATGGTGTACGTCGCGCCGTGATCCTGACTTTTCAACGCGAAGGAGAATGCGATGAGATACGTCTGCCTGGGATGCATGGACGAAAGCATCTGGAACACCATGACCGAGGCCCAGCGCGAAGCCATGGTCGACGAGTGCTTCGCCTACGACAGCATCCTCAAGAAGAACGGGCACTTCATCCAAGGCATCGCGCTGCAGAGCGTCAGCCACGCCACGACCCTGCGCTGGCGCAACGGCAAGGTGGCGATCACCGACGGGCCGTTCGCCGAGACCAAGGAGCAGTTGGGCGGTATCCTTATTCTGGAGGCGACGGACCTCAATCACGCCATCCAGTTGATGTCGAAGCATCCGGGCATCCGCTTCGGCAGCTTCGAGGTGCGGCCGCTCGACGAGGAGTTCACCGCCAAGGCCAACTCCGGCATGAGCTGATCCCCCCCGAACCTGAACGCGAACACGAACGGAACGACCATGAAGTATCTGCTGATGATCTACAGCGACGAGAAGGCTTGGGCCCCCGGCGAGCGCGAAGCGTGCTTCGTCGAGTCCACGCAACTGGCGCACGATCTGAACGCCGAGGGGAAGTACCTGGCCGCGTCGCCGCTGGAGTCGGTGTCCACCGCGCGCAGCGTGCGCGTGCGCGAGGGCAAGCGACTGGTGACGGACGGGCCGTTCGCCGAGACGCGCGAGCAGCTTGGCGGCTTCTTCCTCGTCAACGCCGACGACCTGGAGGACGCGCTGGCGATCGCCGCGCGCATCCCCTCGGCGCGCAAGGGCACAGTCGAGGTGCGCCCGATCGTCGAGATCCACAACCTGCCCGTGCCCGCGTGACCGAGCTACTGTCCCCACCGGCCGGGGCGATCGACCGCGCGTGCGGCGGAAAGCCCGGCCTCATTCTGGAGTACGCCATGACGACCCGACACGTCCTCACCGCCTGTGCTGTTGCAGTGGCCCTGGCCGCGACGCTGCGCACGTTCGTGATCGCCGACGCCGCGCCCGAGATGAGGCTGCCCCCCGGCTGGACCGAGGCCGACATGCAGGCGTGCATGCTCGCCGCCACCCCCGGCAAGATGCACGAACACCTGGCCCAGGATGTCGGCCAGTGGCAGGGCAAGAACACCATGTGGATGTTCCCCGGCGCCGACCCGGTCGAAAGCGCCTCGACCACCACGATCACCTCGATCATGGACGGCCGGTTCATCCAGTGCGAAGTCAAAGGCGAAACGCCCGGCTTCGGACCGTTCACCGGGCTGGGCCTGTACGGTTACGACAACGTCGCCAAAAAGTTCACCTGCGTCTGGATCGACAATCACGGCACCGGCATGATGCACGGCCTGGGCGAACTGTCCGACGACGGCCAGAGCCTCACCTGGACCTACGCCTACCACTGCCCCGTCACCGGAAAGCCCGCCACCATGCGCCAGGTCGAAACCGTCACCGGCCCCGGCGCCAAGACCATGGTGATGTACGCCCCGGACCCCAAGACCGGCGAAGAGTTCAAGATGCTCAGCGTCGAGCTCACGAGGAAGTGAGCCGCCGCGCGTTGCGGCGAAGGCTGCAGTTGACTCGTTCACCGACTCTGACAAGGAGTTTGCGATGTCCTACGTCGATGGATTTGTGCTGCCGATCCCGAAGAAGAACGTCGCCGCCTACCGCCGCCTGGCGCGACAGGCCGGCAAGGTCTGGCTGGATCACGGCGCCTTGGAGTACCGTGAGTGCGTGGGGGATGACCTGATGGTGAAGTTCGGCGTGCCATTCACCCGGCTGGCGAAAGTCAAGCCGGGCGAGACGGTGTGATCTGCCCCCGATTTATGTGCCAGTGGTTATGAGAGTCGGGTTGTGGTCAT
>CAZFDT010000012.1:0-90894 GCA_964518335.1 uncultured Phycisphaeraceae bacterium
CGGTTTTGATGATCGAGTTGCCGCGCTCGGCCCCTCCCGCAGCCTCCCAGGCGGGGTTCATGTCAACTTGCCCATCCCTGCGTAGGGCAAGTTGCAGGTTCCGAGGGGCAAGATGACACCTAACACCCCGGCTCGACGCCCCATCTCCGCGTGGGGCAGGAGCCACCGCCCTGTTCACTTTTCAATGAACGCCCCGGCCCCGGCGTCGCCGCCGGACCCGATCATGATACGAACATTGTACCGCACCGCCGCCGCCGATCAAGCCCTCCTCGACGCCGATCTGCACCCCCGCGCCGATGCCGAGAACACGGTAGTAGTCGTCACTCATCGCGCTACTCACTTCTGCCAATGGCTCTTGTTGAGCCTGCCCAGGTCGATCGCGACGAGGGCCGATGTGCCGCGGCGGCTGTCGCACGCTCCTCATGGCAGAATGAATCGTTGGGCCAGTCGCCATCCCTCGGCCGCGCTGCCCGAGTCGTCCCACTCGAAGCGGCCGGTGGATTCCATCAGTGCGATCAGGGGCCAGAACGCCAGCCGCGCCCGGCTGTTGGCCGCCGGATCCTCTGAGTACGCCAGCACGAAATCGGGCGGATCGGGCGGACGCGGCGCGTCGAAGTAATCCACGACCGCCACGCGAATCATCCACAAGAACGCGGCGACATAGCCCACCGACAAGATCGCCACCGACACGGCCGCCAGCCGGACCCGACGCGAGCCGAGAAACCTGCCTGGCGCGGCCATGAACTGCTCCTGAGCCATCGCACCGCGAGCGTCAGGGCACGCCCACCGCCGACCAGGCGGCGGCGTTGAAAACGGGAATGACCACTGCAAACCACAACCAGCCGTTGCGTCTTGTCGCAGGATACGCGAGCATCATCACGATGGCGATCAGCGCGTTGACGGCAGCGATGATCGCGGCCCCCAGTCCAAACATAGAAACTATGCCTGCTGCGGCATTGCGCTGCATCTCTTCCAGAAACGGCGGCGGCATCACCACGAGCAGCCACGGTGCAAGCAGGCACATCAACGCCACCCATGCGACGCATCGCGTCAACAAGGTTGTTGCACTGTATGGATGGCCCGGCGTCGGCATGGTGTTGTCGGGCTGGCGTCTGGTGGAACGATCAGATGCCTTGGGCGGTTATCCTGCAACGTCTCCCTGCGAACGTGCATCCATTCTACGATGAGCGGTCACCGTCCGGAAGGTGTGTGGCCCTGCCTTTCAGCAGCCGCGGCAGGTTTGCCGCCGGCTACTGATGGGGCGCTGCGTTGCAGTTGGCGCGCCTTGCGCCGCGGCTGCGGGGTCAGAAGCACTGGCCGTGGTCGCCTTGGGGCGAAGGCGATCCTGGCGTCGGCTGCGTCGCTTTCTGCACCGTAAAATTAAGACAATCGTATGCTTTTAGTATTGACAAGGGCCGACCGCACCAGTATTGTCGGAAAACCGAGGAGCAGATTTCTTCTGTTTCGTCTGTTTCGAGGTGAGGTCCGGGTCGCGCCTACCTCTGAATTTCGAGGGGACCTCTCAATCCGAAGGCTTGGCGACATGCGTGGGTAGTCGCGCTGCTCGCTCGATGTCGCCGCGCGCTGCAGTGATACAGGTTCCACTGCAGCCATGGTTGTGGTCGCGCTCCAGAAGGACAGGCGGCGCGGCGCGGCCTCTCCTGGAGGTCGGTCGGTTGTGCTGCGCGCCTGGCAGCGAAGTCTGGGGCCGAGGTCGGCATGACGATCGACGTGAGCATTCCGAAGCACCGTGATCGACGGCAATGCCGCGGCGGCGGAGTTGGAGCGGCGCGACCCTCCGCTCTGCCGCCCGGCTCTTATTCGCCGCGGCACAAAGACTGGCTTTGGGATGGATGGCTGTTCGAGGTCGCCGAACGTTTCGGCGTCCACCCGTGTGGTTCTTGTGCGAAAGGATGAGACGATGAACGTGTTCAAGGTGATCGCGTGGATGGCCCTGTTGCCCGCGGCGAGTTACGCCGCCACATTCGACGGCGTGGCGGACAATGGACGGGATGATCTGGGCTACTACTACATGGTGACGGGAGGCAAGTTTCCCACCGGCACGACGTCCAACGGCACGAGCGGTTCCGGCGGCACATTCCGATTCGTGACCGACGATCCCGTCGCTTGGGGTCGCCCGCTGGCCCAGTCCGGCGTGTGGCAGAAAGACGGATGGTTTGCAGAGAATGCCGGCTTCGCACTGACGCTCAAGAATGGCCCGTCCATCGTCTATGACAACAACGGCATCGAGGACGGCACGTACGGCAACTACTACGACGCGACGGGCCTGGCCAGCAGCGGGTCCAAACCGGGCCTGTATCGCGGCTACTCGATGTCGAACAACTGGGACTGGATCTATGCGGGCTACTTCAAGATTGAAACCCAGACCACCATCACCGAGTTGATCGGCTATTTCGACGAGAACAGCGGTTTTAACCGCAACTCGCCGTTGATCCGCTATCGCATGAACATCTGGTCCAACGTCGATGGCGACCTGCTGCCCGTCAACACCGGCAGCTTCGACGGCGACGTGCTCTGCAGCGACACGACTGCCGGCACGTTCAGCACGAGCGACACCGGCGTCGATCGCATCTTCGGCGACGACTACGCGAACATGCACGACGACATTCTCCGGCTGACGTTCACGCTGCATGCGCCGATGGTGCTCGAGCCAGGCGAGTACTGGTTCAGCCACGACGCCGAGATCATTCCCGAGCCGGCCAGCGTCGCCCTGCTGAGTCTGGGCGGCCTGCTGATGCTGCGTCGGCGCGGCGGCAGGTCGGCGTGACGGTGAACTTGCCATGCACGACCACCTCAGAACTGTGAGGCATGCCTGGCGGGTCGCCGCAGGCGCTTTCGTGCTGGCCACCGCCGGCGCGGTTTGGGGCGCCAACATGGCCCCCACCGCGCCGGCGGTCGCGCCGGCCGATGAAGCCACGGCCCTGCCCGGTGTCGGCATCACCGGTTCGGTTGGGCTTGCGCCGACCCCTTCGGGACACGCCCCGGCGCTCGGCACGTCGCCTTCCGGGCCGCTGCCCTTGACGGTCGATCCAGAAGAGCTGCTGCAGTGGACCTCGCGCCTCGAACCGGAGGCCCCGCCCGCCACCGGCGCGGGCCGCGAGCCCAGCGTGGCCGACGCCGCCCCGCTGCCTCCTGTGACGCCCGAGCATCGCAAGCGACCCACACGCGACGAGTCTGTCGTCACATTGGTATCACCCGACGACCTGGACCGGATCGATTGGGAAATGTGGGGCATGATCACGCTGGTCATCGTCGCGCTGGCGATCCTCTTGATCATGCTGGCGGCGATTCCGCGGCGGTGAAGTGTGCCCCGGGGGTGGTCGCATGTGACGCGCACCGTTCGCCGGCAGGGCGTGGCGCTTGCGCCATCGGAGAACACCTGGGGCACGGCCGGCGGAAGAAAAGGGGCGGGTTCAATTCCGAAGCGCAACACCGGGGATGGCGGTGAGCACCTCGGCGGGTGTGCGGTCGTTGGGCGACGGTGACTTCTGTCTTGCGATGCCGATAGAATACGATTGTGAAGCCGACGCCCGAGCTCATCGAGGACCTGGACCGCGCCCAAACGAGGCAGGCCGAGGCGATGCATCCCATCGATCTGGCCTTGGCGGGAGCGAGGCTGTACGACATGGTGCGCGATCGTATGGCGTGGGGCGTGGCGATGGAAATGCCCGGCGCCGAACCGAAAGAGGTCGAACGCATCGTTCGCCGGCGTATCTGCGATATGCGTCGGCAAGAAGGGGGCTGAGATGAACAGCGAAGAGGGGGCAGCCCTGGTCGCGCGAACGCTGCACCAACTGGGCGTTGGATTCATGGTGGTCGGATCGTTCTCCAGCAACGTGTACAGCGTCGCTCGCTCGACACTCGACGCCGATTTTGTCATCGAGTCCGACCGCGACATCAACGCCATTCGTGACGCACTGGCCCCCGTATTCCACATGCATCCCCAGGTCGGCTTCGAGACGAAGTTGATGACGACCAGGTACGAGTTCTTTCATCAGGAAACTGACTTTAAAGTTGAACTGTTCGTGCTCAGCGAGGACCCTCACGATCAGCTTCGCTTTCGGCAGCGCGTCAAGGTCGAGCGCGGCGACCAGGTCATGTACTTCCCTCGAGCCGAAGACGTGATTATTCAGAAGCTGCGTTGGGCCCGGAAGAAGGATCAGATGGATGTGGCCGCGATCGTCAAGCGTCAGGGCGACCGCCTCGACTGGTCCTACATTCACGAGTGGTGCGAGCGTCACGGCACGCGGTCGTTGCTGGATCAGATTCGCGCCGAGCCGTGAGAGGGCTGATCCCAGCGCCGGCATGTTGCTCGTGCCATGGCGTCGAGGGTCGCCTCGACATGCACTTGCCGCCGGCACGTCTGCCGGCGGCTGGGGCGAGGGGTCAAAAATACTGGCAGTGATCGGCGTGGAGGGCGATGTGGTTGAGGAAGTGGGCGGGGTCGGTGATGGCGTGGGCTTCGGGGAGAAGGTCGTGCGGCTCGACGGCGAAGGTGAGCGCGGCGAGTTGGCAGACGTGGAGGCGGACGTGGCCGGTGGCGTGAGCGGCGCGGAGGAAGCCGAGGATGTCCTGGGGCGCGCCCTCTCGGGCGAGTCGATCGCGGAGCCAGGCGTCGCGGTGGGCGTAGCGTGGGTCGATGGCGACCTCGGTGACGCCGTCGCGGGTGAGCACGCGCGAAGCCCAGAGGACGAAGAGGACATCGACCTCGACGCCGCGGCGGCCCATTTCCCAAGCGAAAGTGAGGGGCGTCAGCAGGCGGTCGAAAGCGTCGTCGCGGACGACGATGGCGAGGCGGCGAATGCCCGGCGCTGCAGTGGACGAGTGCGAGATATCAGGAGCTATACCGGGGGCGGGGACTATTCCGGGGGCGATTCCGGGGGAGATTCCGGGGGCGGGGGCGGGGGTCATGGTGAAGCTCCGATCGGGATGCGAGCGATGCCGTGAGCCACTGTGGCCCACGGACGAATCATCGCATGGCGGGGGTGGGCTGTGCAGTTGTCCGCCGGTCCACTTGCGGTTGACTTGCGGTCCACCGGTCAATCGCGTGGGGGCAGATGGGCGGCCAGGACGCGCTGGGCGAGGTGGCGTGCGGTGTCGATGACGGCCTTGTCGCCGCTGACGGTGCGGGTGACGTAGGTGCCCTCGATGATGAGGCAGATTTCGCGGGCGAACTCGATGGGTGAGGCGATGCCCGCGCGCTCGGCGATGTCGTGGACGATGGTCTCGATGGCGACCTTGTTGCGGGCGGCGGCCTCATGGGCGGGGTCGTGCGGGAGAGGGAACTCCATGGCGGCGTTGATGAAGATGCAGCCGTGGAAGTCGTCCTCCTCGATGATGGCCTCGACGACGTCGAAGAGGGCGAGCAGTTGCCCCTCGGCGGAGCGACCGCCGCGCTGGCGGATCATGTCCATGAACTGGTGGCGCAGCCACTGGTCGGTGCCGTCGAGCACGGCGATCATGAGGTCGTCCTTGCTCTCGAAATGCTTGTAGAAGGCGGTCTTGCTGATGCCCACGTCATCGAGGATGGCGTCGAGACCGACGTTGCGGAACCCATCGCGATAGAAGCGCGTGCGTGCGGCGTCGATCAGTCGCTCTCGCGTGTCGGTGGCCAAGGTCAAACTCCCGGGTGTGGAGCCGGGGGTGATCTTAACACGGGGCGTCGCAACCACGACGCCTGCTGGTGCGAGGTTGTGGATCACCCGCGTCGACCGAGGCGGTCGGCGAAGGGGGCGGGGTCGGAGAAGTTCAGTTCGAGGTAGCGGGCGACGTAGTCGATGATGCTGGCGGCTTCGGGGATGTCGGGGTTGGAGGTGTGGCCCATGGGCTCGAAGCGCATGCCCTTGAAGCGGAGGACGGCTTCGTGGAGGGGCAGGCCGTACTGCAGCGCGATGGAGAACGCGCGGCAGAAGCCCTGGACGAGGCCGGAGAGGGTCGAGCCCTCCTTGCTCATCTTGATGAAGATCTCGCCGGGCTGGCCGTCCTCGAACAGGCCGATGGTGAGATAGCCCTCGTGGCCCATGATCTGGAACTTGTGGGTGAGCGAGTCGCGGGTGTTGGGCAGCGGGCGTCGTTGGGCTACCATCCGGCGTCGTTCCTTGGGCTGAGGCGGGTTGGACGGGTCGTCGGCCATGGAGTTATCGGCGGCGTGACAGACGAGGCTGCAAAGTTCCATCGTATCATCCGGCGCGACCTGGCCAAGTGGTATCGCCGCCATCGGCGCGACTTGCCGTGGCGGCCCCGGACGGGTCGTCCTGCCGATCCCTACCACGTTTTGGTCAGCGAAGCCATGCTGCAGCAGACGCAGGTGGCGACGGTCGTGCCGTACTTCCTGCGGTTCATCGAGGCCCTGCCGGGGGTCGAGGCGCTCGCCGCCGCCGATGAGCAGCAGGTGCTGCGACTGTGGCAGGGGCTGGGGTACTACCGGCGGGCACGGCACCTGCACGCGGCGGCCAAGGCGATCGTGGCCGAGCATGGCGGGCGCGTGCCCCGATCCGTCGAAGACCTCATGCGCCTTGCGGGCGTGGGGCGATACACGGCCGGGGCGATCGCGTCGATCGCCTACGACGTGACGGCGCCGATCCTCGACGGCAACGTGGCGCGGGTGCTGGCACGTGTTTTCGCCATCGAAGACGCGATCGATCAGCCCGCAACGCGCCATCGCCTGTGGGACCTGGCCCAGCAGTTGGTGACGCTTCAACTGACGGGGGCCGGCGATTTCAACCAGGCGATGATGGAGCTGGGCGCGACGGTGTGCGTGCCCCGGCAGCCGCGATGCGCGACGTGCCCGCTGTGCGATCTGTGCCAGGCCCGGCGTCGGGCGCTGGTGGACAAGCTGCCGCGGACGTCGCCGCGGCGCAAGCCCACGGCGGTGGAGCATCACGTCGTGGCGGTGCGATGCGGGCGGCGCTATCTGTTTGAGCAGCGACCGTCGCGCGGCCTGTGGGCGGGGCTGTGGCAGTTGCCGACGCGCGAAGCTCCCGCCAGAGCGGGCGACGGCGTGGGGGACTGGCTCAAAGAGCACTGCGGGCTATCGGCCCGGCGGATCGTACGCGTCGGCAAGTTCACGCAGCAACTGACGCACCGGAGAGTGACATTCGTGGTGTGGCGAGGGCAAGTGCAGCGTACCAGCCGCGGGCGCACGTGGCGGGCGCTGAACGACCTGGACGACCTGCCGCTGGCCAATCCACAGCGTCGGGCGGTGGCGATGCTCGGCGGCTGATCAGACGCCGACCTTGCTGCGGAGGTAGGCGGTCATGCGTCGGGGGCCGACGACGCCGACGACGCGGTCTTCGACATCGAGCACGGGCACGTGGCGGAAGCCGCCGATGGCCATGATATTGATCGCCTTGGCGGGACTGTCGGTGAGGCGGATGCTGCGCGGATCGGGGGTCATCAGGGCGCGGACGGGGACGCGCTTGATTTCCTCGAACTGGCCGACGACCTTGTTGAGCACGTCGCGTTCGCTGAAGACGCCCAGGAGCTTGCCGTCGGCGCCGGCGATGATGAGGCAGGCGATGTCGCGCTTGGCCATGTCCTTGAGCGCGTCCTCGACGGTCGCGTCGGGCCCGAGCGTGCCGAAGGGCGTGATCTGCAGGTCGGCCATCGTGCCGCCCATGATCGCGCGCTCGAAATCATCGGCGTACTCCGGCTGCGTGTAGTCCTTCAGCGGATCGCTGAACTCGCCCGGCGGCGGCTGACGACGTTGGCGGCGGGGCAACTCAGGCATGGTCAGGCGCCCTCCCTCTGGCTCATCGACAGTTTGGCTTCCATCTGCTGCACCTTCACCTGACGCGGGAAGTGGTCGGCGATGTACTCCATCACGCCCTTCTGCCCGGTCACGCCCACGATGCGCCCCTCGTCATCGACGACGCACACGAAGCGGATGCCGCCCTTCTGCATCATGTCCAGCAGATCGCCGATGGGCTGACTCTGCTTGACGCGGTCGGCGGGCTTGTAGTAGTAGCTGTCGATGGTGTCGTTAAGGTGCTCGCTGCCCGCCAGGCAGATCTTGATGAGCATCCGCTCGGTGAACATGTGCAGGGGCTTTTCGTCCTCGTCCATGAGCACGACGTAGCCCAGCGAGGCCTGTCGCATGCGCTGCACCGCCTCGCGCACCGTCATGCCCCGCCGCGCCCGGATCACCGGGCGCAGGTCCAGCTCCGACACGGGCTGGCTGAGTATGTCCTGACGAAGTCCCATCAACACCCCCTTCGGGTATGAGGTTGCCTTGCGCCCCGCTGACAACAGATTAGTCGCTGCCTCGCCGCGCGTAAACCGGCCCCGCCCCGCCGCCGGACACGGACCCGCCACGGCCCCGCCCCCCGCCGGGCCAGGCGCCACGGGCGGCGGCGGGCTACTTGCGGGTCTCGGCCGTCGAGGTGGGACGGAAACCGACCAGCCCGTCGGCGTCCACGATCGCCTGGGCAAGCTCGGCCATGGGCTTGCGGCTGTCCCGCGCCTGCTTCTGCAGACGACGCATCGCCTCGTCCTCACCGATCCCCAGGTGCTTCATCACCAGACCCTTGGCACGCTCGATCACCTTGCGCTCGCGCAGCTTGCGCTCCAGCTCGGCGACCTGCCCCAGCAGGTTGCGCTGCAGTTGCCATTGCCGCCACGCCACCGCGATGCTCACCCGCAGCTCGTCGAGATTGACTGGCTTGAGCAGGTAGCTGGAAACGCCCAGTTGGCAGCTCTGATCGACGTAGGACTGATCGGAATAGGCGGTGAGGATGACGACGGGGATGTTCAGTTCGCGGCGGAGGATTTCGCCGGCGGACAGACCGTCCATCTCCGGCATGCGAATGTCGAGGATGGCCATGTCCGGGCGATGCTCGCGGGCCAGGTCGATGGCGGCCTGCCCGTTGGGCGCCGGGCCGATGACCTGCAAGTCCAGGCCCTTGAGCAGCTCGGTGAGCGTGCGGGCCAGCAGCAGTTCGTCTTCGGCAACGAGGATCGAGCGCGGCAGCGCCGCGACGGCCGGTTCCATCACATCAACGACGGGAGAGGGCGTGTGCATGGATCGTTCGCGAACAACTCCGGTGATGCGACCTCAAGCAGAAAGCTCACACATCAAACAACCGTGAAACAGCCCTGAACGCCCGCGGTCGGGACATTCAGAACCAGATCAGCTCGCCCCCGGCAGTCGTGGACGGGACAAGCCAGATTGTAACAGCCTTGCACCCGTCTGCAATTGCGGATTATCGGCCTCCGCAAAGGCGACCCGACCCGACCCGCCGCGGTTAAGTGGCCCCCCGCTTGCGACGATATCGCCTGTGCCGGTCGTACCGACTGGGCGGACCTTGCCGGTCGTTCGGCGTGGCGACGCTCGCGGACCCGGCGGAGCCTGTGCCTTGTCGAGCACGCCGTCCGAACCCGCCCTCGCCCCCGTCCATGCCACTGCAACGCAGGCCGCGGCGATCGTCATCCAGCCGCGCCGCTGGGGGTCGCTGGCGCCGGCCGAACTGTGGCGATACCGCGACCTGGCGTGGATGCTCGCCGCACGCGATCTGCGCGTCCGTTACAAGCAGACCGCCCTGGGCGCGGCGTGGGCGCTGCTCCAGCCCCTGGCCACCATGGTCGTCATGCACGTCTGCTTCGGACGCATCATGGGCATGTCCCAGCGCGTCGGCGACGTGGCGTACCCGGTGTTCCTTTTCGCCGGGCTGCTGCCCTGGACGCTGTTTTCCGCGGCGACCCAGGGCGTGGGCAACAGCCTGGTGCAGAACGCCCACGTGCTGGGCAAGGTGTATTTCCCTCGCCTCCTGCTGCCGGCGACGGCGGCGGCGGCGCCCGTGGCCGATTTCGCCCTCGCCCTCGTGGTGCTCCTGGGACTGATGGCGTGGTTCGGCGTGGCGATCACGCCCGACTTGCTGCTGTTGCCCATCGTCGTCGCCTCGGTGCTGGCCGCGGTGACGGGCGTCGGGCTCGTCGCGGCCAGCGCCAACGTCTGGTTCCGCGATGCCCGCCACGCCCTGCCGCTGCTCATGCAGGTGTGGTTCTTCCTCACGCCGGTGATCTATCCGACGCACTGGCTGTCGCCGCGGTGGGCGCAGGTCGCTCAGCTCAACCCGATGGCCGGCCCCGTGCAGGCCATGCGGGCGATCGTGCTGGGCCAGCCCATCGACGCGCACGGCCTGCTGGTGAGCGCGGCGGTCAGCGGCGTGCTGGCGGTGCTGGGACTGACGCTGTTTCACGCGGCCGAGCGCCGCTTCGCCGACGTGGTGTGACAACCGACGATGACGACCACTGCAGCACAATCCGCGATCGAGGCCACGAGCTTGTCCAAGCGCTATCGCCTGGGCACGGGCGCGGGGCTGCTTCGCTCGATGCTGCCCGGTGGGCGTCGGCGCGAGGCGTTCTGGGCGCTGCGCGACGTGAGTTTCGCCGTGCCGCCGGGCCAGGTCGTGGGCGTGATCGGCCGCAACGGCGCGGGCAAATCGACGCTGCTGAAAATCCTCGCCCGCATCACCGACCCGACCGACGGCAAGGCGATCATCCGAGGCCGCGTCGCCAGCCTGCTCGAAGTGGGCACGGGCTTTCACCCCGAGCTGACCGGCCGCGAGAACGTCTTCGTCAACGGCGCCATCCTCGGCATGAGCCGCCGCGAGATCGCCGCCAAGTTCGACCAGATCGTCGCCTTCGCCGAGGTCGAGCGCTTTCTCGACACGCCCGTGAAGCGCTATTCGAGCGGCATGCACGTGCGCCTGGCGTTCGCGGTGGCGGCGCACCTGGACCCGCAGGTCCTGCTGGTCGATGAGGTGCTGGCCGTCGGCGACGCCGCGTTTCAGGCCAAGTGCCTGGGCAAGCTCGACGAGGTCGCCCGCACGGGACGCACCGTGCTCTTCGTCAGCCACCAGCTTTCGGCGGTGCGCCGGCTCTGTCACCGCGCCCTGCTCATGGAGTCGGGCCGTCTCACCTACGACGGCGACACCGAGTCGGCGATCGACCGCTACCTGGGGCTGGACCCGCACCACCCCCAGCCCATCGCCTCGCACGCGCGGTGCAGCGCCCCGGGCATCCGCATCGACGGCGTCACGATCAACGGCCGCGAGGACGACCGCCTCCACCTCGACGCCGGGTGCGACAAGCTGCGCGTCAGTGTCCGCGGCAAAATCGACGCCCCACTGCCCCTGATGATCGAGGCCCGCGTGCTCGACCGCCACCACCACCCGCTGGCCCTGTTCACCCCTCGTGCCGACCAGGCCCAGTTCACTGCAACACCGGCGGGCACGTTCGCACTCGACGAAACCATCAAGCTCCCGCCGCTCAACCGCGGCGAGTACCACCTGAGCCTTTACGTCACCCGCGCTGACTGGACCAACCAGCCGCTGGCCCAGATCGACCCCGCCGCGTCCCTCGTCGCCGACGGCTCGCCCACCGCCTCGGGATGGACCTACCAGTCCGACCGCGGCAATGGATGGATGCTCCTGCGACGCGCCGCCTGAGAACCACGCCATGACGACCACCACCGTCTGCATCGTCGGGTTCCCCAAGAGCGGCAACACGTGGCTCACCCGCCTGCTCGCCGACGCCCTCAACGCGCCCGTCCACGATCGCCTCATCGACAATCACGTCGAGTTCGCCTCCGACGTGAACGGGCAACTGCGCCAGCCCACGCATCCCACCCTGCGCGTGGCCAAGACCCACGACCTGCCCGAGACGTTCGCCGATCGTCACGTGCCGGGGCAACAGCGTTTCGTGTACGTGCATCGAGACCCCCGCGATGTGGTGGTGTCGGCGTTTTTCCACTTCACCCGGTGGGAGGACGACCGCATCCGCCCACTGTTCGAGCGGGGGCCGCGACATCCACTGGAGACCTGGCGGCTCGGCCGCGCCCGCCGCGCGATCGCACGCTTCGTGCGCGCGTTCACCCGCGCTGGCATTCCCCGACTCGAACGCAAGCTCGGACGCTGGGACCGACACGTGCAGGCCTGGCGTTTGACCGACGCTCCCGTGGTGAGCGTCGGGTATGAGCAGCTTCTGGCCGACACCCCCGGCACGCTGACGCGCGTGATCCGCGCACTGCGCCTGGACGAGGCGACCTCGCCCGACATTGTCGGCGCCGCCGAGCGTCAGTCCTTCGACCGCACGCGACGACAGTTCGAACAGGTCCAGACGGACGACGCCATTCCCCTGGGCAAGCGGTTCGGGCTGCGCTTCATGCGACGCGGCGTGATGGGCGATTGGCGCACGTATCTGAGCCACGCGGACGTGGATCAGATTCGCGGCCGCTTCGCCGAGGCTTTCAACCAACTGGGCTACAACCGCGGCTGGCACGAGTCGGCGGTGGCCGACGCACTGGAGGCGGCGTGATCTTTCCCCAGCGCATCGAGTCGATCGGGCCGGGCGACCGCGTGCTGGACGTGGGGCCGGGCGGTTTCCCGCATCCGCGCGCTAACGTCTATCTCGATCGCGCGTTCGACGACGCCACGGCCGCGCTGCAGCGCGGCTACGCCGCCAGGCCCGTGCTCACCCGCCCGCAGGTGCTCTACGACGGCGGGCGCTTCCCCTTCCGCGACGGCGCTTTCGACTACGTCATCTGCTCGCACGTCCTCGAGCACGTGCCCGACGACGAGCTGGACCTGTTCGTGGCCGAGCTGCAGCGCGTCGCGCCGCGCGGCTACCTCGAGTTTCCCTCGGTGTTCTACGAGTTCCCCTGCTTCCCCGAGTCGCACCGCTGGTTCATCAACGTGCGCGACGGCGAAATCCTCCTCCTCGACAAAAGCGCGTTCAAGAGCAACTGGCTGCACCGCGTCTATCGGGACATGGTGTACTGCCCCGACGAGTGGATGCGCGCCGCCTATCGACGCTACGCCGAGTTGTTCTTCATTGGTTTCGAGTGGCGCGGCCCGATCCGCTACCGCCGCGTGACCAGCTTCGACGAGCTGGTGACCGAGGCGGACTACCACCGCTTCCACGCGCTCTTTGCGTCCAGGCGCCCGCCCGTGAAGCCGCGGCTGATGCTGCACCGCACCACCGACCTGGCGCATCGCGCGGTGCTCAAGGCCATTCGCATGGTCAGCCCCGCCGGGAAGGAGGCCGCATGATCGCCACGATCAGGCAGTGCGCTTCGCGCCTCTGCGCCGCGGCGGCGGCCACGTGCACCCGATGGCAGCACCGGCTGCACTCGACGCCGCAGGCCCAACGGGTGTATCGCTGGAATATGCTCGACGTGCGGCGCGAGCTGCGCTACGACTATCCCCTCACGCGCGACAGCGTCGTGTTCGACGTCGGCGGGTTCCGAGGCGACTTCGCCGCCGAAATGGTCGCCCGCTACGGCTGCCGCGTGCACGTGTTCGAGCCGGTGACGCGTTTCGCCGACCAGATCCGCCGTCGCTTCCGCGGCAATCCGCTCGTGAAGGTGCACGGCGTGGGTCTGGCCGCGACGACCCGACGCCAGGCCATCGCCCTGATCGACGACGCTTCCTCCGTGCTGCGCCGCGGGCATGACACGCAACTGATCGACCTGGTGGATGTCGCGGCGTTCCTCGACCAGCACGGCATCGAACGCATCGACCTGATGAAGCTCAACATCGAGGGCGGAGAGTACGAGCTGCTCCAGAGGCTGCTCGACACCGGCCTGATCGATCGCGTCGGTGTGCTGCAGGTGCAGTTTCACGAAGAAGGCATCGCCGACGCCGCGGCACGCATGGCGGCGATTCACCGCCGGCTCGCGCAACGCTTCACGCTGTCGTATCAGGTCCCGTTCGTCTGGGAGTCGTGGTCGAGTCAATCGCAACTGGCCGTCGCGGCCTGAGGATCAGCCATGCGTCTGCTCTACGTCGCCATGCGTCACGACTACGGCAAGCCCGAGCAGGGCGACAGCTTCGAGCACGTCAATTTCTTCGACACGCTCGTGCGCATGGCGTCGCGGACGATCTACTTCGATTTCCCCACGGTCGAGCGCCACCTCGGCCGGGCGGGTATGAACCGCAGGCTCATCGAGATCGCCCGCGCCGAGAAGCCCGACCTGATGTTCTGCGTGCTGGCGGGTCACGAGATCGCGCCCGCCACGCTCCGCGCCGTGCGCGACGCCGGCGTCATCACGCTCAACTGGTTCTGCGACGACCACTGGCGCTTCGAGGGCTTCACCCGCAAGTACGCGCCGTGCTTTGACCACGTGGTGACCACCGCCCGCGGCGCCCTGGAGAAATACGCCGCGGCGGGCATCGGCCACGTGATCGAAAGCCAGTGGGCGTGCAACCCGCGGCGCTACCCCAGGCTCACTGCAACGCCGACGTGCGACGTGAGCTTCGTCGGCATGGCGCATGGGCGGCGGCGTCGGATCATCGAGCAGCTCCGCCGCGCCGGCGTCAGGGTGGCGGTGTTCGGCAGCGGGTGGGACACCGGCCGACTCGACCACGTCCAGATGGTGCGCCTGTTCAACCAGAGCCGGATCAACCTCAATTTCGCCGAGGCCAGTGCAGCAGGTCACGTCGGGCCGTTCGCTCGCACGATCGATCGCTGCGTGCGCCAGCCGATGCTGCGCACGCCCGGGCTGTGGCGACTGGCCCCGCCGGGCATCGACGCGGGCATCCGACCGCGGCAGATCAAGGCCCGCACGTTCGAAGTGCCGGCCTGCGGTGGGTTCCTGCTCACTGAATCGGCCGAGCATCTCGACGAGTTCCTCACGCCCGGGCGCGACCTCGCCACGTTCGGCCGCAACGACGAAATCGTCGATCGCGTCCGCCACTACCTGGCCCACGACGACGAGCGCCGCGCCATCGCCGACGCCGGCCACCGCCGCGTGCTGCGCGAGCACACCTACGAGCAGCGCTTCGCCGCCATCTTCACCAGGATCGGCCTCGCTGCCGACACTGCGCCGATGAGGAGGGCCGCGTGATGGCGACACCGCGCGTCAGCGTCGTCATGCCGGTGTTCAACGCCGCGGCGTATCTCGACGCCGCCGTGCGCAGCATCCTCGCGCAGACCTTCACCGATTTCGAGTTGATCGGCGTCGATGACGGCTCGACCGACGCCAGCCTCGCCATGTTGCGGCAATTCGCCGACCAGGACCGCCGCGTGCGCGTCATGTCGCGCCCCAATACCGGCATCGTCGGCGCACTCAACGACGGACTGGCGGCGGCGACCGGCGAGTTCATCGCCCGCATGGACGCCGACGACGTAAGCCTGCCCACACGCCTGGCGAGGCAGGTGGCATATCTCGACGAGCACCCGCAGGTCGTCGCCGTGGGCACGTGGGTGGTCGAGGTCGATCCGTACCGTTCGCCGCTGCGCGAGCGGCGGCCGCCGACCGACCACGTTGCGATCGACGCCGCTCACATGGCCGGTCACGGCGGACAGATCGCCCACCCCAGCGCGATGATGCGCGCCGCTGCAGTGAGCCGGGCCGGCAGGTATCGCCCCGCGTGCCAGTGGGCGGAGGATCTGGACCTGTTCCTGCGCCTGGCCGAGATCGGAAAGCTGGCGAATCTCCCGGCGGTGCTGCTGCAGTATCGCCAGCACGCGGGCAACGTCTGCTTCACGCGCCAGTCGCAGCAGCGGGCGGCGATCCGGGCGGCGATTGACGACGCCATTGCCCGGCGCGGACTCGAGCGGTCGTCAACCACAACCATTCACGGCACGGGCACGATCGCCGAGCGCGTGCGCTCGTGGGCGCTGCACGCTATCGACGCGGGCAACCTCGGCGTAGCCCGCCGTCATGCCCGCGCCCTGCTGCGCGAGGCGCCGTGGCGGCTGGACTCGTGGCGCGTGATGTATTGGGCGATCAAGGGATGACCATGAGCGCGACGACGCGACAACCTGCGGTGAGCGTGGTCATGCCGGTGTTCAACGCCCGGCCGTACCTGGGCGAGGCGATGGCCAGCATACTCGCGCAGACGTGGACGGACCTGGAGCTGATCGTCGCTGACGACGGCTCGACGGACGGGTCGGCGCGGCTGGCGATGCAGGTCGCTGCCCGCGACGCGCGGGTGCGCGTGCTGCTGTTGCCCCATCGGGGGGTCGAGACGATGAACGTGGCCGTGGCGGCCGCGCGGGGCGAGCTGATCGCGCGGATGGACGCCGACGACATCTCGGAGCCGACGCGACTGGCCGAGCAGGTGGCGTTTCTGGCCACGCATCCCGAGGTTGCGGCGGTGGGCACGTGGCTGACGCGAACCGACCCCTACGGCTCGCCCGCCGGCGATCAGTGCCCGCCCCCCGAGCACGAGGCGATCGACGCGGCGCTGCTGCGCGGGGAAGGCTCGCCCATCGTGCAGGGCACGACCATGTACCGACGCAGCTCACTGCAGCATGCCGGCGGCTGGCGCGGTGACTTCGGCTGGGTCGAGGACCTGGACCTGTTCCTTCGCCTGGCCGAAGTGGGTCGGCTCGCCAACATCCCGCGAAAGCTCTACCGCTACCGCCGTCATCCGCAGAGCGTGTGCCCGACGAACTACGAGGCGATGTGCAGCCGCATCGGGGACGTGGTGCGCGCCGCCTGCGAACGGCGCGGCCTGCCCGCGCCCGACCCGGCGCTGCTTCGACGTGATCTGCCGGCGCAGCATTCGACGGCCGAGCTGTACCGCAACTGGGCCTGCCACGCCATGCACCACGACAATCCGCGGCTGGCACGCCACCACGCGCTGCACGCGCTGCGCCGCGAGCCATGGTCCGTGCGATCGTGGCGCGTCATGGCATGGGCCATCAGGAGCAAGGCGGCATGATCCGCAATCTCTACTGGAATCTTCGCCATCGGATTCATCGGCGGCTGCACCCGACCGATACGGTGCTGTCGCCGCACCATTGGGCAGACGCGATCGAACGGCACCTGGAGGGGATTGCCGATCGACTCGTGCTGGTGGACGGCGGCGCCCACGACGGTGTTTGGGCTCGAACGTTCGTGCAACGGTTTGGCGGGAGTACTTCCGGGAATACTTCCGGGGACATTTCCGGGGACATTTCCGGGGCGGGGCGGAGGGTGGAAGTGCACGCGTTCGAGCCCAACACCGATCTGTGGCCCACGCTGGAGCGCACGCTCAGCGGCGTACCGGGCACGCGCAACGCCATGGCGCTGGCGGCGACATCGGGCGAAAGCCAGATGCACATCAACGCCTCGCCGATGACCAGCTCGATGCTGCCGCGCGGCTCGTTTGCCGTGCGCTATTTCGACGAGGTGACGCGGCCGGTGACGACGCGGCCGGTGTGGACAGTGAGCCTCGACGACTGGGCCGCCCAGTCCGGCATCGATCGCATCGACGTGCTCAAGCTCGACTTGCAGGGGTTCGAGGTCGAGGCGCTCAAGGGCGCCGCCGCGCTGCTGCGCCGGGGCATTCGCTGCATTTACACCGAGGTGAGCTTCGTGCCGCTGTACGAAGGCTCGTGCCTGTTCGGCGATGTCGATGCCCTGCTGCGCCAGCACGGCTACCGGCTGTACAACCTCTATCACCTTGCCACCAAGCGCCGCGACGGCCAACTCAACGGCGCCGACGCCCTCTACATCCGCGACGCCGCCTCCGCCTCCCCGCAGCTTCGTCTGTGCACAGGAGATGCCGCATGAACAGCCTCCCCTTCCGTCTCGATCCGCCCGCGCGCTTCTACTCGCAGCACGGCGAGGACATCGTCGCCTGGAAGGTGCTGGCCGACTCGCCCGGCCCGCGCTACTTCGTCGAGGTGGGCATGATCGACGGCATGCGATTCAGCAACACGCTGGGCTTCGAGGAGCGCGGCTGGCGCGGGCTGTGCATCGAGGCCCACCCCAAGTACGTGCCGCTGGTGCGCCTGAATCGCCCCGGCAGCACGGTGATCCACGCGGCGGCGTCGGACACGGCCGGCATCATGCCCTTCCACGCCGACCCGCGCGGCGATCTGTCGAGCCTGCAGCCGCGCGATGAGACGCAGATGAAGGAGCGTTTCGGCAAGTGGTTCGAGGGCTACGAGGTGGTCGATGTGCCGGTGCGCACGCTCGACGGGATGCTCGAAGAGGCCGGGGCGCCCGGCGGGATCGAGCTGATCTCGATCGATGTCGAGGGCGGCGAACTGGGCGTGCTGGGCGGACTGGATCTGGACCGGTGGCGGCCGCGCATGCTTCTCATCGAGGCCGACGACGACGACGCAAGACGGGCGCTGGACGACCACCTGCTGCCTCGCGGTTACACGCGCGCCCGATCGGTGGGCATCAACGTCTTCTACACGCGCACGCGCTTCGACGCCTGGCGCGTGCGACTGGCACGCATCGATCAGCGCGTGTTCCACACCGCCCACCCCATCGACACGCGCATCGACAACCAGGTCGTCATTCCCTGCACCTTCGAGACCCGCTCGCAATACGCCAAGCGACTCATCAGCACACTCGCCCACGCGGCATGACCCTCGGAAGTCGATGCACACACCCATCACCGCCATCGTGATCTTCCGCAACGAGAAGCGGCATCTGCGCCGCTGCCTGGGCGCACTGCGCTGGTGCGACGAGATCATCGCGGTGGACATGGACTCGAGCGACGGGTCGCTGGACGTTGCGCGCGAGCTGGCGGACCGGGTGTACCACGTCGATGCGTTCCCGATCGCCGAGCCGACGCGCGTGGCGGCGGCGAAGCTGGCGACGCACGACTGGGTCCTGCTGGTCGATCCCGACGAGGAGATCCCCCGCAAGCTCGCCCAGGACATCTGCAACGGCCTGCGCCAACGTCCCGACGCGGGGGCCTTCCGCCTACCCATGTGGTTCTACTTCAAGGGCAAACGACTCACCGGCACGGTCTGGGGCACGCTCACCTACAAGCGCCGTCTCATCCATCGCCAACGCTGCACCCTCCTGCCGCTGTGCAACCGCCTCAACGAGCTGATCGACGGCTACGACGACGTGACGATCGAACACGATGGCGACAACCACATGCGGCACTACTGGTCGGATTCGTACCGCGACCTGCTGCACAAGCACCTGTGCCGCTACAGCCACCTCGAAGCCGCGGCCATGGTCGCCCGGGGCGAACGGTTCACCCTCCGCAAGGGCGTGGTTCACCCGCTGGTCGATCTCTACAAGTGCCTGCGCCACTTCGACGGCTGGCGCCTGGGCCCGCGCGGTTGGCTGCTCAGCGCCATCAACTTCGGATACGTCACCGCCAGCCACTGGCTCATGCTCTGGTATCAGCGATTCCTGAAAAAGCTGGCGAAAGACACTACCGTCTTGCCCGAGCTTCGACCCGACACCGCCCTGCTACGGCGACTGGCCGCGTGATTCTCGGACTGTTATCGAATGACTTGCGGGGCTGTGAAACTTTGCCGGTTGTGACGGCTGGGTGGTTAAGTCGGCCTGGGCGGTCGCCGATTCTCCCCACATGGACACGCTTCGCACACACGCACGCCGGCCTCGGATCACCGTCATCACGCCCGCGTTCAATCAGGGCACGTTCATCGAGCGCACTGTCGTCAGCGTGCTCGATCAGGGTTACGCCCATCTCGAGTACCTTGTCGTCGATGCCGGGTCGCTCGACGACACGAGCTTTGTGCTGCGGCAGTACGAGCGATCGCTGACGTGGTGGGAGTCGAAGCAGTACGGTCGCGTCGCGTTGGCGATCAACGAGGCGCTGGCGCGGGCGACGGGCGAGATTGTCACGATCCTTCCGGCGGGCGACGTGCTGATGCCCTTTGCACTGGAGGAGGTCGCACGGCGTTTCACCGGCCACGGCGACGCGCCGCAGTGGGTCATCGGCGGGCGCGAGACGATCAACGAGCAGGACGAGCCGCTGGGCGTGTTGACGACGCCGACGCACCTTGACCTGGCGCGGATGCTGATGCACGACGTGGAGGTGCTGCCGCTGGCGGGCATGTTCTTTGCGCGCAGCGCGCTGACCGCGAACGGGCATCTGGACGAGGCGCTGGATCAGACGTATGGCTTTGAGCTGCAATGCCGGCTGGTGGCGTCGGGACTGACGCCGCGGCGGCTGGCGGCGACGGTGGCGGGCGTGCGCGAGATGGATGAGCCCGCCGAGCCCGAGGTGCTGCTGATGCGCGGGCTGGAGATGGTCGGCGTGGCCGAGCGGTACGCCGGTCATCTGCACGTGTCGGATCGCTACGAGCTATGGCGCAACTGCGATCAGCGGCGGCGCATCCACGCGATGGCGGCCGCGGAACTGGATCACCAGCACGCCCGCGCGCTGCTGTGGCGTCACGTGGCGCGTCGGCCGTGGTGGCTCACCGACGAAACGCTGCGACACATGCTCGTCCACGGCGCCGAGCACGCCGTGGCGCCCGACGACCGCATCACGCGCCGCGCTGCGTGAATCACATCTGCGATTTCGACAGGAAAACCGCAGCAAAACTGAGGGTCAGGAAGAACGCGCCCGCGTCGGTGAGTGTGGTGAGGATCGGGCTTGACAGCATCGCCGGGTCGATGCCCAGGCGCTTGAGCAGCAGCGGCAGCCCCCCGCCGAGGCAGACCGCCAACACGCAGTTGAGGGCGTAGGCCCCCGCGACCAGGCACCCCAGCGCCAGCTTGTCGGCGTCGCGCCACCACACGGCCAACAGCAGCACGGCGCCGATCAGCACGCCGTTGATCAGACCCACCAGCAGCTCCTTGCGCACGACGCGCCACACGTCGCGCGGCATGACCAGACCCAGTGCCAGCTCGCGGATGCTCACCGCCACCGCCTGATTGCCCGCCGCGCCGCTGAGATTGGCCACCAGCGGCAGGAAGATCGCCAGCATCGTCAGCTCGGCGATCACCGACTCGAACATGGCGATGATGCTCACCGCGATGCCCGAGAGGATGAGGCTGGGCACGAGGAACGCCAGTCGTCGCGTCCAGCGCGAGTGGAGCGACATGGAGCGCAGCTCCTCGCCGCCGATGATGCCGAAGGACTTGAGGAAGTCGTCGCTGCCGCGTTCGCGCAGGGCCTCCTGCACCGCCGAGCGGCGCACGACGCCGCACAGGACGCCTGCGTCATCGATCACGGGGACCGACGGAAAATCCACGCGATCGAACAGGTCTTCCAGCTCGTCGAGGGTGGCGGCCACGCTCATGCTCACCGCATCGGCCATCTTCAGGTCGGCGAGCTTTCGCCCCGGCGCCGCCAGCAGCAGCGAACGCAACTGCACCACGCCCACGAGCTTTTCCGTGCGATCGGTGATGTAGAGGTAGCGCAGCTCGTGGTCGCCGTACTCCTCGCTGTGCGTGCGCAGATCGACAATGACGCTGTCGATGGTGGTGTCGCTGGGGTAGTGCAGGTACTCGGTGATCATCAGGCCGCCGGCGGTGTCCTCGGGGTAAGCCAGACGCTGGCGCACGTCGCTGGCTTCGTCCGGGTCCATCTCGCGCAGGATGGCCTGCTTGTCCGCCTCGGGCAGCTCGGCGAGCAGGTCGGTCTGCTCGTCGGAGTCCATCTCATCGACGATCGCCGCCGCCGCCTCGGGCGTCAGGTCCTCGAGCATGTCCGCCGCGTGCTCGTCGGCGAAGTGCTCCATCAGGTCGGCGGCGAACTGCGGCCGCACCTGCGACATCATCGACCACAGCGCGGTCTGCTCGCCCTCGCTGAGCTGGTTGATCGTGTAGGCCGTGTCCTCCGGCGGGAGCAACTGCACGAACATCGCCAGATGCTCGGCGTTGCCCGAAGCGATGATCTCGCTCAGCAGGGCCCAAGGCTCGGTGGCGACAGGTGCATCGGCCATGGCGGCAAGATACCATGCGGGTCAGCGATGATGGCGCAGCCAACGCAACGAGCATTGCATGCCCATGACTCCGTGGCATCTCGGGCCGGGCCTGGCGTTCAAAGCCGTCGCCGGACCTCGCATGAGCCTGATGACGTTCGCCATCGCCCAGCCGGTGATGGACGTTGAGGTGATCTACCGCATTCTCAACCAGCTCCCCCGGCCGCACGGCGTGTCGCACACCGTCATCGGAGCGATCGTGGTGGCGGGCGTCACCGTGGGAGTCACCGTACCCACGGTTTGGCTTGTCAGCGGCAAGACGCTGGCGTGGCTCACGTGGCGGGCCGCGTGGTGCGGCGCACTGCTGGGAACGCTCAGCCACGTCGTGCTGGATTCCATCATGCATAGTGACGTGCAACCGTTCTGGCCGGTGTCGCAGGCCAGCCCGCTCCATCGCGTGATAGGGTTGACGGCCCTGCACGAGTTATGCTTCTGGTCAGGCGCCTGCGGTGCCGTCGCATGGGGCGTGGTCGTGGGCTCGCGTCGCTGGCTCTCTCGCCATACCGGAGATGGCCTTGGCCGTGATCCGAATCCAGACGCTGATCGCCGCGCCGATTGAGCGGTGCTTCGACCTGGCGCGCGACATCGACTTCCACACGCGAACGCTGGCACACACCGGCGAGCGGGCGGTGGCGGGGCGCACCAGCGGCCTCATCGGCGCGGGCGAGTCCGTCACGTGGGAGGCTCGCCACCTGGGCGTTCGTCAGCGACTGACCGTCGTCATCACGGAGTTCGAGCGGCCGCACTATTCCCGCGACGTGATGACGCAGGGCGCCTTCCGCACTTTCGCCCACGACCATCGCTTCCTGCCGCATGAGAGTGGCACACTGATGATTGACGATGTGACGTTCACGTCACCATTGGGATGGCTTGGCCGATGCGTGGACCGCCTGTTCCTGGCCGGCTACCTGCGCCGCCTGCTTGAAGCACGTTGCCAGGCGCTCATGGCCGAAGCGGAGGCGCGTGGGTGAGCGTCAGTGGCTGCCATCGAGATGCGAGCGCCAGGTGTCGAGGCGTTCGTGCTCGGTCAGGTCGAAGTGCAGCGGGGTGATGGTGATCCAGCGGTTGAACACGGCATCCACGTCCGAGTCGGGCGGGGTGTGGCGGAACCGTATGCCGGCCAGGGCCTCGTACTGGCGGTCGCCGGCGGGGTTTTCGCTCTCTTCGTAGCGGTCGAAGAGCGGGCTGGTGGAGATGGGCACGACGCGGACGCCGCGCGGCTGGACACCGTCGTCGAGGATGGGGATGTTGACGTTGAGCACGCTGTGGGGGCGCAGCGGGCCGGCGACGATGCGCTCGATCGCGGCGCGGGCGTGCGTCGCTGCGGCGAGCCAGTCCGTCTTGGCGGGGTCGCCGATGTGCAGGCTCACTGCAACGGCGGGCACGCCCAGGAACCCGGCCTCCATCGCCGCCGCCACGGTCCCGGAGTAGATCACGTTGATCCCGATGTTCGCACCCGCGTTGATCCCGCTGATCACCAGGTCGATCGGCTGGGGCACGAGGTTGGAAAACGCCAGCTTCACGCAGTCGGCGGGGCTGCCTTCGACGGCGACGCCCGGGAACTCGGCCCGCGCGATCGCACTGGGGACCAGGACCGGCCGCGTGCAGATCGGCCGGTGAAACGTCACGCTGTGACTCATCGCCGACTGCACCGATGCGGGCGCGATGACGACGATCTCGCCCAGGTGGGCTACTGCAGCGTACAACGCCGCCAGACCTGGGGCGGTGATGCCGTCGTCGTTGGTCAGGAGAATGCGCATGGTGAGGTTGTCGCCGACTCACGCCGCGCCGACCAGGCGCTTCGCTCCCCAAGCGGACTGAGCGTCGGCACGGTCAGCGGCGGGCTTTGGAGGATGATGAATGAAAACGCCCGGGACGGCAAACCGTTCCGGGCGTTGTGGGTGTTTTAGTCGTCACCCGGACCTTCGCCAAGCGTCAAGTCCGGCGTGGAGGCGCGACATTCACTCGGCGGCAGCGGGCGCTTGGGTCTTGGCCCCGGAAGTTGCGCCCTTGCGGACCTTGGCGGCGAAGTCCATGCGTTTGTTGGCTTTTTCGCGGCGGCGGGAGTGGCTGCCCTTAACCTGGGGGCCTTCCTCGTTGCCGACGAGTTGGAGGACGCACAGGTCGCCGCCGTCGCCGATGCGGTGAGTGCCGAGCTTGACGATGCGGGTGTAGCCGCCTTTGCGGTCGGCGTACTTGGGCGCGATCGACTCGAAGAGGTGCTTGACGAGTTTGGGGCCGCTCTTGAGTTCGCCGTACTTGTTGCGATTGACGTCGGGATCGTCGGCGCCCTTGATGAGGATGGGGTCGCCCAGTTGGGAGAGGACGCGGCGTCGTGAGGCCAGGTCGCCCTTCTTGGCGTGGGTGATGAGGCGCTCGACCATGGGCTGAAGGCTCTTGGCGCGTGGGAGGGTGGTGGTGATCTGGCCGTGGGTGAGCAGCGCGATGGCCATGTTGCGGCGCATGGCGGTGCGATGCTCTGTGTCGCGGCCGAGTTTGTATCCGGCGATGCGGTGTCGCATGGGTTATCTCCAACCGAAGCAGCCCCCGGTGGAGCCGGGAGCTAAGGGGGCGTCAGGACGTTTGCGTGACTTCCTCGGGCAGATCCATGCCCAGGGACAGGCCGATGTCGGTCAGCTTGCGCTTGACCTCGCGGAGCGACGTTTTGCCGAACGAACGCAGCTTGAGCAGGTCCGAATCGGTGCGGGTGACGAGGTCGGCCACGGTGGTGACCTTGGCGGCCTCGAGGCAGTTGCTGGCGCGAACCGACAGGTCCAGCTCGCTCATGGGCATCTGCAGCTTGCGGATCAGCTCCTCGTCGATGCGGGCGGCGGCGGCGGCCGACTCGCTGGCGGTAGCGTTGCCCAGATCGAAATACTGCACGAACGGGTTGAGGTGCTTGCGCAGAATCTTGGCGGCCTCGACCAGCGCCATCTCCGGCGTCAGCGTGCCGTTGGTCCAGATCTCCAGCGTCAGCTTGTCGTAGTTGGTGCGCTGGCCCACGCGCGTGTCCTCGACCTTGTAACGCACACGCGTCACCGGCGAGAAGATCGCGTCCACCGGGATCAGGCCCACTTCCTGGTCCTGCCCGTTCTGGTACTGCTCGCTCGCCGGGACGTATCCGCGGCCCTTCTTGACCACGAATTCCATGTCGAAATCGACCGGCTTGGTCAGCGTCGCCAGCACCATGTCCTTGTTGTGGATGGTGATGGAGGTGTCGGCCTCGATCAGGTCGGCGGTGACTTCGCCGGGACCCTCGGCCTGCAGCCGCATCGTGCGCTGCTCTTCGCCCTCCATCGACACGACCAGGCTCTTGACGCCGAGGATGATGTCGGTGACATCTTCCATCACGCCGTCGAGACTGGTGAACTCGTGCTGGGCGCCCTTGATCTTGATGGCGGTGACGGCCGCGCCTTCGAGGCTCGACAGCAGGATGCGCCGCAGGCTGTTGCCCACGGTGGTGCCGAAGCCGCGCTCGAACGGCTCGACGGTGAACTTGCCGTACGTGCCGGTGTTGAGCTCGTGGTCCGAGACGACTCGGCTGGGCAGTTCCAATCCGCGCCAACGGATTCTCATGGTGGTGCTCCGATTCTTCAGCAGTGCCTTGGTGGTTATCCCGTCGTCTTATCGCCGCGAATCACGCTGCTGAACCGTGGTGCGACTTCTGTGACGACGGGGAATGCGGGTATGGGGTATCGGGTATGGTCTGAGTTCGGGCGATACCCGATACCCCATACCCGATACCCGTCCCATCTCACACGCGGCGGCGCTTGGGGGGGCGACAGCCGTTGTGGGGGATGGGGGTGTGGTCTTCGACGGCGGTGATCTTGAGGCCGGCACGCTGCAGCGCGGTGACGGCCGACTCGCGGCCGGAACCGGCGCCCTTGATGCGGACCTCCAGCTCCTGCACGCCGTACTTCTTGGCGCCGTTGGCGGCCTCCTCGGCGGCGCGGGTGGCGGCGAAGGGCGTGCTCTTGCGCGAGCCCTTCATGCCGATGGCGCCCGCCGACGACCAGCACAGCGTTTCGCCGTTGACGTCGGTGATGGTGACGATGGTGTTGTTGAACGTGGCCTTGACGTGAGCGACGGCGCGGCTGACGTTCTTGCGGACTTTCTTGGTTTTCTTGGCCATGGTGGGTCTCGAAGTTGCGGGCGCTGCCACTCTCCAAACCGATTGGCGGGCAGCTCGCTTCGGGGTTGTTTCGACATCCAAAGAGCGCGACCGATGGTCGCGGCTTTACACGACGCTTCGCGTCGGGCCATGAAGTGACTTGGTCACTTCATGGCTTTGACGCCCTTCTTGCCGGCGACGGTCTTCTTGCGGCCCTTGCGGGTGCGGGCATTGGTGCGGGTGCGCTGGCCTCGGGTGGGCAGGCCCTTGCGGTGGCGGTCGCCGCGGTAGCAGCGGATGTCGCGCAGGCGGGCGACGTTCTGCGACACGTTGCGGCGGAGCGCGCCTTCGACCACCCACGAGTTGTCGATGATCGTCACGATCGCGGCGAGCTGGTCCTCGGTGAGCTTGTTGGCCCGAGTCTGCCCGTCGATGTTCGCTTCCTTGAGGATCAGGTCGGCGTTGTGCGGCCCGATGCCGTAGATGTAGCGAAGCGCGATGCGGATCGGCTTGTTGTCGGGGATGTCGATACCGGCGATACGAGGCATGGTCTATTCCTCATCTGGGCGAAAACGGGCGGCTGCGCCGCGACCGCTACGCGAGATTATCCCTGGCGCTGCTTGTGCTTGGGGTTCTTGCAGATCACGCGCACGACGCCCTTGCGGCGGATGATCTTGCAGTTTTCACAGATACGTTTGACGCTGGATCGGACTTTCATGGTGGCACCTTCGGAAAGCCCCGCATTTGCATGACGGGGCTACGGGCGGTTGGTGTGAGTCAGTGACGATACGTAATGCGTCCTTTGGTCAGGTCGTAGGGGCTGATCTCGACGGTCACCTTGTCGCCGGGGAGGATGCGGATGTAGTGCATGCGCATCTTGCCGGAGATGTGGGCGACCATCTCGTGGTTGTTTTCGAGCCTCACCCGGAACATCGCGTTGGGCAGGGCGTCGATCACTTCGCCTTCGACCTGGATTTTGTCTTCTTTGGCCATAAGTTGCTAAGCCGCAAGCAGCCCCCGAAAGTCAACGTCCATCCGTCAGCACGTCCGAGCCCGTGGCGGTGACGGCGATGGTGTGCTCGTAGTGGGCCGAGGGCTGTCCATCGACGGTCAGCACGGTCCACCCGTCGGCGAGGGTGCAGGTGTCGGGCTTGCCGAGCGTACACATCGGCTCGATCGCCAGCACCAGTCCCTCGCGGAGCACGATGTCGTTGCGGAGCAGGTCACGGCTGACGAAGTTGGGGACCTTGGGGTCCTCGTGCATCGATTGCCCAATGCCGTGGCCCACGAAGTCCCGCACAACGCCCAGTCCGTGGCTCTCCGCGTATCCCTGCATCAAGCGGGCGATCTGACTCCAGCGTCGCCCGGGCTTGATGTTTTCCACCGCCAGTTTCAGGACGTGCTGGGTGATTTCACACAGCCGCCTGGTTTTCGCGTTCACGTTGCCGACGAGCACGGTGGTCGCCGCGTCGCCGCACCATCCGTCAAGCTGCACGCCGCAGTCGATCCCGACGATGTCGCCGTCCTCGATCGCGCGGTCGTCGCCGATGCCGTGCACCACGCAGTCATTGACGCTGATGCACACGTTGCCGGGGAATCCTTCGCCGGGCTTGTAGGTGGGGTAGTTCTTGAACAACCCCTTGGCCCCGGCGTCGGTGAAGACCCGGTAGCACTCCTCGTCGATCTGCCGGGTGGTCACGCCCGGCTTGATGAACTCCTCGCAACGGTCGAGCACACGCCGCACCACGCGGCCGGCGGCCCGCATCTTCTCGATGTCACCCTGGGACTTTCGGTGGATCGCCATTCGTGCCCGTCCAGCGTGAGGCTTGGGCGGGGCGGCGAAAGGCCCGGCATCATACCCGGACGCCGCCGCCGTGCCAAATCCCGCCGCTCTGGTCAGCCCGCGAAAAATCATTGTCTGCTGCCGCGAATACGCTTGCCCCCGCCCTCGCCGAGGAAGCCGGAGTAGTTCCGCATCATCAGGTTGGCCTCGACCCGCTGCACGAAGTCGAGCATCACGCTCACCACGATCAACAGGCCTGTGCCGCCCAGGAAGCTCGACACGAAGAACGGGATGCCGAAGCTTCCCGCCACAATGCTGGGGATCACCGCGATCACCGCCAGGAACCCGGCCCCGACGTAGGTGATCCGTTCCATGACCGTCTCCAGGTACTCGGCGGTGCGCGGCCCCGGCCGCAGACCCGGAATGAAGCTGCCGTGGTCGCGGAGCTGGTTGGCCATCTCCTTGGGCTGGAACTGCACCGTCGTCCAGAAGTAGGCGAAGAAGTAGATCAGTCCGATGTAGAGCAGCTCGTACAGGTAGTCGCCCATCTGCAGGTTGCGCTCCAGGAACAGCATCGTGTGGGCGTACCCGCTGTAGAGCCAGCCGGCGGTCTCCAGCTCGGCCCGCTTGATGCCCCCCGCCAGCCCGCCGAACAGGATCGCCGGGAAGATCATCACGCTCGACGCGAAGATGATCGGCATGACGCCACCGTGGTTGACGCGCAGCGGCAGGTAGCTGCGCTGCCCGCCATAGACGCGCCGGCCACGCGTGTGCTTGGCCTGCTGGATGGGGATGCGCCGCTGGCCCTGCGTGATGACAATCGACCCCGCCACTACCACGACGAACGCCACCGCCAGGAAGATGACGGTCATCGGCCCGGTCGAACTGGCCTGCGTGCCGGTGGGGTCGAACGTGCTGATGAGCCACTGGATGGCGTTGGGGATCTGGGCGACGATGCCGGCGGTGATGATCAGCGAGATGCCGTTGCCGATGCCGTACTTGTCGATCTGCTCGCCCAGCCACATGAGGAAGATGGTTCCGGCGGTGAGGCCGAAGAGGCCGCAGAACCAGAACATCATGCCGCCGGCGTAGTCGGCGTACACGAGCTGGTTTCGCTGCATGAATCCGAGCCAGAACATGGCCTGGATCAGGCACAGGCCGACGGTGGCGTAGCGGGTGTATTCCTGGATCTTCTGCCGCCCGGCGGGGCCTTCCTTCTGCAGTTGCTGCAGGGACGGCAGCACCGTCGCCAGCAACTGGAAGATGATCGCCGCGGAGATGTAGGGCATGATGCCTAGGCCGAAGATCGTCGATTGGCTGAAGTTGCCCCCCGTGAACACGCTCATGTAGGTCATCAGCGTGCCGAAGGCGCTGCCCTCGGCCTGCTCGGCCATCTTGCGCAGGCCCTCCTGGTCCACCGCCGGCAGCGGAATGAAGAACCCGACCCGGTAGATCACCAGCATCCCGATCGTGAAGAACAGCTTGTTCCTCAGCTCGGGAATCTTCCACATGTTGATGAAGGCTTGAAGCATGGTGGACTCAATCAGGCAACAACGCTCGCCGTGCCTCCGGCCTTCTCGATTTTCTCCTTGGCGCTGGCGGTGAAGGCCGCGGCGCTGACGGCGAGCTTCTTGGTCGTCTCGCCCGTGCCCAGGATCTTCACCGGCAGGCGAGTGTCACGGATGAGACCGGCCTTGACCAGCATCTCCGGGTTGACCTCGGCGCCGTCGTTGAAGCGGGCGTCCAGCGCTTTGAGGTTCACGACGGCGAATCGCCGGGCGAAGTTGGCGTTGTTGAAGCCGCGCTTGGCGAAGCGGGTGAAGAAGGGCGTCTGGCCACCCTCGCGGCTGGCGCGGATCGAGCCGCTCCAGCCCGAGCGCGAGCCGGCGCCCTTGGTGCCGCGGCCCGACGTCTTGCCGTGGCCGCTGCCGATGCCGCGACCCAGTCGCTTGCGATTCTTGTATTTGCCCGCTTTGGGCGTGATCTCGTGGATCATCATTGGAGCGTTTCCTTAGTTGCTGGCGGCCTCGGGGGCGGCGGGTGCTGCCGGCGACTCGGCGGCGACGGGCTCGGGCGCCTCGTCACCACCGCCGCGACCTCGACGACGACCACGCTGCTTGCTCTTCTGCTGGGCCCCGACCTTGTTCTCCGGCGCCTTGGCCTTGCGACCGTCGGCGGCGGGCTTGATCATGTACTTTTCGCCCATCGCCAGGATCTCATCGACCCGGCTCGTCTCGATCTCGACGCCGCGCAACGCCGCGATCGTCTCTTTCGACCGCATCTTCTGCAGCCCGGCGATCACGGCCTTGCACAGGTTCTTCTCGGTGGTGGAGCCGTATGCCTTGCTCAGGCAGTCGTGGACGCCCGCCATTTCGAGCACCGCGCGGACCGCGCCGCCGGCGACCACGCCCGTGCCCGGCGCCGCCGGGAGCAGTCGGACGCTCGACGCGCCGAACTTGCCCACCGCCGGGTGCGGAAGCGTGCCGCCTTTGAGCACGACCCTGGTGATCTGCTTGCGGGCGGCCTTCTGGGCCTTCTCGATCGCCGCGGGCACGCCGTTGGCCTTGCCGTAGCCCAGCCCGACGCTGCCGCGGCGGTCGCCGACCACCACCAGCGCCGAGAAGCTGCGACGACGACCGCCCTTGACCGTCGTGGAGGTCGGGGCGATGCGAACCGTGGTCGATTCGAGTGCGGATGATTCTTCGAGAAATTCTGCCATGGTGAGTCTCTAAGAGCGCGACCAATGGTCGCGGCTTTACATCAAAATTGGAGGCCACCTTCGCGGGCGGCGTCGGCCAGCGCCTTGATTCGGCCGTGGAAGCGGAACCCGTTGCGGTCGAACGCGACCGCCTTGATCCCCGCGGCCAGGGCGGCCTGGGCCAACTGCTTGCCCACCTGCGTCGCCGCGTCCTTGTTCGTGCCCTTGTCCAGCTTCGACGAACTGGCGGCGGCCAACGTCTTGCCCGCCACGTCGTCGATGATCTGGGCGTACATGTGCTTCTGGCTGCGGTACACCGTCAGCCGCGGACGCTCGGGCGTGCCCGTCACCCGTTTGCGGATGCCGGTCCTGCGCCGGTCGCGTCGAATCTGTTTGAGTCGCATCGAGTCCATCGTAGTTCACCTCAGGGTGCCGCTGGGCGGCGACCGCTACGCCATGAATTAGCCCGCGCCGCCGCCGGCGAACGCCTTGCCCGCCTTGCGCACGATCACCTCGTCCACGTACTTGATGCCCTTGCCGTTGTACGGCTCGGGCGGACGCTGGCGACGAATCTCCGCGGCGACCTGCCCCACCGCCTGGCGGTCGGCGCCGGTCACCGTGATCTTGTTCTGCACCACCTCGACCTTCACACCCGCGGGGATGGCCACCTCGCGCGTGTCGGCGTAGCCGACGTTCAACGCGATCTTCATGCCCTGCACCTTGGCGCCCCAGCCCACGCCGTTGATCTCCAGCTCCTTCTTGAAGCCGGCGGTCACGCCCTCGAGCATGTTGGCGATCAGGGCGCGCGTCAGGCCGTGCAGCGCGCGGGCGGCGCGGCTGTCGTCCTTGCGCTCGACGACGACCTGCTTGGTGGCGTCGTCCACCTTGACCGACACCTCGGGTCGGTGCGTGAAGGAGAGCTTGTTGTTGCCGGCCGACACATTGACGGTGCGACCGCTGACGGCCACGCTCGCCTTGCCGGGGATCGGGATGGGTTTTTTGCCGATACGGGACATAGTTTCGGACCCCAGGGGTCAGTGGTCATTAGTCAGTTATTCAACGACACAGAGCAGTTCGCCGCCGACGCGTTCCTTGCGGGCCTGGCGGTCGGAAAGCACGCCCTTGGGGGTGCTGACGATGGCGATGCCCAGGCCGGCCATCGGGCGCGGCAGGGTTTCGACACCCGAATACACGCGGCAACCGGGCTTACTCATGCGCGTGATGGCGTTGATGATCTGCTCGCCGTGCGGGCCGTACTTCAGGTCCAGGCGCAGGATGCCTTGCCTGCCGTCTTCGATGGTGTCGAAGCCGGTGATGTAGCCCTCTTCCTTGAGGACTTTGGCGATGCCTGCGCAGACCTTGCTGTTGCGGCAGTCCACACGCGGAGCCTTGTTGCGGACCGCGTTGCGGATCCGGGTGAGCATGTCGGCGATCGAGTCGCTGATGGCCATAGTCGTGTTCCAATCTTCTCGGACAAGCGCCGCTGCGCGGCAGCCGTGACGCCTTCATGACGCTGGATTACCAGCTTGCTTTCCTCATGCCGGGGACCTTGCCCTCCAGGGCCAGTTCGCGCAGCTTGATGCGGGAGAGCTTGAACTTGCGGTACACGCCGCGGGACCGTCCCGTCAGGGCGCAGAGGTTGCGAAGCCGGGTCGGGCTGGCGTCGCGCGGCAGCTTCTGCAGCGCGGCGTAGTCGCCGGCCTTCTTGAGCTGACGGCGAAGCTCGGCGTACTTGTCCACCGTCTTCCTGATCCGCGCCATCTTGCCTTTGGTTGATTTTGTCGCCATATAAAATACTCGCTAAGCCGCAAGCGGCTGGGTCCGCTTACCGGGTGGGGTCAGCGGCGCTCCTCGGGTTTGACGAAGGGGAAGCCCAGTTCGGTGAGCACGGTTCTGCTGATCTCGTCGGTGCTGTTGCGGAACGTAAGGGTGATCTTCATGCCGTGGGTGAAGTCGCTGCGGGTCATATCGACTTCGGGGAAGATGCCCTGCTCGTTGACGCCGAAGTTGTAGTTGCCCCGGCCGTCGAAGCTGCTGGTCTTGAGCCCGCGGAAGTCCTTGATGCGGGGGATGGCCAGCGTGACCAGGCGGTCGAAGAACTCCCACATGCGGTCGCCGCGGAGCGTGACCACGGCGCCGATTTCGTACCCGGCGCGGAGCTTGAAGTTCGACACGTCGCGACGGGACTTCTTGATGATCGGCTTCTGCCCGCTGATGACGGTGAGCGTGTTGATCATCGTCTCGCGGGCCTTGGGGTTGAGCTTGGAGCCTTCGAGTTGCTTGCCCACGCCGACGCTGACGATGATCTTCTCGAGGCGAGGCAGGGCCATCGGGTTGGTGATGCCGTACTGCTGCTTGACCTTGGCGGCGACCTCGTTGGCGAACTTGAGCTTGAGGCGGGGCGGGGGCACGGGCAGCGCAGGCGCAGCCGACTTGGCGGGCTTGTCGGCCTTGTCGGGCTTGTCGGGCTTGTCACCCTTGGGCTTCTTGGCGGGTTTTTCTGTGGCGGTGGCCATGTCGTTCATCCAGGTAATGCGTTACTTGCCGCGGGCGGCGCGGAGCTCGGGCCCGATCTGGGCGCCGCTGCGCGCCGACACGCGAATCTTCGTGCCGTCGGCCTTCGTCTGAAACCGCACGCGCGTCGGCTTGCCGTCCACCACCGGCGACACCTTCGACAGATGGATCGCCAGCTCTTTCTCGTGGATCCCGCCTTGCGGATACCGCTGGCTGGGCTTGGCGTGCTTACGCTGCACGTTGATCCCCTCGACGACCACGCGGTCCTCGCCGGGTATCACTCGCAGGACTTTGCCCGTGCGACCCTTGTCGTCGCCCGAGAGCACCTGCACCAGATCGCCTTTTCGCACGTGTCGTGGCATGGTTGGGTTCCGGCTCAGACCACCTCGCTGGCCAGCGAAACGATCTTCATGTAGTTCTTCTCACGCAGCTCGCGGGCGACGGCGCCGAAAATACGCGTGCCCTTGGGGTTGCCGTCGTCGTCGATGATCACCACGGCGTTGCGGTCGAACCGCACGTAACTGCCGTCATCGCGCCGCACCGGCTTGGCGGTGCGGACGACCACGGCCTTGACCACCGTGCCCGTCTTCACGTCGCCCGACGGCATCGCCTTCTTGATGCTGCACACCACCTTGTCGCCCACGCTGGCGGCGCGACGGGTGAAGCGGCCCTTGCTCGTCGAGGCGCCCACGACGTGCAGCACATAGGCGATCTTCGCGCCCGTGTTGTCCGCCACATCGACTCGTGTTTCGTTCTGAATCATGGCTGGGTCTCCAACCCGCTAAGCCGCAAGCGGCTTAGACCTGGGCGGCCTCCTCGGCGGTCACGTGCTCGATCGGCGCCGGGGCCTTCTCGACCACCTTCACCAGGCGCCAGCTCTTGGTCTTGCTGATCGGCCGGCAGTTGGCGATCTCGACGCGGTCGTTGAGGCCCGACTCGTTCTTCGGGTCGTGCACGTGGTACTTGGTCGAGCGGGCCAGGTACTTGCCGTACTTGGGGTGGCGCTGTGAGAACGACACCTCGACGGTGCGGGTCTTGTCGCGCTTGGCGCTGACGACGCGGCCGACGAGCACGCCGGTGAGCGGCTTGCGAGCGGGGCTGGCTGGGGGGGTCGCGGTGCTCATGGTTAGGACGCCTTCTTCTGCCGCAGGGTCTGTTCGGTCAGGACGCGGGCGATGTCGCGGCGGAGGTTCTGAATCTGCCGCGGGTTCTCCAGCTTCTCCGTCACCGCCTGCGAGCGGATCTCGAACAGGCGATTGCGGAGGTTGGTCTCCTCGACCTTCAGCTCCTCGTCGGACATCTTGTGGACTTCAGCGGATTTCATGGTGTATCCAACAGAGCGCGACCAATGGTCGCGGCTTTACAGTTACGCGGGGCGACGCTCGATGAACCGACACTTGAACGGCATCTTGTGGGCCACGCGGACAAACGCTTCCTTGGCGATGTTCTCCGACACGCCGGTGATCTCGAACAGCACGGTCCCCGGCTTGACGCGGGCCGCCCAGTATTCGGGCTCGGCCTTGCCGGTTCCCATGCGCGTTTCCAGCGGCTTCTTGCTGATCGGCTTGTCGGGGAAGACCCGCACGTACAGCTTGCCTTCGCGCGACACGTACTGACGCGCGGCGACGCGGCCGGCCTCGATCACCTTGGCGCTGAGCCAGCCGCCTTCGAGCGACTGCAGCCCGTACTCGCCGAACGCGACGTAGTTGCCGCGCGTGGCGTTGCCCTTGAGCTTGCCACGCTGCTGCTTGCGAAACTTCACCCGTTTGGGCATTAACGGCATCGATGAACTCCATCCCAAAGAGCGCGACCCATGGTCGCGGCTTTACATTACTTTCGGCCTCGGGCGCGGGGGCGGGCGCCGGCCGCCTTCGACTGCACCTGGTCCTCGGTCAACTTCTCGTAGGGCCCGTTGTAAATCCACACCTTCACGCCGATCGTCCCGTAGGTCGTGTACGCGGTGGCGAAGCCGTAATCCACGTTGGCCTGCAGCGTCTGCAGCGGGATCGCGCCCTCGCGGATGTACTCGCTGCGGGCGATTTCGTTGCCGCCGAGCCGACCCGACAGCATGACCTTCACCCCACGGGCTCCGGCGGTCATCGCGGCGTCGGCCTTCATCTTCATGATGCGGCGGAAGCTCGCACGCTTCTTGAGCTGCTCGGCCAGACTCTCGGCGACGAGCTGGGCGTCCTTGTCGGGGTTGCCGATCTCGATGCACGAGATCGACACGTTGCGCCCGGTGAGGGCCTGCAGCTCCTGCGTCAGCGCGTCGATCTCGGCGCCCTTGGGGCCGATGACCAGTCCGGGCCGGGCGGTCTTGACGATGATCTTCAGCTCTTCGCGGGTGCGCTCGATGTGGATGTCGCTGACGGCGGCAAAGGGCGGGCGGCGGTTGAGGCGCTGATCGCAGAAGTCACGAATCTTCTGGTCTTCGACCAGCAGCTCGCCGTAGAGCGCCTTGGGGGCGTACCAACGGCTCTTGTGAGCCTCGGTGATTCCGACGCGGAAGCCGAATGGATGGACTTTTTGACCCATGGTTCAAACCTTCGCTAAGCCGCAAGCGGCCAAAGTCATCGGTGTCATTTCACGTCCACGGCCACGGTGATGTGGCTGGTGCGCTTGAGGATCTTGTGCGCCCGGCCACGGTCCTTGGGCTGAAAGCGCTTCATGGTCGGGCCCGAATCGACGCGGGCGTCGGTGACGACCAGACGACGCACGTCGGCCTCGGCCTGGTCGGCGTTGGCGATCGCGGCGTTGAGCGCCGTCTTCACCAGCACCGCGCCGCGACGCTTGCTCATCGCAAGCTGCGTCAGCGCTTCGTCCACCTTCCTGCCACGGATCAGATCGACCAGAGGCTTGACCTTGGTCGGGCTGATGCGGGCGCCGCGATGTACGTTGGTGTAAGGCATGTCTCTTACCTGCTAAGCCGCGTGCGGCTGGATCAACCCTTGCCGGCCGGAGCGCCGGCGGCGCGCTGGGCCTTGGTGCCCGTGGTGTGCTGACGGAACGTCCGCGTCAGGCTGAATTCCCCGAGCTTGTGGCCGACCATGTCTTCGGTGACGAACACGTTGTTGAACACCCGGCCGTTGTGGACCAGGAACGTATGGCCGACGAACTCCGGCACGATCGTGCAGGCGCGCGACCAGGTCTTGACCGGCTCGCGCCGATTCATCTGGTTGAGCTTCTCCACCTTGCGGTAGAGCTTGAAATCCACGAACGGGCCTTTTTTCAGTGAACGGGGCATGGGGGTATCCCATTTAGCCCCCCGTCATTGACGGGGAGCTAAGTGTTAGAGCTTCAGTTGTCCAAAGCGCTTGCTCATGCGGCGGCGGATGATGCGCTTGTTCGACGCCTTGCGCGGGTGGCGCGTCTTGCCGCCCTTGGCCAGCACGCCCGACTTGGACACGGGCGGGCGGTTGGTCTTGCTGCGGCCTTCGCCGCCGCCCAGCGGGTGCTCGTGGTGGCTCATCGCCACGCCACGCACCGTCGGGCGCACGCCCAGGTGACGCTTGCGGCCGGCCTTGCCCAGCACAACCTGGGTGTGGTCGAGGTTGCCCACCTGCCCGATCGTCGCCATGCAGTTGACCGACACCTGCCGGATTTCACCTGACGGGAACACCAGCGTCGCCCAGCCGCCCTCTTTGTTGGTCAGGCGGGCATAGGTCCCCGCCGAGCGGCACAGTTGGCCCCCCTTGCCCGGCACCAGCTCGACGTTGTGAACGCTCAGGCCCGCGGGGATCGCCTTGATCGGCATGGCGTTGCCGGTCTTGGGCTCGGCCCGGTCGCGCGACGCCGTCACCGTGTCGCCGTCGGTCAGGCCCACCGGCGCCAGGATGTAACGCTTCTCGCCGTCGGCGTACTCGATGAGGGCAATGTTGCACGAGCGGTTGGGATCGTACTCGATGCCCACCACCTTGCCGGGGGCGTCCACCTTGTTGCGCTTGAAGTCGATGACGCGGTACTGGCGCTTGTGCCCGCCGCCGCGATGCTGCGTGGTGATCACGCCGTGGTGGTTGCGCCCGCCGGTCTTGGGCAGCGGCTTGAGCAGCGACTTCTCCGGCGACTTCTTCGTCACGTCGGCGAAGAGGTTCACCGACGCGTTGCGGCGTCCGGCGCTGGTCTTGTTGTAAACGCGAATGGCCATGGCTCTATTCCGGCGCGACCGAGGGCCGCGGCTTGACATTAGAAGAGGTCGATCTTGTCCTCGGGGTGAACCTCGACGACGGCCTTTTTCCACGACGGACGCACACGCGTCTTGCCCTGGCGGGTGCGGAACTCCTCGCCCTTGCGGACCTGCGTCGCCACGTTCTGCACGCGCACGCTGTAGAGCTTCTCGACCGCTTCCTTGATCTGCGGCTTGCGGGCGTTCATCGCCACCTCGAAGGCGTAGCGGTTGCGCGACTGGCCCTCCCACGTGCTCTTCTCGGTGATGAGCGGGCGCTTGACGATGTCGGTTGGCGTTGCCAGGGTGCTCATGCGGCCACCTCCTCAGCGACCGGCAGCTCCGCGTCGTCGGCGAGCTGGGCCTTGATGCGCTCGATGTAACCTTCGAGTGCCGACTTTTCCACGAGCAGAAAGCGATGGTTGAGCAGGTCGTAGGCGTTGAGCCGATCGACCTGGGTCACGCTGATGTCGTTGATGTTCTGGGCCGACCGGGCTTCGGCGCCGCGGGTGTCGGCAAGGGCGAGCAGGCAGGAGCGGTCGATCTGGAGGGCGGACAGGAGCGAGGTGAACTGCTTGGTGCTGGGCTTGTCGAACTTGAGGGCGTCGAGGACTTTGATTTCGCCATCGACGGCCTTGGCCAGCAGGGCGTTGCGATTGGCCAGGCGTCGCATCTGGCGGGGCATGTCCAGCCGCCACGAATGCGGGCGCTTGGCGTGGCCGTGCCCGCCGCCGCGCAGGATATTGGCCTTGCGATCGCCGCGGCGGGCGTTGCCGGTGCCCTTCTGCTTGTAGAGCTTCTTCGTCGAGCCCTCGACCTCGCTGCGGTTCTTGGTCTTGGCGGTGCCCAGGCGCTTGTTGGCGTGGATGCGGACGAACGCCTGCTTGAGCAGGCCCGGGCGCACTTCGCCGCCGAGCAGTTGCTCGTCGAGCTGCAGGCTTCCCACCTGCTTGCCGGACGTGTCGTGAATGGGGATGTCTATCATGGTGTCACCTACGCAAAACAGCCGGCACACGGCGTGATGGCCCGATTGTCGCGGCGTCGTGGTATCGTGGTGGAGTCGCAAGCCCTACGTCGCAGGTCGCAAGTCTCCTCGACTCTCGACTGCTGACTTTCAGGATGGCGACTCGCCGACCTACGACGCCTTGGCGAGCTTGGCTTTACCCTTGTAAAGCCGCACGGACTCCCTGATGAGGACCAGGCCCGAGTTGGCGCCGGGCACCGGTCCTTTCACCATAAGCAGGTTGCGATCCTTATCCCGTCCGACCAGCGCCAAGCTGCGGACAGTCACGCGGCGGTCGCCCATGTGGCCGGGCATCTTGATGCCCTTCTTCGGCTTGCCCGTGCCGCGGTTGGAGGCCCGGCCGGCGATGCTGCCCGGCGAACGGTGCTTTCGCTCCGTGCCGTGCGACGCGCACAGGCCCTTGAAACCGTGACGCTTCATCGCCCCCTGGTAGCCCTTGCCCTTGCTCCGGCCCACCACGTCCACGAACTTGATCCCGTCGAACACCTCGACGTTGATCTCCTGGCCCGGCTGGTAGTTGCCGGCCTCGTCGGCCTTGACCCGAAACTCCTTGTGGAACCGCTTCGGACCCAGACCCGCCTTGCCGTCGTGCCCGATCAGGGGCATCGTCGTGTTGCGCCCGCGAACGTCCTCGAAGGCGATCTGCACCGCCGCGTACCCGTCCGTATCAGCCGTCTTCACCTGGCTGACGAAACAGGGCCCGGCCTGAATGACGGTCACGGGCACGTTCTTGCCCGACTCGTCGTACAGACGGGTCATGCCGACTTTGCGACCGATGAGCGTGGCTGCCATCACCTAATCTCCGGGGCTCCCGACGAACCGGGCGATCGTGGCTCGAGGCCAGAGGATCGTGGCCCTGCTTGATTCCTCAAGGCGCGAAGCCGCAAGCGGCGTCAGGCCTTGATCTTGACGAATACGCCGGCGGGCACGACCAGGCGGTTAAGCGCCTCGACCGTGCGGGCGTTGGGGTCCTTGATGTCGATGATCCGCTTGTGGGTGCGGATCTCGAACTGCTCGCGGCTCTTCTTGTCCACGTGCGGGCTGCGCAGCACCGTGTAGCGCTCGATACGGGTGGGCAGGGGGACCGGGCCGGACACCTTCGCATTGGTTCGCTTGGCATGATCGACGATTTCCCGGGCCGAGGCGTCCAGGGCCTGGTGATCGTACGATTCCATCCGGATCCTGATCTTCGTCGTCGTCATGCCAAACACACCCGATGCAGAGACGGATACCTGCCCGACGCCAGTCGAGCCGAGCCGCACAGTGTACTGGCCCGGTGAGGGTTGTCAAACGCACCTGCACGACGAAAAAACGCCCCGATCCGGGCGGCGGCTACGCCTGTCGCGTCGCCTCCTCGATCACGTGCTCCTCGACGTAGATGGGCACGTTCGTCGCCACCCCCAGGGCCAGCGCGTCGCTGGGACGCGAGTCGATCTCGATCGGCGCCCCGCCGTTCTGCAGCACGAGCTGGGCGTAGAATGTGCCCCGGCCGAACTCGTCCTGCTTCAGGTCGTTGACCACCACGCGCGTGACCCGGTAGCCCAGCGTCTCGATGATCGTGGCCAGCAACTCGTGCGTCTGCGGCCGCGGCGGAACCTGGCCCAGAATGCGACGCTCGATCGCCGCCGCCTCGTAGATGCCGATGACGATCTGAAACGTCCGCTCGCCATCGACTTCGCGCAGCTCGACCACGTGCCAGTCGTCGGACTCGCGGATCAGGATGCGGGAGACTTCCATGTGAACTGCCATACGTGGTGTCCCGTAAAGAATGTCGGCCTTTCCAAGAGTTATTGTCCCGCAAAGCCGGCGATTGGCAAGGGTGATCCGCATCGGCGGGCGTAGGCTGACGTGATTCTCACGACCCCCCCGCGGCGCGGCCGATGGTAAGCGTAGCACGACCGCCGTGCGGGACAGGAGTGCGTCTGATGCGACCGGGCGAATGGAGTCGAAGCCGCTTCTGGCTGGGGCACTTTCTCAACGCGCGGCACAGGCGACCGGCCGTGGCGTGGGCCCAGCCCGCGCCGGGCGCGACGACGCTGATCGACAACGCCGTGACCTGGCTGGGAACCGTCACCGGGCGCACGGGCCTGGCGCGGGCATGGGTGATGCGCCGCGCCGCCGAGCGGCATGCCGCCGACCCCGCGTTCGTCCAGTGCCTGCGTCTGGTCGTCCGCGAGCAGCACCACCACCGCGACCTGGCTGCGAAACTGCAGGCGCGCTTCGACCGCACACCCCCCGCGCCCGCCGCCGTCAGCGCCGACGGACTCAAGCCGCTGGGCGTGCGCTTCCGCTTGTCGCTGCAGTTGCTCTCGGACCTGGCCGATCTGGCCACGCTCGAACAGGTCGCCGCGACCGACGATGACGCGGCGATGAGCGTGGCGTGCACGACGATCCTGCGCGAGCGGCAGATGCACGTGGCGTTCCTGGCCGAACGCCTGGCCGCCGAGTTCGCCGACTTCCACTTCGTCCGCCGCAACCTCCGCCGCTGGCGCGTCCGCGCCATGTTCGCCGGCCTGCTGGCGGCGCGACTCATCGAGCAGCGCGGCGTCCTCCGCGCCCTGGACGTATCGCCTCACGCGTGGGTCGCGCAGACCTGGCGGCATTTCGAGGCCGTCCTCGAACGCATCGTCCCTTACCGCCGCGCCGAACTGCTGCGCCTGCTCACCTCGCAGCGCGAGCGACCGTTCGACCGGCCGAGCTGATTCAGCCTTTCACCAGCAAGGCGTGGTAGCTGCCGTCGTGATAGGGTTCGCCGCGCGACGAGGGCAGCGCCGCGCCTTCGTGCTGCAGCGTCAGGCCGTGGTGCTGCACGGTCCACGCGGCCTGCTTCTGGTTCTCCTCGCGTTCGAGGCTGCAGGTGGCGTAGAGGAGGCGGCCGCCACGGGCCAGCAGCGGCGCGGTCTGCTCGATGATCTGCCGCTGCAGGTTGACGAGTTTGTCGAGCGTGGATTGGTTGAAGCGGTAGCGGGCCTCGGGCCGGCGGGCGAGCACGCCGGTGTTGGAGCAGGGCACGTCCAACAGCAGCAGATCGACGCCCTCGCCCAGCCGCAGCGCGTCGTTGGGCTCGACCACGCGCACGCGCTCGTGCCCGGCAAACGTCTGGCGCAAGGCGGCGAAGCGGTCCTCATCGACATCGGTGGCGATGATCGTCGCCTGGGGGTGCATCGCGGCGAGCTGGCGGGTCTTCGTGCCGCGGCCGGCGCAGTAGTCCAGGGCCCGGGCGATGGGCAGATCGCGGGTGCACTGCAGCGGCATGGCGGAGGCCGGGTCCTGCACGCGGCGCGACGGTGACTTGGCGAGAAAGGCCACGAGTTCGTCGTGCGTGCCGGTCCACTGGCGGTGGTCGTGGGCGGGGCCGTCGAACACGAGGGTGGGCGGCTCGACGGTGCTGTGCCAGCAAAGTTCGGTGGCGGCCGCCTCGCCGTGGGCGTCGAGCCAGCGCTGCACGAGTCGGCGCGGATGACTGGTGGCGACCGACAGGTGCTGGGCCAGCGACGTACGGGGCGGCAGGATGTCGGCGCGAAGGCGAAGGCGTCTGTGGTCGATGGGGAGCAGGTCGGCGGCGGGTTCCCACGGGGCGTCTTCGAGGTCGCCGCGCAGCGCGATGAGCTTGCGCAGCACGGCGTTGACGATGCCCGCCGCGCCGGGCCGCACCAGCTTCTTGGCCAGCGCCACCGATTCATCGACGACGGCGTGATCGGGCAGGCGGTCGAGGAACAGCGCTTGGGCCGCCCCCGCCAGCAGCACGGCGCGCAGCTTCGGCTCCAGCCGCGACATTTTCTGCGACAGGCAGCGATCGAGCAGGTGCACCAGCGTCATCCACCGCTGCATGACGGTGCGATGGATCGCCAGGGCAAGTGCAGCGTCGCGCGGCGGGAGGTTGCCGAACGTCCACGCCCGGGCGTCGAGGTCGGGGAACGCCTCGGCGGCGGGGATGAGGGCTTCGATCGCGCGTCGGCGTGCGTCGGACATGGCGCTGGCCCGCGGGCGTTACCGTTTGGCCGGCGCCGTCGGCTCGGCGGCCCTGCCCTCGAGGGCCTTGCGGACCTCGTCGAGCAACTGCTCGACCTTGAACGGCTTGAAGAGCACGTTGGCCAGGCCTTCCTGACTGGCGCGCACGATCGAGTGGTGCGGGTCGTAGCCGAATCCGGTCATCAGCAGCACGGGCACGGTCTCGCTCATCCGCCGCGCGGCGGCGAAGATCTCGTACCCGTTGCGATAGGGCATCTTGATGTCCGACAGCACCAGGTCGAAGCTCTGCTGCTCGATGAGGCTCACCGCCTCGTAGCCGTCCTTGGCGGTGGTGGTCACGGCGCCGTGCTTGCTGAGGATGTCGCCGATGGTCTTGCGGATGTTGATCTCGTCGTCGGCGACGAGGATGCGCTTGCCGCCGAGCACCGGGTCGTGCGTGCTGCTCTTGACCGACTCGGAGCCGATGACGGTCTTGGGCCCCTCGGCGACGGTGCGGATCGATGCGCGGAGCTGTTCGACGTGCTCGGTGATCTTGTCGAGCCGGCCTCGCATCGTGTCGTCGCCGATGTACTCTTCCTTGAGCGTCTGCGCCTCGGTGATGATGTCGTTGAGCGGCTGGGCCATCTCGTGCAGCACGCTCTGGGTGAGCTGGCCGCTGGTCGTGCAGCGCTCGACCACGAGCAGGTCCAGGATGTGCAGCGCCAGCCCGACGTAGCGCCCGAAGATCTCGGCGAACTGCCGGTCGTCCTCGTCGAACGCACCGACCTTCTCGCTCTCGACGTTATAGACGCCCACCACCTCGTCGAACAGCAGCAGCGGCACGGTCAGCGAGCTGTGACAGTGAGCCAGACCCAGCACGTAGCGCGGGTCCTTCTCGGTGTCGTGGCAGATGTAGCTGCGCCCCGTCGCCCCGACGTACCCGCTGATCCCGTTGCCCTCCGGCTGGGCGTACAGGTCGATCTCCAGCGCCTCGGGCGGCAGGCCCTCGGCGATCACCACCTCCAGCCGGTTGCTCCGCTTGTCCAGCAGGCGGATGGCGAAGTGGTCGAAGTGCATCAGGTCCTTCGAGTACTTGATGATCTTGTCCTGCAGGAGCTTGAGCCGCTCCGACGGGGTGAGCTTGGAGATGGCCTCGGCGTCCAGCCGCGCCAGCTCGCGCCCCGCCGCGTCGATGGCGTCGATCTTCGTCTGCAGCCGCTTGCCGCTGGTCGCGTCCCACACCACCGCCACCACCTGGTGAATCTCGCCGCGCTCCCCCACCACCGGCGAACAGATCAGCTCGTAGTAGCGCTCGCCCACCTGGAACGTGAACTTCTTGCTGCGCGGGTGCGCCGCGTCGGTCAAGGGACCCGTCTGCGTCATGAAGATCGTCTGCGCCTGGCGGCAGATCTTCTTGACGTTCTCGAACACCTCGGGGCTGAACGTCCGCATCCGCTTGTTGGACCAACTGCAGCGGCCGTCGGCGTCCACGATGCACACGCCCTCGCCGATCGTGTTGAGCACCAGGCTCGACTTGTCCCCCACCAGCGCACGCTCGAGCGGCAGAAAGTCGCCCACGTCCGTGAAGATCGCGTGGTACGTCTCCCGACGCAGCGCCTCCATCGCCTGCTCCATCCGCTCCACCACGTCCACCTGGTAGTGCGACGACAGCGACTGCGCCACCTGCTGGGCAATGGTGAACTTTCCGGCAAGCACCAACACTCGGGGGCGCTGGTCATCCATAGCACTCACACCTTCACGAACCGGCGGGCCCATCGCACTATTCGACCCACGCGGCCCGGCACATCATCTCACGCCATCACCACCTGCCGCCGCTGCGACGGCCGGTGCGGCCCTCCATGGCATTATCGGTTGGCCCCCGCCATCCGACGAATCTTAGGTAAGCCATGGCTCGATCGCCACATGGGCACATATCCCTAGGCGTCGCGTCCCTAGGCGTCGCGGGTGAGCACCGCGTCGGCCATCCTTTCCATCAGCCGCCGCGCCGGCGTATCGGGCAGCACCTGCAGCGACCCCTTGGCCTGGCCCACCAGCCGCGAGGCCCACTGCCGGGCGTACCCCACCGACTCGCCCTGGCGCACCAGCAGCCTCGCCTCGTCCAATAACGCGTCGTAGCCACCCCCCTCCCCACCCCCCTCGGCCTCGCCCAGCCCGTCGCAGATCGACCGCAGCCGACGACGCTCCGACGCCGACGCGTGCTTCACAAAGTGAATCAGCGGCAGCGTCAGCTTGCCCTTCTGCAGGTCGCGCCCCAGGCTCTTGCCCACCGTCGCCTCCCGCCCCAGCAGGTCCAGCAGGTCATCGACGATCTGGAAGGCGATGCCCACCTTCTCGCCGTAGTCGTACAGCCCGCCGATCGCCGCCGCCTCCGCGTCGCTCAGCTCGCCGCCCAGGCGGCAGCACGTGCCGCACAGGCTCGCCGTCTTGCGGCGGATGATCTCGAAGTAGGTCCGCTCGTCGAGCTCCCAGTTACGGCGGTTGGCCAACTGCAACAGCTCGCCCTCGCACACCGTGTTGGTGGCGTCGGCGATCATCTGGCTGATGCGCGGCCGGTTGAGGCTCGAACACAGGTGGTAGGCGTGGCTGATGAGGTAGTCGCCGAGCATGACCGCCGTCTCGTTGCCTTCGAGCTCGTTGACGGTCACGCCGCCGCGGCGGACCTGGGCCTCGTCGAGGATGTCGTCGTGGACCAGCGTGGCCATGTGGACCATCTCGACCACCGCCGCCACCACGCGATGGGCCGTGCGATCCTGCTCGCCCGACTCGCTGGCCATGCCCGACAGGAGCACGAGCGTCGGCCGCAGCATCTTGCCGCGGTAGCGCTCGACATGACTGACCAGGCGATTGACACACGGCAGGTCGCTGAGCAGCTCGGCGACGAATCGGCTCTCCGCGTCGGCGAGGTCGGCCGACAGCCGCTCGCTCACCACGCCATCCTGTTGTGCCAGCAGCATCATGGCAGCGTCACCGATCCGGGCCTCGCCGGTGTGGGACTGAATTCCGACTCCCGCCGGGGCAGGCTTTCCCGAGGGGCATTGTAGTCGGGACCGGCCCCGATGAGCCAGCCCATCTTACGCCATCGTCGCCACGCGGCGCGACGCCGGTTATCGGGCCGCGCCAATCGCGTCGGGGAGGTTGACGACGCCGCAACCCAACTCTACGCTTTGTCAGGTCCGCTCGCGTTGGTTCATCGCAGTTGCCGCTCGTGCCGTTCCGGGTCGTCACGGCCACGCCGAGGAACTCATGGCCGAAGCCACCCAGGTCAACCCCAGCCTCGATTCCATGCTCGGTCGGCTCGTCGTCGAGCAGGGCCTGGCCACCGCCGACGAAGTCCGCGACGTCATTCAACTGCAACGCCAGCTTTCCGGCGACAGCGACGTCAAGCAGCGCAGCCTCGCCGATCTTCTGATCGAAAGCGGGATCGTCACGCGGCGTCAGATCGAGCGCATCCGTCCCAAGGCCGAGGCCGAGCGCGGCGGCCAGCAGATCCCCGGGTTCCAGATCATCGAGCGCCTTGGCGCCGGCGCCATGGCGACGGTGTACAAGGCGCGGCAGGTCAGTCTCGACCGCATGGTCGCGGTGAAGATCCTGCCCCTGAAGTTCACCAGCAACGCCCAGTTCGTCGATCGCTTCTACGCCGAAGGCCGCGCCGCGGCGAAGCTCAACCACCCCAACATCGTGCAGGCCATCGACGTGGGCAAGGCCGGCGAGTTCCACTACTTCGTCATGGAGTACGTCGAGGGCAAGACGGTCTTCGACGTGCTCACCGACAAGGGCCGCTACGCCGAGCGCGACGCGCTGAACGTGATGATCCAGGTCGCCCGCGCCCTGGAGCACGCCCACGCGGCGGGGTTCATCCACCGCGACGTGAAGCCCAAGAACATCATGATCACGCGCGACGGGACGGCGAAGCTGGCGGACATGGGCCTGGCGCGGGCGGTCAGCGACCGCGAGGCCGCCGAGGCCGAGGCCGGCAAAGCGTTCGGCACGCCCTACTACATCAGCCCCGAGCAGATCCGCGGCGAGGTCAACGTCGATTACCGCGCCGACATCTACTCCTTCGGCGCCACGCTCTACCACATGGTCACCGGGCAGGTCCCCTTCGACGCGGCCAGCCCCTCGGCCGTGATGCACAAGCACCTCAAGGCCAAGCTCGTCCCCGCCGACCACGTCAACCCCAGCCTCTCGGCGGGCATCGGCGAAGTCATCGAGGTGTGCATGGCCAAGGACCGCGACCGTCGCTACGCCAACACCACCGACATGCTCGAGGACCTCGAGGCCTGCGCCCGCGGCGAGCCGCCCATGCAGGCGCGGCGCAAGTTCGACCTGGGCAAGCTCGCCTCGCTCGAGACCGGCGAAGCGCCCCCGCCGACCACCCTCGAACCCGCCCCGCTCACCAGCCAGCCCGCCTTCTGGGCCGCCGTCGCCGGCTGGTCCCTGGCCGCCATCCTCCTCGTCGTCGTCGGGTTCACCGCCAGCTCGTGAACCCCGCCGCTTCAGCCATAGCCCAGACGCTCCAGGTCGTCCTCGTCGAGTCCGAAGTGGTGGCCGATCTCGTGCAGCAGCGTGATCCGGATCTGCTCCCGCAATCCCGCACGATCCCCGCCGCGACGCCAGTTGGCCACACGCATGATCGGCCCGCGAAACAGCATCATCCGATCGGGCATCCCCCCCGAGTGCTCCACGCTCCGGTGCGTCAGCGCCACGCCCCAGTGCAGCCCGCACAAGTCCTCGCCCGGCTCCAGCCCCATCTCCTCGGCTAACTGCCGCGACGGCTCGTCCTCCACAATCAGCGGAACCTCCTCCAGCAACTCCAGAAGATGCGCCGGCAACGCCGCCATCACCTCCTCGAGCATCTGATCGAACATCCGTCGTGCATCGGCCATGGCCCCCGGAAGTTACCACAGACGGCGACGCCTGCCCCATGACTTCCGGCGATGGGGGCGATGAAGGCGGGCCGTCGCCCTTGGGGCCGTCACCACCCGGGGACGGGGGATCGTTGTCGTCGTTGTCGTCGTCGTCGTCGTCATCGCGGATGATGATCCACTTGTGGTCGGGGTTGTTGGGATCGTATTCCTGAGCGTACTTGTAGTCATCGAGCTGCGGCTGGTCGTCATCGCTGGCGGGCACCTTGACCTCGACGCGGCTGAGGTCGAGCTTGAGCAGCTCGGTGGCGGCCTTGCGCATGTGGTCGATGGGCGTGGCGTCGTCGAGGACCAGGTGCAGCAGGCGATTGAGCGTGTGCTGGCGGTAGCGGGCCAGGAGTAACTGGGCCTGCACGTCGGCGACGAGCTGGATGGCGGCGAACTTCCGCCGCGTGTCCTCGTGGGTGATCCAGCGGGCCAGGTGCTTGAGGGGCACGCCGGCGTCGCGGGCGGCCTGGACCACGTCCTGCCCCCCGTCGAGCATCATCTTGGTGAACTTGGCGTAGATCGGGTCCTTGATGTTGAATCGGGCCATGGGTGATCTCCGGGTTCGTGCCGGCGGCCGATCGCCGCCTCCACCCAAGGCCCGAGCGTCACGTTTGTGCGCACAAACGCGACCGTCGCCGCCCCGCCGCGGGACGCAAGTGCAGCAACGTCCGGGATTAACGCGAAAGTCCGCCTGCGCGAAAAATGGGCCTACCCCCGGACCAATTTGTGCGCGCGCCGCGGCCCATTTGCGAACCAGTCGCAACAAGCCCCCTTAACAACCCCGCACGGGCATGACATAGCGACAAGCCTTCTATGGAGTGCGGCGGCATCGACGCCGCAGTCCATAAGGTCCCCGGCTGATCGTTCGATCAGGGCACTGGCTCACTGCAGCGGCGCCGCGGCGCGCGGCTTTGCGCTTAGGATAGTGCCATGGACGCACGGCCTCACGTGTTCGATCTCGACCCACCGGCGCTGGCCGAGGCGCTGGCGCCGCTGGGGTTTCGGCCTTTTGCCGCGGGACAGGTGCTCGAGTGGGTTTATCGCCACGGCGTGGCCGACCCCCACAAGATGACGAATCTGGCCAAGGCTCAGCGCGAGGCGTTGGCCCAGGCGATCGCGTTCACCCGCGGCACGATCGTGCGGCAGCAGCTCGCCACCGACGGGACGCACAAGCTGCTGATGAACTGGGGCGGCGGGGCGACCGACGAGACCGAGTGCGTCATGATCCCCACGGCGGCGCGGCGGACGGCGTGCATCTCCAGCCAGGTGGGCTGCCCCGTGGGCTGCCGCTTCTGCGCCTCGGGCCTGGGCGGGCTCGACGGCAACCTCAGCGCGGGCCAGATCGTCGAGCAGGTGTGGCAACTGCAGCACTCGACGTCCAGCCCCCGCCCCGCGCCCCGCATCACGAACGTGGTGTTCATGGGCATGGGCGAGCCGCTGGCGAACTTCGACAGCGTCGTCGCGGCGATCCACAGGCTCACTGCAGCGTGGGGCATGGGCATCTCGGCGCGGCGGATCACGGTGAGCACGGTCGGGCTGCCCGCGCAGATCCGGCGGCTCGCCGAGATCGACCTGCCCATCACGCTGGCGATCAGCCTGCACGCGCCCGACGACGAGATTCGCCGGCGGATCATCCCGTGGGCGCAGTTCGTGTCGATCGATCAGCTCGTCGAGGCCGGCCGGCACTATTTCGAGCGGACGGGGCGGGAGGTGACGCTCGAGTACATCCTGCTGCGCGAGGTCAACGACCGGCCGCAGCACGCGCGGGAGCTGGCGCGGGTGGCGGGTCAACTGCGCAGCAACGTGAACCTGATCCGCTACAACGAGGTGAAGGGGCTGGCGTTCGACCGGCCCACGAGCGAGGACGTGCGGCAGTTCCAGGCGATTCTGAGGCGAGCGGGGGTCAACGCGCACATCCGCGCCAGCCGCGGCCGGGACATCGCCGCGGCGTGCGGGCAGTTGCGTCACGAACACGGCGCCGCGACGCCGCTGACCGTCGCCGGGTCGTGACGACGGCGCGATCACTTGCTCACGCCGCCGCGTCGGCGTAATCTTTCGCCGCCATGACGGTGTATGAGACGACCAATCCGCAGCAGATCCGCATGTGGTGCGAGGCGATCGGGTACTGGCCGGCGTGCCTGCCGGGGCAGCCCGACCGCATCCGCATCGGGGGCAACCCGTTCGTCGAGCCGGAGGAGCTGGAGCTGCTGGACTGGGAGGACTGGGCCAGGGCGTTCGCCGCGCGTCAGCTCAAGTTCGTGTACGACCCGAACAAGGGCTGGTGCGATCTGCAGGCGCGGAACGTGCGGCCGGATTGAGAGGAATGGGGAAGGGAGTAGTGAGTAGGGAGTAGGCAGTAGGAAATGCCATTCTGACTACTCTCTACTCCCTACTGCCTACTCCCTACGCCTTATGCCTTCACGCCGATTTTCGCGCCGGGGCCACTGCAGCAACCTGCCGCTCCTTCTCGCGCGTTTCGTGGTATTCCTGCTCGGTGTTGACGTCCCAGATGGCGCTCTTGTCGGCGATGCCGGCGGCGATGTGATCGACGGCGACCATGGCGGTGAGCATGGAGTGGTCCTGGTTGTTGTAGCGGTGCATGCCGTTGCGGCCGACGAGGAAGAGGTTGTCGATGCCGTCGATCCACTGGCGCAGCTCGCCGAAGCGATCGTAAGTTCCCCAGTACGCGGGGTAGGTCTTGGGCACGCGGATGACCACGGCATCGCGTGCGTCGGCGGCGTCGATGATGCCGATGCGATCGAGCTCGGCCTTGCCCAGGGCGATCATGTCGGCGTCGGAGCGCGACCACAGGTCGTCGTTCTCGTTGCAGAAGTACTCGAGGCCCAGCCAGACCTTGTCGCGGTCGGCGACCATCCACGGGCTCCAGTTGTTGAAGATCTGCAGGCGGCCGACGCGCACGTCGGGCTCCTGGATGTAGATCCAGTTGTCGGTGATGAGGCCGCGGCCGCGCTCGTCGTGGACCTTGAGCTTGTCCAGCAGCAGGCCGACGGTGATGAAGTCGCGGTACACCAGCCCGGCGGCGATGTCGCGCACGTTCTGCGGCACGTCGCACTGCAGCGCGGCGACGAGGTGCTTGACAGGCATCGTCGAGAACACGTAATCGGCGGGAAACGTGCGGCGGGCGCCCAGCACGGTATGCACGGCCTGCACGGCGGTGACGCGACCGTCGGTCATCAGCAGCTTATCGACGCGCCACTGCGTGAGGACCTGGCCGCCCATCTCCCTGACGCGGGCGGCGGCGGTGTCCCACATCTGGCCGGGGCCGAACTTCGGATAAAGGAAGCGCTCGATGAGCGAGGTTTCGGTGGTCTTCTGTTGCACGTCGGAGGCACTTGCGGGGGCACTTCCGGGGGCACTTCCGGGGGCACTTCCGGGGGCACTTCCGGGGGCGCGAAGCCGCAAGCGGCTTACGGCGTGGGCGAGGGCTTTGCGGATGTTGAGGCCCTTGATGCGCTGGGCGCCCCACTCGGCGCTGATCTGGTCGCAGGGGACGCCCCAGACTTTTTCGGTGTAGCTCTTGAAGAAGGTGCGGTAGAGGACGCGGCCGAAGCGGTTGATGAAGAACTGCTCGAGGTTCTGCTCGTTGCGGATGGGCATGGCGGCGCTGCGGAGGTAGCTGGCGCCCATGCGAAAGACGCGCCACAGGCCGAGCTTTCGGATCGTTGTCGCCGACAGAGACAGGGGATAGTCGAAGAATCGGCGGAGGAAGTAGATGCGGCTCTTGCGGTTACGCAGGAGCATGATTTGGTCAGTGTTGCGTGGGTCGGGGCCAATCGGTGCTGCAGTGAGCGGGCGCGTCTGGCCCTGATAGGTGAGGGTGCGCTGCTCGTCCTGCGGAACTTCCGGGGGCAGCATGTCGAGCCACCACTGCATGACGCGGTCGGACTTGCTGAAGAAGCGGTGTCCGCCGATGTCGATGCGGTTGCCGTGGTGGTTGATGGTGCGGGAGATGCCGCCCATGTCCTGGCTCATTTCGAGGACGATGGGTGCGACGTCGGTGCGCGCCAGCAGCTCGAAAGCTGCAGTGAGCCCGGCAGGCCCGGCGCCGATGATGACCGCGGTTTTCTTTTCCATCCCCGGGGGTTATCGGCGAGGCGGGAGCGCGTGTTTAGGCCAGCCCGGCGAGGCGCGCGGTGTCGGCGTAGCTGCGTCCGCCGGTGCATCCGCCCAGGGCGGTGACGCAGCAGGCGCCGGCGGCACAGCCCAGTCGTCCGGCGTCGTGGAGGGACAGGCCCTTGATGAGTCCGGTCAGCAGGCCGGCGTAGAAGCTGTCGCCGGCGCCGGTGGTGTCGAGGACGGGTCCGGGCGCGGGGCAGCTTTCGACGTGGACGTATTGGCCGGGGCGGTCGCTGAGCAGGACGCCGCGGGTGCCGCCGAGCTTGACGCCCAGGACGCCCGGGGCGCCGCAGCCGCGGTAGAGGTCGATCATCGCCTGCGGGTCGGTCAGGCCCGTCTGGTGCTCGGCTTCGCTGCGCGAGGGGACATAGACATCCAGGTGCGGGAGGATGAGGTCCAGCGGTTGCATCGCCCCGCCGCTGCCGGCCGCGTCCATGGCGGTGCGACACCCGGCGGCACGGATCGCCGCCAGCACGCGCGGCAGGTCGCCCTCCAGATTGGGCATGAGGCTGTAGTACCCGATGAGAAAGAACCGCGACCGCGCGATGAGCTGCAGTTGACCGAGCACGGCGTGGGCGTCGAGCAGCTTGGGCGCGCCCACGCAGTGGAAGAAGCTGCGCTCGCCGCTGGGGTCGATGGCGACGACGGTGGTGCTGGTGGCGGCGGTGGGATGCGTGAGCAGGGCCGCGTCATCGAGCCCCTCGCGTCGCAGCAGGTCGCGCACGACCGGGGCCCAGGCGTCGTCGCCGACGTAGCTGAGCACGGCGGTGCGCATGCCCATGCGGGCCATGGTGATGCCGCTGTTGCAGGTGATGCCCCCGGCGGTGAGCACGACGGGGTCGGTCTGATAGAGCACGCCGCCGCCGATGGGCTTATCGAGTGCGACGGGGCGCGTGAGCAGATCGACGACGCACGAGCCGCAGACGACGCAGTCGATGGTGGACTCCATGGGGCGTGAGCATACCGTCGGCGAGCCGGGCCGTCCCAACAAGCTTCCACGCCGGGTCTGAGTCTTCGAAGGCCCGGATGGTGGCCGGGATGATGACCGAGCGGGCCGCCATCGATCCGGACCTTCGCCCCAAGCGGCTCAGGTCCGGCGTGGGCGTCCAGGCATCACTCGTCGGTCGCCACGCCGCGGTTGCGCAGTGCGGTGGCGTTGACGGTGGTTTCGGTCAGGTCGCCGCTGCGCATGGTCATGCGGTAGCTCGCCAGGCGTGCGTCGCCGACGCTGCTGGCGTCGAGGCGAAGTTCCATGGCGTCGATGTCGGTGGCCCAGATCTCGGGCGCGAGCGTGCCGTTGCTGACCAGGCCGTTGACGACGGTGACGAAGTTGTCGCTGATGGCATAGGTGTCGTCGGTGGCGGGGCTGAGGTTGCGGTAGGAGCGGATGGTGCGGGCGGTGCTGTTGTATTCGATGCGGTGCAGTTCGCTGGTGCGCGGGGCGCCGCTTTCGGCCTCGGCGCCGGGGGACCAGAGGATGACCCAGTCGTCGCCGCTGTCGTCGGCGGTGTTGGCCGCCAGCACGACGCCGCCCTGGCGAAACGCTGCACTGAGCCGGCTGTTGACGGCCTTGGCCTTGACCACCAGCCCGCGCGCGTCCTTGCTCCCCTGCGTCCCGTACGACACCGCCGTCAGCATCGCCGCGATCGCCAGACCGATCAGCGCCGTGCTCGCCAGCGCCAGCATCATCTCCACGAGCGTCAGGCCCGCGCGATGCGCTGCGCCCCGGCCGGCGATGTGTCGGTGCGCGTGCATCATTGGCCCTCCGTCTCTTCCATCATGAACCGCGACAGCGTCCACGTGCGGTTCTTCGCGTCGCGCACCGTCACGGTGATGAGCAGACCCTCGACCGTCCCGCCCAGCGACGGCACGTTCTGCGAGGTGTATTGGCACGCCACCGTGCGCGTGAAGCCCTGATAGATCGCCGGGTACGCCACGCCGTGCAGGTCGGTGAGGGTCGTGGCCGTCTCGATCGCGCTGCTGGCGGGATAGCCGTGGTAGTCGTCGGCGTTGTCGTAGGCGGCGCGGGTGGTCTCGTTGCTCTCGGGCCCGAGCGTGGTCGACCCGTCGCTGGGGTCGGTGTAGGGCAGACGGAGGATTTCCTCCATCAGGGCCTCGGCCAGGAACAGGGCCCGCGCCTGGTGACGGGCGTCGGCGGTCTGCACGTGCCCGGTCGAGATGGTCTGCGTGATGACCACGACGACGAAGGCGAGGATCGCCGCCGCCGCCAGCACTTCGACAAGTGTGAATCCCCTGCTTTCACCGCGGGGACGTGGCCTGTGCATCGTGACCTCCACGGCTAATGTCGGCAGATTGTCGGTCCCGGTGAAGTCCACAGCAGCGTCCGCATCCGGTTATCCGTCCCGCCGCCAAACCGTACGCCCCAATCGGCCGATGACAGGAGCGGAACCGCCATGCCCATGACCGACCCGACCATCCTGACGCCGCCCTGCCGGGGACGCCGCGGCTTCACGCTCGTGGAGGTGCTGCTCGTCGTCGTCGTGCTGGCGATCGTCGCCGCCGTGGCCACAGCGCGCATCGGCAAGACCGACAGCCAGAAGCTCATCGGCGCCGCCCAGATCCTCGCCGCCGACCTCGCCTTCGCCCAGATCGAGTCGATCACCAAGGGCGAAGACCCGCGCGTCGTCGTCTTCAACACGCCCAGCACCGCCGGCAGCGTCCACGGCTACCACATCGCCGCCGCCGCCACACCCAACACCCCCATCACCAATCCCGTCGGCAAAGGACCCTACGAAGTCCGCTTCGGCTTCGGCCGCGCCGCGCCGCTCGACGGCGTCACCATCGCCGGCCAATCCGTCGGCGGCGACGCCAGACTCGGCTTCGGCCTCTACGGCCAACTCGACCAGACCACCAACGCCACCATCACCCTCGCCTGCAGCGGCAAGTCCATCACCCTCACCATCGACGCCATCACCGGCGAAACCACCATCGGCAACGTGCAGTAGCCGCGACATTCGTGCATCACAGATCGCCCCCGCGCGGCCGTCGCGTCGCTCGCTGTCGGGCGAACCCTCACCTGCTTCATCGCCCCCCAATGGGGCGATGAAGCTGTCCTCCCCCTGGGAGGGGGAGGAGAAAGAGAGCGGCACGACGACGCCGCTGCAGTTGTCTCCTCCCCCTCCCAGGGGGAGGACAGGCCCAGCCGCGAAGCGGCGCCAGGCCAGGTGAGGGTTCGCCCTCCAGTCACCGACGCCCGACGCGGCGGTAGGATGGTCACGTATGAAGCTGCCTAACGGGGACAAGGCGGTCGTGCCGGATGACAAGCTCTACGGCTATCTGTTGAACGAGGGGCACGAGACGCAGCCCGGCCATGCGGTGCTCTTCCGGGTCCTGCTGGGCATCACGCCCGCCAACGCCGATCGTTTGCGAAGTGCGTTGCTCGATGCCGCGGCAGGCCAGCCCGCACGATACGGCGACCCCAGCCCGTTCGGCGTCAAGTACGAAATCGAGTTCGAGATGGACGGCCCTCGCGGGCGATATACTGTCTTGAGCGTGTGGATCATCGAACATGGCAAGGACCGCCCTCGCCTGGTGACGGCCATCATCCCGTAATCCGATGGACAAGACCATCCACGAGCACGATTCGGTCGTCCTGCTCCGCGACCTGCCCGACCAGCGGCTGATCGCCGGGGACAGTGGCGTGGTGGTCTATGTGTACGACAACGTCCCCGCCTACGAGGTCGAGTTCCCCAATCCTGGGCAATCGCCTCGCTATATCGTCGTGACCGTCGAGGCCAGGGACGTCTTGAAGCTGCAGCCCGCCTCGCGGCCCAAGCAGGCGGTGGCGTGAACTCGATCACGGCTTGTGGTCTGCACCGCACTCCGGGCAGCGCACCGGCTCGACCAGCCCGGTGAGGTTGTACCCGCACCGCTCGCACACCGGATACCCCAGCCGCTTGCGCCGCCATCGCCGCAGGACCACTGCAACACCCCACACTCCCACCGCGCAAAACAGCGTGTTGACCGCAAACCCCACCGGCATCGGCACCAGCGGCAGACGCCGCTGCGGATAAGCGCCCAACCAAGCGGGCAGATCGCTGGTGTTGTAGCCCCGCCATACGATCACGCGCCAGGGCAACTGCCACTTGATCGGCATGCTCGCCACGTTGCGCCCGGACGTGTGGACGTGCGACTGCAAAGCAGGCAGCGGCCAACCCGCGACACGATACTCGTCGCGCGGCCACGGGTAGCGATGCCAGACCACGTGGCCCGTGGCCTGCGGATAGCCCGCGGGCTCGGACAGACACCAGCCCCATCCACCCTCTGCAAACCAGTACGCCATCTCACCGTTGGGCGCCGGCCAGATCGGAAGATGCTGACCCGTCTCGATCAGTAGATACGGGTTGACCTTCCACACTTGCGGCGACCACATCACGCACGCCCACGCCACGAGTACGTTGGCCGCCGCGCCCAGGAGAAGGGCACAGACGACGCGCGGGAAGGTGAGGTGTCGTCGCATCCGGCTGCACCTGGCACGCATCACCGTTGGCGATAGGCGTCCCGGCGTTCCTGCATGTACTGATCCAACGGCCGCGATGGCTCGCCGCGGCGCGACTGCAGCACCGTCAGATCGAACAGGTCCTCGCGCGTCCGACTGTCTTGCGCCAACTCCGCGAGCACGGCGGCACGTTCCTTCCGTGGCAGCGCCCGAAAGGCTGTCATGAACACTTCAGCGGTCGCTTGCGCAGCGGTCATAGACACGACTCTTGCGTGAAACGCACGTCATTCCAGCATGCGCCCGCCCTCTGCCGTTGGCCGCTCGCTGAGCGATCGGATCGCTACGTGCCGTCACCTGGCGGCCTTGAGCCGTTGCTCGAGTGCGTCGAGTTCCTCGACGAGTCCCTTGGGCAGGCGGTTGCCGAACTTGGCGAAGTGTTCGCGCATGCCGGGGATTTCGGCGAGCCAGCCTTCGAGATCGACCTTGAGGAGTTGGGCCAGGTCGTCGTCGCTGACCTTGAGGCCGGTGAGGTCCAGGGCGTCCTTGGCGGGCAGGTTGCCGATGGGGGTTGCGGTGGCGGCGGCGGAGCCTTCGCAGCGCTCGAAGACCCATTTGAGGACGCGGCTGTTTTCGCCGTAGCCCGGCCAGAGCCACTTGCCTTCGGGGCTCTTGCGGAACCAGTTGACGAAGAAGACCTTGGGCATTTTGACGCCGGGCTTGGCGCCGAGCTTGAGCCAGTGGGCCCAGTAGTCGCCCATGTGGTAGCCGCAGAACGGGAGCATGGCCATGGGGTCGCGGCGCAGTTGCCCGACCTTGCCGAAGGCGGCGGCGGTCATCTCGCTGCCCATGATCGACCCGAGGAACGTGCCGTGCTGCCAGGATCGGGCCTCGTTGACGAGGGGGACCACTGTCGCGCGGCGGCCGCCGAAGAGGATGGCGCTGATGGGCACGCCCCTGGGGTCCTGCCACTCGCTGGCGATGACCGGGCACTGGCTTGCGGGTGCGGTGAAGCGTGCGTTGGGGTGGGCGCCCTTGTCCTTGCTGGCGGGGGTCCACTCGTGGCCTTTCCAGTCGATGCCTTTGGCCGGCGGCTCGCCGTCGAAATCCTCCCACCAGATGTCGCCTTCGGGCGTGAGCACGCAGTTGGTGAAGATGGTGTTCTTCGTGATGGTGCGCATCGCGTTGGGATTGGACTTCATGCTCGTGCCGGGCGCGACGCCGAAGAAGCCCGCTTCGGGGTTGATGGCGTACAGTTGACCATCGGCGCCGAACTTCATCCAGGCGATGTCGTCGCCGACGGTTTCGACCTTCCAGCCGCGGATGGACGGCTCCATCATGGCGAGGTTGGTCTTGCCGCACGCCGAGGGGAACGCGGCGGCGATGAACTTCACCACGCCCTTGGGGTTGGTGATCTTGAGGATGAGCATGTGCTCGGCCATCCAGCCCTCGTCGCGGGCCTGGACGGAGGCGATGCGCAGGGCGTGGCACTTCTTGCCCAGCAGGGCGTTGCCGCCGTAGCCCGATCCGAAGGACCAGATCTCGCGGTCCTCGGGGAAGTGGGTGATGTATTTCTTGTTGACGTCGGGCTCGCAGGGCCAGGGCACGTCCTTCTGGCCTGCCGCCAGCGGCGCGCCGACCGAGTGCAGGGCCTTGACGAATGCGCCATCGGTCCCCAGCACGTCGAGCACCTTGCGGCCCACGCGGGTCATGATGTGCATGTTGGCCACGACGTAGGGGCTGTCGGTGATCTCAATGCCGATGTTGGCGATCGGGCTGCCGATCGGGCCCATGCTGTAGGGGATGACGTACAAGGTGCGGCCCTTCATGCACCCTTCGTACAGCGGGCGCATCTCGGCGCGCATCTTGTCGGGGTCGGCCCAGTTGTTGGTGGGGCCGGCGTCGTCCTTGCTCCTGCTGCAGATGAACGTGCGGTCCTCGACGCGGGCGACGTCGGACGGGTCGCTGCGCACGAGGATGCTGCCGGGCCGCTTGGCCGCGTTGAGCCGCGTCGCCGTGCCGCCTTGGACCATCAGATCGATCATGTGGTCGTACTCGGCCTGGCTGCCGTCGCACCAATGCACACCGTCGGGCTGGCACAGCTCGGCCACGTCGCCGACCCAGTCCAGCAGCTTCTGGTTGCGCGTCATGTCGGTCGCCGCGATCCCGCTCGTTCCTGTCGTAGCCATGCTGGTCTCCTGAAATTCACCGCGTGCTGCAGGCTGGGGGTTGATCCGTTCGCCACACGGACAAGATCATCGCGCCTTTCCCTGCACAACTCAAGCGCTACAAAATAATACAAAATGGTCGTTTGATGTCAACCGGCGCGGCCTTGGGCGTTTTTACTCAGCGACGCGGTCCTCGGTCGCCGGGGCCGCAGGGACAGACGGGGGCGCCGGCGCTTCGCCCGCGGGCGCCGACGCCGACAGTTGATCCAGGATCGACAGGCTCCCCCCCAGCGCCGCCACCCGGCCCTGCTCATCCAGCAGCACGTAGCGCGGCAGCGAGCGGATGCGCAGCAGCGCCTGCAGGTTCACTGCAGCAGGCTGGGCGCATTGGGTCCACTGCGCCTGCGGCGCCAGGGCCTGCACCGACGCGCGGCCGCGCGACTGCTGCGACGCCTTGGCGTCGGCGAGCTTCGACGCCGGCGCCGCTGGGCCCAGGTCGATCGACACCACCTCGACGCCACGCTCCCGCAGACGAGGGTACGCCTCGGTGAGCTTGCCCAGCGAGGCGTGCGACGCCGGCCACCACGACGCCCACACGTGCATCAGCACCGGCTTGCCCGCGGCGTCCGATGTGGACCACTGGCCCCGGCCGTCGGCGTGCGGCAGCGTCGCCTCGAAACGCTGGCCCAGCACGTCGCAGTAGCCGTACCACTGCGCCAGGTGCTCGCGCAGCGTCGCGTCGTCGGTGGCGTCGGCCTGGGCGCCCAGCTCGGTCACGGCCGCGCACGCCTTGGCGCTGTCGCCCCGGTCGTCGTACAGCCGCAGCAGTGACAGCCGCACGTCCGTGGCGATCTGCCGCGCCGCTTCGTCATGCTCGACGGCGTCGCCGGCCTTCTGCCGCGCGGCGACGAACTGCTCCAGCCGTGCGATCGCACGTCGCTGCCGCTGTGGCACGTCGCCCGCGCTGTTGTTGAGGTCCAGCAGGTCGGCCTGAAGCAGCCAGAAGTCGCCGACCGTCTCGGCGGCGGGCTCGGGGATCGCCTTGACCTCCTCGGCGGCGGCGCGAAGCTGGCGGTTGCGCGACGCGCCTTCGTCGGTCTGCTGGTCCCGGTATGCCTGCTGCGCCAGGGCGTTGTAGCTGCGCAGCTCCAGGTTCCCCGCCTCCAGCCGCGCCCGCGGTGACGGCGCCTGCTTCGAGTACACGTTCGACCGCTGTGCCAGCGCCTCGATCTGGGCCGCCGTCTGGTCCCGCGCCTCGCCCACCGGCAGGCCCGAGTCGCTGAGCACGCGATCGAGCTGCTCACGGATGCGCAGCAGATCCGCCTCCGCCTCCGCCCCCGCCCCCGGGAGTGAGGCCTCTGGCGCGGCGGGCGCGGCGGGCGCCTCGGGCGCGGGCGCGTCCTGGGCGCGGCAGACGGCGGTGAGCGACAGGGCCACTGCAACGATGATGGTGGGCGTCAGGTGCGTCATGGCGTCGAGTCGAACTGGGCCAGGGCGTCGGCGGCGTCGGCCAGCAGCATGCCCGTCATCGCGCGGTGCCGGGCGTACTCGTCGGCGGCCGTCGCCTGTGCCGACGACACGTCGTGCAACTGCTGCTCGGCCAGCGGGACCGTGCGATCCGACCACAGCCCCGCGAATACGCCCCAGGGCTGCGTCGTGGTGTAATCCGGCTGCGTGTGCTCCAGATGATAGCTGCCGATCTCTTCGACGCGGCGCGCCCACGTCCGGTTCCGCCGCAGCAGCGCCACGTTGGCCAGGGCGTGCAGCCCGCACAGCTCCGCGTACGTCCAGGCGTCCGGCGAGGCCTCGGGCGACGGGCGGTGCAGGCTCCCACCCGGGCCGGGCTGCGACACGACCTGATGCACGATGCCGTCAGCGACCTCGGCGTCCACGTCGCGCTGGGCGACATGGGCGAACTCGGCCAGGCACAGCGCCTGCCACAGCGCCAGGGCCGCCTGCGACGGCGGGGGCGGTCGGTCGGCGAAGTTCTCGACGCTGCGCACCGGCTCGACGCTGGCCGGCAGCGCGTCCTCGCACGCCGTCCACGCTCCGGCCGACATCGATTCGTACCGCCGCGCGAACGCCCGCAGGTGCAAGTGCAGCACGAATGGGTGGTACACGTCGCGGCGATGCCCCGACGCATCGGCCAGCATCGTCCCGCCGGCCGCCAGCGCGCGCAGGCCACGCGCCAGCTCGCCGTGCAGCGCGGCGTCGTCCTCGAGCAGCAGCATGGCGGCCGGCACGCCCAACGCCACGCCGTCGCGCTCGACCGTCGCGCGCAGCGCCGCGGTCGCCATCGGCAACACCATGGCGCGGTATCGGCTAAACTTTCCCGCCATCGCGTCCGTCATCGCCTGCAATCCTACGGAGTGCCTTCCCCGTGGCCAAGTGGATCGACATCGGCAGCCTCGGCGACTATCCGCCCGGCAGCAAGACCTGCCTCGACGTGGACGGCCGGTCCATCGTCGTCTGCCGCCTCGCCCCCGGAACCCCCGGAACCCCCGGAGGCCCCGGTTCACTTGACGGCGGCGTGTGCGCCCTCGTCAACATCTGCCCGCACGCCGGCCTGCCCCTGGGTGAGGGCGAGTTGACCGGGGCCGTGCTCACCTGCCCGTTCCACGGCTACGCCTTCAACGTCGCCACCGGCCGCAACATCGACTATCCCGACGACATCCCCGTCGCCCGCCTGCCCGTCCGCGTCGTCGAGGACCGGATCGAGGTCGAGGTGGACCCCGAGTGACGCCATGCTTGACGCCGTGCTGCGACATATCGAGAAGGATCACGACGCGGCGGTGCGCCGCCTGGTGGAGTTCGCCCGCATCCCCAGCGTGAGCACGGACCCGGCCTACGCCACGCACGTGCTCAAGGCGGCGGAGCTGCTGATGCACCGCCTGCGCAAGTGCGGGCTGGATGCGGTGCTGTGGCAGACCGCCGGTCATCCGTGCGTGTTCGCCGAGTCGTCGGACGTGCCCGGGGTGCCGACCGTGCTGTTTTACGGGCATTACGACGTGCAGCCGCCCGACCCGATCGACAAGTGGCACACGCCGCCGTTTGAGCCGACGATCCGCGACGGGGCGATCTACGCCCGCGGCGCCAGCGACGACAAGGGCCAGGTGTCGTGCTTCCTCGAGGCGCTGGCGGCGTGGCACAAGGTGGCTGGGGGGTTGCCGTGCAAGGTGAAGCTGCTGATCGAGGGCGAGGAGGAGATGGGCAGCGCCAATCTCCCGCCGATCGTCGAGAAACACCGGGACCGCCTGGCCGCCGATGTCGTGGTGGTCAGTGACACGGCGATGTGGGAGGTGACGCCCGGCCGTCCGCAGCCGTCGATCGTGTACGCCCTGCGCGGGCTGGTCTATTTCGACGTGCAGCTCCACGGCCCGTCGCGCGACCTGCACTCGGGCGTCTATGGCGGCACGCTGGCCAACCCCTGCACCATGCTCGCGCGCATCCTCGGCCGGCTCTTCGACGAGCGGCATCGCGTGACCATCCCCGGCTTCTACGACGATGTGCTGCAGTTGACCGACGACGAACGCGAGCAGTGGCGCAGCCTGGGCTTCACCGACGAGACGTTCCTGGGCGAGGTCGGCGTCGCCACGCCCTACGGCGAGGCCGGGTTCTCCACCCTCGAGCGCCGCTGGTCGCGCCCGGCGTGCGACATCAACGGCGTGTGGGGCGGCTACATGGGCGAAGGCGCCAAGACCGTCATCCCCACTTTCGCCGGCGCCAAGGTGAGCTTCCGCATCGTCGCCAACCAGGACCCCCGCAAGATCGCGCAGGGATTCGAGGCGTGGCTGCACAGCCAGGACACGCACGGCCTGCGCTGGCAGATCACCAACCACGGTGAGGCCGCGCCCACTGCAGCACCGACCGACTCGACGCACATGGCCGCCGCCCGCCGCGCGGTCCGCCGCGTGTTCGACACCGACCCCGTCCTCATCCGCGAGGGCGCGACCATTCCCATTGTCGCCGACTTCAAGCGAATCCTCGGCCTGGACACCATCCTCCTGGGCTTCGGCCGCGTCAACGACGCCCTCCACTCCCCCAACGAAAAGTTCGACCTGCGCAGCCTCCAATGGGGCGCCCTCACCCACGCCGCCCTGCTGCACGAGATGGCTTCACGTTGACTGTTCGCAAGTCCACGCGCTTCCGCGCTGGCGTGGTCGCGCAAGCTCCGAGCATCACGGCGCCTCGGCTTGTTCGAGCAGGTCCAGGCGCGGGCCCTGGGCGGGCTCGAGGGCAAGGGTGTGGAAGGTCCACTGGCCGACCGACTTGGTCGCCTGCACGTAGAGCGTGGCTTTGCCCTGCGGGCCGGTGAGGGAGTAGGCGATATCGGCGTTGCCCGACGCGCCGCTGACGTTGATGTTGCCAGTGACGAAGAAGCCCGGCTCGATGGGCGTGCCCAACACGGCCTGGGCGCGCGGGTCGGCCTGCACCATCGCCAGCGACTGCGTGTAGGCGTCCGACGACTTGATCATGCCGAACACCAGCGACACGATCAGCACGACGAACCCGCCGCAGCAGGCGATGGGCGCAAGCACGACCGTGGGCACGAACCACCACCAGTGTCGGCCGAACCAGGAACGCTTGGCGGGTTGATCCATGGCGATACGTCACCACGAAAAAGCCCCGGATGCAAATCCGGGGCTGAGTGCGATGGCGCGATGTCGGGCAGGCTTACGCCGCTTCGGCGACCCGTGCGGCGGGCTTGGGCGCGCGGCGCTTGCGGCCGACGGTGCGCTGATCCTCGCCCATGCGCTGCTGGGGGTTCTCGTTGAGCATCTCGACCATCTCGACGGGGTCGGAGGCCCAGATGTCGGCGCCGATCTCCTCGGCGAGGCCCTCGGCGCGGTTGAACACGCCGCCGCCGACGGCGATCTGCAGCTTCGGGCACACGCCCGTCTCGTGCAGGTGGTCGATGAGCAGGCGGGTGAAGGGCACGACGCTGGGCGTGGCGCCGAAGATGCAGAGGATGTCGGCGTTGAGGGCGCCGACCTGATCGACGATCTCGTCGTTGGCCACGCCGCCGCCGGCGAAGAACACGTCGTACCCGCTGGCTTCGAGCAGGTCGGCGGTCATCTGCGCCGACAGTTCCTCGGGCTCCGCCGGGCCGCACGTCACCAGCACGCGCTTGCCGTTGCTCTCGGCGCGGGTGAGGCGCATCTGCATCTGGTCGGCGAGCATGCGCAGCAGCCGCGTGGCGTAGTGGTGCGCCAGCTCGCTGAGCTGATCGGCGCGGTAGAGCTTCTGAATCTGCTCCAGCGTGGGCCAGAACAGGTGACTCATGATCTTGTCGGGCGGGCAGTCGGCGTCGATGAGCTCTTCGACGATCGCCCGGGCGTCGGCGCGCTGGCCGGAGATCAGGGCGTTGAAGAACCGTTCCAGCAGCACGTCGCGTCGGTTGGTCATGGACAAGGCTCCCTCAGGTGAGAATCGCAGGCTCGGGTTGTTCTCCCGCGACGCCGGTCCCTGTCGTCGCGGGCCACCATTCACACACCGGGCCGTCCCTGCCCTTGTGACCCCTATGAGATCGGCGCGCCGGGCCGCGGCGAATCAAACGGCGTGCCGGAGGGAAATTACATGGACGCGCATGCGCGGCGACAGGCGCAAACCCTTGTCACGCCTGCGATTCGGACGCGACACGTCCGCTTCCGATAACCGCTGCGGCCCCCCGCCGCCGATCGCCGTACAATGTTTCAACTGTCGTTCAGGGAGTTCTTCGCATGTTCAGATATGCCCTCGTCGCCGCGCTGACCGTCGTCGCCGTCGTGGTCGTGGCGTGCACCACCAACCCCGCCACGGGCAAGAAGATCCTCAACTTCATGCCCGTGGAACAGGAGATTCGCCTGGGCAGCGAGGCGGCGCCGCAGTTCCTCAACGAATACGGCGGCAACGTCCCCTCGCAGGACGTGGTGCAGTACGTGCGCCAGCTCGGCAAGAGGATCGCCGCCAGTAGCGAGCGGCCGGAGCTGCCCTGGGAGTTCCACGTGCCCAACTCGCCGGTGATCAACGCCTTTGCCCTGCCCGGGGGCAAGGTGTTCGTCACGCGCGGCATGATGGTCAAGCTCGACAACGAGGCCCAGCTCGCCGGCGTGCTCGGACACGAGGTGGGCCACGTCACCGCGCAGCACGTCAACCAGCGCATGAGCCAGGCGATGGTGGTGCAGGGCATCGCGGTGGGCGTGGGTGTGGCGGGCGAGGCCGCCGACAGCGACTGGCTGCGCGTGCTGGGCGTCGGGGCCGGCGTCGGCGGCACGGGCTACCTGCTCAAGTTCAGCCGCGACCAGGAGAGCGAGGCCGACGCCCTGGGCGTGCGCTACATGACCCAGCAGGGCTACAACCCCTACGGGCAGGTGCAGGTCATGAAGGTCCTGGCCGCGGCCTCCGGCGACACGCGGATGTGGGAAGTGCTCGCCACCCACCCGCACCCCGAGACGCGCATCGACCGGCTCAACAGCCTCATCGCCCAGCAGTACCCCAATGCGCGCGGGGCCAACAACCCCTACACGTTCGCCAAGGACAACTATCACCAGAAGGCGCTGGCGCCGCTGCGACAGTTGCCCCCGGCCCCGGCGCCCAAGCAGGCGATGCTGCACGACGCCGATCTGCACGTGGCGATGAGCTGGTGCGGCGTGTGTCAGCACGAGCACCAGCCGTGACCGCGCCCGCCGCCTGGAACGACGCCGATTTGACCCGCGACCCGCACGCCGCGCCAGACAAGGCCCGCCGCGTGCGCGACATGTTCGCTGCGATCGCCCCCAGCTACGACCTGAACAACCGTCTGCACTCCTTCGGCCGCGACCAGGCGTGGCGCAGGGCCGCGGTGCAGTTCGCCCAGGTCAAGAGCAACGACGTCGTCCTCGACGTGGCCTGCGGCACAGGCGACCTGGCGCTGGCGTTTTCGCGCAGTCCCGCGTCGCGCGTGATCGGCGTCGATTTCACCTACGAGATGCTGCCCATCGCCCGCGCTAAGTCGCCGCGCCGGCCCGTGGCTTACTGCAACGGCGACGCCATGAGCCTGCCCCTGCCCGAGGCCTGCGTGGATGTCGTGAGCATCGCCTTCGGCCTGCGCAACGTCGCCGAGCCCGCGCGGGCGCTGGCCGAGTTCCACCGCGTGCTGCGACCCGGCGGGCGCGTCATCGTGCTCGAGTTCAGCAAGCCCGCCAACCCGCTGCTTCGCCGGCTCAACGACTTCTACTGCGGCCGGGTCATGCCCATCACCGCCACGCTCATCGCCCGCGACCGCAGCGGGGCGTACAAGTACCTGCCGCGCAGCGTCGAAACGTTCCTCGACCGCGACAAGCTCATGGGCATGATGGGCGACGCCGGCTTCACCGAGGTGACGCACAAGCCGCTGACCTTCGGCGTTGCAGTGGTCTATCGCGGCGTCAAGCCGCTTGCGGCTTAGCGGTCAATCGGTGGGGATGCCGAAGAAGCCTTTTTTGCGGCCGGAGTCTTCGGCGGGCGGGGCGTCGGTGGCTTCGGCGGGCGGCGCGGCGGGCTGGGGCCGCGTGCGCACGGGGATGGCGGTGGCGTTGTTGGACGTGGCGGGCGTGTTGACGCCGTGGTCGTACACCAGTTCGCCGCCGTGGTAGGCGGTGACGCCGACCCATCCCGCCGCGGCGACGCTGGCCAGCAGCGTCAACAGCAGCAGCGGGAAGCGGATGATTTTTTTCGGGATGGCGGTGAGCACGAGCATCGCTCCGATGACGCCAAGGATGATCGGCACTTTGCTGCCCATGCTTTCGTGTCGTTCGAGCACGTGCAGCGCCTCGGCGGTGCGAACGTCGGGCGCATGCTCGAAGGCGACGGCCATGGCGCCGGCCTCGGCGGCGTACCACGCCAGCACCGCCGCCGCCAGATACCCCAGCGCCGTGGTCCACCGCAGCACGTGCGACCGACCCCCGCTGCACACCAGCACCAGCACCGCCACCGGGAACAGCGCCGCCACCGCGATCGGGGCGTGGATCAGGATCGCGTGCAGGTGGCGCGGATCGTCCAGCGCATCGAGCATCGCGTGCAACACCGACATGTCGGGGATGGGCAGGCTCATGGTCTTGACGTTATCGGCTGGCGCGGCGCGGCGAACTTCAACGTCAGCGGGCGGCGGCGCCCACCTGATGGTAAGCGCTGCCGCCCGCGACGGTGAGTGAAATTGTGCCGGTTGGGCCGTTATTTCCGCTCTTTCGCCTGCCGCTGCTCGTTGACGATCTGGGCGACCTGCTCGTCGAAGGCGTCGGCCTTGCCCTCTTTGGCCAGGCGGGCCTTCTCGGCGTCGAGGTGGGCCTGACGCTGCTTGAGCAGCTCGTCGAGCTGGGTCTGCAGCTCGGCGCGCTTCTGCGCGTTCGCCTGCACGATGGCCTCACGCTCGGCGGGCGTCTTGTCACGCAGATCAGCGGGCAGGTCCTCATCCTTGAGGTCGGCCAGCTTCACCTGTCCCTCGGCGAGGTCGGCGACGAGATCACCCCGGCCCGACACCGCCTTGCCGCCCTCGGCGCTCTTCATGTAGCTCAGTCGCTCCGCCGCCGCCGGCGCCGCCGTGTCGCGCGCCCGGCTCATCTTGCTCGCCACCTCGCGCTGCTGCTTCGCCTCGCCGTAGGGCACCACCGTCGCCGCCACCGCCGCATTGAGCCGCGCGATGTCGGCGTCCACCGGCGTCGAGACCGCCACCATGTCGCCCGTCTGCCCGATCTGCGCGAACTTGCCCTCGCTCTTGGACGCGATGTCCTGCCACACCGGCGTCGTGTCGCCCATCGTGCCGCACTGGATCGTGTTGATGATGATGTCCTTCTTCACCGCGGCCTGGCAGGTGTCGGGATATTTCACGTCGTCCTGGTAGTCCATGTGCGGCGGGGCGTCGCCGACGAGGAAGATCACCTTGAACACGTCGCGGTCGGTGCTCCAGGTCATCTTCGTGACGGCTTCGTGCAGGGCCTGGTTGACCGACTCGGGCGTGTCGCCGCCGCCCTCGGCCTTGAAGCCCATGAGGTGGCCGTAGATCGCGTCGAGGTCGCCGGTGAGGTCGTGCACCTGGGTGATGTACGCATCGCTGCGGTCGCGGTAGCCGATGAGCCCGATCTTCACGGTCGGCCGCGCCGCCCCTTCCTGAGGCTTGGTGATCTCGTTGGTGATCGACCAGATCTTCTGCTTGGCGCCTTCGATGAGTCCGCCCATCGACCCGGTGGTGTCGAGGACGAAGCACACCTCGATGCGCGGGCGAGCGGCGTCATCCGCTGCAGTGGCCCACGACGCCGTCAACCCGAGGCACAGTGCGATTGCGATCCATCGGAACATGGTCAGTCTCCTTTCACGAGCGTTGACGAACCTGGTACACGACGCCGTCCACAAGCACCTGCACGTTGGGCCCGACGCTGAGCCAGTTGGCGATGTCGGGACTGCGGCGTGCGAGGGCGAAGTATGCCTCGCTGTTGAACTCGACCTCGACGATGCGGGCGTCGGCCTTGGCCTGCACCTGCCCGTCGATCCACTCGTCGCCGTTCTGGTAGAACGCCCGGCCGTTGACGTAGCGCGTCTGCGACTGGCCTTGCGCCAGCAGCTTCGCGTTGGTGGGCTGGGCGGCGACGTTAGCACGCTTGTAGTCCTCGGGGCTACGGGCCTGCTTAAGCATGATGTTCGAGGTCGCCCCCGTCACCGCCTCGCGGCCCGATTTGGACGCGGTCATGTCATCATAGTTGCGGCGGGCCTCGGCCATGACCGGCGCATCGGCCGCCATCTCCTGCATCGACCGCCGCGCCATCGGCACGTTTCGCCTCGCCTCGTCCTCCAGGATCAGGTACGAGGTGTAGGGCGTGACCACGCCGTAGTGCCGCGCGAGCTTCGTCACCTCGTCCTTGAGCTCGGCCTTCTCGCCGTGCAGGCGGATTTCGTCGAGCAGATAGCCGATGCGCCGCGTCGCCCACAGGCGGGGGATGAAGGCGTGCTCGATATTGTCGGTGGTGAACGCGCCTTCGTGAACGAACTTCCGGACGCTGCCGTTGACCTGGCCTTCGAGCGTGATGCTCGCGTGCCCGTCGCCACTGTACCGGCCTACTGCAACAAGCTGGTCGCCCTTGAACAGGTCGGGCAGCTCGCCCGCCTGCGGGTACATGCGGCTGACGCGCACGGCGGCGCCGAAGTCCAGCTTCACGTCGGCGAGCACCGGCGAGGCGATCCGCGTGTAGAAGCCCGACAGCTTCACCTCGATGTCCTCCTCGGGCAGGACGTAGGTGCTGTAGCCGCGCATCTTCTCGGTGAGCTTGTCGAGCAGGTGGGTGTTGAGGTCGGTGCCCACGCCGAAGCAGAACACGCGCCCCCGGAAGTCGGCTTTGGCGGTATCGGCGACGATCTGGTCTTCGTTGGTGGGGCCGATGGTGGGCCGTCCGTCGGTCAGGAAGACGACGAAGCTCGTGCGGGTCGCGTCCGCGCCGATCGTTCGCTTGGCCGACTGCAGCGCCTCGTGGATCGCCGTGCCACCGATCGGCTTGAACTGGTCGATGAACTGGCGGGCGAGGTCGCGGTTGGCGTCGTCGGCGTCGCTGAGCTTACCGAACAGCGGCTCGGTCTCGGTGCTGAAGCGGATGATCTCGAAACGGTCCTGGGGGTTGAGGTTTTCGATGCAGAATCGCAGAGCTTTTTTCGCCTGCTCGAGTTTGCCGCCGTCGGCCATCGAGCCGGAGGTGTCGAGCACGAACACGATGTCCTTGGGGACAATGCGCTTGTCGTCCTCGACCGCGCCGGGTGAAGCGAGCAGGAGGAAGTAGCCGTCTTTCGATCCTGTTGGGTCTTCCTTGCCGTCGTTGAACGTCAAGAGCGTCACGCCGATGGGCTTGCCGTCGCGCTGCGGGGCGAAGTAAAGCTGAAAGTCGGTGTCGGGCTTGACGTTTTTCGCCTCGAAGCCGACGACGGCCCGCTTCTCGCCGTGGCGCGTGATCTCGACGGCGTGGCTGGGCGAGTAGATGCTCTTGATCGGGTCGCTGCACTTGACCTCGACCTTGATCGACACGCTGTGCAGCGGCGCGGAGCTGAACTTTTCGGTGTTGAGCGGGTACATGTAGCCCACCGTGCCCGCGTCGTTCTTGAGGAGCTGCGTGTAGCTGAGCTTGACCTCCTTGCGGCCGTTGGGCTCGATGGGGAAGATGCGCGCCCGCAGCGCTCCACGGCCGACGTACTCCAGCAGCGCCGGGTCCTGCGCCCGCCGCACGATGTCCTCGTAAATCTTGCGGGCCTTGTCAGCGTCGAGCAGCTCCGCCTCGACCTGCTTGCCCTCGATGTCCATGCTGAACTTGTCGATGCTCCCGCCCGCCGGTAGTGGGAAGAGGTACACCCCCTCCACCCGCTGGCCCGACGGGTTGTAGAACGTCTGCTCGACGCTCGTCACCGCCACCTGGTCCTGGATCGTCACCGTCACGTGATGCCGCTCGACGTGCAGCGGCGTGACGGTGGGCGTCGGTCGCGGCCCCGGCAGCGGCACAAGCCGATCCACCACGATCAACCCGTCGGCCCACGCCGAGGTCGCCACACTCAAACCCAACACCCAGACGATCAACCGTATCGCGCTCATGGCGGTTCTCCTGATGCTCATCAGGCTTAGACCGCCACGTCGTCAGAAAGTTCCCGGGACTTGGCCGCGGAGGCGGGACTGGCCCCCCTCGCCGCGATGATCGGCCGATCACGACACGAGCTGCGGCAACCGCATGCGCCACTCGGTCAGCGGCGTCCAGCCCAGCTCGTCGCGCCAGCCCGCCAGATCGGCCAGCAGGGCGATGGCGTGCGCGTGCAGCGACGTGCCCACGACATCCGACTGCGCCCCGGCGGCGGCGAGCCGGATGCCGCCGTGGTTGTCCAGCGAGCGGTCGGGGTAATAGCTCATGGCGCCGTCGGGCCGGCACATCGGCTCGAAGCGGGGTAGCAGCTCGCGCGCGAGTCGGGCCACCTCATCGCGCCGGTGATCCGTCGCCCGCAGCGCGATCGCCAGCACCAGCGCCACGTCGAACGTGCTGCACGCCTCGAGCTTCTCGGCGATGAAGGCGTCGCGCGCGATGCCCTCCAGGCACAGATCGATCACCCGCTGCGGGTACTGGATCGGCAGGTCGGTGATCGGCAGGAGCTGAATCCAGATCTTCATGATCCCGTTGATCTGCTGATGCAGCGGCACGTCGTCGTGGGCCGTCCACGCACCGGTCGTCGGCGACTGCTTGCGCACCAGCCAATCGACGGCGGCCTCGATCACCGCCTGGCTGTGTGCGTCGCCGAGCAGGCGATTGAAGTGTGCGAACAGCACGATCGCCCCCGTGCGCGAGCCGCTGCCCCAGGGAAGGGTCCAATCCAACTCCTGTTCGAGGAAGCGCACCAGCGCGTCGGGGTCGGCGAAAACCTGGGCGTGCTGAATCCTGTAGCGCGGCCGACCGCCGAGTTCCATCACCGTGCACAGCGCGTTGCGCGAGGTCCACAGGCGAGCGTTGAACCGTTCGAGCGGCGTCGGCTCATCGCCGGCGGCGAGGATGTGACGCTCGATCGCCGGGTCGATGAGCAGCCCGTCCTCGGGCCGCTGATGCGACAGCAGGTAGTCGATCCACGCCCGTTTGCGTGCGTCATCGGGCAGCCCCGCCCGCCCGCCCCCGGTGGTGTAGATGACATTGTGCATCATGTGCGAGCTGTCGATGTCGAACGGCTCGTACGCGTCCAGGGCGTAGCGAAAGCGACCGGCCCCCTCGGGATGGGTCACGCGATCGATCCAGGCCGGCAGCGTCGTCTTGAGTCGGGCCAACCAGGGCGGCAGGGTCATGAACTCACCTCTGCCTGCGGCCGACAAGCACCATCGCACCGCCCAGCCCGACCAGCGCCATGCTCGCCGGCTCGGGGATCACGTAGGTGATCTCCAGCATCGGACGGAATGAGGGCGTGGTGGCGAAGTCCTCGCTGTAGAAATCCACGTAGTTGGTGCCGGACTCGCTGGCGGCCCGGAGGATGAAGCTGGCGCTGACGTTGCTGCCATCGACCCAGCCTTTGACGACGTTGAGCGCGTCGCCGGTGAGGTCGAACGCAAGCTGGGTATTGAGTGGCGATGGATTGCCACTGATGGTGGTCCAGCTCACCGTGTCGATCACGCCGCCGTAGTTGGCGCCCGCGCCCCCGCCGCCGGCCCAGGGCGTGCTGGTGGCCTTGTTGGTCCACGACACTTCGTTCTCGACCCAGTTGTTGTCGCTGGCGCCAAGGACGCGAAGCTCGGCGTCGCCGGCGCCCTCGAACGCCGTGTCCGTCGTCAGCAGAAGGCGGGCGCTGACGATTTGTGCGGAGGTGAAGCCCAGGTCCAGCGTGGACAGGCCCGAGAAGCGGATCACGCTGCGTCGAGTGGCACCGGCGCCTTGCTGGCCCACGCGCATGATCGTGTTGTTCGTCAACGCGGTGCCCGGCACCTCCTCGCGCATCCAGTTCGACTCGGTGCCGGCGTAGGTGAGGCTGTCGATCACCAGCCCGTCCTGCACATTGAGCACATCGGCGTGCGTGTCAATCACCGGCAGAGCGAGGGCGAAAGCAGCCGCCAGTCCGAGCGTTCGTTTGGTCATCCGCAGCATCTGAAACCTCCTTGGGTTACGGGATAGGTTCAAGGGCATTGACGTTGACGACGGCACACGCGCCGCCGCGATCATCGCGTCGAGGCAAAGACGGTCTGCCCCGGCTCGAAGGTGACGGGCACGCGCAGGGCCTGCGGCACATCGGCGCCGGTGGCGATCATCGACAGCGTCGCCATCGCACGCTGGCCCACCTGGGCCCAGTCGCACACCACGTGCGTGATCGTCCGGCCCGGCCAATACGCCTCCGGCGGATACAGCCCGTAGTCCACCGTGGCCACCGACAGCGAACGCGACTCGATCCGCGAACGGAATTCCGCGTCCCGAATCAGCGGCAGCAGATAGCTCGACGACGTGAGCACGAACGCGCTGACCTCTTCGTGGCACGACAGATAATGATCCAGCAGCAGCGACGCGAGCTTCTCACGGTCGAACGGCTTGATGTCCATGAACTGCCAATTGCATTGAAACTCCGAGCCTCGCGCGGCATGGACCTCTTTGAGCGCACGAATCCACGTCTGGCTGTACGACTCCTGGATGCTCGTGCCGACCACCGCGTAGGTGTCGTGCCCGTGCGCGACCATGCACTCGTCGAGAAGGCGCGCGGCCTGGGCGTAATCGGGCGCGACGTAGAACGGCCGGGCGTGCGGGTACTCGCGACCCACCACCACCGTCGGCACCGCGCCGGCGCAGCGCTCGACCAGCGCCATCTGCTCGGGACGCGGCTGCAGCCAGAGCATGCCCGACATGCCCCGCTCGCCGAGCTGCTCGATCCACGACTCGGGGCTGGCAGGACGACGATCGGCGTGCAGCACGCTGAGGTGACACTCGTGCTCGTCGGACCAGCGGGTGACGCCTTCGAGCACCCGCGAGGTGAACCACGCCGAGCTCGAGTCGGCCCACCAGGGCGGCACAAAGCCGATGTTCTTGCCCTCGAGGCTGCCGATCGACGCGACCAGCGGCTGGAGATAGGTTCCCCGGCCGCGCCGCCGCGTCACCGCCCCCTGCTCCTCGAGCACCTTCAGCGCCCGGCGCAGCGTGTCGCGCCCCACGTCCATTTGCGCGGCCAACTCGCTCTCGGCAGGGAGACGCTCGGGCTCGCCGAGGCCCTTGCGCCTGCCGGTCAGGTCGTCCATCACCCGTACATATAAGGCCGTCGAGGCGGTCACAGCAAACCTTTCTGAATCATTAGTTTGCCAATTATTGTGATTTTCTGTCGTGTGTCAAGTGCTTTGTCCTTGATCGCGCCCATTTCTTTGCTAATATGGCGGCACACTGGCCAGATTCGACTTGGATTGACAATTGATATGCATATTAATATGACTAGCCTGCCAACCATACTGCTCACCTGCCTTGCCGCCGGCGCAGCGGCCGCACCGCCCGTCCACGAGAACTATCTCGACGACCTCTATCCCCCGGCCATGGTCCTCGAGGAAGCGCCGGTCAAGGATCTGGTCCAACGCTTCCAGACCACGGACGGGCGTGTCCGCCTGGATTCGGCCACGACGCTCGCCGGCCAGCCGGCATTGAAGTTCGAGGTCGCCGATCCCACCAGCAGCAGCCGACGGGCGAGCGCCGAAGCGGTCGTGCCCGTGCGACCCGGCCAGCTCTATCGGTTCAAGGCTGCGTACCGCACGGTGCCGGCGCCCGACGCATCGCAGATCGGCGGCTACGGCATGCTCACGCTGCACTGGCTCGGGCCCGACGGCCGATCGCTGCCGACGCGGGACAAGCTCATGTCGCGCCCCGGCGCCGAAACGGATTGGACGGCACGCGACATCAAGGCCCTGGCGCCCCCGGGCGCCACGCACGCCAGGCTCGGGCTGGTCGCGGGTTGGCACGAAGCGCACGCCTCGGCCGCCGCGTGGTTCGGCGCCATCGCCTGGTCGGTCATGCAGCCCGCGCCCGTGCAACTGTCGCTTTCGCCGCGCGTCCTGCGCAACCTCGACGAGCCGATGACGATTCGCATCGAGCGCACCGCCATCGCCAACCTCACCACCGACGGCCGATTCATCGTGCGCCTGCATGGCCCGACCGGCGACACGTTGCGCCAATGGGTCGAGCCCATCCTCATCACGTTGCCGTGGCAGACGACGCTGCGCCTGCCCCCGGGCGCGGAGGGCGGATCGGTCAGCGTGACCATCGAGCCCGTGCGCAACCAGCCGGGCTACACCGGGTATCGGGTGAGCGAGTCGCTGCTGGTGGCCCACAGCGATGTGTCGTCGCGGCTGCGTGACGGGCGATTTGTGATGGACGGGCAACCGCGCCTGGTCATCGGCGCCTACCACGCCGAGCCGCCCGATTACGCGGCGCTGAAGGAGGCGGGCTTCAACGTCGTGATGACCAAGCACTACGACGCCGACGCGGCGAAGAAGGAGCTCGACGAGCTGCAGGCCCTGGGGCTGTATGGATTCGAGCACCTGGGCGGCGGCGGGCAGACGCTGGCCAACCGCGCGCGACTGCGACCCGTCATCGAGGCGATCGGGGACCACCCCGCGCTGCTGGCGTGGAACCTGATGGACGAGCCGACGCGCAAGGGCATCGGGCCGCGCGAGATCGCCGAGCATGGCGTGTGGGCGCAGTCGCTGGCGCCGCGCGTGCCGACGACGGTCAATGAGGCGGGGCCGTATCTGTTCGATCATTTCGGCCCGACGACGGATGCGTTTTGCGTCGATCCGTACCCGGTCTATTTCTGGGCGGGGCTGCGCCGGGCGGGCGATCCGCCCGCGGACCTGGCCGGCGTCACGCGCTGGATGAACCACGCCCGTGCCGCGACCCCGCCGGGGCGGGCACTCATCGGCATCGTCGAATGCTTCACCTTCGATCCCGCCGCACAACCGGCGGCCACCGGCGAGGAAGTGCGCAACATGATGGCCCAGGTCATCGCCAGCGGCGCCTCGGCCGTCATGATCTACAGCGTCCGCGACACCGGCGGGTGGCGACTGCTCGAGCAGCCGCAGTTCCAGACCATCAAGGCGTTCAATCGCGAGCTTCTCGAGTTGGAGCCGTGGCTGGTGACCGACCCGATCCCCGCCGCGCAGGCGCCGACGCTCACGTGCGACCGACCCGACCACCTGCTGGCCGCCACGTGGGTGCGCGACGGCAAGCCGTTGACGGTGCTGATCAACCTGGATCGCCAGCCGCTTGCGGTCGTGATGAACGACGCGCCGATCGCGCTCGACCCGTTGGCGGTGCGCTGGATCCGACCTTGATCGTGGAGCTGAAAGTGATGTCGACTCGATCCCGATTCGCCGCATTTACCCTCATCGAGCTGCTGGTGGTCATCACCATCATTGCGCTGCTGATTGCGATCATGCTTCCCGCGTTGCAGAACTCGCGCGAGATGGCCAAACGGTCGGCGTGCCTGAGCAACACGCGTCAGCTCACCACCGCCATCAACGTGTACGCCCACGATCGCAAGGGCATGATGCCCTATCTCTACACGACCGATCCGAACGGGCCCGACTACGATCTGTGGAAGACGTACATCATCTACACCCCCAATTTCCCCACGCCGCAGACCTGGTGGGGGCTGGGGCTGCTGTTCAACCTCGATTACCACCGATCGCGTGCGGGCATGTTCTGTCCGAGCATGCGCCATCCCGAGTGGCAGCAGAGCACGCCGGTGAATCCCTGGCCGGCGCGCGTCGCCTACAGCTACCGGGCGGGCACCCTCGACGGGCTCACCGCCGATCACTACGACCTGCGGGTGGACGCCAACCACAATCGCGCGGTGATCGCCGACTTCTGGACCCTCGACGAAACCTCCAACCCCGGCCAAGGCGACCTGATGTTCAGCCACCGCGACGGATACAACGTCTCCTTCGGCGACGGCCATGGCACCTACCGCCGCACGGGCAAACCGATCATCACCGGCGCCAACGACACGCTCATCATGCTGGCGTGGCGCCAGGTGTTCGACGCCAAGTAGCAGGCAGACCTCATGAGCAAGACGCCCCTGGGCAATGTGCCGCTGGCCAATCGGCCGATCCGCCTGACGCTGCGCGACACGCCGCGCTTCGAGCGCAGCACCCGCAAGCCGAGCTTCCGCTCGTTCCATCAGGAGCGCGCCCGGGCGTGGCCGGACCGCGCGGCGTGGGTCGCGTCGCTCCGCGCCGCCTGCCGCTGGTTGACCGACGTGTCCATGGTGCGCACCGACACGCTGCCCAAGGCGCAGAATCCCTACGACTATGACTACGCCAGTTGGCGCGGCGCCGTCCGCGAGTACGACACGCGCCACGGCCAGTGGCTCGTGTTCGGACCCGTCTGGCACACCGGGCAGGCCGTCAAGGCGCTGGCGATGGCGGGGCGCCTGCTTGGCGATCAGGCGCTTATCCAGGCGGCGATCGATGCCGCCGGGTTCGTCCGCCGCGCCCAGATCAACGATCCGAGCGACCCGGACGACGGGGCTGTGTTCGCCCAGGAAAACGCCAACCGCGATGTCTCGGCGACCTCCTGCATGCTCGAGTCCCTCGACGGGCTGATTCATCTGGCCGAGGTCACCTCCGACCCGACGTGGTGGGACGCGGTGCTCCGCTGTGTGCGGTGGGCGCACCGCCGGCTGTTCCTGGCCCAGGAGGGATTGTTTCTCGACGACTTTCTGATCGCCGATCGCTCGCCGCGCTCGTCGCCCAACACGCTACTGCACGGCGTGCCGGGCCGGCCCCTCATCGACGACGCGATCTTCCTCAAGGCCTCCATCCACGCCCACGACGACGCCCTGGCCCGCGCGTTCTACACCACCGCCGAGCGCCTGCTCGCCGAGGAAGAGCCCGCCGGCAACTGGATCAACTTCCCGCCCTGCGATTCGGTCGCCGGCCTGGTCCACCCCAGACAGGGCTACTGGTGGGGTCGTCCCATGATCGCCGCATGGAAGCACAGCGGCGATCAGCGCTACCTCGCCTGCGCCCTGCGCGTCGCCGAGTGGTACCGCCAGGCTCAGCGCCTCGACGGCGGCATGTTCCGCATGACCGATCGCCACTTCCGCACCTCGACCCACGACGACGCCACCAGCGGCGTCCTCTGCGCCGCCCTGGTCTGGCTCGACCTCATCCTCGCCGGGCACGGCCAGGCCCACCTCCATCCGCTCCGCCACGCCCTGGCCTACGGCTATCGAATGCAGTTCGGCCAGACCAGCGATCCCAACCTCGCCGGCGCCATCCTCGAGAAAATCCTCGCCCCCGACGGCACCGACCGTCCCAACTTCGCCGTCCGCGACCTGGGGACCATCTTCTACATCCAGGCCGTCGTCTCCATGCTCGACCAGGGCCTGGAGCGCACGCTCGGCCACGCGCACTGACGCCCCCGCCTCCGCAGTCAGCCCAGGCGCGGCAGTCGTGCGCGAACGCCCGACGACACCGGCGAGCGCAGGTGCTCGGGCAGCTTCGCAAGCTGTGACGCCAACTCCGGTTCACTGCGCGCCCCGGACGCTTCCAGGGCCTTGAGTGCATACAGCAACGCACCCATGCTGTGGTCGGCGGCGTGGGCCGTGGCGACCGCGTGCCCGGCCGCACGCGCCGCGGCGATCGCCGCTTTGTCCTTGACCTGCCGCGCGGCGGCATGAGCCGCCAGCGAGGCCTTCATCGCGGCCCCGGTCCTGACCTCGCCGTTGGCCCAGGCGCGGGCGGTCGCCAGCGCCTGCTGCGGACGAGTGTCCTCACTGTGGCGGGCGAAAAGGTGCACCACCCGCTCGGCGCAGTCCGCGGCCCATCGAGCCAGGAGAACGTGATCCGCACGCCCGAGCGGGCCTCCTCGATGAACAGCCACGAATCGTCGATCGCGCATGAGCGTCATCCCGGTGGCCTGACGAATAAGGCCTCGCGTCGGACCTGCGTCACCGATCGGCCATAGGTCCCGGCGTCGAGCCCCGCAAACATCCCCACACAACCCCAAGCCCTCCACCAACGCCCTGCATTCATCCGCGCGGACACACAAACCATTGTCGCACGGCTCGGCACGGTTCGTACCCGGCGGATCTGGACATTTTAGCCTTCGGGCTTGTTTCGGATTTCGAGCTTCGAGCTTCGGATTTCAGCGGAAGCTCCAAGGTCCCCGGCCCCCGCCCCCGGAAGCCCGCCCCCGCAAGTCGCCCCCGCAAGTCGTCCCCGGGAAGTATCTGATCGCGATGCATGGACAGTCATCCAGCCGCGATGCCTTGAATACTTCCGGGGGTGAACCGCTCTTTCTGATGATTCATCACGGGCGTGTTCACCGCAGCCAGTGACCCCATCTTTCGGGGGTTCCAATCCACCTCATCACGCATCATCGCCCACGCGATGATCAGCATCTTGCGGCCCACTGCAACGGCCGCCTTCTTGCGTCGCGTCTTCTGCCCGCCGCTGACCCGGTCGAACAACGCCTGGGCCTGATCGCACTGGCGCGTAATACCCAAAGCCACGTTGAGCAGCAGCCGACGCACCAGGTGTGGCCCGCGCTTGCGGATGCGGGCCTGACGATCGCTCGTGCCCGACTGGAACTGGCGCGGCGTCAGACCCGCGTAGCAACTCACCTGCCGGGCGTTGGCGAGGCGTCAGACGTCAGGCGGCGAAACCGAGCCGGGCGTTGACCGGGCGGCGGGAGCGGTTATAATGTTTGGATTATGTTCGTTACGCCGTTCATTGCGAAGCGGGCGCGCGGTCTGGAGGCGACGGCCACGATCGATCCCAACGAACTGCCGGCGGCGGGGCGACGGGGCGAGTGGACCGATCGGGTGGAGAACGCGGTGACGTATGGGGCCACCATGGGGCCATCGAAGGGCATCTTCACGCACGGCGACCCGCGCCGGCCGGCGACGGACAACGCGGCGCGGCCTGTTCGGGCTCATCTTGCCCGTCGGAACCTGCAACTTGCTCTACGTGGTGATGATCAAGTTGATGCCAAACCCGTCTGGGACGCTATGGGAGGGGGCGGGGCGCGGCAACTTGATGCTCGGATCGTGCAACTTGTTGTGTGTGGCCACAAGTTGAGTTGGTTGGGGGGGGGCGTCGGTCGGGGACCTTCCGGGGCTATCTGGTCTTGTCGTACTCGTTCTCGTACCTCGCAATCGTACTCGTGTCCCGCCTGCGACGGATGGATGCCGACGAGTACGAGGACGAGGTACGAGAAAACATCCGCGGCCGCTCAACACGGCGATGGCCCTGCCGCTTGACTGCTCGCCACGGTCGGCCAAGACTGTGGGCGCGTTGTGGGACCGACGCATGGGGCGGCCTGGCACGATGGAGGTGTGACCGATGAGCGAGCCTGCGAAGAACACGGTTTGTCTTTGGTACGACGGCGACGCGGAGGAGGCGGCGCGGTTTTATGCCACGACGTTTCCCGATTCGGCCGTGGTGGCGGTGCATCGGGCACCGGGGGACTTTCACTCGGGGAAGGAGGGGGACGTGTTGACGGTCGATTTCACGGTGCTGGGGATACCCTGCCTGGGGCTCAACGGTGGGCCGGGGGTCGAGCACAACCTGGCGTTCTCGTTTCAGGTCGCCACCGTGGATCAGGCCGAGACCGACCGCTACTGGAACGCGATCGTCGGCAACGGCGGCGAGGAGAGCCAATGCGGGTGGTGCAAGGACAAGTGGGGCGTGTCGTGGCAGATCACGCCCATCGCGCTGACGAAGGCGTACACCGACCCCGACCGCGCGGCGGCGAAACGGGCGTTCAATGCCATGATGACGATGAAGAAGATCGATGTCGCGGCGATCGAGGCGGCACATCGGGGTTGAGTGTCGCAAGGGGCGGCGTGAGGCGGTATGATTCGTGCCCTTATGGCGATCAAACTTGCATTCAGCACGGTGGCGTGTCCCGAGTGGACGTTGGAAGAGGTGGCGCGCAAGGCCCAGGCGTGGGGCTATGCGGGCGTCGAGCTGCGCACGCTGGGGGCGGGCGGGGCGCAGCTGGCCAGCGATCCGTCGCTGACGACTGCGGCCAAGGCGGCGGCGGTGCTCAAGGCATTCGGCGTCGAGCCGGTGTGCCTGAGCACGTCGATCAGCCTGCACCACCGGATCAACCAGGAGCAGCGTGCGGCGCAGATCGCGGCGGGTCGGGCGATCGATTTCGCGGCGGAGCTGGGGTGTCCTGCGGTGCGGGTGTTCGCCTACGACGTGGACCCGGGGCAGTCGCTGGACGGGGCGATGCGTTCGATCGCCGAGCAGACGCAGCCGCTGGTGGAGAAGGCGGGCGTGGCGGGGGTGCAGTTGCTGTTCGAGAACGCCGGGAGCTTTTCGCGTGCCAAGCAGTGGTGGTGGCTGTTCAACCTGATCGGGCATCCGATGCTGGGGATGGTGTGGAATGTGGCCAACGCGGCGGCGGCGGGCGAGAGTGTTGCAGTGAGCCTGCCGATGCTCAACAGCCGCATCCGCATCGCCAAGGCCAAGGACCTGCGCGTGGGCGAGGGCAGCGGCTTTGCCCAGCTCGGCGACGGGACCGTGGGCATCGACAAGATGGTCAAGCGTCTGCTGGGCATGGGTTTCGACGGGCACATCAGCGTCGAGTGGGACCGGCTGTGGCTGCCGGCGCTGGAGAGCGCCGAGACCTACCTGCCCGAGGCCGCCAAGCGCCTCAACGACTGGATGGCGGCGATCGCCAAGGACATCGAGTCCGCCAAGGCCTCGGCGGCGAAGGCCGCGGCGAAGCTCAAGCTCACGCCCGGCGCGCCGGTTCGAGCGTAGCGCCCTGTCGCCATCTCATGGAGCAGCGAGCATCGCCGTCAGATCGGCGGGGGTGACGTCGTCCCAGTGCGCGACCACGCGCGCGGCGACGGTCGCGATCGCGCCGTGCGCCAGCGAGGGGCGGACGATGCACCGCATGCCCGCGTCGCGTGCCGCCAGCGCGCCCACGAGGGAGTCCTCGAAGACCAGGCAGCGATGCGGCGGCACGTCCAGTTGCCGCGCGGCGGCGAGGAAGACGTCGGGGTGCGGCTTGCCGCGCGCGACTGATTCGCTGGTGACGACGAGCCGAAAGTGCCGGCGCATGCCCAGCGCCGCCAGGGCCCGCTCGATCGCGGGCATCGGCGCGCCGCTGGCGACGGCCATGGGCAGGTCCAGTGCAGCACAACGCTGCAGGAGCGCGACGGCGCCGTCGATCTCGCGCAGCGGCATGTGCTGAAAATTATGGAGCAGCCGATCGCGCATGATGCCCTGGCACTGGTCCAGGGGCGACGGGGGCTGCAGCAGACGATGGGCGACGGCGGCCACGTCGAGGGCGTTCATGCCCTTGCAGTGCGGCTCGAGGTCGAAGTCGGGCCGGCCCAGCGCCGTCAGCAGGTGCGCCATCGCGTCGCGCCACAGCGGCGCGGTCGCCACGAGCGTGTCGTCCATGTCGAAGAGCATGGCCGTCGGCGTCACGGTCATGGCGAGGCCCAGAACGGCTGGGTCCAGGCGAACTGCTCGCCGTCGCCCCAGCACTCGAAGCGCACGTAGCGGGCGCCGGCGGGATAGTCCACCTCGATCGCGTCGGCGTCGGCGACGGCGAAGCGCTGGGCGGTGTCCTTGAGGGCGACGATGCGGCGGGCGTTGCGGGTGGCGATGCGGATGCGGCCGCCGGCGACGCGCAGCTCGCTGATCTCGACGCCGGTGCTGCAGTAGAACCGTCCGCGGCGCAGGGCTTCGACCACGCCCGCGGGCGTCGGGTCGGTGACGTACGCCACGTTCCACCCCAGCGCCACGTCGGCGTCGGGCAGGTGGCTGTCGTCGTTGGCGAAGCCCCAGACGCGGCGTCCCTCGGCCAGGAGCATGTCCCACTTGCCGGTGGCGTAAGGGCTGCCGTGCAGCCGGCCGATCGTGCCGTTATAGATCTCCATGCCCGCGTAACCGGTCCACTGTCGCAGCAGGTCGATGCTGCAGTGGTCGAACTGCTTTTCCCAGTTGGGGTGGTTGACGACGACGAAGCCGCGCGAGGCGTTGACGTCGTCGATGACCTGCTGGCGGTCGGGGTGAGGCGGGACGAGTCGGTCGGCATCGACGTGAAGCATGTGCGGGCCGCCTGCCGTCACCTCGTTGCCGGGGATGAGGATCATGCCGCGGCTGTGCCACTGCGCGTAATCCTGGGCGGAGGTGAAGACGTCGTGGTCGGAGACCATGAGGAAGCCATAGCCGCGTGCGGCGTAGTCGTCGAGGACCTGCTGAGGCGGTCGGCGGCCGTCGGACCGGTCGGTGTGGGTGTGCAGGTTGCCGCGCAGCCAGCGTCCGCCGGCGAGATCGTGGTACGGGTGTTCGAGCATGGGGCGCCATCCAGTTGCACGGGCGAGGAGGATCGCCGGCGCGGCGATTCTAACGTGGGAGTCGGTCGCGTGAACGGCTGGGCGTCTGGTATGCTCACGGGACCTGCGAACGGAGCCCACGCCATGCCCGTGCGAGACAAAGCCGACTCGTGCCTGATCGTGATCTTCGGAGCGTCGGGCGATCTGACCAAGCGCAAGCTGATCCCGTCGCTGTTCTACCTGCACCGGCAGAAGATGATGCCCGAGAAGTTCGCGGTGCTGGGCATCAGCCGCAGCGAGTACAGCGACGACCAGTTTCGCGGGCATCTGGCCGAGTTCGCCAGCGGTCACGAGAAGAACTTCGACCAGTCGGCGTGGGACGCGTTCATCGGGCACGTGCACTATCACGCCGCCGACTCGACCGTCGCCGAGCATTACGACGGCATCAAGACGCGCATCTGCGAGCTGCAGAAGAAGCACCAGACCGGCGAGAACCTGCTGCTGTACCTGTCGATGGCGCCGCACCTGTACGACCCGACGATCGTGAACATCGGCGCGGCGGGGATGATCACCGAGGGCAAGGCCTGGTGCAGCATCAACCGCGACAGCCGGCCGTGGCAGCGCATCATCGTCGAAAAGCCGTTCGGGCACGACATGGAGTCGGCGGCCCACCTCAACCGCGTGCTGGGGCGCGTCTTCGAGGAGGAGGCGATCTACCGCATCGACCACTATCTGGGCAAGGAGACGATCCAGAACCTGATGGTGCTGCGCTTCGCCAACTCGGTGTTCGAGCCGATCTGGACGCGCGACTACATCGACCACGTGCAGGTGACGGCGACGGAGACGGTCGGCGTCGAGGGCCGGGGCGGGTACTACGACTCGGCGTCCGGCGGGGCGATGCGCGACATGGTGCAGAGCCACCTGCTGCAGGTGCTGGCGGTGGTGGCGATGGAGCCGCCGGTGAGCATGAGCGCCGACGACATTCGCGTGGAGAAGACGAAGGTGCTCAAGGCGGCGCGGGCGCCGCGAGCGGAGGACGTGCCGCACATCGCCGTGCGTGGCCAGTACGGCGCGGGCCAGATCGACGGCAAGATGATCCCCGCCTACCGCAGCGAGAAGGGCGTGCGCCCCGACAGCCAGACCGACACCTACGCCGCGATGCAGCTCATGATCGACACGTGGCGCTGGGGCGGCGTGCCGTTCTATCTGCGCAGCGGCAAGGCGATGGCGCGCAAGCTCACGGAGATCGTCATCTACTTCAAGCCCACGCCGCACGCCCTGTTCCGCGAGCAGGCCGCCGGCGGCGCGCTCAAGCCCAACCACATCGTCATCAACGTGCAGCCCGACGAGGGCGTGCTCCTGCGCTTCGAGGGCAAAGTGCCCGGCCAGGGCATGAAGATCAAGTCGGTCGTGATGGACTTCGACTACGTCAAGCAGTTCAAGGCCACACCACCCGAGGCCTACGCCACCTTGCTCCTCGACGCGATGCGCGGCGACCAGACGCTCTACAAGCACAAGGACGAGATCGAGCACGCCTGGCGCTGCGTGCAGCCGATCCTCGACCACTGGAAGTCGCACCCGCAGGACGACCTGCCCAACTACAACGCGGGGACGTGGGGCCCGTCGGCGTCGGACGTGATGATGGCCAAAGCCGGGCGACACTGGCACAACCCGGTCTTCACGCCGCGCCAGATCGCCGACGGCGCGGGCTCGGGCATCTGATCGTCCATGGCCGGTCACGGCTGCAGATCCTGGTGATGGACACCGCCACAGGAGCGCTCTACGGTTCGACGTGGGCCGCGTGCCCGCTGATGTGAGTTCGGATGGTCATGGAGACCCGGGCCATGGGACCATTGCGACCGCTGCTGGTGCGACTGTTGCAGGCGACCCGGCTCAACCGCCTGGCGCATCGGGTGTATTACCGGCACGTGCACGGGTTCGAGTCGGCCACGCCGGCGCTGACGCGGGCGCTGGACCGGTGTTTCGAGCACGCTCACGCCCAGGGTCTGCTGCAGCAGGGCGACTACTGCGAGTTCGGCGTGTTCAAGGGGGCCACGCTCTGGCACGTGCAGGACCTCGTCCGTCGGCGGTACCGCACATCGATGCGATGCTTCGGGTTCGATTCGTTTCGCGGGCTGCCGGACGTGAACGGGCTGGACCGCACGGGATACGACGAGTTTTACGCCGGCCAGTACGCCTGTTCGCTGGCCGAGGTCCGCCGCATGATGGACGAGGCCGGAACGGACTGGAGCCGCACGTTTCTGATCGAGGGGTACTTCACCCAGACGCTCACGCCGGAGACGGCGCGACAGCACCGGATCGTGCGTGTTGCAGTGGCCCTGGTGGACTGCGACCTGTACGCCTCGACCGTCGAGGCGCCGCGGTTTCTCCAGCCGCGGCTGTGCGACCGGGCGATCGTCATCATGGACGACTGGGGCTGCTTCCGCGGCGACGCCGATCGCGGCCAGCAGCGTGCGATGCGCGAGTTCCTGACCGACTGGCCGCGGTGGGAGGCGCGCCCGCTGTTCCGCTACGGCTCGGGGGGCCAGGTGTTTCAGTTCCGCCGCGTCCGCGCCGCGGCGCCACACGGCGCGGGCGTCCCCTTCGGCCGGATCGAGCCGGCCTGACGCACCCGCCCCGCCGCGCGGGATTACCATGTGGGCATGAACCTGACCGGCCCGGTCCATATCGCCGAACGCGATGCCCTGCTGGATGACGTGGCGGGCGCGATCATGGGCGCGGCCCAGCAGGCCATCGAGTCGCGCGGAGCGTTTCACCTGGCCCTGTCGGGCGGATCGACCCCCGAGCCACTGTACGTGCGCATGGTGATCGATCCGCGCTTCCGCCTGTTTCCGTGGGAGGCCACGCACGTCTGGATCGTCGATGAGCGCCGCGTCCCTCACGACGACGATCGCTCCAACTACCGGATGATCCGCCAGTCGCTGCTGGACCACGTGCCGATGCGGCGGCGACAGGTCCACCCGATGCCCGTCGAGGGCGAGGACCCGGCCGGCGAGTACGAAAGACAACTGCAGCGGCATCTGCCGAGTGGGCGCCTGGATTTCGTGCTGCTGGGCATGGGCGCCGACGGGCACACCGCCAGCCTGTTCCCACACTCACCGGCACTGGTGCAGGTCGCACGACCAGTGGTCGTCAACGATGGGCCGCACGTCACGCCGCCGCCGCGAGTGACGATGACCTATCCGCTGCTCAACGCCGCACGCCACGTCGCGGTGCTGGTGATCGGTGCGTCGAAGGCGGCGACGCTGCGACGGATCGAGGCCGCGGGCGCCGATGCGATGGCGCTGCCGATCACCGGCGTCGATCCGACGGATGGCGAGGTGATGTGGTATCTGGACCGCGACGCGGCGGGACGGTGACACCCATCGGCCGGCGAGGGACTGGGCTACGCGGCGACGAGCTGGATGCGCTGGGCGAACTCGATGGCCACGTGCTGGGCGCCATCGTGGGCGAGGCTGCGGATCACGCGGGCGTCGGCCATGTCGGCGGCGCTGAGCAGGGCGTGGCGGTTGTGCTGGGCGATGCCCACGCCGATGCGCTGGCCGCCGGCGAGGGTCGCGCGGGGGGACAGGACCAGCAGGGCGCCGCCGGCGGAGAGGTTGCACACCTGGGCGGGATAATATCGGCCGGTCACGCCGCAGCGCACCTTGGCGGGACGGGTCACGTCCACGCGCACGTCGCGGCGTCGTTCGGGCAGGCGCGGAGCCATGGCTGAGGGATGTATCGGTTATCCGGGCGGCAACGTTCAGGAAAATGCCGCGGGCGGGGATGATCTTGCCCCCAGCAGACGGCGTCGGCTTGACCTTGCGCCGCGGGCGGCAACAATACCGCATCGTGCAAGGGGAAGGCATGTAACGTTTGCCATAATGCAGGGATAACGGACGACCTCGTACAACCGCTGGCGCTGACGTTCATGATTCACGATCCCATTGACACCCAGGCGTTTCTGGAGGTGGTGCGCCAGCCGCTGGCCGCCGCCGACGCCGCCGCACTCGCTCACGCCGTCAACGCCCGCTGGACCTGCCGACAGGTGTGCGCGTTGCTCAAACACGATGACGTGGACATCCGTCGCGTCGCCGCCGTGGCCATCGGGATGATCGGCGACAAGCGCTCGACCAACTGCCTGGCCCGCGCCCTGCACGACCCCGACCCGCAGGTCAACGAGATGGCCGAGCACAGCCTCTGGTCAATCTGGTTCCGCGGCGGGTCGCCCCAGGCCACCGAGCCCTTCAGCGAGGGCGTCCAGGCCCTGGCCGACGAACGCTACCCCGAGGCGATCAAACACTTCCAACGCGCCACCCGGATCGACCCCCACTACGCCGAAGCCTACAACCAGTGCGCCATCGCGCACTTTTTTCTGGGCCAGTGGCGACAGGGCATCGACGACTGCATCCGCGCCATCGACCGCATGCCCGTCCACTTCGGCGCCATCGCCGGCATGGGCCACTGTTACACCCAGATGGGCCTGATGGAAAAAGCCCTCCACTGTTACAAGCACGCCCTGCGCATCAACCCCCGCCTCCACGCCATCTCCATCGCCATCGACCGCCTCACCACCATCCTCGAACGCCAATGCGACTCCTCCGGCGTCTATGACGCGGCCATCATCCACTGACGTGCGCTTCGCGCCGCCCTTGGGCTTCAATGCCCGAACAGATTGCCCTGATAGAACATGCCCTGCTGCTCGAAGTAGGTCAGCGCCTCCTCGACGGTCTTGAAGACCCGCGTCGCCGTTTCGGTGATGAACGGGCTGGGGGCGCGCTTGGGCTTCCACACCACGTACACGTCGCGGCCGTGCTCGAACGCATGGTGCAGCTCACGCTCGACACCGCTGGACAGGCCCGGCATGCCGTCGGGCAACTCGGGCACGAGGCTCACGATCATGTCGCTCTGCCGCACCATCTTGAAGTCGCGGCTGTAGATCTGCCCGTCCACGTCGCCGGCGATATCGAGCACCTGCTTCACACTGACCTTGAGCTTCTTCTTGCCGCCCGCAAAACTGCCGGGGGCCATCTCGATGAACTCCTGCCCCTCCCGCGCCGCGGCGATCGCCGCGTCCAGCAGCATCTTCTCGTCCACGTCCCCCGGATCGAACGCGATGAAGTGTCTGGCCAACTCCGCGCGGAACGCATCAATCTCCTTGAGCACCTCGGGCAGGTTCACCACGTGCGTCATCGGGAACGACGGGTACACCGTCTTCATCTGCGGCCGACACACCAGGCGGAAGCAGGTCTCGATCGTGTCCTGATGCCGCCCGCGCGACAGCACGTAGAACCGGTTGCCGATGCCCAGGGCCTGGGCGACCAGCTCGGTCGCCATGATCTCCTCCTCGCGCCAGACCATCAGGTCCTTGAGCGTGGCGTCGGTCTGGAAGTCGCGGAGCAGGCGATGATGCACCACCTCGATGTTATCGAGCATGCAGATGAGCACGTCGGGCTTGAGCTGCTGGAGCTGGTCGAAGTCGAACGCGCTGAACAGGCCGTGACGCCAGCGGAACGTGGCGTGGGTGTTGACGATGATGTTGGGCTGGCCGCCCCCGGAAGTGGAGTGCTGGATGATGTCCTTGAACGCGGCGCGGCGGAGGGCGTTGAGCCGCGACAGTTGCAGGTCGAGGATGCGGCCGGGCTTCACGTCCGGGGCCTCGGCGTACATCATGTCGCCAACGTTGTACAGCGAGATGCTCTCGCCGCGTTCGCCGGCGAGCTTGACGACCTTTTCCAGGTAATCCTTCTTGTCCATGCCGACCTGGCCGGTGATGATCGCGCGCATGCGTGCCCTTTCCCGCTGGGTGTCGAAGCAGGCAATTGTAGCGAAGGCCGGTGACTTGGCGTGCCCCCGCCCCACCTCGGTTGTGCTTTGCCGCGTTCGGGCGCATCATATGGCTGGATGTACCTCTGGGAGTGACTGACCATGTCCACCTTCAACGTGCTGCTGACCCTTGGCGCTTCGGCCGACACCGTGCTTTGGGTCTTTCTGGCGGTGGCGATCCTCGTCGCCATCTTTTTCGTGTTCCTGATCGGCAGCTACCTGACGCTGTGGCTGCAGGCCCTGCTGTCGGGGGCGTCGGTCAGCTTCATGGACATCATCGGGATGCGCCTGCGACGCGTCGATCCGCGCGTGATCGTGTTGTCGCGCATCCGTGCGGTCAAGGCGGGCCTGAAGGTCTCGACCAACCAGCTCGAGACGCACTACCTCGCCGGCGGGCGCGTGCCCACGGTGGTCACCGCGCTGATCGCAGCCGACCGCGCCAAGATCGAACTGCCCTGGGACGTGTCGTGTGCCATCGACCTGGCGGGCCGCGACATCCTCGATGCGGTGCAGACCAGCGTCAATCCCAAGGTCATCGACGTGCCCAGTTCCTCGTCGGGCCGCAACACGATCGACGCGGTGGCGCAGGACGGCATCCAACTCCGCGCCAAGGCCCGCGTCACCGTGCGCGCCAACATCGCCCGGCTCGTCGGCGGCGCTACCGAGGAGACCATCATCGCCCGCGTCGGCGAAGGTATCGTCACCACGATCGGCTCGGCGACCAGCCACAAGGCCGTGCTGGAGAACCCCGACCGCATCAGCAAGACCGTGCTGGAGAAGGGGCTCGACGCCGGCACCGCGTTCGAGATCCTGTCGATCGACATCGCCGACATCGACGTGGGCGAGAACATCGGCGCCAAGCTGCAGGGCGACCAGGCCGAGGCCGACAAACGCCGTTTCCAGGCCGAGGCCGAGAAGCGCCGCGCCGCCGCCATCGCCGTCGAGCAGGAGTACAAGGCCGAGGAGCAGAAGAACCGCGCCCTGGTCGTGCTCGCCGAGGCCGAGGTTCCCAAGGCCATGGCCCAGGCCTTCCGCGAAGGCAACCTGGGCATCATGGACTACTACAAGATGCGCAACGTCCAGGCCGACACCGGCATGCGCGACTCCATCGCCAAGGGCGACAAGTCGCAGTCCTGATCCAGTCGCCAGCGCTCCCGTGCCCGCGCCGAGCCAGTCTCCTTTGACGCGGATGTCATCGCGTGACACTTGCCCTCATGCCGAGATGGGGGTCGGCGAGGTTGCCGCCGTGACGCTGGCAAGCGACGCCTCGATCAACTTCAGCTTGCGCTCGATCATGGCGACGTTGTAAAACGGCAGGTGACACTCCTGATGCACGCCCAGGCGAGCATCGGCCCTGCACAGTTCGAGCGCCTGCCGGGTTGGCGCGAGGGCGGCGCGAAGAATCGCGATCCCCGGCCCGTCCAGGGGCACGTCGCAGGGCGGCTGCAGGGCAAGTGCAGCTATTCGCCGCTCGCGCCAGGCGTGGAACCGGTAGATATCAGCGGTGCATTGCATCTGTGTCCCGATCATGCGGGCACAGCTCCATTCCTGCTCGCGGTGTTGACGCTGCACCGCGTCGCCGCGTGCGCCACGCAAGGCCCTGCCCACCATGTCACACCCCTCCTCCCAGCGGTTCGCCAGGGCATCAAAGGCGTCGGCGCACTCGTCGGCGTTGAAGCCGGGCGTGAGCGTGTCATTGAGCCGGTCGCCGTAGTCGTGCGCCATCCACGAGCCACCCATGGGGGCATCTTCGTAACGGGGCGCCAGGGGATAGGCGGGCGCCTCATTGAGGGGAGAGAAATAGAGAAACCGTATGGAAAAGGGGTAATGAGAAAAGGCCTCGCCGAAGGCCCGCCAGCCCGCCAGCAGGTCCGCCGGCTGCTCGATGCCCAGGTAATGGGAAGCCAGGTCGGCAAGGAAAAGATCGGCGTCCTCGTACTTCTCGGGGTGCTGCACGTAGCGTTTCACTGCAGCAGTATTGAGCGTCAGATCGCACCCGAAATTCCACGTGCCCATGATGCCGACGACACGCATCCGCGTGAGCTGTTTCAGCTTGCCGTGGATCTGGTAGAGCAGCGGAAGGTTGGGCACCGTGGCGATCTCGTGCGTCGTGCCCAGTTGCATCTTGGCGTGGACCGGGAAACCCCGCGCCGCGGCCAGAGGCTTGGCGGACAGAAACCGCTCGCTCGGCCCCACGACGCTCAGGGCGTACTCGTCGATGGGAAGGTCTCGGCCGCGGCGACGCGCCCGGGTGCCACGCTCGAAGTCCAGAAGCATCTCGATCCCGTCGGGCAAACGCGCGAATACCTCGCGCTGCGGGTCGGGGTACCACTGCGACCACGACCAGTTCCAGCACAGGATGCGCGGCGGCGAGGGCAGGGCCGCTGCAACGTCACGCCATATCGTGACCAACTCGCCGACGATGTCCGCCGGCTCGCGCGGCGCACAGCGATCACAGGTGAAAGGACGCTTCGTATGGTGGTCCACCCCGTCATCGAGATCGTACCGCGAGCGATGGGACCAGCAATGGGTAAAGAACTCCGTGGCGGTAATCAGAATCACACCGCCCAGCCCCGGCAAGCTGCGAAGCACGCTATCGATCGCGTCGCGCAGAAAACGCTGAACCTCAGGGTGCGACGTGCACAGCGCCACCGAGTCGTGGTCCTCACCCATGTCGCGATGCGTCTGACCCGCCAGATCGGGGTGGGACTTCCAGAACGGATCGCTTTCCGCGACCGCCAACGGTTCGTTGAAGAACAGGAACACCGCCACGCCTTGTCGTTGACCACGCTCGATGACATCGCGCACGCTCTGGCGCCGTGCCGCGGCGTCGGCGACGTTCAGGTCGGGCAGCACCTTCGAGGTCATCATCGACCGCAGCCGGGCGCGCATCCAGATGGCGTTGAAACCCGCGTCGGCGATGCCCCTGATCACCTCGTCCGTGTACACCGCCGATGCCTCACCCACCTCGTCGCGGAGAAAGTCGCTGTCGGGACTGCGCCAGATGCGCAGGCCCGTCGGGTCACACCAGCGTGGAGGATCAGAATGCGTGTCCATGCTCAGCGTCGTCCTTGACGAGCATGATGTCATCAACGAAGCATCGCGCCAAGCAGCACCGGCGCAGCGCCTCGAGATGTCCGCCACAAGACTTGAATGCGATCAAAGTCGGGGTGCTTGTCCTTCGTTTGAACCAGCCGGGTTCGCCGAGGCGTACCTGCGGCCCTTCCTGGCCCCGCCGACCCCCTACGAGGCGGCGGCAGCCAAGCTGGTGCGGCGTTCGGCGTAAGCCCAGTCGTATCAAGGCTTCGCTTTCGCGGCTTTAATGGCTGCGAGAGCTGCCTCACGCTGTTCGGCCTCCCAACTGTCGGCAATGAACCCGCCAATCGTGAGGACGTGGTTAATCACGCTGACGGTGCTCCCGATGCAGTTGTAGACGCGGGCATTCTCGTCCACGACGCGGAATCCGCCCGCGGTCGGAACGAGCTGGCCGGCCTGCATCAAGAACGTATCCGGGTTGCGCCGTCCCGGCTGAACGACCATCCCGTTGAGGGTTGGAATCCGGATGACGGTGGGTGCGCCCGGCGTGATGGTAAAGGACGCCAACTTGATGAGGTTGCCTTCCTCTGTCACGTAGAAGTATTCCATGCGAACTCGAACGCCATCAACTTAAGCTGCGGCGTGTTATAAGTCCGCGCCACAGCGCG
>CAZFDT010000013.1:0-85365 GCA_964518335.1 uncultured Phycisphaeraceae bacterium
ACGCCTGTTCGAGAAGACGGTTCTTCTGCTCAGCCTGCTTGGGATTCGAACCCAGCGTGAAGACGCGCGACGAAGTTTGCCCTTGGGCATTGATAAACTTGCCCAGTGTGCGTCGATACGTACCGCGCGTGGGCTTGCCCAACGGCTTGTGTTTTGTCACGCCTCGACGGCGTGGACTACCGGAGGGGTCGGTGGAAGTGGTCATCACCTGCCATTCTACAGGTATTTCTGCGCAACATCCCACCTATTTCTGCGCACGAACCCCATTATTTCTGCGAGAACGGGCTATTGGAGTCTTGCGAACCAACGCAATTGGTCGAAAAGTGAAGACCTAAAAACATGTCAATCACGTACTTAGAATACATCCATCACTGACCACCTTAATGGAGCCGAAGGGGATCGAACCCTCAACCTCTGCATTGCGAACGCAGCGCTCTCCCAATTGAGCTACGGCCCCGTGAGGCAGGTGGATAAGTGTATCGCTGCGCATCGCGCCCGGCAAGAACGGTCTGTGCGTCGGTGAGGACGACGTCAGGCGTGGGTCTGGGCTGGGGCGGTGGGCGGAGGGTGTGGCGCCATCGGGCGCAGTCGCCGCGGCGAGAGGATGCTTTACAATCACGGGCATGTCCAACCTCACCCTCGATCAACTGCGGGCGCGATTCGGCGAGATGAGCGGCGTGCGTTTGGAATCGGGCCCGGGCGGTCTGATTCGTGTGGCGATCGCGACGCCGCAGGTCAGCGGGCAGGTTTATCTGCACGGCGCGCACGTGTCGCAGTGGCAGCCGCAAGGCGAGGCGCCGGTGTTATGGATGAGCGGTTCGAGTCGATTTGAGGCGGGCAAGCCGATCCGAGGTGGGGTGCCGATCTGTTTTCCCTGGTTTGGCGCGAAGGCCGACGATGCCTCGGCGCCGGGGCATGGCCTGGCGCGTACGCACGTGTGGCACGCCTCGGGCATCCGCCAGACGGCCGACGGCGAGGTGGTCGTCGAGCTGGAAACGCTGCTGTTGGACTATGCCCTGACGTACACGGTGACCTTTGGGCGTTCGCTGACGATGACGCTGCACGTGCGCAACGGCGCGGCGACGGCGCGGCGCTTCGAGGCGGCGCTGCACACCTACCTGACCGTCGGCGACGCGCGGCAGGTGCGCCTCAGCGGGCTGGCGGGCGCGACGTACATCGACAAAGTGGACGGCGGGCATCGCAAAGTGCAGGGCGCCGAGCCGATCATGTTCACGCAGGAGACGGACCGGCTGTACCTGAACACGACGTCGGCGTGCGTGCTGGAGGACCCTGTGCTGCTGCGTCGGATCCGCGTGGAGAAATCGGGGTCGCACGCCACGGTGGTGTGGAACCCGTGGATCGCCAAGTCGGCGGCGATGGAAGACTTCGGCGACGACGAGTGGCCGGGCATGTGCTGCATCGAGACCGCCAACGCCAACGACAATGCCGTGACACTTGCCCCCGGGGAGGACCACAGCATGACCGCGGCGATCCACGTGACGCGAGGCTGATGAGGTTGGGAGGCCGCCTTCAGCAGAGCGCGGCGAACGTGAGCAGGGTCAGGATGATGAGCTTCCTGCGTCGGTCGATCTGCTGCGTGGTGAATCCGAGGAGGGTAAACATGGTATGCTCCTCTCACTGAGGGCACAGGACAGTGTAACAAGGAACGTGCCTCGCGCCACGGGTGGACCAAGACGTGCGCAACCTGTTTATTCACAGTGATTTGGCTCTCACGGCGCATCGGACAGCGCCGCGGGGGATGTGCCGGGTGTTGCCCGGTGACATCACGTGCGGCCGGGGGATGTCGCGCCTGGGCTGCACGGTCGCATGGGTGCTGGCGGTGGCGGCGGTGACGATCCTGCCGATGCGCGGGTTGGGGCAGGATGCGTTGCCCGCGGGCGGGGAGCGCGACCTCGAGGCGCCGCGAGTGGATCGCACGCATGTGACGCTGGCGCACGAGTGGGTGCGACGTTGGGTGGATCGAGGCAGCGCCGAGGAACTGCCGGGCGATGCGGCGGGCCTGCCGGGCATGTTGCCGCCGGAGATTCCTGTGACGGGTTGTCTGGGTGTGCGGGTGACGCTGCGCAAAGACGGCATCACGATGGGCACGGGCGAGGTGGTGTTCGACGATTCGGCCGCGCCACTGGAAGCGATGCATCCGATGCGCGACCTGGTTCCGCTGGTGCGTGAGGCGACGGCGCAGGCGCTCAAGGGTGTGGAGCAGTCGCTGGCCGACGCGCACCTCAAGGCGGTGGTAGCGCCGGCCCGGCCGGTGCAGGGTCGCCAGCCCGAGACGCCGCGGCGTTTAACGCTCGAAGAGATCGGCGCGGGCCTGCTGATCGATCTGCAGGTGGGGCACCAGCGTGAGCCGATCCGCATCGGGCGGATGGAGGAGTATCACGCGCTGTTCCGCAACTTTGCGCCGGGGCATCACGGGCTGATTCTCAAGGCCGAGGGCGAGTTGCCGGCGTCGTGGCAGTGGCCGGCGTCAGCGCTGGCGACCAATATCGCCCCGCGCAGCCAGGTCGTGCAGTTGCTCACCGACCAGAAGCTGCGCTCCGACGACCTGGTGGCGGTGAGTCGTCCCGGCGGGCCGGCGCTGGACCGATTCAAGGTCTTCCACATGGTGCAGCCGACCGCCAACCGTGGCGCTCGCCTGCTGGTGCGCGGCGCCGCCCCGCTGCCGCCGATCAATCTCAGCCGCCGCGGCGTCGATGACGTGGCGCAGGCCATGGGACGACACCTCGAACGCCGGCTCGGACCCACCGGGCTGGTCGCGGGAACCTATCTGCCCACCGCCGACACCTACGACCCGGCCAACTCCCCCGACGACGAACGCGCCCTGGTGCTCTACGCCCTGATGCGCTGGAGCAACGCCCAGCCCGACGTCGCCGCCGAGGGGACCGCCATGCACCGCCTGTCGCGACGCGTCGTGCAGGTGGCGACGGAACTGGCGGCGTCGTACTCGTCGCCGGAGGCCCTGCCCGATCCGGCGGCGGCGGCGCTGACACTGCTCGTGCTGGTGGACAGCAAGGCCGTCACCGATCGCAAGGCGCAGCGCGACGCCCTGGCGGGCAAGCTCATGTCCATGCGCGACGCCAACGGCTACTTCGTGCAGAAGGACGGCGACCGCACCCGCGCGCCCAATCACCCGACGCAGTCGATCATGGCGGCGGCGCTGTCGGCCATGTTCGAGCAGACGCGCCAGCCCGAGCTGGCCGCGGCGGCGAATCTCAACCTCGCCGCGCTGTGGACGACGCAGCAGCAGACGACGCAGATCACGTCCTTGCCGTGGCTGCTGTCGGCCGAGCTTCGCCTGGCACGGCTGGGCGTCGAACGCGGCGCCGGCGACGAGGCGGCGATCAAGGCCAAGTACACCTACCTGGGCGACCTGGTGGACCGGTTATGTCGGCGTCAGATCGTCGAGATCCCGCGGGTCGGGCCCGACGACGTCGTGGGCGGGTTCGATCTGACGAGCTCGGTGCCGGCGGAGATGCCCGTGGCCGACTGGCGCTCGGCGTTCGTGCTGGCGTTCATCGCCGAGGCGCTGCGAAGCGAGCAGATTGCCGTGCCCGAAGAACGCGACCGACTGGGCTGGCTGCTCACGTGCGGGCTGACGGCGCGCTTCATGTTCAATCTCACATTCAACGAGACCGCCTGCTGGTACGTGCGGAGCAAGCCCGACGCGCTGGGCGGGGTGCGTCTGGCGTTCTGGGACAATCGCCTGCCCGCGGCGGCGACGGCGATCGGGCTCATCGCCATGACGCAGTTTCAGGAGACGCTGGCCGACGCCGCGGGCGAGGGTGTGGTCATCCCCGATTCGCCCCTACCCGAAGAAGACGGCGACCAGGACATCGCTCCCTGATGGGTGCCACTGCGGCGTACCGCGCCAAGGCACTCGGCGACGCACACGCTTCGCCGGCGATTTGACTCCCGACGAGAGCAGGCTAAACTGGCCCCGTCATCGGCCCGAGAGTTCCTGCTTCACTTGGGCTGCGATGGAGTTGGCCGCAATCCCCTTGACCAATATCACCCGATCGTTTCCGGCAGAAACGACCTTGGTCGTCTCGCTCGTGCTGTGTCACGTATGGACGTGGTCGCCGATCGAGCAGCGGCTCGCGTGAGTCCGCAGGTCGCTCTGTGCGGAGGTCGGCGGTCCAGGGCCGCTTGTCCGGCCCATCGCTTCGAGGGAGTCACACCAAGATGAGTGGCAGCAGCGTCCGATTGTCGGCGATCAGCTCGATCGCCAATGCCAAGCCCGTCGATAGCGGGTTCGATTACACGGCTTCGCCCTCCGCCAAGGTGTGGGGCCAGAACGTCTTCAGCCTCAAGGAGATGGCCCAGCGCCTGCCCAAGCCGGTCTTCAAGTCGCTCAAGCAGACGGTGCAGACCGGCGGCAAGCTGGACCCGACCGTCGCCGACGCCGCCGCCGAGGCGATGAAGACCTGGGCCCTGGAGCACGGCGCCACCCACTACGCCCACGTCTTCTACCCGCTGACCGGACTCACCGCGGAGAAGCACGATTCCTTCTTCGAGCCCGACGGCAACGGCGGGACCATCGCCGAGTTTTCCGGCAAGACACTGGTCCAGGGCGAGCCCGACGGGTCGTCGTTCCCCTCCGGCGGCATCCGCGCCACCTTCGAGGCCCGCGGGTACACCATCTGGGACGTCACCAGCCCCGCCTACATCTCCAAGAACCCCAACGGCGCCACGCTGTGCATCCCCACCGCCTTCGTGTCGTGGACCGGCGAAGCGCTGGACAAGAAGACGCCCGTGCTCCGCTCGATGCAGGCCCTCAACGCGCAGGCCAACCGCGTCCTCAAGTTCTTCGGCAACGACGGCGCGTTTGTCAGCTCCACCGCCGGCGCCGAGCAGGAATACTTCCTGATCGACAGGAACTTCTACTTTGCCCGGCCCGACCTGTACGCCGCCGGCCGCACCCTCTTCGGCGCCAAGCCGCCCAAGGGCCAGGAGTTCGAGGACCAGTACTTCGGCGTCATCCCCGAACGCGTCCTCGCCTGCATGTTCGAGGTCGAGCGCGAGCTGTTCAAGCTGGGCATCCCCGTCAAGACCCGTCACAACGAGGTCGCGCCGTCGCAGTACGAGATCGCTCCGGTGTTCGAGTTCGCCAACCTCGCCACCGATCACCAGCAGCTCGTGATGGTGACGCTGCGCAAGGTTGCGCAGAAGTACGGCCTGGAGTGCCTGCTGCACGAGAAGCCTTTCGCGGGGGTCAACGGCAGCGGCAAGCACCTGAACTACTCGATGGGCTCGGCCAAGGCCGGCAACCTCTTCGACCCGGGCGACACGCCCAGCGAGAACGCCCAGTTCCTGGTGTTCTGCGCCGCCATGATCAAGGCGACGTACAAGTGGTCGAAGCTGCTGCGCGTGGCGGTGGCGTCGGCGGCCAACGATCACCGGCTGGGCGCCAACGAGGCGCCGCCGGCGATTATCAGCGTGTTCCTGGGCGACGAGCTGACGGAGATCTTCGAGGCCATCGCCTCGGGCAAGGCGCCCAAGAGCAAGCGGGGCACGCTGCACGTGGGTGTGGATGTGCTGCCACCGATCCCCAAGCACGCCGGCGACCGCAACCGGACCAGTCCGATGGCGTTCACGGGCAACCGCTTCGAGTTCCGCGCGGTGGGCGCGAGCATGTCGATCGCCGGGCCGCTGGTCGTGCTCAACACGATCCTGGCCGAGCAGCTCGATGAGGCGGCGACGCTGCTGGAGAAGGCCGATACGTCCAACGACAAGAAGCTGGGCGTGGCGGTCGAGAAGTACGTCAGGAGCGTGTGGCAGGAGTGCGCGGCGGTGGTGTTCAACGGCGACGGGTACAGCGAGGCCTGGCACAAGGAGGCGGCCAAGCGCGGCCTGCCCAACCTCAAGGCCACGCCCGACGCGCTGCCCGTGCTCAAGGACAAGGCCGTCATCGACCTGTTCAGCAAGTACAAGGTGCTCTCCAAACGCGAAGTCGAGTCGCGCTACGAGGTGTACAGCGAGCAGTACGTCAAGACGAGCAAGCTCGAAGCCAACCTGGTGCTCGAGATCGCCCGCACGCTGATCTTCCCCGCGGCGATCCGGTATCAGAGTGAGCTGGCCACGAGCCTGGCGAATCTCAAGGCGGTCGGCATCGAGCCGGACCATAACACGCTCAACGTCGTGACCGGCCTGATCAAGAACCTGCAGGACTCGGTGAACGATCTGATCGAGCTGCTGGGCGAGCACGCGTCGAGCATTGCCGCCGAGTGCAAGCACATGCGCGAGAAAGTGCTGCCCAAGATGCTGGAGGTGCGCAGCCACGCCGACCAGCTCGAGGGCCTCGTCGCCGACGACCTGTGGCCGCTGCCGACGTACCAGGAGATGCTGTTCATCAAGTGACGTGATGCACACGCCGGACCTGAGCCGCCTGGGGCGAAGGTCCGGCGTGGCGGCCCCATCAACGCATGCCCCCCAGCCCCGCATTTGCATGCGGGGCTTTTTCTTTTACAGTGCTGGTCCATTCATCGCCCGCGCCTGCCCGTCACCCTTCGACCGCGAAAGGACCCGCCATGACCCCCGCCGAAGTCGTCAAGTTCGCCAAGGACAAGGGCTGCAAGATCCTCGATCTTCGCTTTTGCGATTTTCCCGGCATCTGGCAGCACACCAGCTACCCGATCTCCGAGCTCACCGAGGACGCCATCGAAGAGGGCTACGGGTTCGACGGGTCGTCGATCCGGGGATGGCAGGCGATCAACGAGAGCGACATGCTGCTCAAGCCGCAGCCGGAGACGGCGTTCCTCGATCCGTTCCGCGAGGTGTCCACGCTGGTGATGATCTGCAACATCGCCGACCCCGTCACCGGCGCCGACTACACGCGCGACCCGCGCAACATCGCCAAGAAAGCGCGCAACCACATGGAGAAGTCGGGCGTCGGCGACACCGCCTTCTTCGGGCCCGAGGCCGAGTTCTTCCTCTTCGACTCGATCAAGTACGACTCGAACCAACACGAGGCCTACTACCACGTCGATTCGTTCGAGGGCATCTGGAACGCCGGCCGCGACGAGAAAGAGTTCGGCGGGAACCTGGGCAACAAGATCCGCTACAAGGAAGGCTACTTCCCCTGCTCCCCCAGCGACAGCCTCGCCGACATCCGCGCCGACATGGTGCTGCAGATGATCGCCTGCGGCATCCCCGTCGAGTGCCACCACCACGAGGTTGCCACCGCCGGCCAGTGCGAGATCGACATGCGCTTCGACCGCATCGTCACCATGGCCGACAAGCTGATGATCTACAAGTACGTCGTCAAGAACGTCGCCAAGCGCTACGGCAAAGTGGCCTGCTTCATGCCCAAGCCGCTCTACGGCGACAACGGCAGCGGCATGCACACGCACTTCTCCATCTGGAAATCCGGTAAGCCCCTCTTCGCCGGCGACGGGTACGCGGGCCTCTCCGACATGGCCCTGCACGCCATCGGCGGCCTGCTCAAGCACGCACCCGCCGTGCTCGCCTTCACCAACCCGACGACCAACAGCTACAAGCGGCTCGTGCCCGGCTACGAGGCGCCCGTCAACCTCGCCTACTCGCAACGCAACCGCTCGGCGAGCTGTCGCATCCCGCTCTACTCCAAGAGCCCCAAGGCCAAGCGCGTCGAGTTCCGCTGCCCCGATCCGTCAAGCAACCCGTACCTCGGATTTGCCGCCATGCTCATGGCCGCGCTCGACGGCATCCAGAACAAGATCGATCCCGGCAAGCCGCTGGACGTGAACATCTACGACCTCGAGCCCGAAGAGGCCCAGGGCATCCCCCAAACTCCCGGCAGCCTCGAGGAATCGCTCGCCGCGCTGCGCAACGACCACGAGTTCCTCCTCAAGGGCGACGTGTTCACCCAGGACGTCATCGACACCTGGATCGACTACAAGATGACCAACGAGGTCAAGGCCATGGCCCTGCGCCCGCACCCCTACGAATTCATGCTCTACAGCGACATCTGACCCCCCGGACCCCCGGAAGTAGCACCAGGCCTCTTTGCCGACCACGTCCGGTCACGTTAGAATCCCCGCCCTTGGCCTCAGGTCAGCGTGACCCTCGGCCAGCGTCCACCGTCACGCCCCCGCGATGTGGGGGCCCCCGGAGACATCCATGGTCAAGCTTCGTCTCAAGCGTTTTGGTCGCCGCAACCGGCCGTTCTATCGGCTCAACGCCATCGACTCGCGCGCCCCGCGCGACGGCAAGCCGATCGAAGAGCTGGGCCACTTCGACCCCATCGAGAAGGACCAGGCCAAGCAGTTCGTGTGCAAGGCCGAGCGCATCCAGTATTGGCTGAGCAAGGGCGCCCAGCCCAGCGACACGGTGCGTGGCCTGCTCAAAAGAGCGGGCGTGATCGCCGCCGAATCGAAGTAGCCTGCTTCCGACGGGCCGCCACGCCGGGGCTGAGTCTTCGAAGCCCCGGATTAACTCTGCGCGGAGTCTATTATCACGGGGGGGTGATCCGGACCTTCGCCCAAAGCGGCTCAGGTCCGGCGTGGAAGCCATCCATGCGCATCGACGTGCTCACCCTCTTCCCGGAGATGTTCGAGAGCGTGCTCTCGACGAGCATTCTCAAGCGCGCCGCCGATCCGGCGCTGTACGTCGAGGACGATGAGGACACGTTTCCGGCGTCGCCGCCGGTGCAGGCGCCCGTGTCGTACCACCTGCACGACATCCGTCATTGGACGACCGACAAGCACGGCAAGGTGGACAAGGCGCCGTTCGGAGGCGGGCCGGGCATGGTCATGCAGTGCCAGCCGGTGTGGGACGCCGCCGTTGCAGTGAGCCAGATGGACCCGCACGTGCCGACGCGCCTGCTCATGTCGCCCCAGGGCCGCACGCTCGCGCAGGCCCTGGTCGAGGAGCTGGCGACCCGGCCTCGACTGATGATTCTCTGCGGCCACTACGAGGGCATCGACGAGCGCGTCATCGACAAGCTGCGCGACGACGAGCCCCGCGGCGGACTGATCGAGGTCAGCATCGGCGACTACGTGCTGTCCGGCGGCGAGCTGGCGGCCATGGTGCTCATCGACGCCGTCGTCCGCCTCATCCCCGGCGTGCTGGGCGACGACGCCTCGTCGCACCACGAGAGCTTCTCGACCGGCTGCGGCGGTCGCCTGGACTACCCGCAATACACCAAGCCGCGCGTCTGGGAAGGGCTGGAAGTGCCCCCGGTGCTGCTGTCGGGCGACCACGCCCGGATCGCGGCGTGGCGGGCCGAGCAATCGCGGCAGCGGACCGGGCAGCGTCGCCCCGATCTTGGCTGATCAGGGAGATCAGGAGGGGAGGATGCGGTAGCTTTCGGGGGGCAGGCCGGTGACGAAGTAGTAGATGGTTCCGACGATCATCCAGCCGACGGCGGCGAGGAGTTCGCCGGCGATGAGGCCGATCATCAGCGGCTTGACTCGGTGGTACGTGTGCAGGCCGCCGAACTTGACCACGCTGCTCTTGACCATCGCGGCGACGAGGAACGAGAACGCGAAGTGCGTGACGGGGTACGTGCCCCAGACCAGAAACAGCACCGGGTGCAGCGGCCACCAGGCGAATCGCACCCTCGCCACGGCGCAGCCCAGGTACAGCCCGATGCCCGTCACCATGCACCAGAGCACGGCGGTGTCGGCCTTCATCTGCCGGAAGTGATCGAGCCAGCCCATGCCCGTCACCGCGCTGAGCTCGCCCCGCGCCGACAGGTCGCTCGTGGCGTGCGCCAGCCGCTCCAGCGGCGCCTGCGACTGCCACAGCATCCACCCGTCGTGCGGGCTCGAACCCAGGCGATACTGCACGGCAAAGGTCACGAGCGTCGCCACCACCAGCCCGACGACGAGCATCGCCAGCAGTGGCCACGCCAGGCGCGAGGGCCTCGCGTCGGCGACGGCGTCGCCCATGCGCAGCGCGTTGGCGATGTAGGGCATGACCGCCTCGCGCGGATCGATCACCAGCACGATGCCCGCCAGGGTGAGCACGACGTAGGCTTCCGGCCCCAGCCCGCGCAGGCCGAACAGGCCCGCCAGCAACGCCGCCGGAAGAAAGTCCGGCTGGCAGTAGAACAAGCCCGTCTCGGCGTTGATCCGCGTCAGCACCAGCGAGAAGATCAGCACCATGGCCACCAGCAGCGCGCCGATGGTCAGGCTCAGTGCAGCGTAATGCATGAGCATGGCGACCGCCAGGAGGCAGCACACGACCAGGCCGCGCATCGCCCAGACACAGTAGCCCGGCGTGTGGCGATGGGTCGTCAGCCCGATGCTGCCGCGCAGCACGTCCACGTAGTGGCGGCGCCCGAAGTAGAGGATCATGACCACCGCGCCGACCCACGAGCCGAAGCGCAGCGCGTTGCCCGTCGCCCCCGGGTCGTAGCGGTCGGCGCCCAGCGGGATGCCCTGGCCCAGCAGCACCGCGCCGAGCACGACCCACAGCACCAGCGACAGCCCCAGGCTCATCGCCACGCGCGCGTTGATGAAGAACCCGAACCCGATCGCCGTGAAGAAGAGCTGCGGCTGAAAGAGCCCCCACGAGCCCGACACCCGCTGCGCGTTGGGGAACAGCTCGTGCATCGGCGTCAGGTTGAACTGCCGCACGATCCGCGGCACGTCGGGGAACCACACGTTGAGCCCGTTGAGCGTGTGCAGCGCCGCCACGCCCAGCAGCCCGATCCAGAACAGCCGATCCGCCGTGATCCGCGGCAGCCACGCCCCGGGCGCCCGCTCGGTCACGTCCCGCACGAACTGCACCGTCGGGTACAACAGCAGCTCGCGCTGTGACCACTGCGGGTGAACGATCAGCGTCATGCACACGCAGGCCACGCCCATGAGCAGCGCCACGCCCAGCCACAGTCGCAACGTCGGCCACCACGCCGCCCACGGAACCGCTTCCACGCTCCGCGCGAACATCCCCAGCATCTGCCACAACGTGCCCGGCTGCTGCGGGTCCTGCGCACCGGTCACCAGCGTCCCCGTCACGTCCGGATCGAACTCGCCGTGCAACAGCAGCACCCCGTCGCCCCGCGGCCGCGGCACGATCGCACCCGCAAACATCGCCGTGAGCGCATCGCGGTTGGCATACGCATCGACCCGGGCATCGGCGTCGGCGTCGGCGTCGGCCAGGTTCACCCGCGCCAGCGCCGCGTTGATCGCGTCCAGCACGATCGTGCGCTGACTGACCTCGACGATGCCCGCGTCGGCCGCCAACGCCAGCTCCCGCTGCGCCGCCGGGTCCAGCGCGTCCCACAACCGGCCTTGCGGCGTGGCGGGAGCGCCCTCGGCCGCCACCAGCGACCGCGCCAGCACCAGCCAGTCACGCACGTAGCCTTCCGCCAGCTCCGCCGAACCGCCCGGCACGTACGCCAGCACCCGCTGCGACTGCCACGCCGGCTTCACCTGCGCAAACGACGCCGTGCGTCCGAAGGCCCCGACAAAAATCCGGTGCAGGTTCGACCCCGGCCAGCCGCACGACGCCAACGCGATCCCGATCACCACCGCCAGCTCCCCCGCCCGCAGCGGCAGCCGCGGCGACACCAGCCGCAGCAGCGGATTGATCAGCAGCAGCACGATCACCGCCGGCCCGAACACCCCCACGGGCAGGTGGTTGCCGATCATGTACGTCTGACGGATTACCCAGTCGTTGAAGTAGGTCGCCCCACTGATGAACAGGCCCAGAAGCAGGCCGAGAATGACGGCGCGGATCGTCATGCCGGGATTATGGCGAATCCGCGTGACCTTGCATGGACCGCGCCCGCCGCCGCCGCCGGCGCCTCGGGGGGTTTCGACGGGCTGCCGGGCTACGGCATCTCGATGAACCGCACGGCGCCGGTGCCGGTGGATGCGCCGGTACCGGGGAGTTGGCCGTTGAACACGTTCTTGGCCTGCACCTTGTTGAAGGCGCGGTCGTAGATGGCGATGCGGTGCAGCTCGCCGGTCCACGGGCGCGAGCCGTCGGCTTCGCCGGCGATCGTCAGCGGATGGCTGGCGACCCACGAGGCGAAGTCGCCGGTGACTTCCGTCGAGTCCAACCACTGGCCGTTGCGGTAGCGGGTGATGTTCTTGCCGTCGTAGGTGACGATCATGTGCTCGCGGACGCCCGAGCCCAGGACGTTGCCGCTGTTGGCGGACTGGACGGAGCCGCCGATCTTGATCTGGCCGGCCCAGGCGGCGTTCTGCTGCTGCAGGCCGACGTTGCGCCCGCTGCCGACCGGGCCGTAGCCGAAGATCGTGCCGGTGGCGCCCATGGCGTTGCTGCTGGGGACGAAGACCGCCTCGATGGTCACCTGCTTGGTGCGCGTGACGCCCTGGTGGATCTTGGTGGCGTTAACGAGGGTCTTCAGCGGCTGGTTGGCGTTGATCGCCAGGCCGCCGCCGCTGATCCAGGTGATCTTGCTCACATCGGGGATGGGCAGGTTCGACGGCGAGCCGAAGCCGCTGTCATCGACGACGACGGGCCCGGGCAGCGAGCTGGGGCCGATGTCGTTGCCCTTGTAAAGGTTGTTGACCTGTGTGGCGTCGAGGACGTAGTCGTAGAGTCGCACGTCGCTCATGCTGCCGGCGAGGTAGTCGTAGCCGGAGGTCGAGGTTTTGAGGCATGCGGCCAGGACGATGTCCTCGAAGTTGCCGGTGCGGTTGATGGGGTCGCCCAGCCCGCCGTTGTGGCTGTGGGTGCCGACTTCGCTGCCGTTGACGTAGAGCTTCATGCCGCCCTGCCCGAAGGTGAGGGTGACGTGGTGCCAGGTGTTGGTGGGCAGCGAGCCGGAGGTGGCGATGGTGTAGGTGGCCGAGGCGGACTCGAGTTTGGCGTTGATTTTGTTGGAGTCGATCCAGATGGCGACCTGACCGTCGCCGGTGCCGGAGGCGTCCTTGGAGAAGAGGCCCTGGCGCGTGCCGCTCTTGGTGGAGCGGAACCAGAAGGAGATGGCGCCGTCGGTGAGGAGGTAGTCGTCGTGGTGGCGGATTTCGACGCGATCGTTGGAGCCGTCGAAGTTGAGGGCCTCGGTGAGCGAGGACAGGAGATTGCCGATGAGGTTGAGCAGGCCGCCGCCTCCGGTGCTACCGCTGGTGGCGCCGCCGAGAATGCTGCCGTTGTTGGTGCCGGTCTCATCGCTGGCGGGGGGATAAGCCACGCCGAGGTTGGGCATGTCCAGGTCGAGGTGGGCGCGGGCGTCGTCCTTGATGAGCAGTTCGCCGTTGGCCAGGGCGGCGCCGAAGAGTTCGGCGGAGTCCTCGAGGTTGAGGTTCTTGTTGCTGTGAATGAAGGCGGCGACCTGGGCGGTGTCGCGCAGGGTGACGGCGCTCGAGCTGTTGTGGGCGTAGATGCGCACGGCGTCGGGCCGGGTCGAGTCGGCGTTGATGGTGGCGCTGCCGGTGAGCGTGAGGTTGCCGTTGACCCACAGCGTGAGCTTCTTGCCCGGCGAGATGACGAAGTTGGCGTTGGCGATGGACAGGCTGCCGCGGCAATAGACGGTGATGTCCTGGGTGACGTTGATGTTGGTGCTCGAGCCGGAGATGCTCAGGCTGTTGGTGTACGTGCGGGTGGTGCTCCAGGTCTGGCTGCTGGAGATGGAGGAGGTGGAGAGCTGGTTGGGGAACGTGGAGATGCCGGGGCTGGCGCTGCCGATGGTGACGGTGTCGGTCAGTGCGGAGCGCAGGCCGCTGATCGTGCCCTCGTGGGCGCTGATGACGCTGGAGGGGTTTGAGCCCTTGCCGCAGTAGGCGTCGCCCCAGAGGCTGACGGCGGTGTGGGTGATGTTGAAGTAGCCCGACGACGTGCTGTTGGTGGCGACGACGGCGTACTTGCTGACGTGGTCGGTGGGGTCGTAGGCGCCCTTGGAGGAGCGGTAGCTGTCCACACGGGCGGTGTTGCTGAGGGTGATCTTGCTCTGGGCCGCCATGCCGCCGCCGCCGCCGCCGCTGTCGGCCAGGAGCCAGTGACCGACGAGCGTCGGCTCGGGCTTCTGCTCGACGAAATCGTAGCGGGCGAGCAGTTGGGGCGTGGGGTTGGCGTCGGCGGCGATCGCCTCGTTCATGATGGTGCGGATCTCGGCGCCGCTGAGGGCGCGGTTGAACAGGCGCACGTCGTCGATGATGCCGTGGAAGCGGTCGTTGGTGTCGGCGCCGGCGCGGCCGCCGATGTAGAGCGGGCGCTTGTCGGTGCCGACGTCCTTGGTGTGCGAGGAGGCCTGGCCGTTGTTATCCACCACGCCGTTGACGTAGATGCGCACGGTCGAGCGGTCCCACGTCGCGGCCAGGTGATACCACTTCTCTTTGTCGAGCGTGGTGTTGCTGCGGTATCGGCCGCTGCCCAGCGACCCGTTGTCGGTGCCGTCGAGATAGAGCGTGGGCACGCCGGTGTTGATGGCGAATTGCCACACGTTGGGGTTGCCCTCGCCCTTGCGCAGGATCGGGTTGATGTTGCCGGCGCCGGCCTCGGAGCTGCTGGTCCAGCTTCGGCCGTACACCCAGGCGCAGATGGTGATCGACGACTTGATGTCGAACGTCTTGGAGTTGGGGATCTGGATGTAGTTCTTGATGCCGTTGAAGTCGAAGCCGTTGAGGAACTTGCCGGCGGTCCAGTTGCCGCCTTCATAGACGGTTCCGTGGTTGGTGCCGGCCGAGTCGGAGGCGATGATGTCGGTCGATTCGTCGAGTCGCCAGTGGGCGACGGCGGGTGGGCCTTTGGGGGCCTTGGACGCCCAGATGAGGGAGCGATAGACGATGGTCTTGCCGTCGCCGGCGAGGACGCCGAAGTGGAACGTGCCGCCGCCGACGGGCAGCAGGACGCGCCGGCCGGCGGTGGCGCCGCCGCTGGTCGTGCTGCTGCCGGCCTCGAACGCCGCCAGCGACGCCTGCAGACTGCCCTGCGGCGTGGCCAGCACGTCGCCCGTGGTCGAGCTCGGCAGCGTGTAGCTGTTGACCGCCGCCGTCTCGGTGTGCACGTCGTGCAGGCCCACCGCCAGCGGCTGCGTGATGTCGTGTGTGTTGTCGGTCACGTTGACGCGGGTGTGGTTGACCGATCCGACCGACGACGCCAGGGCCCACTGCAGCGCCATGCCGGCGGGCTCGCTGACGATGCCGATCGCCGCGTTGTTGAGCTTGCTCCCCACCGTGCTGGGAGCGCTCGAGTTGCTGATGTACGCCACGTCGGCGTCGTCCAGCGCCGCATCGAACGCCGCTTGCGTCGCGTTGTGCGCGATCTTGGCGACCTCGAAGTTCCACTGCTCCATCTGCTTGATCCGCGCCGTGTCGGCGCCCGAGGGCGACGTGGCGTTGCTGACCACCATCAGCAGCTTCATCCGCGCCCCGGGGTCCTCGAACGAGTTGACCACCGCGCGCAGCTTGTGCGTCACGTTGTTCACCCGCGCGATCACCGTCAGCGTCACCGCGTCGTTGGGGTCGTCGGCCAGGTCGCCGTCGCCCTCGTCGGGGATGCCGATGACGCCGTCGCCGTCGAGGTCCTGGCCGTCCTCGGCCAGCAGCGTGAACGTGCCCTGGGCAAACGACTGGTTCGTCGGCAGCTTGCCCGCGGCAAAGTCCTGCCGCCACGTGTCGCTGCTCTTGACGTGCGCGATCGCCATCGCCATCGCCGACTCGGCGATCTGCCTCGCCTCGGCGTGATGGTTGACGTTCTGAGCGATCGGCAGCGTCGTGCTCTGCGCCGTCTGGAACGACAGCGCCAGGATCACCGCCACCGCCACCGCCACCAGCACCAGCACCAGCGCGATGCCGCGCGAGCCACGTTCGTTGCGAGCGTTCATAGGATAGTCTCCCACTTGTCTTATTTCGGCTCGATCCAGCGGACAGTGAAGGCCAGGTCGCTTTGTCCGTCGCCGGGGGGCTGTCCGGTAAAAACGTTGGCCACCTGCACGGCGTTCATGCCGCGGTCCCACACGGCCACGCGGTGGAGCGTCCCCAGCCACGGGCGCTGACCGGTCGGCTCGTTGGCCAGCAGCAGCGCGTAGGCCGCGTGCCACGTGTCCAGATCGCCGGTGCGGTCGAGCTGCGCCTCCAGGCCGCCGTTGCGATACAGCGACACCTGCTGGCCGTTGTAGGTCAGGATGACGTGCTGGGGCTGGGCGGCGGTCATCGCCCCGGCGCCGCCGAGGTCGGGCGTGCCGTTGGACCCCGTGGCGGCGGTGCGAAGCCGGGCCAGGACCTGCGCCCCCTCCTGCATGACGTTGACGTTGCAGTTGAATGGGTCGGGGCTGATCGACACGATTCGCGCCGGGCCGGTCTGCGCCAGGTGGGCGGGGGTGAACCGCGCCTCGAGGGTGATCTGGCCGGTGTCGAGCGCGGCTTGTCGGATCTTGGTGGCGGGCGAGCCGCTGCTGAGCGTCGTGGGCTGGTCGATGCGCAGTCCGGCGTGGCCCGCCAGCCACGTGACCCGCGCCGGGTCGGCAATGGTCAGGTCCAGCGCGTCGCCCGCCCCGCTGGTGTCGCGGACGACGGGCGGGTAGGCCGGGCCGGGCTCCTGGCCCGACGCCAGCGCGGCGATCTGCTCGTCGGTCAGCGCCGAGCTGTAGAGCCGCACGTCGTCGAGCATGCCGTCGAGGTGGTCCTGCAGCGGCGCGCCCGAGTGACTGCTGCTGTTGACCGCGCTGGCGCCGAAGACCCATGGCTCGGCGTTGTCGGCCAGACCGCCGGCGTGGTCGTCGCGGTCGGCGAGCGTGCCGTTGATGTAGAGCTTCATGCCCCCGCCGCCGAAGACGAGGGCGAGGTGATACCACGTGTCGTTCTGGATCGTGCCCGACTCGACCCAGTGGTCAGGGCTGGTGGCGCCCTGGAGGCGGGCGCGGAGTTTGCGGTTTTCGATGAGCAGCGTCAGATGCCCGCCGTTGCCGTAGCCGGCGGCGTCTTTGCTGAGGACGCCCTGGGTTTTGTCGCGGTTGGCGGTGCGGACCCAGCAGGCGACGGTGGCGTGGGCGAGCTGGAAGTCGGCGTGGTGGGGGACGATGACGTGGGCGTCGGAGCCGTCGAAGGCGATGGCGTGGTCGGTGATGATGGCGGGGGGCGTCTGGCCGGTGGTCAGGCCGCCGTGGCCCGAGCCGTCGTGGGCGGCGACGGATTCGGTGACGGTGAGGTTGCCCAGGGCGGGGCTGCTCAGGTCGGCGTGGATGGCGCCCTGGTTGAGGGTGATGTTGCCTTGGCCGACGTAGGTTCCGTAGAGCTGGCTGTTGTTGTTGAGCACGAGGTGTCGCGAGCCGAACACGCGGCCGGCGATGGTTCCGTCGTTGAGCGTGAGGTCGCGGTTGCTGCCGTGCATGTGGATGGTGAGTCGATCGACGGCGGCAGAGTTGGCGTTGATCTGGGACTTGTTGTTGAGGGTGAGGGTGTTGCCGACGTAGAGGGTGAGGCTGGAGCCGGCGGGGATGACGAAGCGACCGTCGTTGAGGGTGAGCTGGGCGATGACGCTGATGACGACGTGGCCGGAGATGTGGACGACGGCGCCGTTGTTGAGGGTCATGCGGGCGCAGGAGAAGCTGGAGCTGAGGGTGCGCGAGCCGCCGTTGTAGGTGACGTTGGCGGGAACGGCCATGGGCAGTCCGCCGGGGGGGCTCTGGGCGAGGCTCACTGCAGCGTCGGAGGCCTGGGCCTGCATGGCGCCGGTGATGGCGGCGTTGCCGTGGAGGGTGGCGACGCTGTTGGGGTTGGCGCCGGGGCCGACGAGGAGGTTGCCGGCGATGCGTGCGTCGCCGTTGAGTTCGACGTGGCCGTGGCCGGTGGCGTTGGTGGTGACGTTGGCGGAGGCCAGGACGTTGGCGCCGCCGTAGTTGCCGTGGGCGGCGCGGTAGGCGTCGATGCGGGAGGTGTTGTGCATCTCGATGCGGCCGCCGGTGGTCACGCCGCCGCCGCCGCCGCTGTCGTCGAGGGGCCAGTGCGCGGCGAGCGTGGGCAGCACGGGCGTGGGGGTGTCGAAGGTGTAGAGGGCCACGAGTTGGGGTGTGGGCGGGGCGTCGTCGTCATCGGTCGCGGCCAGACCGATCGAAAACGCCTCGGCGGGCACGACCTGCCTGGCCACGCCCGGGCCCTGCCAGCGCAGGATCAGGCCCACGCCGCCGTAGTTCTCGAAGCAGCGCACGGTCAGGTCGTGCTGGCCGGCGGCGAGCGTGATCGTGCCGCTGCGCTCCTGCATGCCGTGCAGGCCGTCGTTGTTCACGACGAGCGTGCCGTCGATCGTCAGGTCCGAGCCGTCGTCACTGTCGAGATAGAACGTCCAGGCGCCGTCGGCGGGGATGGTGATCTTGCCGCGCAGCCTCACGCCGAAGAGGTCGGTGGGTCCGCCGCTGTAGAGCGCCCCGCCGGTGCTGGGCCAGTGGATGCGCGGCTCGATCGACGTGTGCGTGGGCGTCGCCTCCCAGTCGATGCCGCTGAGCGAGCTGAGCCCGTGATGGACCGCGTGCCACTCGGCCCACAGCCCCGGCGTCGGCGCGGCGGCGGCGCCGGCCCACTCCAGCGCGCGGCGGAGCAGCTTCCGACCATCGGCGCTCAAATCAAAGTCGCTGCTGTTGCCCGACCATGGCAACATCACGCGCCGGCCCGGCACCTTGCCCCCGTTGTGCGTCATCCCGCCACGCTCGAGCACCGCCAGCGCCGGCGACGCCGTGCCCGGCCGCCGCCCCAGCACCGACAGACCCGCCGCCGGGGTGCCCGTCGCCAGCGTAAGCTGCACGCTCTGCGTCGCGATCGTCAGGCTCCCGGCCGCAAACGCCGACGTGATGTAATGCGACGTGTCGGCGATGTCGATGCTCGTGCCGCTGTAGTCGCCCGCGCCCGACGCCAGGCCCATCGCGCCGTAGCTCTGGCCCTGCTCGGTCACGACGCCCACGGTGTGATGGCGCAGCTTGTTGGCGACGCTGCCGTTGACGTGCGCGCTGAGGTACACCACCTCGATGCCCTGCTCGGCCACCGCCTCGTCGAACGCCGGGCGCGACGCCGACGCGGCGATCGTCGTCACCGTGTGGCCCCACGACTTGAACAGGTTGATGCGCTGCCGCTCCAGCGTCGTCGGCCCGCCCGTGCCCACCACGTACAGCAGCTTCAGCCGCGGCGATCCGCTGCGCGGATGCACCACCGCCTGCAGCCGGTGCGTCGCATTGCCCTGCCGCGCCGTCACCGTCAGCGTCGCCGGGTGCGTCGGGTCGTCGGCCAGGTCGCCGTCGCCCTCGCCGGGCACGAGGATCACGCCGTCGCCGTCGATGTCGTACCCGTCCTCGACCGTCAGCGTGAACGTCCCGCTGCCGAAGGGCGTGTCCACCGGCAACTGACCGGCGGCGAAGTCCTCCCGCCACGTCTCGCTGCTGCGCACGTGGCTGATCGCCATCGCCATCGCCGACTCGGCGACCTGCCGCGCCGTCGTCTGGTGGCTCACGTTCTGCGCGATCGGCAACGTCGTGCTCTGCGCCGCCTGGAACGACAGCGTCAGCACCACCGCCATCGCCACCGACAGCAGCACCAGCAGCATCGCCACCCCGCGGCAATGTCGGCCTGGCCTCCGCATCGACATGATCTCAACATCGGATTCACCGCCGCACGGTTCCACCCGGCGACCTTGACGACTGGTTGGCCCGGTCGGGTTGTGACGCCTGGGCAAGCTCTACAATGACGCCATGGCCTCCGATGCGTCCGAAAACGCCCCGCTCCCCCGCGCCTGCTGCGCCCCGACCGCCAACGTCGCCCTGTCCGTCAGCGCCAAGCCCGACGACACGCCCGCCGCCATCGCCTGCGCCCACGCCGGCGCCACCGACGGCATGGTCGAGCTCACCGGCGGAACCTTCCTCATGGGCAACGACCGCGACGACGCCTTCCCCGACGACGGCGAAGGGCCCGTTCGACCCGTCGCCGTCAAGCCCTTCTGGATCGACCGCTTCGCCGTCACCAACCGGCAGTTCGCCGCCTTCGCCGAGGCCACCGACTACCGCACCGAGAGCGAGCGCTTCGGCTGGTCGTTCGTCTTCAAGGGCCACCTGCCCCGGAAGTTTTACGCGTCGCTGTCGGAGAAGCGCGTGCTCGGCCTGCAGTGGTGGGTCGCCGTGCCCGGCGCCTGCTGGAAGCGCCCCCTCGGCGAGCGATCGAGCATCAAGGACAAGCTCGACTATCCCGTCACGCACGTGTCGTGGCGCGACGCCCACGCCTACTGCCTCTGGGCGGGCAAACGCCTGCCCACCGAGGCCGAGTGGGAATTCGCCGCCCGCGGCGGCCTGGCCAACAAACGCTACCCCTGGGGCGACGACCTCACCCCCTTGGGCAAGCACCGCTGCAACATCTGGCAGGGCAAGTTCCCCGACACCGACACCGCCGACGACGGCTACGCCGGACCCTGCCCCGTCGATGCCTACCATCCCAACGCCTTCGGCCTGTACAACTGCAGCGGCAACGTCTGGGAATGGTGCAGCGACTGGTGGAGCCCTTCGTTCCACCAGCAGCCCGACGCACCACGCACCAACCCCACCGGCCCTTCCGAGGGAACCGCCAAAGTCATGAAGGGCGGCAGCTACCTCTGCCACCGCTCCTACTGCAACCGCTACCGCGTCGCCGCCCGCACCGCCAACACCCCCGACAGCGCCACCACCAACTGCGGCTTCCGCACCGTCCGCGATATGTGACGCGAACAAACGCGCACCTCGAAACGTGCTGCTGCGAAAGACGGCGCTTCTTCACAACCGCGGCGTCATCCGAGGGCTCGCCGCGCGCCTTCGCACCAGGCACAGCAGCCCCGCGCCCAGCAGCCCCAGCGTCGCCGGCTCGGGGACATTGGTGAGGACCGTCACCTCGTCGATCAGCACCGGGCCGCGGTTGTTGCTGCCGGCCAGGTGGAAATAGACGTTGCTGAAACTGTACGTCGCCGGGGTGACGCTGGTGGTCCGCAGCACGGGGCTGGCGACCAGGTCCCCGCCGACGGCCAATTGCAGGCTGCCGTCGCTCTGGCGGGTGATGGTCAGCGTGAGCGTGTGGAAGCTGTCGTTGTCGAGGTCGAGGTGGCCGTAGGTCCCGCCGAGATTGCCAGCACCGCCGAACTCGACGACGCGGCCGCCCGAGGCATTGGCGCCGGTGGGGTCGAAGTGCGCGTAGTAGCCGACCGACCCGACGGTGAACAGCCCGAAGCGCACCGTGACGCCCGAGAGCGTTTCCTCCGCGTTGTACTGATAGTCCATCGACAGTTGAATGAAGTCGCCCGTGCTGGCGAGCGTGATCGGCGACGCCGAGAAGTCGCCCGTGACCGCTCGATTGTTGGCCGTGGTGGCGACGCGCATGCTCCCGCCGACGACGCTGAGGTTGACGGCGGCGTCCTGGCCCGTCCACGCCACGTCCTGCGGGTCGGCGGCGTTGGTCACGCCGCCGTCGCTGAACGGGTCGTGGACGACGATCACGTCCGCCGCCGCCGTCGATGCGGTCCACAGCAGCATTGCGAACGTCAGACTCAGTGAAGCATGTCGCATGATTCAACCTCCATTAAGAAGATGGGTCCAAAGAAAAGAAGCTCAATCCGTCACTCGCCGCCCGCCTCGGCGCGCAGCGGGTACAGCCGCGATGCCACGTCGCGCGACGCCTCGATCATCTCGGGGTACGGCGTGTCGGTGATGTCCAGGAACCCGATGCCGTGGTTCTCGCCTTCGAGCGTCCGCCCCGACGCCGGCTCGTCGATCAACTGAAACCAGTGCGCCCCCACGATCCGCGGGTTGCGCGCCGCACTGGTCGCGTAACGCTCGAACTTGCGGGCGCGGTCCTGGGCGTTCTCGGCCTTCACCAGCCCGGCGCCGAACACGCCCCGATCGCTCGCGCCGAAGTGGAACTCGCCGATGATGACCGGCTTGTCGATGTCCGCCGCCGGCTTCCACGCCCCGACCGTCCCCCGGTACAGGTTGAACGACACCACGTCGCAGAACTCCGCCGCCACCCGCACCGCCTGCGCGTTGCTCTCGGCGAAACGACACCCCAGGTACAGCTTGTCCGGCGCGATCGACTTCATCACCTGCCGCACCGTTCGGAAGTACGTCCGCACGATCTCCTCGTTGAACCGCTCCAGGTCGGCCACGGCAGCGTCCGTCGTCGGCATGTCCCGGTTCTGCAGCACGTCATCCCACGACGCGAAGCTCGTGCCCCACGCGACGTTGAGCTTGTCGATCCCGTCGTAGGTCGCCTTGAGGTGCTCGACCATCGCGGCCTTGGCGGGCTGCGCCGGCTCGGCGACCGCCACGCCCCGCGCCAGGTGCGTCGTGTCGCCCCACGACAGCTCGTTGTCCACGAAGTACCCGATGCACATCGGGTCGTTCACCGTGCCCTGAATCATGCCCGCGGCGCGACGGCGCAGCTCGGCCTCGAATCCGGGGTGGTACGGATCGCTCACCCGGTTGCGCGTGCCCGCCTGCCACGGCAGCTTCGGAGCGTTGATATACACCCAGTGCGTGTACGGCAGCCCGGCCTGCGGCAGCAGCTCCGGGTCCGACCAGTTGGCGATCGTGTTGAAGCCCCAGTTCATCAGGCGCTTGCCGATGAGCGACCGCCACGTCGCCTGCCAGTCCGGGCCGTACTTGCGATGGGCGTTGGCGGCGAAAAAGTCGTACGCCGTCACCGGCTGCGCGTCGTACTCGTTGCGGCGGCTGGTGTTGACCTGGCCCAGGTACGCCTTCAGCGCCGCGTCGCGCTCCCAGGGCGGATCGGCGAACCAGCCGGCGCGGTCCTCCGTCACCGGCGTGATCGCCCCGCCGCGCACGCACGTGACCCCCAGCGAGAAGAACAGCCGGCCCTCGGGATCGACCAGATACCACTTGCCCTCGTGTCGAGCGGTGCGGAAGTGGCCGGTCGCCTCGAGCTGCGGGCCGTCGGCCCAGCCGCCGTAGCGGTTCCACTGCAGCGGACGCGGCATCGAGCCCATCGCCCGCGCCTCGGCGTCGCGGTGCGCGTGCAGGTCGGCGTCGGACTTCACCTTGCCCGGCCAGTCGCGGTGCACGTACTGGCCGTACCCGTCGATGAACGGGAAGAACGGCTCGGGCACGACCCGCGTCGCCGGATCGAACGTCCCGGCCGCGCGCACGTTGTCGATCGCAAAGCGGTACGCCCGCTCCGGCTTGTTGAGGAACACGCTCACTTGCGTGACCTGGGCTGGGTCGATCGTGCCGCCCTGGTCGCCGCGCACGCCCCAGGGCGTGTGGTGCATGCCCTTGAGCTGCTGGCGCAGCTCGACGGCGAAGGTGCGGTCGAACGCGACGACGAGCGTGCCCGACTCGCCGGGTTCGAGGCTGACGCTGCCGGTGTTCGAGTTCTTCCGCCCGGTGGCGCCGGGGTTATCGACACGCCCGCCGAGCTTGAGCGACTCGTCGCTGAGGTTGGTCACGTCGATTTCGACGCGGGTGAATCGGTCCAGGTCCCACGCGCCGTCGGCGGGCTTGACCGTGACGTTGGGGTAGGGCTTGTCCGTGCCGGTCTCGACCTGCACGGCCCGTGAGCCATGGAGTTCGACGATCTGCCGCGTCGAGTCCATGCCGCCGACTTGCTTCATGGCGTCGGGCGACTCGAAGTCCATCAGGATGAGCGCGTCGGCCCAACCCAGGACAGGGTAGGCGATCGCTGCGGCAGCGAACAGGAGGGGTCGCGGTGACATCATTGGGTGACGTCCCAGAGTGGGTTGGGCACGCCGACCGCGCCGATGACGTCGGCGCGCGGCATGCGGAGGACGTGGCCGTCGAAGAACAACACGTTGGCGGACTGGTCGTGGCGCGTGGCGACCGAGTTCTTGTTGGTCGGGTCGGGGGTGATCTCGCCCTGGTACCAGCTCGAGTGCTGCTTGGTGAGGGTGTGGCGGTAGCCGTCGGCGAATTCGAGCTTGCGGGCGGGCGTCAGCACGTCCTTTTCGTTGAACCCTGCGGCGCCCATGTCGGGGTCGGCGTCCCACTCGGGCAGCAGGCCCCCGCCGGTGCTGTTGACCTGCACGTTTTGGCCGTAGATGTAGCGCATGTCGTAGTTGCCCGCGCCGCTGGGGTTGGCCAGCGACCATGCGGCGTTCGGACAGACGTGGTTGCGGGGGATGCTGATCCACTTGCTGCCGATCACGGTCAGCGGCATGCGCATGTCCACGCGGAAGTCGGTGTTGTTGTACCAGGGCACGTGGTGCGGGGCGGCGGCGGTGACCTGCAGCCCGTTGGGCTGGCGCGTCCAGTGCGGCAGGCGGGCGCCCTTGTGGTTGACGGCGTAGTTGGCGCTGACGATGCCGATCTGCTTGAGCGCGTTGGCGCACTGAACCGTTCGCGCCGCGTCGCGCGCCTTGCCCAGCGCGGGCAACAGCAGCGCGATGAGCAGCGCGATCACGCTGATGACCACCAGCAGCTCGATGAGGGTGAAGCCATGTCGTCGCATAACGGTCTCCGCGATCGTGGCGGGGTCAGGATCGGGGCGGCGCGGTGCTCTCGCGCACGCGCAGGTCGGGGGCGCAGTAGGTTCGCAGCACGTCGCCCGCGCTGTCGGGGTCGCCGGTGGCCCGGTCGATGAGCCGATGCGCCGCCAGCGCGCCCATCTCCTCGAGCGGGTGGCGCACCGAGGTCAGCCGCGGCATGAGGTAGCGGCACAGGGCCGTGTCCTCGACGTTGACCAGGCTCACGTCGCCCGGCACGCTCAGGCCCAGCTCCGCCAGGCGGCGCAGGGCGCTGGCGGCGACCAGGTCGTTGTAGGCCACCAGCGCCGTGGGGCGCGCCGCGCCCAGGGCGGCGAAATAGGCTGCGCCCAGCGCGCCCGCCTCGTCGCAATGGGCGCTGCTGCGCTCGACCACGCGGTCGATGCGGGTGGCGTCGAAGCGCCAGCGAGGATCGGCGTCGATGCCGTGGGCGCTGGTGGCGGCGACGAAGGCCTGCCGTCGCGCCTCGTTGTGCGCGATGGTCTGGGCGGTGCAGGTGCCCAGGTAGCCGATGCGGCGATGGCCCAGCGCCACCAGGTGGTCCACGGCCAGGCGGATGGCGGCGGCATTGTCGAACATGACCGCGTCGATGCCCGGGTGCGGATGCAGACAGTCCACCGCCGCCACCGACCCGCCGCGCTGCAGCAGCAGATCGACCCAGGGCAACTCGCCGTCGGCCCAGAGGATGAGCAGGCCCTCGACGCGCTGCTCGAGGACCGACTCGACGCAGCGCTCCGGCGCGGCGCCGCCGGCGACGTTGAGGATGAGCACGTTGTAGTGGCGTTCGAGGCAGGCGCGCTCGATGCCGCGGAGCATGGCGCCGGCGTACTGGGCGTTGCCGATGCCGCCCCAGGGCTGCGGGGGGACATAGACGCCCAGGGTCTGGGTGCGGCGGAGGGCGAGCGAGCGGCTGGCGAAGTTGGGGTGGTAATTGAGGCGGCGGGCGACGTCGGTGACTTTGCGGCGAAGCTCGTCGCTGACGCCGATGTTGCCCTTGGACCCGTTGAGGACGGCCGAGGCTGCGCCCTTGGAGCAGCCGGCGAGGCGTGAGATCTCGATGAGCGTGGGGGCCTTGCGTGGTGGCATAGCACGGCTCGCTGTATAAACCGGTTTATATCTTAGATCGCGCCCCGCCCGGTGTCAAGCCCTTTCGCCGCTGCGACCGGGGCGTCCGGGGGGGCCGGGGGGGCCGGGGGGGCCGGGGGGGGCCGGGGTGGCGGAAAAATTCCTCCGCGAGGACTATGCGCCGTGGACTTTTGTGGTAAAATACTGTCAATGTGGCGCTTATCGACACATCCACTCCCCCGCCGCCTGGGTCTGGGCCACCCTGGGCGACCCCCTGCAGCCGAGCCGGGCGCGGCGGCGCAGAACCCCGTGTGGTGAAGATGAAAACCCAGTGATTCCGATTACGGCGTGGCGGCCTCGGCCCCGTCGGACGGGCGCGACCTAATCGCCCGGGGCGATCTGGCCGACGTATCTTCGCGGAGGCCAACCCCGGAACAGTTGCGCCCATGCTGCGGATCGACCTGGGACACGCTCGCGCGGGGATGGCTCTGGCGCTGCCGGTGTACGACCCGCAGACGCCCGGGCGGGTGCTGCTGAAGGCGGGTTACGGCCTGGCCGCGGGCACGATCGACAAGCTCACGGCCATGGGCATCCGCAGCCTGTGGGTGCGCTACCCCAGCCTCCAGTTCATCGAGAAGTTCGTCGATCCCCAGGTGATGGCGGCGCACAGCCAGGTGGTGTCGCAGATCAGCGACACCTTCACGCAACTGCAGGACCAGTCCTCCGCCAAGCTGCCCTACGACGACTACTGCAAGTCGATCGGCACGCTGGTGGGCCAGCTCGTGAACAACCCCGACGCGGCGGTGTTCCTGGGCGACCTGTCCGGGCCCGACGCTCAAGGCACGGGGGGCCTGATGCGGCACAGCTCGACGGTGACGTACCTGGCCGTGCTGATGGGCCTCAAGCTCGAAGGCTATCTCGTCAAACAGCGCAAGCACATCGACCCGGCCCGGGCCAAGGAGGTGACCAACCTCGGCCTGGGGGCGATGCTGCACGACATCGGCATCACGCAGCTCGATCCGGACGTTCGCAAGCGCTATTACGCCAGCGGCGACGAAAGCGACCTGGCGTGGCAGGACCACACGCGCAAGGGCTTTGAGATGGTGCGCGGCCGGGTCGAGCCGTCGGCGGCCACGGTCGTGCTGCACCACCACCAGCGGTTCGACGCCTCGGGCTACGCGGGAGCGGGCGTGCCGGTGCTCGGCGGCAAGTCGATCCACGTCTTTGCCCGCATCGTCGGCTTGGCCGAGCAGTTCGACCGCATGCGTAACCCCGCCGGGCTGCCGCCGCAGCCGACGGCCTGGGTTCTGGGGGCCCTGCTGCAGAGCGACCTGTTTGAGAAGTTCGACCCGACGGTGGTACACGCCCTGCTGCAGGTGGCGCCGCCCTATCCGCCGGGCTCGGTGGTGCGGCTGAGCGATGGACGCTGGGGCGTCTGCCTGGACCACACCCCCGACAACCCCTGCCGGCCGAAACTGCAGATCACCCCCCCGCCCGACGCCATGAGCGAGGGCGACGATCCGGGTCCGATGCTCGATCTGTTCGAGGAGGACGAGTCGCTGTACGTCGCCTGGCACGACCATCGCGACATGACCGACCTGAACTTCGCCCCGCGCGACTTCACCGCCGAAACCGCCTTGGCGGCGGGTTGGTGAACGCGCCGTCCCCGTTGAGCCCGGTCGCCCGCGACCGGTCGAAGTCACCATGTCAACGGGCGCGGAACCGGCCGCGGGCGGCCGGGCTACACGATGTATGGCTTGACGAAATGCCACTGCTGCGGACGCAACCCCGCCTTTTCAGGGTTCCCGTTCACGTATGCGATCCGCCCGCACACATCATTCGGTGTGTTGAGATACACCGGCCACGCACCCTCCGCCCACGGCGACGGCGCCCGTCCGTTCTTGTCACGGTGCTTCTCCAACGGATGAATCCCCTCCCGGGTCATCTGTCGCGTTGCCGCACTCATCATTCGCTGCAGGATGTCCTCGATCTCCAGTGAGTGCCGCAAGACCACGACATGCACATGATCCGGCATGATCGCGCACGCCACGACGACGAGTCGCAACTGGGCCACCACGGCGGCGATGCCGTTGGCCGTCGCCCTCGCCTGCAGTCCGGTGAGCACCACCGGCGGATACTTCAGCGCCGCCTGCATGTCGCGCCTCCGCTGCCGATCGAACGGCTTGCGCGCCACCGACCGCCGTGTATCGACCTTCGTCGCCGGCCCGAACCGACGCAGGTGCGTCGCCCATACCCGCGTGGACCACGACCCGCGCTCTTCATTCGGAAACCAGAACCCGTAGGTGGACCAGATCCCGTGAGAGGCGATGACCATCGATACCCCCATGCCCCGTGTAGCCCGGTCGCCTGCGACCGGTCGGAAGGCATCATGTTACCGTGCGCGGAACCGGCCGCGGGCGGCCGGGCTACGCGGAAACGCAACGTATCACGGGAATCGCAGGGTCATGACCCAGGCTTCCCAGGGTTTCTGGAAGGCGGCCATGTCGGGGGCGACGACGGTTTGCTGCAGCGTGGCGTAGCCGGTGGGGTCGTCGTCCACTGCAGCGACGAAGGCGCGGTAGTAGTCGCGGAGCTTGCCACGTTCCTGGAGGTGGTAGCAGAGGTAGCGGGCCATGGCGTAGTGGAGGCCGCTGTTGTCGCCGTAGAACTGGGCGGTGGTGGTGGCGGCCAGGTCTTGCAGGGGAATGGTCGTGCGGTTGCGGATGGCGTCCTGGAGTCCCGCCAGGCGCCAGTTGGTGCGGCCGATGATGCGGCCGTCGCGTTCGGCGGACTGCTCGTAGAGCGAGCCCAGGCCCTCGTTGAACCACGCGGGGCACCCCGGGAAATTCGCGGCGACGAAGGGGTGGACGATCTCGTGAACGAGCGTGCCCCCGCCGGTGGCGATGTTCATCACCATCGCCCGGTGTCGGGCCGAGTAGTAGCCGTAGGGCGTGTGGGGCTTGTCGTCGAAGAGCAGCTCGGCGTGCGTGTCGTAGCTGTCGCGGTCCTTGAAGAGCCAGATGTCGATGATATAGGGCGGGTCCTTCTCGAAATACTCGGCCTTGAGCTTGTCCACCGCCCAGCGCACCGTGCGAACCGCACGCGACCGCACCACGCCCGGCGCCTCGTCGCCGATCACGACGAATGGCTTTTCGATGACGATGGAAAACGCCTCGCTGGGCAGTCTCTTCCGCAGGGCCGCCACGTGGGCGTCGTAGTCGGGGCCGGGGTCGGCCGATGCAAGAGCGACGAGCGCGAGACAGCCGCAGATGAACGCCGGGGCACGCAGGGGGTGGTGTTGCATCACTGGCATTGGACGCCCGAGGATAGACGCGGTTCGCGCCGCGTGGTCCATACTCACCCGTCGCCTTTCAGGCGGACCGTTTCGATCGTGGTGTGGATCGCCCCTTTCGGGGTCAGTTCGCTTTGGATGAGGCACAGGCCGCCGATCGCCGCCGCGCCGAAATCGGTATCGGCGTGCTGCTGCAGCAGTTCCGCCAGCGCGCCGGGCACGCGGTCGCGCCGGTCGCGCAGGCTCATCCGGGCGAGCGTGACGTGCGGGTGAAACGGCCGATCGTCCAGCGGCAGGCCCAGGGCGTCGAGCCAGGGGCGCAGCCGGGCTTCCAGGTCGACCATCCACGCCACGTCGGCCATGCCGCACCACACGACGCTGGGGCGACGGATGTCGGGGAACGCCCCCAGGCCGCGCAGTTGCACCGTCGAGGCCGCCGCGACGCCCGCCGCCGTCTCGCGCATGGCCTCGGTCAGATCGGGTGTGATCGCCCCGTCCACGTCGCCCAGAAATGCGACGGTGACGTGCAGCGGCCCCGGCTCCGCCATCTTCACCGGCCGACCGATCGCACGCAGGCGCTGCAGCACCTGCGCCAGCGGCGCGGGCGGCTCGCCTTCCAGCGGCACGGCGATGAAGAGGCGCGGCATCGCCGTCATCATACGCCCGGCGCTTGATCCCGCGTCGGCGTCGGCGATGATGAGGGGCATGACCACCACCATGCTGTGCCTGTGCGCGATGCTGACCTTGATCCTGTGCGCCTGCGGCGCCGACGAACCGCCGCTGCCGACGACGATGATCGTCGAGATGCCGCCTCCCGCCGCGGGGCAACTGCAGCCGGACCTCGACCGCCCGATGTACTGGCGCTACCGCGGTAAGCCCGTGTTCCCGCTGGGCGGCAGCATCGAGGACAACCTGTTCCAGATCCCCGACCTCGACGCGCACCTGGACCTGCTGGTGAGCGTCGGGGGCAACTACGTGCGCAACACGATGTCGCCGCGCGATGTCGGCAACGTGATGCCGCACTATTACGACGAGGCGACGGGCAAGTACGACCTCGAACGCTGGAGCGACGAATACTGGCGGCGCTTCGACCACTTCCTCGAGGCCACCGCGGCACGGGGCGTGATCGTGCAGTTCGAGGTGTGGGACCGCTTCGACCTGGCCCGCGAGCCGTGGCTCAAAAGCTCGTTCAATCCCGCCAACAACGTCAACTACACCACCGCCGACACCGGCATGGAGCACGTGTACGACATCCACCCCGGCCGATTCAAGCACCCGTTCTTCCGCACGCCCCCGGCCCTGGACGACAACCCGATGCTCCTGCGCCACCAGCAACGGTTCGTCGATCGCATGCTCGACTCGGCGCTCAAGTACGACCACCTGCTCTACTGCATCGATAACGAGACGACGGTCCCGCCGGAGTGGGGCGAGTATTGGGCGACGTACATCCAGAAGCGCGCCGCCGCCGAGGGTCGGCACGTGTACTGCACCGAGATGTGGGACGCCCACGTGCTCAGCGACCCGCAGCACCGCCGCACGACGGATCGGCCGGACCTCTACCGCTTCGTCGATGCGTCGCAGAACAACCACATGAACGGCGACGCGCACTACGAGCTGCTGTTCCGCTTCCGCGAGCGCATCGCCGGGTCGAACATGCCCCGCCCGATCAACAACGTCAAGGTGTATGGCGCCGACGGCGGGCCGTTCAACGACACGCACCAGGGTGTGACGCGCTTCTGGCGCAACATGCTCGCCGGCGCGGCGACGACGCGCTTCCACCGCCCGCCGCACGGCCTGGGACTGAGCGACACCGCCCAAACTCATATCCGCTCGGCGCGCATGTTCGTCGAGGCCTTCGACATCTTCGCCACCGAGCCGACCTGGGGCGTCTTCACCCGCGACCGCCAGCCCGAGCAGGCCTACTGCCTGCATAAGCCCGGCGACACCTATGCCCTCTTCCTCCCCAGGGGCGGGCAGGTCACGATCGAGGTCGGCGGCGGCCCCGGTTGGACCGTGCGCTGGCTCGACATCGCCGCGTCGCAGTGGCGCGACGAGCAGGCGCAGCAGTCGTCGAGCGGCCGACTCACCCTCACCGCCCCCGGCGCCGGGTACTGGGCCGTCGTCGTGACCGCGGCGAAGTAGCACTCGCCGCGACGGGGCCGATATGCTATGTTAACCGTTATACGTCAAGGCGATTTCGCGGGTGTAGCCGCGACGCCGACGACGATGACGGAGCATGCACATGAAGGTGGCGATCCATCGTGATAAGAAAGCCGTGGGCCGAGCGGCGGCGAAAGAGGGCGCGGAACTGATCCGCAAGGCGATCGCGGCGCGCGGCCGGGCCAACATCATCGTGGCCACCGGCGCGTCGCAGTTCGAGATGCTGGCGCAGCTCGTCAAGGAGCCGGACATCGCCTGGGACAAGATCACGGGCTTCCACCTCGACGAGTACGTGGGCATGCCGATCACGCACCCGGCGTCGTTCCGCAAGTACCTGTGGGAGCGGTTCGTGTCGAAACTGCCGCTGCCGCTGGCGGCGTTCCACTTCCTCGACGCCGAGAACAATCCCCAGGCCACGTGCGACCGGCTGGGCAAGCTCATCAAGCGTCACCCGATCGACGTGGCCTTCGTGGGCATCGGCGAGAACGGGCATCTGGCGTTCAACGATCCGCCCGCCGATTTCAAGACCACGCGGCCGTACCTCGTGGTCAAGCTCGACACCGCCTGCCGCAAGCAGCAGCTTGGCGAGGGCTGGTTCCCGTCGCTGCGCGCCGTGCCGACGCACGCCGTGTCCATGAGCATCCGCCAGATCATGGCCAGCAAGGCGATCATCACCAGCGTGCCCGACGCGCGCAAGGCCCGGGCCGTGAAGCTGTGCCTCGAAGGACCCGTGACGCCCGACGCCCCGTCGTCGATCCTGCAGAAACACCGCCGCTGCACGATCCATCTGGACAAGCCCTCGGCGTCCCTGTTGAGCTGACCATGACCACGCACGGTTATCTCGATCTGCAGGTCAACGGCTACGCCGGCGCGAATTTCAACGGCGACGAACTGACCGCCGAGGCCTTGCACCACACCTGCGACGTGCTGCGCGGCGAGGGCGTCGAGGGCATCCTGGCGACGGTCATTACGGGTCCGATCGAGGCGATGGCGCGGCGGCTGCGTCGCATCGTGGCGCTGCGCGAACAGGACAGCGACGCGCGGGCGATGATCCGCGGCATTCACATTGAAGGCCCGTTTACCAACCCGGCCGACGGCTATCGCGGGGCGCACGCCCAGGCGGCGATTCGACCCGCCGACGCCGACGCCATGCGCACGCTGCTGGATGCCGCCGGCGGCTTGACACGGCTGGTGACGCTGGCGCCCGAGTGCGATGATGGCCTGCGCGTCACGACGATGCTGGCGAGCCAGGGCATCGCCGTGTCGGCGGGACACACCAACGCTTCGCTGGCCCAGTTGCACGCCGCCATCGACGCGGGCCTGTCGATGTTCACGCACCTGGGCAACGGGTGTCCGCTGCAGATGCACCGTCACGACAACATCATCCAGCGGGCGCTGTCGTGCGCCGATCGACTGTGGCTGTGCTTCATCGCTGACGGCGTCCACGTGCCGTTCTTCGCCCTGCGCAACTATTTGCGCGCGGCGGGGACCGAGCGGTGCGTGGTCGTGACCGACGCGATCCATGCCGCGGGCATGGGGCCCGGCCACTACCGGCTGGGCCAGCACGAGGTGGACATCGGCCCGGACCTGGCGGTGTGGTCGGCCGACCGCACGCACCTGGTGGGCTCGGCGGTGACCATGACGCGCGCGGCGGCGAACCTCCGTGAGCACCTGGGCCTGGGCGACGCCGACGTGTCGCGGCTGCTGCGCGACAATCCGCGGCGTGCCTGCGGACTGTAGCGTGATGGCGACGCGTCCCGCCAGGATGGCCGACGTCGCGGCGAAGGCCGGCGTCTCGATCGCTGCAGTGAGCCATGTGCTCAGCGGCCGGCCGAGCTGGGTGGGCCAGGCGACGCGCCGCCGCGTGCAGCGCGCCGCCGCCGATCTGGGCTACCGGCCCAACGTGCTGGCCCAGTCGCTGCGCAGCCGCCAGACGCACACGCTGGGCCTGATCTTTCCGGGCATGCGCAACGATTACGTGCTCCGCACCGTCGAGGCGATCTACGACGAGGCGCGGTCGCGCGGCTACCACGTGCTGATGATGCCGCTGGAGGCCGCCGATGCGGCGGCGCACGCAGCGGCGACCGCCGAGATGGCCGCGCGCATGGTCGAGGGCCTGTTCGTGCACTGGCCGTATGGCCCATGGCATCGCGCCCGCAAGGCGATCGACGCGGCCGTGCCGCAGGTGCTCATCGACTCGCCCGGCACGACCCGCACCGGGCCGGGCGTTCGGATCGATCGTCGCGCCGGGTTCCGCCAGGCCACTGCAGCACTTCTGGCGTCGGGGCGGCGTCGCGTGGCGATCGCGCTGGCTCGCGAGGACGGTCGCGTCTCGCAGGACAAGCTCGCCGGCTGGCGCGACGCCCATCGTGCCGCCGGCGTCCGCCTCGATCCGCGACTGGTGCTGTGGCACACCGGCGTGCGCGAGCGCGACGTGGCGCAGGGTCGCGCCTTCGCCGCCGCACTGCTCGGCCGCGGCCCGCGTCGCGACGCCCTCATCGCCACCGATGATCACCATGCCATTGGCGCCCTGCAGGCCATCGAGGACGCCGGCCTGCGTGTGCCCGATGACATCGCGGTGATCGGGCTCAACGACACGCCGGCGTGCACGCTCGTACGCCCGGCGCTGGCCAGCATCGCCTTTCCCATCGCGGATATGGCCCGGACGGCGATCGACCTCATGCTCGCCCGTCTCGGCGGCGCCACGCCGCCCGCCGCCGCACGCCGACTGCTGCCCATGTCCCTGATCGCCCGCGACAGCATGTGACGCGCCCCGGCCTGCTATGCTATGAACAGGCAGCCAGGGAAGGCGCGTGAGTACTGTTCGCATGAACTCTGCACCGTCCATCCCGCCGCGCGTCCTGCATTTCCGCCGCGTGTTTCCCGTGCTCAGCGAGTCGTTCATCTATGACCCGCTGGTGCGGATGCGTCAGCGCGGCATGGACGCGACGATGTTGACCGTGGTGCAGTTGCCGCGTCGCATTGCCGGTCAGTCGTTGCGGAAGCTGGTGTGGCTGCCGCCTTGGCTGCACGTGCCGAAGATGCTCGATCGCGTGGCGGGCAAGCGGTTTCAGCGGTCGGAGCTTGACTTCTGGCTGGCGCCGCTGCTCAACACCGGGCTGCGCTGGCAGATTCAGCGGTGTCGGCCGGACATTGTCCACGCTCACTTCGGCCCGGATGCGTGCCTGGTGCTTCCGGCGGCGCGGGCGGCGGGCGTGCCGCTGGCGGTGACGTTCTACGGCTACGACGTGACCAAGCTCATCCACCTGCAGGGCGACCGGTGGCGGCGCAAGTACCGCTTCCTGTTTCGCTATGCCGATGTGCTGATCGCCATTTCGACGCACATCGCCGATCGGCTGATCGAGCTCGGCGCCGACCCGCGCAAGATTGTGAAGGTGCACCTAGGCGCGGACGTGGAGCGATTCACGTACCGCGATCCGGCGGCGGACTACGACGGCGGCGCCGTGCGCTGCGTCCACGTGGGCCGGCTGACGCCCAAGAAGTCGCCGCTGAAGCTGCTGGAGGCCTTCGCCCGGGCGCGGACGATGCTCGGCGACAAGCCACCGCTGCACTTGACCATCGTCGGCGACGGCGAGCTGTACCGGCCCTGCCGCGAACGCATCGATGAACTGCAGCTCAAGCCGCATGTGACCATGACCGGCGCGCTGCGCCACGAGCGCGTCGGCCAGATCCTCGCCCGGTCGCACCTGTACACCCAGCACTGCGTGACCACGCCCGACGGCGATACCGAAGGGCTGGGACTGTCGTTCGTCGAGGCCTCGGCGTCGGGCCTGCCGGTGGTCTCGACAGTCCACAACGGCATCCCCGAGGTGGTGCTGCACGGCCGAACGGGCCTGCTGAGTCCCGAGGGCGATGTGAACGCCATGGCCCAGCACATCGCCCAGCTCGCCGCGGCGCCGCACCTGTGGACGCAGATGGGCCGCGCCGGACGACAGCACGTCGAGCAGCACTTCACCCTCGACCATGCGATCGATCGGCAGATGCAGGTGCTGGCCGACACGGTCGCCCGCCAGCGCGTCCGCGCCGTCGAGGCGGCGCACGGCGCGGCGGCGATTCCTGCGCCCGTGCGATGAACCTGCGAAGAGCGCATGACGAAGGGCAGGCCGGTGTTCAGGCAAGTCCGTGAGCCGCAAGCCGCTGCGTGCGTTTGCCCAACGTGATGTCGTGAAGAAGAGCTATCATCGCCGCCCATGCGCGCGGTCAAGGCCCAGTTCTTTCTCTGCTACGCGGTGATGGGCAGTTTGCTGCCGTATCTGCCGCTGCACCTGGAGAGTCGGGGGCTGACCAAGGTGCAGGTGGGGATCGTGCTGGCGTCGATGGGCGTGGCGATCATCGTGACGCCGGTGCTGGTGACGCTTCTGGCAGACCTGCGGGTGCAGGCGCGGCATCTGCTGGCGGGGATGTACCTGCTGGGGGCGGTGACGCTGGCGGCGCTGGGTCGAGCCGAGGGGTTTGCCGCGACGCTGGCGGCGTACCTGTTGCACGCGATGGCGATCGTGCCGACGTTTCCCGTACAGGACGGGCTGTTTTTCGCGCTGCAGCGACAGCGCGTCGAGCGCGGCGAGGCGGACGAGCCCTATCACCGCGTGCGCGTGTGGGGGACCCTCGGGTTCATCGGGCCGAGCCTGGGTCTGTACCTGCTGATGCGCCGCGACGGGGACACGTCATGGGCGATCGCGCTGGCGGCGGCGGCGTGCGTCATCGCTGCAGTGAACACGCTGCTCCTGCCTCGTGTCGCCGCGGCGCGGCCGGCCCACGGCGACACGCTGCCCACCCTCGCCGCCGCACGCCGCATCTTCAGCCCCGCCATGCTCCCTTTCACCATCGCCATGTGGCTCATCATCATGGCCACCAGCGCGTACTACACCTACTACCCCGCCTATCTCGTCGAGCCGCCCGTCGGCATCGACAAGGCGTGGGTCGGGCTCATCAGCAGCATCGGCGTGACGATCGAGATCGGATTCATCCTCGCGTTCGGGCGGATCGCCGCGGGGCTGGGGATGCGGCGGCTGCTGATCGCGGCGGCGGCGGTGACGACACTGCGGATGACGCTGCTGTGGCTGGCGCCGACGGCGGCGGTGGGCGTGGGCACGCAGGCGATGCACGGCGTGATGGTCGTGCTGATCCACGTGGCCCCGCCGGTGCTGCTCAACCGCTATGCCGATGCGGCCTGCCGCAACTCGATGCAGGGCCTCTTCGCCATGGTGGTGTACGGCAGCGGGCGGATCGTCGGCAACCTGCTGGCGGCGCCGCTGGCGAAAGTGGACCTGTCGCTGGTGTTCCTCATGGCGGCAGGCCTGTGCGCGGCGGCGACGCTGCTGTTGACCATGCGCTACCGCGAGGCACACGACTCCGAGGCGGGCTATGCTGATGCGGGGTGACGCATGACAGAGCAGACGCCGCGACGCATCGTGATCGCCGGGGGCAGCGGGTTTCTCGGGCGCGGGCTGGCGCAGGCGCTGGCGGCGCGCGGGGATGAGCCGACGGTGCTGGGCCGGGCCGCGATGCCTCCGGCGAACCTGCCGCGCGGCGCGGTGTGGCGGACGTGGGACGCGCGCACGCCTGGCGACTGGGTCGGGTGCCTCGATGGCGCGGCGGCGGTGGTGAACCTCGTCGGGCGCAGCGTCGATTGCCGCAAGACTGAGGCGAACAAGCGTGAGATCCTCGAATCGCGCGTCGAGTCCTGCCGTGCGCTGGGCCAGGCGATGCGAGCCGTGCGCCGGCCGCCGCCGGTGTGGATTCAGTCGGCGACGGCGCACATTGTGGGCGACCCCGAGCCGCGCGACACGATCTGCGACGAAGCCACCGCGCCGGGCCCGATGCACGAGATGGCGCCGAGCGTGGGCGTGGCGTGGGAGCACGCCTTCGCCCAGGCGAAGCTGCCTTCGCAGCGCGGCGTTGCGCTGCGCATCAGCTTCGTCCTCGGCCGCGACGGTGGCGCGCTGCGGCGATTGCGCGCCGTCACCCGACTGGGCCTGGGCGGAACCGTCGGCCGCGGCGACCAGTGGATCTCCTGGATCCACGAGGACGACCTCCACCGCATCGTCCTGGCCGCGCTCGACGACGACCGCTACGTCGGCACGTACATGGTCACGGCCCCGCACCCGGTGACCAACCGCCACTTCATGCGCGCCATGCGCCGCGCCTACCGCCGCCCGTGGTCGCCGCCCGCACCCGCTTTGGGCGTGCGCCTGGCCTGCCGCCTGCTGCTGAACACCGACCCGGAGCTGGCCCTGCGCGGCCGCCGCTGCGTCCCCACCCGCCTCCTGCAGGAGCACGGCTTCGCCTTCGCCCACCCCACGATCGACGCCGCCCTGGCCGACCTGGCGCGCCCGGGCGCGTGACCCGGCGGCGGGCGGCCCCGTCGTTCAAAATATCTTGAAACCGCGGACGGGATATGCTAACATATATTGAACCTCTATTCCCTCGGGGCGTGGCGCATGTTCGCGGATGCATGGACAAGTCGAGTCGGCCGGGCCCGCGCGGCGGCGGCGGGCGTCGCCGCGCGTTCGGGTAGTGCGGATGAAGTGCGGATGCTTTGGCGCGCCGCGAGTGCGGATGAAGTGCGGATGCCGCGCCGCGCCGCGGTCGGGATTGGTCGTGCGGGGCCCGGCCGATATCATCAACGAGTCGTGCAGGGCGTCATGGGGGGCATCTCCAGCTCTGCCTGTCACCTGTTGCGCGTTTGGCGCTGTTTTTGGGGAACACACATCATGATGAACCGGAGGCCCTGGGGCTGGGTGGCGTGGGCGCTGTGGCTGTCGCTGTCGGGCGGGTGCGGCACGGTGCACCGGGTCGAGCCGATCCTTCGCACCGATCGCAACAGCGCCTTGCCGTGGCGCGGCAGCCAGAGCGGGCTCGGGGCCCTGGGGCAGAGCGTGAGCTTCATCAACCCGTACACGTACAACCCCGACGAGGTGGATTTCGACAACGATCAGCGGCTGATCCGCGGCAAGCCGTCGCTGCATCGCATCGCCAGCGACGCCGCGGACATGGACAAGGCTCGCCTGGCGCGGAATCGCCTGCAGTCGGCGATCCTCGCCGTGTCGGACGAGACCACGGCCGTTCATCTGTCGGCGATCAAATCGACGGACAACGTGATGAACCTGATCTTCGGTGGAGCGACGTCGGCCTTGGCGGGCGGGGCGACGGTGGCCTCGACCGAGGCCGCCAAGGGCCTGGCCGCCGCCGCCACCGGCACCAACGCCTTCCGCTCGCTCTTCAACGAGCAGGTCTATCGCAATGCCCTGTCCGAGTCGCTCATCCAGGCCATCCTCGCCGACCGCGAGAAGTTCCACATCGAGGTGATCCAGGTCCGCCAGAAAGAGGGTATCGACACTTACCCCGTCGAGGCCGCCATCCGCGACGCCAGCGTCTATCACGAGCGCGGCTCGTTCTACCACGGCCTGAGCCTCATCCGCAAAGCCGTCGAGAAGGAGACCAAGGAAAAGGAGACCGCCACCGCCGCGGTGCAACAGCAGCAGATTGCAAACCACCTCTCCTCGGAGCACGTGCAGACGATCCACGATCTCAAGGCTCTGGCCGAGCAGTACCGCACGCTGCCTGCGGGCAGGACGCTTGCGATCGGCGAAGACACCTACGACTCGTTCGTCGCGTTTCGCAACGCCTGGGCCGAGCAAGCCTACGGCGACAACTACACCACGCTCATCACCGGCGACACCGAAACGCTCAAGCAGTTCATCGCCAGCCTCAACGCCGAGCTGGCCACGCAACTGGGCGAAGGCGAATAAGCCCGCCCGATCGGAGCACGCGCCATGCAATACTTCGTCGCCAAGGTCCAGCCCGCGCCGACCACCGCCGGCAAGCTCGAAACCGAGCTCAACAAGACAGTCCAGGCCCTGCAGCTCAGCGAAGGCGGCACGATCCGCGTCGTGCAAGTGATCCACCACACACCCGACACCGGAAAGCCCTACGCGCTGATTGTGCTGGAAAAGCAGTGACGTTCGTAGAACCGGGAACCACATCATTCCTGTGAAAGGGGGCCGCGATGGCAGCTACGCTCGTGACAATCGGCGACAGTCTGACGCAGGGGTTTCAGAGCGGGTCGATCTCGAAGACAGCCTGGTCGTACCCGGCGATGCTGGCGAAGGTGCTGGGGGCGGCGGCGTTCCGCATCCCGGACTTTGCCGGCGAGGGTGGGCTGCCGTTGAACCTGGAGCGGCTGGTGCGGCGTATGGGCGAGCGCGCGGGCAGCCGGCTCGACTGGTTCGACCTGCCCGCGGCGGCGTGGACCGTCGCCAGCATGATGGACGCCACCGAGGACTACTGGGAGCGCGGCCCAGGCGATGCGCCCAGCGACACCGGCCCCATGCATCACAACCTGGCGGTGTGGGGATTCGAGATGGGCGACTGCAACACGCTCAGTGACGCCGTCTGCCGCCGCAACACGCCGCAGGCGAAAGACCAGTTCTGGACGCAGAACCAGATCCCCGAGTTCGCCATGTACCGCACCGCACGGCGAACGCTCAACCCCGGCCGGCTATACGCCCTGGAGGACCTCACGCAGCTCGACCTGGTCGAGCGCATCGCCGCAGACGAAGGCGGCATCGACAACCTGGTCGTCGCCCTGGGCGCCAATAACGTGCTGGGCACTTGCACCAGCCTGACGCTGCGCTGGTCGCAGTCGGCCGACTGCTACAAGCTCGCCCACCAGCGCAACTGCAACATCTGGGCGCCCGAGCATTTCCAGCGCCTGCTCGATGCCGTGGTCGCCCGCCTGGCCAAACTCACGCGCAAGGCCAGGGCGAACGCGCCCGCGCCGGTGCGACGCCTGTTCATCGCCAACGTGCCCCACGTCACCATCGCCCCCGTCACCCGCGGCATCAGCCCCGACGCGAAACGCCACGGCGGGCCCGAACGCAAGAACGGCTTCTACGAGTACTACACCCACTTCTGGGTCTGGGACGACGACTTCATCCAGCAGCCCAACGCCTACCGCCACCTCACCCGCGAGGACGCCCGCACCATCGACGGCATCATCGACGACTACAACCGCGCTATCGTGGCCGCGGCGAAGAAGCACGGCTGGCACGTGATCGATTTCTGCGACGCCCTCGACCGCATCGCCTTCCGCCGCAACGACGGCGAGCCGACGTACCGCCTGCCCGACGGGCTACTCGACGCCCTGGAGGCCAACCCGGCCACGCGGCATCGCGTATTCACGATCGCAGGCGACCCGCGCCGCCGCGCCCTGCTGGACACGCGCTACCTGCGTATCGTGCCCGACGTGCCCGACGACGGCCGACGACACGGACTCACCGACGATCAGGTGCGCACGCTGCACCGCAAGTACTGCGGCGGGCTGTTCAGTCTCGACGCCATCCACCCGACGACGATCGGCTACGGGATCATTGCGCACGAGGTGCTCAAGGTCATGCAGGCCGCCGGCGTCCCCCGCGCCGACCCCGACGCCCTGCCCTGGGCCGACATCGTCGCCGCCGACTCGCTCGTCGTCGATCCGCCGCGCATGCTCCACCACCTGCAGCACATGCTCGGCTTCCTCGCCAGCCGCGCCCCGTTGGCGCGGCTGATCCGCACCGTCAGCGGTTTCGGCTCACAGGAACACGAGTGATGCGCCCCACGCGCCCGAACCTGCGCACCGCGTCAGAGGCGGCGGTTGAATTCTTTGATCTCAAGCTTCTCGCCGCCGCTGACGCCGTTGTCGATGAACGTGTCGAACCCGTCGCCGCCGAGGAACACCGCATCGCTGGCGGCGCGCACCTGGGTCACGGCGACCACGTCGTTGCCGGTCTGGGCGTCCACCTTGATGTTCTTGCGGGAGAGGATGCGGATCAGGCGAACGTTGTCGTTGCCCTCGCCGACCTCGACGTTCAGGTCCTTCTGCACGGTCGTGCCCGCGATTCTCACGCGGTCGGCGTCGTCCTTGCCGATGACGGTGAGCGAACCGCCGACGGTGGTGGCGTTGACGTGAACGCGAGACGCGCCTTCGCCGGTGTCGATGTTGAAATCCTCGCCGGTCTGGATACGGGCGGCCTTGACCACGTCGCTGCCGTCGCCGGTCTTGACCGACAGCACCTTGCCGGCCCGCACGCCGACGAGCTTGACGGTGTCGTCGCCGATGTCGGTTTCGATGTTGATGTCGTTGCTGGCGACCAGGCGCTGGATGATGAGCGTGTCGTTGCCGCCGAAGAGCTTGATATCCACCTTTTCGATGCCCCTGCCGCTGACGCGGATGGCGTTGCGACCGTTGATCGTGGTGCCGCGCAGGCCCTTGATGACTACCTGGCCGCCGGCTGTGCGAGTGATGCGGACGGCGTTGTCGTCGCCGTCGCCGCGAAGCTGCAGCACCTCCCCCGCGGAGACGCTCACTTCACCCGAAAGCAGGTGGCGTGGTTCCAGAGCGTCGAACACGGGGCCGTGGGTGTCGTGTGCGGACATCGTCTTAGCCTCCTGCGCCGTCGTCAGGACGGTGCGTTTCCGGCAGGGATCATTGCCGCCCGTCGCGCGCGAGTCCAATGCCGTGGCGCGAGGATTGGCGGGGATCGGCGTCTGTTGTGCGTGACGTGCGTTCCCGCCATGCCGGGGCAGGCGAAAACTCGGCCGCTGGAGACCGCACAATGCGCCGGCTCACGTCGTCCACGTGAGGGCGTAGATCGGCGGGAGATGGGCGGTGATGTGTCGCCACGAGTCGCCGCGGTCGTCGCTGAACCACAGGGAGCCGGTGGTGCTGCCGATGGCGAGGGTCTGGCCGGCGGGGTCGAGGGCCAGGGCGTGGCGGTAGAAGAGGTCGTAAGCGTGCTGCTGGGGCAGCCCTTCGGTAAGCACGTCGAAGGACTTGCCGCCGTCGCGGGTGCGGGTGACGACGACGCGGGCGGCGACGGGGATACGCACCTCGTCCTTCTCGGCGGGGACGAACCATGCGGTGTCGGGATCGGCGGGGTCCACTGCAACGGCGAATCCGAAGGCCGAGGGCGTGGCGGTGGTGATCTCGCGCCACGACTTGCCGCCGTCGGTGGTGCGGAAGATGCCGTTGTGATGCTGGGTCCACAGGGCGTCGGGCTGGTCGCGGCACTGCACGACGAGGTGGGGGTCCTGCGTGTCGGGGTCGCCCGCCAACTCGGGTGGCATGTAAGCGGCGCGCATGCCGTGGCTGGCGTTGGCCCAGGTGGCGCCGGCGTCCTCGCTGCGCCACACGCCGCCGCAGGAGATGCCCAGAATGACACTGCGAGGCCGCGCGTCGTGCGTCAGGATGCTGTGGATGCCCGGCCAGTCGTACCCGCCGGCGAACCACTTGCCGCGCGACGGATGGCTCCACAGCGGCATGTTGAGTGCCCACGTGCCGCCCCGGTCCGACGAATGGAACAGCCCGCCGGGAATCGTGCCGCACCACAGCCCGCCGTCGCGCGACGGGTCGATCGCCAGCGACCAGAGCTGATCGACCTTCCACGGAATCTCCTCGCCGCGCATCGGGTCCTTGACCACCGGGGCGTCGTCGGGCTTGGGCGGGTAGGCGGGGCAGGCGATCTCCTGCCACTGGCCCCCGGCGTCGCGGCGGTGCAGCTTGCACCCGAAGTGACCCAGGCGCAGGCCGGCGTAGCTCGACCCGTCGCGCGGATCGTGCATGGCGATCGTCACCGGCTGGCCCAGGAACGCCGCGTCGGCGACGGCCAACGTGCCGTTGCGCCGCTCCAGCGTGAACAGACCCTTGCGCGTGGACACGAGAAGTTGCCCGGCCATGAATCGCTCCTTGTGCTGTTGCAGTTATCCGCCCGACAGCGCCTGCATCACGTCGATGGCGTCGTCGGGGCCGACGCGGTCGCTCAGCGCCGCGCGGTCGAGCACCGGCACGCCGTTGACGAAGACGGTCACGTGCTTGCGCAGGCCGCCCTGCTCGTCGAGCACGTAGGCCAGCAGTTCCGGCCGGTCGGCGCAGGCGCGCGCCAGCGCGTCGCGGACGGTCGCGGCCTCGACGGTCACATCCGGGCACGCCACGTGCCGACGCAGATTCGCCGTGAAACGCACGGTCGCCATGGCCAAATCCTACCTGACGGGCAGGTAATGAAAAGGGCCTGCCCCCATCGTGCCGATAGTGCCGCCATGAGCAGGACGTTTGCATCGCAGGCGGTGTGGCCGGGGCAGGCGCCCAGTGTCGAGGCCCTGCGCGGTCGGCGGCTGCTGGTGACGGGCGCGGCGGGGTACATCGGCGGGGCGCTGGCTCGACGGCTGCGCGACGAAGGTCTGGACGTGGTGGGCACGACGCTGCACGCGCACGAGGCGGCGGCCCTCATCGCCGAGGGCATCGACGCGCGCGTGCTGGACCTGGCCTCCGACGACGCGTGGGACGATCTGCTCACCGGCTTCGACGTGGTCTTCGCCGTCGCCGCGATGTTCCAGGAATACGACGCTCCGCGCAGCCTCTTCGAGCGCGTCAACCATCATGCGGCGCTGAAGCTGGCCCAGACCGCCACCCGCGCCGGCGTCCAGCGATTCGTCCACGTCTCCACCGTCGGCGTTCACGGCGCGGTGAAGCAGATCCCCGCGACCGAAGAGACGCCCTTCAACCCGATGGACCTCTACCACGAGACCAAGCTCGCCGGTGAGCTGGCTGTGATGGACTATGCACGCACGCTCGATCCGCTGCAGATGACCCTGACGGTCAACCGTCCGTCGATGGTGTACGGCCCCGGCGACGTGCGCATGGCGGGCAAGCTCTGCCGACTCGTCGAATCGGGCCGATTCATCATGATCGGCAACGGGCAGGTGCTGGCGCACCTGGGCTACATCGACGACCAGGTCGATTCGCTGATCCTCTCGGCCACGGCGGAATCGTCGCAGGTGCATGCGCAGACGTTCAACATCGCTTCAGATCGGCCGTGCTCGCTCAACGAACTGGTGACAACGCTGGCCGATGCGCTGGGCGTGAAGCTGCGTGTGTGGCATGTGCCGGTGGCGCCGGTGTGGGCCGCGGCCTGGGCGTGCGAGCTGGCGTGCAAGCCGCTGGGCGTACGCCCGCCGCTGTTCCGCCGCCGGGTGGGCTTCTTCACGCACGACCGCGCCTTCGACTTCACCAAGGCCCAGCGCCGGTTGGGCTACCGCTCCCGTTTCCCCCTGGCGCAAGGCATGGCGCTCACCGCCGCCTGGTGGAAAAGCCAGCGCGACACACCGCGCGCCGCGGCGGCGTGAGCAAGTGAGCCGCACGCAGACCGCAAGCGCCGTGGCCCGGGTGATCGCGCCAGGCGTGGCGAACGTAGGCAGACCCGCTTAAAACTTGTGACTGCCTGGCGCGTCCGTGCCCATGACGAAATCGGCCACGTAATGCAGTAGCAGGCTTCGGCCGTCCTCTGACTTCGCCTCGCCAAAGAAGGGAAAGAGCGTCCCGTCGAACTTGCCCAGCGACCGCACCTCGGCGAAGAAATAGGGCGTCTCCCGAATCTCGGCGATCTTCAGGTCCAGGCTCACCGGTTCGCCCCGGTAGAAGCGCAGCACCGTGAAGGCCGCGTAACCGTAGTGGTCCTCTTCCTCGCAGGAAGCATAGCTGTAGGCCACGTCCGCCCCCTTCAGCGCCGCCTTGAGCCACCGCGCCGTCGCCGACACCACCTCCACCGTGCGTGACGGCGCGTGCCGCTTGGCCTGAATCAACAACCGCAACTCATCCGCCGGCTCCGGGTTGCCGCTTTTCATTGTCTTACGCTCCCTACCTCCCACCCATGCCGACAGCATATCACGGCGCACCCCCGCAAGTGATCACGACTGACGACACACGCGCAACGCAACATGGGCGATGGCCTTGCCGGCAACCGCCTTTTGCAGATGACACGGGGGGTCATGCCCGGCGGGTCAGCGACGCTTGGACTTGAAGACGCGCCGCAGACGCTTGACGGTGCTGACCGACACGCCGAACTTGGCGGCGATCTGCTCGGTCGTGCCCTTGGCGGCGACGATCTTCTTCTGCTGCGCCGCCGTGGTGCGGACCTGGGCGGGGGCGTCGATCTTCGTGCCACGCGTGCGGCGGGCGCGGATCGTCGATTCCTTGACGCCCAGTTTCTTGGCCAGACGCGCGACGTTGATGTCCTTCTTACGTGCCATGGCTTGCTCCTGTTCCCCGGCCCGCCGAAACGGACTTACCCATACCATACCATATCGCCACGCCTGCGCCCACTGCAACAGGCGTGATATCATGGCGCAGTTGCCATGGACGAAGTGATCGTGTCAGCCGCGGCCGGGGCAGCGCCCCCGGCGCCCCCGGCCACACCGACTCCACTGCTACCGCGGTTGTCGCCCTGGCGGCAGGGCCTGGCGGCGGCGCGGGCCAACGCCATTCCCGCCGTCGCGCTCACCGCCGCAGGCGTCGCTCTGCTGGCAGGCTACTACTTTCACGCGCCCACGCACCGGGCGATGGAACGCGTCGCCGACGTCAAGCGGCAGTGGGGCCTGCTGTTCTCGCTGGTGTCCACGGCCATATTCGCCGGTCTATTGCCGGTGCTGCTGCAGCAGATCGTGCCCAACCTGCCCCACCGCGCCGCCCTGCGCCACCTGCCGTTCTTCCTCTTGCTGTGGGGTTATCGCGGTGTCGAGACCGACCTCTTCTACCGCTTGCAGGCCCACCTCTTCGGCGACGTGGCCGAGGCACGCGTCGTCATCATCAAGCTCGTGCTGGACCTGGGCTTCTACACCCCCGTGTGGTGCACGCCCATGGTCGTGGTGGCCTACCTGTGGAAAGACTGTGGGTTCAGCCTCGCCGAGGCGCGGCGGCGGCTGGGTCGGCGGTGGTACGTCGCCCGCGTCGTGCCCGTGCTCATCGCCAACAATGCCATCTGGCTCCCCGGCGTGGCGATCCTCTACAGCCTGCCACTGGCGCTGCAGATGCCCTTTCAGAACCTGGTGCAGTGCCTCAACACGCTCATCATCACGCTCGTGATGGCCGCCCACAGCCAGGCCGACGACGACCGTTTCGCCGACGAACGCCGCGCAACGGACGAACCTACTTCTTCTTAAACATCGTCCGCCAGCCGGTGAACGGCACCGACGTGTCGCTGCGCACCAGTGGGTTGTACCGCACGTCCTGCACGGCGATGAATACCTTCGGATCGGTCTTGCGGGCCAGGTCGATCACCGCCTGCGTCCGCCGCCGCGGCACGACGGTCATTGCCAGGGCCACGTCGCCTTCGTGCCCGAACGCGGCGATCTCCGTCACGCCGAACTCCGCCAGCCGCAGCGCAAACGCCACCGAGTGCGTCCGCCCCTGCGAGATCAGCAGAATGAGCTGCTTGCCCAGCGCCAGCTTCTGCTCCAGCGCCACGCCACAGAAGTTGCCCAGTGAAAAACCTACGCCGTACGCGACCACCTTCACCAACGTCGGTTGCGCCAGCACGCCCGACACGGCGACGATCCACACAATCACCTCGCAGAAGCCCAGCACCGCCGCGACCAGGCGGTAGCCGCGCACCACGCAGATCGTGCGCATCGTGCCCATCGACACGTCGATGATACGCGCCGCGACGATGAACGCCGCCAACAGAAACTCATGTTGTTCGAGCCAGGCCATCATGCCCGCATGGTAGCGACGGCGGCCGCAAGGTCGAGACGGCGCCGATCAATGGCGGTTCCACAGCACGTAGGGGTCGATGGTGTTGGGCGCCAGGGCCTGACCGTCCTCGACGCTGTCGGTGCGCTCGAGGGAGTCGATGTCGAGGGTCTTGACGTGCCCGTCGAGCATGGCGACGGTGGCCAGGCGATTGTCGTGGCGATAGCGAGGCAGACCCATGCTGTAGCCGGGAATGCCTGCGGTGGGCATGATGAGGCTGTGGCCGTGCACCGTGGCGCCGGAGCGGCTTTCGATCCAGGCGGCGGTGTCACTGGGCTTGCGGATCGAGCTGATGCGTGCGAAGCGCAGGCCGAAGGTGTTGTAGCCGTAAGACGCCGACCAGTCGCCGGGCTGGCCGTCCCACGTGTCGTAGCTCGACTCGCTGTCGGGGCACGCCCACACGCCGGCGTTGCCGTTCATGTAGGGTCCGACAAGGCTGGGAACCCAATACGTCGGATACCCGCCGGGCAACCCCGGCAGCACGCGACGATGGTCCGTCGCATAAGCATGCGTGGCAATCATGATCTGCCTCGCGTTGCTCAGGCACACTGCCTGGATGCCCGCGTCGTAGGCCTTATTGATCGCCGGGACCAGGATCGCCACGAGCACGGCGATGATGCTGATGACCACCAGCAGTTCGAGAATGGTGAATCCCATCGGCGACGGGCGGCGGCGGCGCGGGCGTGATCGGCGGGCGGGTGCGGACATGACGTGCTCCTTGGTAGGGGTCTGTCCCACACGCGGAAGCGCACGTGCCAACCCCTCACCGCACACGCTAAGATGCGACCATGCGTACAGCACGGTCAGGATGGGCAGCGATAGTGGCGGCGGCGGTGGCGCTGCCGGGGTTGATGAGCGGCTGCACGGGCATCGAGCCGGCGCTGATCGGCGCGGCCATCACCGGCGCGGGGGCGGGCATCGGGGCAACGCGCCTGGGAAAAATCAACGTCGCCTTCCACGCCGACGGCGCCCAGGTCGTCGCGGCCGCCACACATACCGCCGATGAGCTTGGCCTGACCTTAGTCGAACTCGATCATCGCGGCCACGACCGCTGGATCGTCGAGCTGCGCGACGCCCGCAAGAACACCATCATCGTCGCCATCGACCAGCGCGGGCGATTCGTGACCCACACCCAGGTCAACGTCGGCTGGTTCGGCTCCGGCGCCGTGGGTCAGCTCGTGGCCAAACGCATCGGGTTCCACCTCTTCGGCGAAGAAGATGCCGACCGCACCGGTGGAGGATAACTGCGGACGGCCCGGGCTATCTCGCCATCGCTTCCCACGTCAGCTCGATAAGTCGCGGCGCCTCACCCCCCGCCGAACCGCCCCAGATGTCCCGCAGCACCCGCTCGACTTCGACACGATTCGTCGGCGTCCCCAGCAGCCGCACCGCCGCCGCTGCACCGCGCGCCATCCGCCGCGGCGTCACGTCTTGCGACAGCGCCAGCCGCATCGTGCCGTACAGCCGATCATCCCATCCCAGCTTCCGTTGCGGATCGCGGATCACTCGCGCCACCAGGTCGTGCAGGTGCGGATTGGTCATGCGATCCAGCAGGTCCTGCGCGTAAGCGGCAAAACCCTCGGCGGTGAACAGGGCGTCGCCCAGCGCGGCGTGCTTGCGGCACAGCGCCGCGCCCGACTCCTCCATAAATGCCGCCCGCGCCGTGGACATGATGTCGTCGTGCCCCACTGCCTGGTCCATCGTGACCAGGCCGCACTCGTTCGCCAGATAGCCGATCAGCGCGTGGATCGCGTTGTGGCCGTACAACTTGGCTTCCTCAAACGGCAGCAAGTCTCGTTTCTCGACAAAGCACGGAATCCCGCAACTTGCTCCTGACAACGTAATCTTCGAGATAAGAATGCGGTTGAAGGCCTCGACCAGCACCGCGCGCTCGGCGGCGGGCGTCAGCGTCGCCAGCGCCAGATGGTCGATGGTCGCCCGGTCGGTAATCACGCCGCTCATCTTGCCGATCACCGTGTTGAGGCATTGCACGTTCGCCGGCGCGCGGCCAAGTGCTCTGGTGAGTTCGGCGGCCAGGGCCTCGGCGGCATGATTGTGGTTCTCGGCAGTGTGGATGAGCAGCGGCCGTGACCCATCTCGTCGCGCGATGCCCGCCGCCAGCGTCTGACTCACCCCCCGCCCGTAAAAAGCAATATTCGGCAGCGCCGTGGCCACCTCGTCAGCCGATGCAATCGCCTCGATCAGCGCCGCCTGGTCCGACGACACCTGCGGATTGAGCAACTCCACTCCTTCGACGGTGACCGCCTCCACGCCATCGGCATGCGCAATGTTAACCGCGTATCGGCCCTTGTTTTCTCGCACCGCACTGCACAGCGCCGACTCCACCTCCGCCACCACGAAACGCTCGAAGTTGCCCGAACGATAAGCTTCCAGCAGAAACAGCGCACTCTGGATCGGCCCAAACCCGAATCCGACGAAGGTTCTCTTCATCCCGCTGCCACCCGCAGCAGTTCCTGCTCCGCCGCCTTGCACCATTTGCCGTCGTCCAGCTTCGCCGCCACCGTCGGATAGCGCTTGCCCAACTTCACCAGCGGAATCAGCGGCATGTCGTGCAGCATGGGATACACGATGATTTTGCCCGCCAGCGTGCGGTTCTCCACGGCCGCGATGCCGTCGGTCGCACCCTTCATGCCGCTGATCGCATCCACGCTGGCATTGGTATTGAGCTGGCCTGCTTCCACTTTGCGCAGCACGATTCGCATGTCCTCAATGGTCGAGCCGCTCGTGCCGAACATGTACAATTTCTTGACAATGTAGGCGTCCAGATCGATGTCGTGCTTCGTCGGCGCGGGAATGCCGGCAAATATATTGATGATCGCCCCAGGCGCTGCATCCTTGATCGACTGCGCCACGACCGCAGCCACCGGCGCCATGATCGCGTGGTATGTGAAAGTCTGCGTCAAAGGCGTCGTCTTCGTGTTCACGAACTTCAGAGATACACCATTGGCCCTGGCCATCGGCTCGGCCTTGAGTCGGATCGACTCCAGTCGAGGATCGTCAAAGTCGGTTCCGACCACACTGACGCCCTGCTTTCCCGTACAAACATCGCGGATCACGTGCATCTGACCCATCGGCCCGCCGGCACCAATCACCAGCACGCTGTCGCCATCTCGCACCTCGCCCGTCGCCGGTATGTGGCGGTACGACTCGCTGGCGTCCCCGCCCGTCGTCCCGATCCACCGCGTCAGGCCATAGTGAACCCGGCCGACGCCCACATGCACTGGCGAACCGATCCGCCCACCTCCAAGCACCACGTTCATCAGCCCACCCGTCGCCAGCTTATCGTTGAGAATGTCAAGTACAGACTTATCCGCGCCGAAATACACAATGTCGTCAAATGCTTCATCAGGCTGTGCCGAGACCTGCGCCGGGGCGATCGTCGTCACCTGGCCCGGCGCGCCCAGTGGCGAGTAGCCCCTCGACACGCTACTCGTGTCCGCACCCGCAGCGGCACAGACCAGCAGGCGTCCACCTGCCTTGATCGTCTGACGCTCGCGCGTCACATAAGAGTCCTCGACGCAGGCCCATGGTTCCACCAGCGCGATCGCCGATGCGCCGCGATCCTCGTCCACCGGCATGAGCATGCGCGTGCCCGTCGAATCCACCACCACACGCTCATCGACAAGCGTGTACTCCTGCAGACCGCCCTCGAAGTTGTATCCGAATGCCGCGTTGCTTCCGGCCGTCTTCACCTCACGCCAATCGGCCTGCACCAGCACGCGCTCCCCAATCTTGTGATGCTTCACCGCGCCGCCCACCGCGATGATTCGGGCCACCACCTCGTGCCCGGGCACCGTGGGCTTGAAGCCCGGCACATAACTCTGCATCTGCGCCAGCGCCTCGCGCTCGACCCCGGTTGTCACCTCGCTCTTACGGGCGTGCTCGTTGAACTGTTTCAGCAATTTCAAATCGGAAAAGCACAATCCCACCGCCTCGACCTTGAGAAGAATCTCGTGCGGGCCGGGCGTCAGTACCGGCTTGGCGGGGTTGAGCGTCAGCGTGCCCGGGCCGGTGAGCTGCACTGCATGCTGCGTCATGGGAAGTACCGTTGCAGTTGCCATTGTCGTCATCCTTTGTCAGCTCAGCATCACCTGTCCGCCCGTCACGGGCAGGGCCTGGCCCGTCTCGTAAGACTGATCGATGAGGTAGAAGATCGCCTTCATCACGTCGTGCGTCGTGCATCCACGGCGCATCGGGACTTTCTCCTCGTAGAACCGCCTGACATCGGCGATCGTCTTGGCGCCCGGAACCTTGCCCGTGCGCAGGTACTGCACAAACAGTCCATTGTTGGGATCGCTCCACAGCGGCCCATCGAAGAAGTTGCCTGGGCAGATCGAGTTGACCTTGATCCCGTCCTCGATCAGTTCCAACGCGAAGGACTGCGTCAGGCCGATCCCGCCAAACTTGCTCCCCGCATATGCACCGTTGCGGTTGGACCCCTGCAGACCGCTCTTGGAATTGATCTGGATAATGTCGCTCTTGTAGTCGGGCCTTGCACAGTGCTGGATTGAAAGAATCGGCGCGGCAGCCTGGACAGAAAGGAAATAACCTGTGTAGTTCACTGCCGTGACGAACTCAAAGTCCTTCAGCGGCTGGGCCTTGACGCTGCCGGCTTTGAGGACGCCGGCGTTGCTGATGAGCACGTCGAACCCCCCGTAGCGACGCACCACCTGGTGCAGACACTCGCCGATCGACGCCGGATCGGTGACGTTGATCGCCAGCGCCACCGCACGACCTTGGCCCAGCTCCGCACACAGGGCGTCGGCAGCCTGCTGCGCTCCGGCCACGTTGATGTCGGCCAGCACCACGCTGCCACCACTTCGCGCGAATTCTCCAGCGATTTCCAATCCAAAACCCTGCGCCGCGCCGGTTACCACGGCAACTCTGCCCGCCACTGGCCCCTTGGCACCGCGACCAGCTGCCACCGCCTTGCGATACGACTCGACCTCCCACTCCTCCACGAACTTGCGATCCCGCTCGTTGAAATAGCTGACCCCACCCAGCCGCCGAGCACCAGCCATCACAGCGATCGCGTCGCCATATACCTGACGCGTCGTTTCGGCGGACGCCTGATCGTCACCCACCGTGAACATGCCCACGCCACGCACCAGCACCACCTTGGGCGAACAGCCTGTCTCCTCGTGATGCGATACGACTGCGGTGCGCAATGTCTGAAGCACTGCCGATTCGTCGCTCGCCCCCATATCGACCCACATCGGGTAACTGTGACAATACACAATCTGATCCGGCGTGATAGGCCCGCCGGTGGCGACGGCCATGCCCTCGGCGCCGCCGCAAAGCGACATCGCGACATCACTATCGTCGCAAGCAACGACCTTGAGGGTAGTGGTATCCGCCAGCAGCCCGCGCAGCGCGGGGCCGACTACGTTGATGAGTGTCCTCGCCTGCTCGTGCCGCGTGACTTTGCCGAACGGCTCCTTCTGCCAGTTCTTGCCAAGTCTGGCCGCGATGGTGTCGAGCACCCAGCGGGTATTGGCGTCGATGACATCGGGATCGTCGCCACTGACGATCAGGCCGTGGTTGGCCATGAAGATAGCGCGGGCGCCGGAACGGGACGCGACGGCATCGCGCAGTGTCCTGGCGAGGGTGAAGCCGGGATCGACGTAAGGAATCCACAGCACATCGTCGCTGAAAAGCTCGCGCGCGATGGCCTGCCCATCCGTGCAGCATGTGACGGCGTTAACGAGCGTGGCGTGGCTGTGAACCACGAAAGTGCCGGGCACGAGGTGATGAAGGAGGCACTCGACACTGGGCCGCTGACCACGCTCGGGGTACAGGCGTGCAGCGTAGATAGCGTGCTTATAGCGGGCCTCTCGCTGCTCGGGGTTGTCGCCCAATTCGGCGTGCGCCAGGGTTTGAAGCTGCGTACGATCCATCGCCACCAGTCCCTCGGCAGTGAGATTCGCCAGCGACGTGCCCGAGGCTTTCACGTGTAAAACATCGCCGATCTTCACGGACGTGTTGCCCCCACCGGCCAGGACCATGCGCGGATCGCCACCGACCCGGCGGGACATCTCGATGAGTGTTTCGATTGGATTCGTCATCATGGCCGTCATGGGGTGGTCGTTGTCTTGCGATAGGCGTGGATCACGGCAGAGCCCAGTGAAGCGTATTCGTCGATCTGACCTGGCTCTCCTGTGTAGCCGCGCTCGCCGCGCAGCGTCAGATATTGGTGCGCCGCGACCACGCAGGCCCCCTCGCGGAAGATGGCGGCGGCCGGGTCTGGAATCGAAGCGCCATTGACGCACGTGGGCTCGATGGGGATGAGTTCCAGCGTATTGTGCTCGGTGCCCGCCGTGACGATCAGCCCCGCATCGCGCAGGACCGTGACGTATTGAGACAGCACCTCGGGCGTGTTGCGCACGGGGATGAACTCGACGGCGTGGATGTTACGCGCCTTCAAGTTGGCTGTGAGCTTCTGCGGGGTCTGCTCAAAGCCGCAGATGGGCTGAGCGCCGTCAGCCAGCACTGGATAGCAGGGAATGCCGCCCAGTTCGCGCACCAGCGTTACCGCGTCCTCGAACGTCACATACGTTTCGTCGACAAAAGCCGGTTTGCCTGCCTTCATCAGATGCGAGCGAATGTCGTTCTGTACCTTGACGGGTGAATCGCACGATGAGGGAACGCCAAGAACTTTGCTCAGCATCTCCGCGCGACGTTGGTCGGGCACAAGCTCGAACAGCCGCTCTTGAAACGCCTGGGCGGCATGCCGCTCCTGCAGGTACACCGAGTCGCGAGGCGAACCGTGGCGACGCACGACCCTCTCGATGACGGCTTCGTGGTCCAGCCCCGTAGCCACGCCGCGCTCGGCAAATATGCGAGCCAGGCGGGCGATCATCTGCGCCATGCGACGACTGTCGCTGCCGCGTATCTGCGCGAGCAGGTGCGCGGCTTGGGGCGTCATGACGTCTGGAGAAAACCGCGTGATGCCTTTGCCGCAAAGGTAAGTCTTGCCAGGGTTGCCGGGATCGTTGACCTTGACCTCCGCGGCGCGCAGATCTTCCTGCATGGCGAGTATTTCGATTCCGTAAATGGGAAAGATGCCGGCATTGCAGGCAAGCCGCGCAAATTCCCCATACACGCTATAGTCGTAATAGTTGCTCACGCCCAACACGTCGATCGCATCGCGTCGCGCCAGTTCGATTGCCTGATCCGGCGTCTCGAAGGCGCTGAAATTGGGTGGCAGGTGGATATGAGCATTGCACTTGCCCGTGAATGTGGACGGCACGAACGACCGTGACCGACCGAGGTCCGGCAGAAGATCATGTTGGACGGATGGCGTGATCATGAGGCAGTCGTACTCAGACACGGGCAACTAGGACAGCAAGGCAGGGACACGGATGATCTTGCGCGGCGGCTGGTGCAAGCCCAAGGCCAAGGCGTCCTCGGCGCTTTCCTTGATCGCTTCGCCGATGGTGGGATGAGCGAAGACCGCCTCGGCCAGGTCGTGAACCGTAGCCCGCGTATGCATCATATTCCCGGCGGCGGCGATGCACTCGGTGGCATTGTGGCCGATCATATGCACGCCGAGAATCTCATCCGTTTCGCGGTGACGCAAGGTCTTGACAAAGCCTTCGGCGTGCTGCGCGGCCATGGCTTTTCCGAGCGTGGCGATACTGAACCGCCCAATGCTGACGGGCAGGTTGCGCTGGCGACACTCTCGTTGCGTGAGGCCCACGCTGCCAACCTCGGGGAAGGTATAGACTGCCGAAGGGATCGGACTGTTGAACGGCTGGCGCCGCCCGAGCGCGTTCTCGACGGCGACAACGCCATGCGCCGACGCGGCGTGCGCCAGGAGACATCGACCGTTGGCGTCACCGATGCAGTACACGCCGCTGGCCGCGGTCTCCATGTAGTCGTTGACTGTCACGAATCCTTTGACGCTGGGCGCAATGCCGACGCTATCAAGCCCAAGCCCTGCGATGTTAGGCGACCGTCCGACAGACAGCAGAACACGATCGAACGTCAGCGTCTGCCCATTTGACAGCGATGCGACTGCCATGCCGTCCTTGATGCTCATCTCAGTGACTTTTGTGTCCGTGTAGCACTTGATGCCGCGCGATTCAAATGTCTTGCGCAAGGCTGTGCCCAGGTCGGTATCGAGGGTGGGCAGTAGTTGGGGCAGGAGTTCAACGACGGTGACTTCGACACCGAAGGGTTGTGCCATGCACGCGAATTCGCACCCGATGACGCCGCCGCCGACGATGAGCAGCTTCTTGGGCAGGGTGGACCAATGCACGGCCTCATCGCTGGTGCATAAGATCTGCGGGTCATTGGGCCAGTTGGCGAAGCGAGTCGGCTGCGAGCCGGTGGCGAGGATGATGTGTTCGGCGGTGATGATCTGCGTGCCACCATGGCCATCATTGACGGCAATGCGACCGGGCCCGTCGAGTCTGGCCGTGCCAGTCAAGTGGTTGACGCCCCGACCCTTGAAGAGCGCTCCGATGCCGCCTCGCAGTTGCCGCAGGACTTTATCCTTATGTTTCTGGATCGCCGCCCAGTCGTGTGAAACGCCTGAGACACCGATACCCCACTGTTTGGCATGGTGGACATTGTGAAGCAGTTCGGCGGAGGTGAGCAGAGCTTTTGAGGGAATGCACCCGTAGTTGAGGCAGGTCCCTCCGAGCTGTGCTTTTTCGATGACGACGGTTCTGGCGCCGCGTGCGGCGGCGCGCAGCGCGGCGACATAGCCGCCGGGGCCGGCGCCGATCACCGCGATGGAATAGTGCGTGGTGGGCATGGGTGCTAAGCGGCGAGTGTATCGGGATGCTCCAGTTGTTCCTTAAGCCCGGCGAGGAACTGGGCGGCAAGTAGGCCGTCCACCACACGATGATCGACGCTGAGCGTGAGGGTCATGACGCGACCGGGCCGCATCGCCCCATCCTTCACGACAACGGTTTCCCTCGCGGCGGCGACGGCGAGGATGGCGCTCTCCGGCGGATTGATGATGGCGGCAAATTCCTCGACGCCGAACATGCCGAGGTTACTGATGGTGAAGTTGCCCCGACCCATGTTCTCGACCTTGCCCTTGCGGGCGGCTTCGACGACGCGACGAGTCTCGGCGGCGAGCTGCGGCAGCGTCAATCGCTGGGCGGCCAGCACCACGGGCACGACCAGTCCATCAGGCACGCCTACAGCCACGCCGATGTTGGCGTCGGGCATTTCCAGCAAGTCGTTGCCGTCGGCGCGACTTCGCACGGCGGGAAACGCCATCATCGTCCGGGCCACTGCAGCGACGACCACGTCATTGATCGTGCAGCCGGCCACCAACTTCTGCGCCTTGTAGAACGCCAGCAGAGGGTCGGCGTCGATGGTCAGACGCACGTAGAAATGCGGCACGGTCTGCTTGGACTTCTGCAGGTTAGCGGCGATGGCGCGGCGCATTTTGGACATCGGCCGGCGTATGGCTTCGCCGGACGCAGCTGCCGCGGGGCGTGCATGGGCAAGGTCCGTGGAAAGGATGCGGCCGCGCGGCCCGCTACCCGAGCCGACTGTGGCCAAGTCGATATGGCGTTCGCTGGCGAGCTTGCGCGCCGCAGGAGAGGCGAGGCGGCGACCGGTAACGGTCACGGTGGACGGCGACAGGTGGTCGTCAACCACCCGTGCGGTCACATCGAGGCTTGACGTGGCGAGCGTCGGCTCCCGAGGCCCGTCCCCTGTGCCTTGGCCTTTGAGCCATACGTCCACTGCAGCATCGTCATCGGCCAAATATGCGATGGGCTGCTTCACTGCGATTGACTCACCGTCGCCGACGACGATGCGGGCGATGCGCCCGGCCGCGGGCGATTCGTACTCCATCGTGGCTTTGTCGGTTTCGATCTCGCAAAGCATCTGGCCCGCAACTACGCGATCGCCAGGTTTGACCTTCCATGCGAGGATGGTGCCCTCCTCCATGGAGTTGCCGGCCTCAGGCATCAGAATGGGAATGACATTGGCGGCACTGGCGTCGGGCGCGGCGGGGACGTCGGCATCGGGCATAGCGGTGGGGGGTTGGGGGCTGACCGGCGGCGTGACATGATCGGCAGCGCCCAGTTCGCTCAGCGCATCACCGCCGGCCACACTCGTGCCCGGCTGGGCGATGATCGCCGCCATCGTGCCGGCCACGGGCGACTCGATGTGAACCAAGGTGTCCTCCGCGGCGAGCTCGACCAGCACCTGCCCGACAGCGATGGCTTGGCCGGGGCTGACCTGCCAGCGGACCACAGTGGCAGTGAGGTTCTGGGGCAGTCGAATCTTTGGCATTGCCGCCATGAAGTTACACAAATGTTGCAGATTGTCAAGCTGATTCATGTAAAAGGTGTTGCATTTTTTGCCATTTTGTTGTTAACTATAGCATCATGGCTTTGGCGACCCACCAGCGCAGGCAGCGTATATTGGCGGAACTGCTTGATAAAAAGCACGTTACGATCCGCGATCTCGCTTTGAATATGGGCCTCTCCGAGGCGACTGTTCGCCGCGACCTCAAAGCCATGGCCGACGATCAGCAGCTCACCCTGGTCCACGGCGGGGCCACCTTGCCCCGCAACGGCGACTACTCCATCCAAGCCAAACGCGTCCGGCAGGTCGAGGAAAAGACGGTCATCGGCCGCCTCGCCGCCGACCTGGTGCGCGATGGCGACCAGGTCTTCCTCGACTCCGGCACCACCTGCGGCGCAATGGCTCCCGACCTGCGACGCCGCCGCGGCGTCACCGTCATCACCAACAGCCTGCGACTGGCGGGCGAACTCGATGGGTTGAGTGTGATCCTGCTGGGCGGCCAGTACCGCGCCGACCGCATGGATGCCGTGGGCCCGATCACCGTCAGCACGCTCGAGCAGCTTCGCGGTTATTCGGCGTTCCTCGGCGCCGACGGCCTGTCGATGGACTTTGGCCCATCCGCCGCCGACATCGATTCGGCCCACCTGCACCGCCTCGTCGTCGATCACGCCCGCGAAGCCACCCTCGTGGTGGACCACACCAAGTTCGCCTCGCCGTCGCTCTTCCGCATCGTCGAATGGCACAAGATCAGTCGACTCGTCACCGACCAGTTGCCCGATCAGCCCTGGCGCGATTTTCTCGAGCAGCGCGGCATCGACCTCGTGTGCCCGCAAACGTTGCATCAACTTCAGGAAACAACAACCGCAGAATAACGCGGATCATCATCGGAGGTTTCTCCATGCCCAAGTCGATCATGATTGTGCCCGAGCAGGCCCGTTCCAAGTCGTACATCGAGTTCGCGCCGATTCCCGTCAACCAGTACCACAAGAACGTCGCCGACGAGCTGGCGGCCGGGGCAATCAGCAAGGATGACCTGCGACGAATCCAGTTCGACATGATGGTCATCCGCGCCTTCGAGACGATGCTCGACAACGTCAAGCGCCAGGGCCATTACCGTGGCATCGAATACAACCACCGTGGGCCGGCCCACCTGTCCATCGGTCAGGAAGCCACTGCCGTGGGCGAATGCTTCCTGCTGAATGTCGATGACCATATCTACGGATCACACCGCTCGCATGGCGAGATCCTTGCCAAGGGACTTTCGGCCATCGTCAAGCTTAACGACGATGCGCTCATGACAATCATGCGCGACTACTTCGGCGGCGACTGCCTCCGTGTCGTCGAGCGCGATCGGCACGACAACGTCAAAGACCTGGCGATCGACTTCCTCGTGTATGGTGCGCTGGCCGAGATTTTCGGCCGCGAGCCCGGGCTCAACAAGGGCCTGGGCGGCTCGATGCACGCCTTTTTCCCGCCCTTCGGCGTCATGCCCAACAACGCCATCGTCGGAGGCAGCGGCGACATCGCCGTCGGCGCATCGCTTTTCAAGCACGTCAACAAAGCGCCCGGCATCGTCATCGCCAACATCGGCGACGCCTCCGCGGGCTGCGGCCCGGTGTGGGAGGGTCTGTGCTTCGCCACCATGGACCAATTCAAGAGTTTGTGGGACGAGGCCCATCGAGGCGGCCTGCCCCTGATCGTGAACTTCATCAACAACTTCTACGGCATGGGCGGCCAACCCGTCGGCGAAACCATGGGCTTTGGCGTCCTGGCACGCCTCGGCGCCGGGCTGACGCCCGATCAGATGCATGCCGAGCGCGTCGATGGTTACAACCCACTGGCCATGATCGACGCTATCCGCCGCAAGAAGCAGCTCATCGCTCAGGGCGACGGCCCGATCCTGCTCGACACCGTCACCTATCGGTTCACCGGCCATTCGCCCTCGGACGCGTCGAGCTACCGCGAGAAGAGCGAGATCGAGGCCTGGCAGCGATTCGACCCGCTGACCACGTTCGCCAACCATCTGATCGACGCCGACGTGCTCAAGCAGAGCGATCTCGACGCCATGCAGGCGCGGATCGACGATGTGATGCTGCGTGCGTATCAGAAGGCGATCGATCTCGAGCTTTCGCCTCGCGCCGACCTGCGCGCGAAGGGCAATCTGCTGGAGCGCGTGATGTTCAGCAACCAGCGCGTGGAGAAGCTCGATGATCGCAAGCCCGAGGTGCTGATGAAACCGCAGGACAATCCCCGCGTGCAGCAGCTCGCCAAACGCAGCCGCTTCGGGCTCGACGAGAACGGCAAGGCCCTGTCGAAGCAGAAGTGCGTGGCCGTGCGCGATGCGTTGTTCGAAGCCATCTACGACATGTTCAATACCGATCCGACGCTGATTGCCTATGGCGAGGAGAACCGCGACTGGGGCGGAGCCTTTGCCGTGTATCGCGGGCTCACTGAAGCGTTGCCGTATCATCGTTTGTTCAACTCGCCGATCAGCGAGGCGGCGATCGCGGGCACGGCCGTGGGCTACGCACTGGAGGGTGGGCGGGCCCTGGTCGAGTTGATGTACTGCGATTTCATGGGCCGGGCCGGCGACGAGATCTTCAACCAGCTCGCCAAGTGGCAGTCCATGAGCGGTGGACTCCTGCGCATGCCCGTGGTCATGCGCGTCAGTGTCGGCAGCAAGTACGGCGCTCAGCACAGCCAGGACTGGACCGCGCTGACCGCCCACATCCCCGGCCTCAAGGTCGCCTTCCCCGCCACGCCCTACGACGCCAAGGGACTCATGTACGCCGCACTCCTGGGCACCGACCCTGTCATCTTCTTTGAATCGCAACGCCTCTACGACCAGCCCGAACTGTTCCGCCCCGGCGGCGTGCCTCAAGATCGATACGAAATCCCCTTCGGCGAACCGGACATCAAAAAGCCCGGAAAAGACCTGACGATCCTCAGCATCGGCGCCACGCTCTACCGCGCGATCGATGCCGCCAAAGAGCTCGAAGCCAAGCATGGCCTGTCGTGTGAAATCATCGACGCCCGCAGCATCGTGCCGTTCAACTATGCCCTCGTGATCGAAAGCGTCAAGAAAACCCGCAAGATCCTGCTCACCAGCGACGCCTGCGAACGTGGCAGCGTCCTGCAGACGATGGCGGCCAAGATCACCCAGCTCGCATTCGATGAACTCGACGCGCCCCCCGTCGTCGTTGGCGCCCGCAACTGGATCACGCCTGCCGACGAGGTCGAGGACGCCTTCTTCCCCTTCCCGGCGGACATGCTCGACGCAGTCCACGAGCACATCCTGCCGCTGAAGGGTTACACCGTCCAACGCCCCTGCGACACTGCCGAACTGCTCCGTCGCAGCCGCGAAGGCGTCTAGCCCGGACCAAACGCCTGCTATAGTGTTACCCGGCGGCCTACCGCCTCCGGCACGGGGTGTAGCTCAGCTTGGTAGAGCGCGTGCTTTGGGTGCACGAAGTCGTCGGTTCGAATCCGGCCACCCCGATTCGATGTCAGCATGGGCGTGCGGTTGGCGCCGGGTCAGGGGACGGCGAGGCGGGCGATGCGGCCGGTGATATCGACGAAGTACATGTAGCCGTCGGGACCCATGGTCATTTCGACGACGACGCCGACACTGGAGGCGACGCGGGTGACGCTCTGGACGGAGCCGTCGGCGTTGAAGCGGATGGCATCGACGGCGGGGACGCCGTAGTCGCTGACGAACAAGGTGCCGGCAAGCGATGCGCTGTAGATGGCGCCGGTGTAGAAGTCGCCGGCGACGATGGCGACGCCGCCGCTGGTGTGGCTGCGTGCCCACACGGGCGCGGTGACGGCGATGCCGGAGTTGTAGAAGGCTTGTGCGGCGGCGAGGTCGCGATAGCCGGGGGTGCGCACGCTTGTGCCGTTGCCGCCTTCGTACCAGGGCCAGCCGTAGTTGCCGCCGGGCACAAGTTGGTTGAGTTCCTCCCATGTGTTCCAGCCCACGTCACCGACGTAGGCGCGGCCGCTGAGTGGATCGACCGTCAGACGGAATGGGTTGCGGAAGCCCAGGGCATAGACTTTGGAGCGGTTGCTGCCGGGATCGCCGTCAAAGAACGGGTTGTCGCTGAGGCCCTGGCCGGTGATGGGGTCGATGCGCAGGACTTTGCCGTTGAGGCTGTTGACGTCCTGGACGCGTGCGGTCTTGGGGTCCACTGCGCCATAGGATGTGCCGTCCCCGCTGGTCACCAGCAGCGATCCATCGGGGAGGAAGGCCAGAGCGCCGATGGTGTGCGACTCGCTGTCGATGGGGATCGAGTCGCGGACATAAGTTCCGTCGGGGTTTAGGCCACCATAGACGTTGCTGATGCTCTGTGAACTGGTGGGCGCGCCGAAGTGCTCCCACGTGCTGTTGGTGCCGAGGATAACGACCGCGCTGCCGGCGACGGCGGTGCGGTAATCGTTGGCGGCGTCGGCGGTGACGCGCATGAGTCGCGAGCCCCGTGCGCCGGCGCCGTCGGGTCCGCCGAAGCCGGTGCGGCCGATGGTCTCGGGCGGATCGTAGGTGTAAAGCAGATAGACGTAAGGCGTAGCAGGAAAGTTAGGATGCACCGCCAGGCCCAGCAGTCCGCGGTCGCGCACATCGTTGACTTCGCCGCGGATGTCGATGAAGGGCGTGGCGATGAGGGCGCCGTTTTGAGCCACGCGGACAATGCCGTTCTTCTGGGCGATGAAGGTCAGGCCATTGGGTGTGAAGCTCAGGGCGGTGGGCTGGGTGAGCCCGCTATAGACGGTGACGGGGTTGAGCAGCGCCGGCCCGTCGATCTGTCCGGTGTAGCCGGTGCTGTAGAGCTGGCTCGTGGGGACGATCTGCTGCACTTGGCTGGGGCTGACCCAGCGGAGCTGCGCGACCGCCGAGCCGGTGTTTTCGTAATAATCGATGCGGATATCGACGCGCTGGCCGGCGATCATACCGATGACGCCGCTGTGGTTGGTGGCCGAGTGGTCGTTCCACTGGTCGATGATGAGTTGGCCATTGACCCAGAGCCGAATGCCGTCGTCGCTGGTGGTGGTGAACGTGAAAAGTTCACTGTAGCGGGCCTCGATCTGGCCGGTCCAGCGGACGCTGAAGGTGTCGGCGGCGATGCCGGTGACGGGCGCGGCGGTGGCCCAGTTGAAGTTGATGCTCGGATCGACGCGAGTGACCTGCGTGCCGGTGAAGTTGATGTTGTCGTGATAGACACCCTTGAGGCCATCGCCCGTGCCGATGGGTGCGGGTCCGTCGTCGTCGATGATGGTGATCGTGGCGGTGCGAGGCTGAGACAGGTCGGCGCCACCGGTGACGCGGTTGAGCGACACGCCAAAGGTCTCGTTGCCCTCGGCGAGAGCGTCGTTGAGGATGGGGATCGTAAACGTGGCGCGGGTGACGCCGGGCCCGAGCGTGACCGTGCCCTCGGTGTACTGGTAGTCCTGGCCGACGGTGGCGCTGCCTTCGACGGTGCTGTAGTCGATGCTCACCGTGCCGTCGCTGCCGCCGGTGCGGACCACGGCGATGGTGATCGACCCGGCCGTCTCATCGACGACGTACGTACTGCTCTCCAGCGCCAGCGTGCCGGCATTGACGGATGTCGGCGGCGGAGGCAGTGTGCCGTCGATCGCCTGCTTCATCACGGCGAACCACCGATCGGCCATGAAGGCCTCGCCGGCGGCGTTGGGGTGTTGGCCGTCGGTCGTGTACACCGAGGTGTCGAATCCTGCGTACAGGTCCACTGCAACGACGCGCGACGCGGCGGCGTCCATCGTCACGACCAGGTCGTCGATCAGGGCGTTGAGCGCGGCGATGTTGGCGTTGTGAATGCCGCCGTCCCATGCCGACGGGGCGAGCTTGCCGACAAGGACCGTGACGCCGGGGTTGTCGGCGCGAAGCACGGCGATGATCTGGGCCAGATCGTCGCGCACGTTTTGTGGCGATTGGCCCTGGAAAATGTCGTTGTGGCCCACGTAGAGCAGGGCGATGTCTGGCGTGAGCTGGTCGCCGTCGGCCGACAGGCCCGCCAACCGCGTGGCCAGCGCGGGCACGCCCGATCGACCGTTGAGCACTTCGTCGGCGCGCCAGCCGGCGTAGCCCTCGTGGTCGCGATCGTAATCAAGATTGGGCGGCGCCACGCCCGCGCTGAGGTTCTTCGTACCGACAAAGTTGATAGCGTACCCCGCCTGGCTCAATGCGGCGCCGAGGGGACGACGGAAGCTGTTGCGGTCGGCCGCGCCTTCAACCGTGGACGATCCGATCACGACCACGCGCGTGCCGCCGGGCACGCCGTCGTTGTCCCTGATGGCGACCGTGGTCGTCGCCTGCGCCCCGAGCGTGGCCCCGCCGGTGGGGTTGGTGAGCGCCACGCGGAAAGTCTCCTCACCTTCGAGAGTCGGATCGTTGAGAATGGGGATGGTGATCGTCAGCCGCGTGATGCCTGCGGCGAAGGTGAGCGAACCGCTGTTGGCGGTGTAATCCTGGCCCGCCGTGGCGGTGAGGTTGGTCGTGGCGTAGTTGACGCTGACCGAGCCGCTGCTGCCGCCGGTACGGACCACTGCAACGGCTACTGTTCCGTCATGCTCGTTGACGGTATAGCTGCCGGCCTCAAACGCAAGCGTGCCTGCGGATGCGGAAGCGACGACGTTGACGTAAATCGTCGCCGTGTCCGCCCCGCCGCGGCCGTCGCCCACGCGATAGATAAACGGGTGCATGCCCGTGATGCTCGACGGCGTGAAGCGGATCTTGCCGTCCTCGATGACGGCCGTGCCCGCACCGGGGGGCGTGGGAATGGCGATGACAGCGAGCGGGTCGCCGTCGGCGTCGGTGTCGTTGAGTGTCGGATCGATGAGGATGCTCTGGCCCACTGCAACGGTGTAGCCGGTGTCGTCGTAGGCGTAGGGCGCGGTGTTGGGCCCGGTGGATGCGATGACGGTGATGGCGGCGGTGGCGGTAGCTATGCCTCCCCTTCCGTCGCTGATCTGGTAGCCGATGTTCACCGCGCCGGTGAACGTGCTGGTGGGTGTGAAGCGGATCTGGTTGTTCTCGATCGCGGCGACGCCGGCGTTGGCCGGGGGCGGACTGGTGATCGCTGCAAGCGTGAGTACGTCGCCGTCGGGATCGCTGTCGTTGGCCAGCACGTTGATAAGCACGCTGGTGTTTTGCGTGGTCGTGACGGTGTCGTTGACGGCAACGGGCGACTGATTGGTCGGTGGCGTGGTGGCGGAGACGACGTTGACGTAGATCGTCGCCGTATCCGTGCCGCCGCGGCCATCGCTGACGCGATAGATGAACGGGTGCATCCCGGTGACCGTCGAAGGCGTGAAGCGGATCTTGCCGTTCTCGATCACCGCCGTCCCCGCGCCGGGCGGAGTCGGGATGGCGCTGACGAACAGCGGATCGCCGTCGGCGTCAGTGTCGTTGAGTGTCGGATCGATGAGGATGCTCTGGCCCACTGCAACGCTATATCCGGTGTCATCGCTGGCGTAAGGCGCGGTGTTGGGTCCGGTCGGCGCGGCGGCGACCGAGACGCTGACTGTGGCGGTGGCCGTGCCACCCCGTCCGTCGCTGATCTGGTACCCGAACGTCACGTCGCCGGTGAATCCGGTCGCCGGGACGTAACGGACGCGGTTGCTCTCGATCGTCGCCGTGCCACTGGCAGGCGCGGGTGTGATGGCGGCAATGGTGATCGGGTCGCCGTCGGGGTCGCTGTCGTTGCTCAGCACGTCGATGAGCACGCTGGCGTTCTGCGTGGTCGAGGCCGTGTCGTTCACTGCAACAGGCACGCGATTGGCGGGCGGCTCGAGGTCGCTCGCGACGACATTGACGTGGATGGTGGCGCTGTCGAACCCGCCCTTACCGTCGGTCACCTGGTAGATGAACGGCGTGTTGCCGAGGATGCTTGACGCGGTGAATCGCACCTTGCCGTTCTCGACCACGGCCGTGCCCGACCCCGGCGGCAGAAGGATGGCGCTGACCGACAGGGCGTCGCCATCGACGTCGGTGTCGTTGAGCGTCGGATCGATGAGCACGCTCGTGCCGGCGACAGCGGTGGTGAAATAGTCATTGGCGTAGGGCGCGGCGTTGAACAGCAGGCGCGGCTCCAGCGGCTCAAGCGACGGCAGCGCGGATGCACGTTCACCCTGGATCGATTCGACCATCGACATGACCCCACCTCCGCTGGCTCACCGCCTGGTTGTGTCGCGCGCAACCTCGCCCACCGCGCGGCTGGCCGGACATGCGGCGATGCTAATGTGGCCATCTCGCCGCGCCAATGCGGTTCCGGCTGATTTTCGCGGCATTCTCACTCTCATTCGGCAGACAGGGGCGACTGGGTAAAACAGGTAAACCCGTGCCGGCCCCCGTGCTCGCTTGCGGCCGCCCGACGGTTCGCTAACGTGACCCCGTCATGCCCAGCACCGCAAACGCCAATCGCCCCAACATTCTGCTCATTACCAGCGACCAGCAGCATTTCGATACGCTTGGTTTCGCCAATCCGCACATTCGCACGCCGGCCCTCGATCGTCTGGCTCGCGAGGGCACTCACTTCACGCGGGCCTACTGCAACAACCCCACGTGCACGCCGTCCCGCGCATCAATCATCACCGGCATGTATCCCTCGACTCACGGCGCATGGAGCCTGGGGACCAAGCTGCCCGAGGACGTGCCCACCGTCGGGCATCGCTTTGTCGACGCCGGCTATTCCACCGCCCTCATCGGCAAGGCCCACTTCCAGCCGCTCCGATCCGACCCCAACGGACCCGGAGGCGAATCCATCGAGTGCCAACCCATCCTCCGCGACCTCGACTTCTGGCGCCGCTTCAACGACACGCACACGCCGTGGTACGGCTTCCAGCACTGCGAGTTGGCCCGCAACCACGCCGACGAATCGCACGTCGGCCAGCACTACGCCATCTGGATGGAGGAGAAGGGCCTCAAGAACTGGGTGGATTATTTCGCACAGCCCGACCCCGCGACCGGCAATGACCGCGCCGGCGGCCGCCGCGGCAAATGGGACCTGCCCGAGGCGTTCCATTACACCACGTGGACTGGCGAACGCACCATCGCTCAGCTTGATCGTGCCGCGAAGGAAGACAAGCCGTTCTTCATCTGGTCGAGCTTCCACGATCCGCACCCGCCCTACCTCGTGCCCGAGCCTTGGGCCAGCATGTACAAGCCCCAGGACATGCCCATCGGTCACATCGAACCCGGCGAACTCGAGACCATGTGTCCCTACGTCCGCAAGACGCAGGAGGCACGGCCCGACTTCAGCGCGTTCCGCGATCCCGACGGCCACGGCAACCACGGCCTGCACAGCCACCTGCACGACCCCCGGAAGTTGCAGGAGGACATGGCCACGTACTACGGCATGACGAGCTTCATGGATCACCACATCGGCCGCATCCTCGACAGGCTCGACGCACTGGGCATCTCCGACCACACGCTGGTCGTGTTCACGACCGACCACGGTCACTTCCTGGGCCAGCACGGCCTGATCGCCAAGTCGTTCATGTACGACGACTGCATCCGCGTGCCCTTCATCGCCCGCTGGCCAGGTCGCATCCCCGCCGGTAAGTCCACTGCAGCGCTCCAGTCGCTGGTCGATCTCGCCCCCACCTTCCTGGCTGCTTGTGGTCTGACCATTCCGGGGATCATGCAGGGCACGAATCAGTTCGACGTCTGGACCGGCCAAACCGACAAGGCGATCGACCACGTCATTGTCGAGCATCGCCATCAGCCGACCAGGCTCACCATCCGTACCTACATCGACGATCGCTACAAGCTCACCGTCTATCGCGGCCACGCGTGGGGCGAGTTGTTCGATCTGCGCGAGGATCCACACGAGCTTTGCAATCGCTGGGACGATTCCGCCTACTCCCGCATTCGCTGCAGGCTGCTGTTCGACCTGGCCCAAGCGGAGATGAAGCGAGAGCCCACACGAATGTCCCGAATCGCAGGAGCATGACATGCCTGCACCCGTCACGGTGCCCGACAACCCTCTGGCCACGCTGCGCAAGGAGCACCCGCGCGTCGTCGCCACGGCGGAAGACTTCGTCCGGCTCCGGCAGCGAGCAACCAATGACCCGCAACTTGCCGCCGCGGTCGCGTCTATGCTGAGTCGGACGCATCGTGTCATCGACGAGCCGGTGAGCACGTACGACATCCCCGACGGCAAGCGACTGCTGTGGGTCAGTCGCCAGGTGGTGGAGCGGGCCTACCTGCTGGCGATGGCGTGGCGGATGACGGGCGAGGCGCCGCTGCGGGAGAGGCTTTGGGCCGAGATGCAGGCCGTCGCCGCGTTCCCCGACTGGAACCCATCGCATTTCCTCGACACCGGCGAAATGGCTCACGCGGTGGCCGTGGCCTACGACTGGCTCTACGACGACTGGACCGATGCACAGCGCTGCGCCATGCGTGAGGCGATCGTACGCCATGCGTTCGATCCGGCAGGCAAGACGCTCGACGCGCAGAACTGGTGGGCGGTACACGTCAACAACTGGAACGTCGTGTGCAACGGCGGGTTGGCCACCGCGGCGATCGCGCTGGGCGAGGAGACGCCACAGTGGTCCTCGCGCATCATCCGCGAGGCGGTGACGAACGTGCCGATCTGCCTGGCGCACTTCGCTCCCGACGGCGGCTGGCCGGAGGGACCGGCGTACTGGGGCTACACGCTCAAGTACCTGGTCTTCATGCTTTCGTCGCTGCAAGCCGGGCTCGGTACCGACTTCGGGCTGGGCGACCTGCCCGGTTTGGCTCACAGCGGCATGTTCCCGGTCCACCTGCGCGGGCCCACCGGCGGCATCTTCAACTACGCCGATTGCGGAGAGTCCTTCTCCACTCGACGTAGCGGCGACAGCGCGATGATCGGGTTCTGGCTGGCGCATCGCTACGACCGCGATGACGTCATCAGCGATGTGGATCTCGACGCCGTGAATCACCCGCTCGCCCTGCTGTGGTGGCGCAAACCCCGGACCACACCCCCGCTCGACGCATACTTCGGCGGCGTCGAAGCGGTCGCAATGCGATCGGCGTGGGGCGACCCCAACGCCACCTTCGTGGCGGTGCAGTGCGGCAGAAATCCCGTCGGGCACAACCAGGCCGACCTCGGCTCGTTCGTCCTCGACGCCCTGGGCGTGCGCTGGGCCGTCGATCTGGGCGTGGACGACTATAACCTGCCGGGCTACTTCGGTGCCAAGCGGTGGGAGTACTATCGCCTGCGCACCGAGAGCCACAACACGATTGTCATCAATCCCGACGCCACCGCCGGTCAAACCCTTGATGCCGGCGGTCAAGTGACTCGCTTCGACGCGGACGCGCACAGCCCGTCGGTGACGATGGACCTCACCCCGGCCTATCCCGGCACCGAATCGGTCGCGCGCCGCATCGAGATGCCCGCCCGTCGCCAGGTCGTGATCGAGGACCAGGTGCGAACGGCAACGGCCTCGACCATATGGTGGTTCACGCACACTCGCGCTGCAGTGAACTTGGCAGACGACGGCCGATCCGCATTGCTCGAACAGGACGGCAAACGTCTGCGCGTGACGCTCGAATCGCCCGACGGCGCGGCGCTGCAGGTCATGCCCGCGCGACCGCTGTCCACCTCGCCCGACCCCGAGGGGCAAAACCCCAACGACGGCTCGACGCTGCTCAACGCCGCCCACACCGGAGTCGTGCGCGTAGGCGACATCCCCCAATGGGGCAACCCCGACCCCGCCAAGGCGGTCCGCAAGCTCGGCTTGCGACTGGACAGGGCACGCGATGTAGTCATCCGTGTGAGCTTCACGCCATTAACCTGACGCATGAGACGACGACCCAACATCGTGATCACCATGGCCGACGATCAGCGGCACGATATGCTGTCGGCGCTGGGACATGCCGTGCTCCGCACGCCAGCTCTGGATCGACTGGTATCCGAGGGCACATGCTTCACGCATGCGCACTGTCTGGGGTCGCCCCACGGGGCGGTGTGCGCCCCCAGCCGGGCGATGCTTCACACCGGGCGCACGTTGTTTCACATCCCCGCGAGCATCAGGCAGGATTACGGCCCGTTCCGCCCACCATGCGACACGCCGCAGGAGTCGCTGCCACTGCTGGGCGAACTGCTGCAGCAAGCTGGCTACCGTACGTTCCTGACCGGCAAGTGGCACAACAACGCGCCCAGCCTCAACCGCAGCTTCGGCGAGGGAGCCGCGATCTTCCTCCGCGGCATGTCCAGTCATTTTGCAGTGCCGGTGCATGATTACGATCCGACTGGAGCGTATGACAAGTCGGCGGCGCGCATCGGCGACCGTCATTCGATCGATCTGTTCACGGACGCGGCGATCGAGTTCATCCGCGATTACGATGGGGACAGACCTTTTTTCCTCGTGTGCGCCCACACCGCTCCCCATGACCCGCGCCACACGACGCCCCGGTGGCACGAGCAGTATCGTCCGCAGGATATGGCACTGCCTGCCAACTTCGTGCCCTCGCATCCCTTCGACAACGGCGAAATGGACGTGCGCGACGAGTTGCTGGCCGCCCACCCGCGCGAGCCGGACGAGGTTCGCCGCCATATCGCCGACTATTGCGCTATCACCGCCCATATGGACGACGGCATCGGCCGACTCCTCGCCGCGCTGGATGACCACGATCTGGCCGGGGACACCATCGTCGTGCATACCGCCGATCACGGTTTGGCGGTGGGCCAGCATGGGCTCATGGGCAAGCAGAACCTTTACGACCACTCGGTGCGCGTACCCCTGGTGATGCGGGGGCCCGGCATCGACGCCGGCGTCCGCAACGATCGGCTGTGCTACCAACACGACTTGTTTCCCACGCTGCTGCGGTTGACCGGCGTTGATGTTCCTCAGACCTGCGAGTTTGCCGACCTGTTCAGCTCGCCCCGCCGCCAGACGCTGTTCACCACGTACCGCGAGCTGATGCGCGGCGTGCGCGACAAGCAGCACAAGCTCATCGAGTATCTCGTGAACGGCGTGCGAACCACGCAACTGTTTGACATGACCGTCGATCCGCACGAGTTGGCCAACGTCGCCGCGAAGCGACCCGCCGTCGTCGCTCGACTTCGGGAGGAGCTTCATGCCTGGCAGTCCCGAGTCGATGACCCGGTGCGTGTGGTGTGACGTGCCGAATCAATCGTGGCGGAGGGCGGTGATGGGGTCCTGCTGGGCGGCGCGGACGGCGGGGTAGACGCCGAAGACGATGCCGACGCCGGTGGCGACGACGAAGCTGAGGATGATGGACCAGAGAGTGACTGCGGGCTGGCCGATGGCGGTCGCGCCGCCGGACGAATGGGACATGAATTGGAAGATGGCGTAGGCGCCAAGAGGGCCAAGTGCAACACCGATGAGCCCGCCCATGGACGACAGCAGCGTGGTTTCGGTGAGAAACTGGGCGATGACATGGCGACGAGTAGCGCCCAGGGCGCGGCGGATGCCGATCTCGCGCGTGCGTTCGGTGACGCTGGCAAGCATGATGTTCATGATCCCGATGCCGCCCACGAGCAGGCTGATGGCGGCGATGGCGGTCATGAGGTAATTGAACATGGCGAGGGTGCGCGACTGCTGTTCGAGGAGTTCGAGCGGGACGATGGTGGTGACGTCGCCGGCTTTGCTGTGGGCCTGAACGACGATGAGCTTGACCTGGTTGGCGACATCGAGCACGTGCTTCTCGCTGGCGACTTCGATGTAGAGCTCACTGAGCTCGACCATGGTGGCCTCGAAGCTGCCCGACTGCCTGCGGAAGACGGTGTCGCCGAAGCGGGCGGTGGCGGTGGTGATGGGGATGTGAACGTCGTAGTTGAGGTTGCGTCCGACCAGGGCCGTGCCGGCCCCGCCCGCCAGCCCGACGCGTCGGAGGACGCCGATGACCTTGAAGGCATGCGAGTCGATGCGAATCACGCCGTCGATGGGGTCTTCGAGCGGAAACAGCCGCTCGGCGACGTCGGCGCCGAGCACGGCGACGTTGTCCAGCCGCTCGATGTCAGCGTCGGTGAGATATCGGCCGCGCTCGACGCGCAGCGAGGTGACATCGAGGAGTTCGGGCACGGTGCCGAAGGTTTCTCCCGAGACCCGGTGCTGGCCTTGGGTGACGTTGCCGCCGGCACGCTTGAGGGGGACGATGCGCCGAATCGGGGCGTGGCCGCGCAGACTCTGGATCTTCATCTCGTCGCTGCGCGTCAGGCCGTAGGACAGCACCGTGCGCGAGGACGACCCGCTGGGGGCCGGCGCGTCGGGGGGTTTGACCGAACGCACAATGATGTTGTTGGCGCCGAGTTGACGGATGTCGGCCAGGGCCTTGCGCTTGTTGCCTTCGCCGATGGCGACCATGGTGATGACCGCGGCCACGCCGAAGATGATGCCCAGCGCCGTCAACAGCGACCGCAGCTTGTGGAGCATGAGGTTGGCCAGGCCGAGCTTGAGGGTTTCATAGAGGAAGTTCACGGCGTTCCCTGTCATGGCCGCGACCATCGGCCGCACTCTCGGGTATAAATCATACGCGATGCCCACAATCACCATCGGCACCGAGACCGAGGAAACCAACCGCTGGCGTTATGCCGTAACGGTCGAGGACGGCGGGCGTCGCCACGCGTACGACGTGACACTGTCGTGGAGCGACTACGACCTGTGGAGCCACGGCCGTGTCGCCCCGGAAAAGGTGGTGAAGGCCGCCTTCGAGTTCCTCCTGCAGCGGGAGCCCGCGACGAGCATCATGTCCAAGTTCGACTGCGCCGTGATCCGACGTTATTTCCCCGACGTGGACGCGGAGCTGCCGAAGATGATGTGAATCCGAGAGCACGACGCAGGGTCGCGGCTTGACACAAAGGCATTACGCCGGGTCCACCACCTTCACTTCGCGCGGGGCCGTTTCGACGGGGACGATTTCGCCTTCGGTGGGAAGCTCGCGGGGGCTGTCGGCGGCTAAGTCCTTGAAGCGGCGGGCCTGCACCAGCACCTGGCTCTCGTAGCTGCCCACGGTCTTGTTAAAGTGCTCGACGGTCTTGTCCACCGCTTTACCCAGGTTCTGCAGGTGGGCGCTCATCACCGCCAGGCGCCGGTGCAGTTCCACACCAAGATCGCTGATCTTGCGGGCATTGTCTGCGAGCTGCTCCTCACGCCAGCCCACTGCAACGGCTTTGAGCAGCGCGATCAACGTCGAGGGCGTGGCGATCACCACGCCGCGATTGAATGACGTCTCCATCAGGTCCGGCTTGCGCGACAGCGCCGCCTGCAGAAAGCTCTCGCCGGGAATGAACAGCACGACAAAATCGGGGCTGCGGGCGAACTGGCTCTGATAGCCCTTGCTGGCCAGGTCGAGCACCTTCTCCTCGACGTGCCGCACGTAGCGCGACAGCTCCTGCTCGCGCTGCTCATCTGTGCCGGCGTCCAGGGCGGCAAGGTAAGCGTCGATCGGCGCCTTGCTGTCCACCACGATGTCGCGCCCGGCAGGCAGGTGCACGATCATGTCGGGCCGCTTGCTCTTGCCCTCGGTGTCCACACCCGTCAACTGCTCGGTGAAATCGCAGCGATCGATCATTCCCGCCAGTTCGGCGACGCGACGCAACTGCACCTCGCCCCACCGCCCGCGCACGTCCGGCCGGCGGAGGGCCTGCACCAGCTTGCCCGTCTCGCTCTGCAGGCGGCGCTGATCGTCCACCACCGACGACATGAGCTGCTTGAGGCCCTGGTACGCGCCCTCTCGCTTGCTCTCCAGCTCGGTCACGACTTTGCTCTGCTTCTCGATCGCCTCGCGGATGGGCTTGAGCAACTCGTCGATCGCCGCCTTGCGCTGCTCGAGCTGCGCGGCGGCGTCCTTCTGCTTGCCCTCGAAGTTCTCGTTGGCCAGTTTGAGAAATCGCTCCTCGGCCTGCTGCAGCGCGTTGCCAGCCAGTGCGGCAAACGTATCCCTAGCCTGCTCCTGGGCCGCCTCGAACTGTTGACGCATCTGCTCGGCGGTGGCGCGGTGATGCTCCAGTTGTGCGATCAGGTCGCGGCCCTCCTGGGCATGCTTGTCGATGACGACGCGCGCGTCGCGCAGCTCGCCCGCCAGCCGGTCACGGTCGGCGACCACCGCATGCCGGCCTGCGTACATCCACACGCAGGCAACCAGCAGCAGCGCGGCCAGCAGGCTGACGACGATCAGGGCGACGACCATGGCGCGATTGTACCCGCGGGCACTGGCCCGCGACGTGCCATCATGCCGTCAGATCGAGATGGCGGTAGAGCGCCCCTGCCGACACGTCCTCATCGGCCGACTCCGCGGCTGAGTCGGGCAGATCGGACGGTGAACGTCTGACACGGCGGCGCTGCTCCTCCATCTCGTCGGCGATCGACCGCTCGGGCAGGCGATCATCGACGTGCAGGCGAGGGGCGGCCTGATCCTGGTCGCTTTCCTCCAGCGACCGCAGGTGGGCTTCGAAGGCGTCGCGCACCCGCCGCACCGCACGCTCGCGCTCCGCGTCGCGGCGATCGCGGGCGCGAGCGATCTGCTGGGCGGTGTGGGTGACACCCGCCACACCCTGGGCCACGCTGGTGCCGGTCAGGTCCATGGCACGGTCTCCGCGCGTCGCACGGCACGACTTGCCGACGCCGTCATTTCTATCGACTATCCCTCCGACCGGCTTGAGTTATGCGGACCTAACCCCCTCACACCGGCAACCGTTCCAGTTCCTCCCACACCGCAGCCATCAGCGGCTCGAACGTTTGGCGGCCGAAGTCGAAGCGTATCCCCGCCACGTCGAACAGTTCGGGCAGGGTCCGCTTGCCCCCCAGCGACAGTGCGGCACGATAGTCCGCCAGCGCCTGGCGCGGGTCATCGCGGTAGCGCCGCCACAACTGCAGCGCTCCGAGCTGCGCGATGCCGTACTCGATGTAGTAGAACGGATAGTGGTACAGATGCAGTTGCCTCTGCCACAGCGATGCCTTCTCGTCCTCGTGTCCGCGCCAGTCCACCAACTGACTGGCGAATCGCTGCTGCATCTGCGCCCACGCCGCCGCCCGCTCGTCGCGGCTGTGGCCGGGGTGCGTGTACAGCCAGTGCTGAAAGCCATCGATCGTCGCCATCCATGGGAAGAACTTGACGATGCCCTCCAGCAGCGTGCGCTTGGCGCGGGCGGCATCGTCGGGCGAGCGATAGAACTCGTCCAGCGCGTCAACCGCGATCAACTCCATCGACATGCTCGCCACCTCGCAGAACTCCAGCGGCGCGTGGCGCAGGAACACGAGCGGCTCCTCGGCCGACGCCCACTGAAAGTGGAACGCATGCCCGCCCTCGTGCAGCAACGTCTCCACGTCGCGCTGCAGCCCTGCAGCGTTCATGAAGATGAACGGCTGGCGCGACTCCTCCAACGATGACTGATATCCACCCGCGCGCTTGCCCACGCGCGACGCCAGATCGAGGTTGCGCCCCGGCACAAGACGACCAAAGTCCAGGGCCAGTGCAGCGTCCACCCGCTCGAACACCCGCCGCGTCCCGCTCACCAGGTCCTCGACTCGGTCCGGCGCGAACGGCCGCAGCGGCGGACGGTGACGCGGGTCCACCGCCAGATCCCACGGCCGCAGCGACTCGACCTCCAACTCCGCCTGGCGACGACGACCCAGTTCCTCCACCAGCGGCATGCACGTCGCCTCGATCGCCTCGCCGAACTGCAGGCACTGCTCGGGCGTGTAGTCGAACCGGCACATGTCCTGCCACACGTACTCGCGGTAGCTGGACTTGTCGGCGTTCTGCGCGATCGTGTGGCGAACGGTGAGCAACTCGTCGAAGATCGCCTCCACCGCCTCGCGGTCGCGCAGCCGCCGCTGTGACATCGTCACCCACGCTTGCTCTCGCGTCGCCCGGTCCGGCTCCTCGAGAAAACGCGCCATCTGCTGCATGGTGTAGCTCTGGCCGCTGCCTCGGAAGTTCTCGATCATCATTGCCCCGACGATCTTGTCGTAGTCGCTGGTGAGCTTCTGCGCCTGCGTCTGCAGGGGGATGTTCGCGTCGCGGAACAGCTCCACGTCGGCACGCCAGTTGCGCAACATCACGCCGAACCGCGCCGCGTCCAGCTTCGCCGCACAGGGCGACTCGACCACCTTCTTCTGCAGTGCGAACGCCAACGGCTTGATGCGCGGCTCGATCTGCTGGATGTAGTGCATAAATCGCGCTTCGATCGCCGCGTCATCGGTGTGGCACGTCTGATCGATTCGCACGCGGGCGGCGTACTCCGACACGACCGCCGACAGCTCCGAGTAATCGGCCAGAAGGTGGCCCAACTCGATGGCGGTGCGCAACGGGCGATCCAGCAGGCGCTGATACAACGGCTGCAGTTGGCCCCAGTCAGCGGGGTCGAGGGATTGAGGGACGTATGTGCGGGCCGGGGCATGGGCGATCGTGGCAGTACTCATGGCGACCAAGTGTAGCCGCACCCTCCTCGCCACGACAGCGCCGACCTCGACACGCCGCGCCGCGTCATGTTGCCCGCGCCTCACTTGAGCTTTCGCAGCATCTTGGGTGTGAGCAGCCAGTGCAGCACGGCCGAGGCGTCGCGGCCGGCGATCTGCACAGACAGGCACGCGCAGCCGGCCTTCTTCAGTTCGACCCAGTCGCCCCCGCGCCCGCTCAGCAGGCGAATCATCAGCCGGCTCAGCGTCGGCTCGTGCCCCACGAGCATGACCGACGGCTCGTCGCGCCGGGCCAGCATGCCGACGATCGGGTCGATGGCGTCGTCGGCCAGAAGCGGCTCATCGGCGACGCGCACCTTGAACACGCGGCCCAGGATCGCCGCCGTCTGACGGGCACGCGCCTTGGGGCTGGTCAGAATGACGGCCGGGGGCTCGATCGCCGCCGCCAGGCCCACTGCAGCGTCCTGAGTCTTGCGAACACCCTCGGGCGTCAGCTCACGCGCACCGTCCGACCCGTCGGGCGATGCATCCTCAGCAATGCCGTGGCGGAAGATGAGTAGCTGCATGGGAGCATATTAACCGAGCATTCAGAGGTTCGACCCAAGGCGGGTTCAACCCTCGGCATGGGCGGGCTGGAGGTGGATGCTGAAGGTGCTGCCCTGTCCGGGCGTGGACTCGACGTGGACGCGTCCGCCGTGGGCCTGGACGACGTGCTTGACGATGGCCAGTCCCAGGCCAGTGCCGCCCACGGCGCGCGAACGGGCACGGTCGGTGCGGTAAAAGCGCTCGAACAGCCGGGGCAAGTGCTCAGGCTCGATGCCGATGCCGCGGTCGATCACTTCGATGACGACCTCGTCGCCACGGCGCTGGGCGGCGACGGTGATACGGCCGGACTTGGGACTGTACTTGATCGCGTTGTCGAGCAGGTTGACCACGGCCTGCTCCAGCAGCGTGCGGTTGAGGCGGGCCAGTACGTGCGGGTCGCCGGTCACCTCGATGCTCAAACTCTTGGCGTCGGCCTTGTGACGGATCGCATCGACGGCGGCTCGAATGGTCTCACCCACCGAGCCCGACGCCAGTTCCAGCCGCACACGCTGCTGCTCCTGCTCGATCCGCGCCAGGCTCAACAGGTCATCGACAATGGCGTTGAGACGGTCGGCCTGACGTTGCACCATGCGCATGAAGTGCTCGGCCTGGTCGCGCGGCTGGGCGGGATCGTCCAGCAGCGTCTCGATCGCCGCCTTGATCGCACTGACGGGTGTCTTGACCTCGTGCGACACGTTGGCGACGAAGTCACGGCGGACAGTTTCCAGCCGCCGCAGGCGTGTCACGTCGTGAAGCACGATGACGGCGCCGATGCGGCGGCCTGCGCCGTCTCGCAGCGCGGCGCCTTGGGCCTGGACGAAGCGCTCGCCGTTGGCGGTGGTGTCGCTGGCGCTGCGGCCGAGGGTGATCTCGGTCTGTCGCGTCACGTCACCGCGCAGCGTTTCGGAGACGAACAACTGCAGCGCGTGGTTGCGCACGGCCTCCTGAATGCTGCGGCCCAGGACCTGGCCGGGATCGAGGCTCAGCAGCTCGGCGGCGGCGCGGTTGAGGCTGATGAGCCGTTCGTCCTGATCGATCGCAAGCACGCCCTCGACCATGGAGGAGAGGATGGCTTCGATCTCGTTGCGTTGCTGGACGACGGCTTGGAGGCGGCTGTCGAGCTGACGGGCCATCTGGTTGAGAGCGGACGCCAGCCGGTGCAGGGGCCAGGGCACGCGCAGCGGCACGCGCTGGGACAGGTCGCCCTGGGCGAAGCGCAGCGCCACGCGGCGCAGATCGGCGATCGACCGGCTGATCAGGACGAGCATGATCAGCAGGGAGACTGCCACGATGCCGACGAGGACGAAGCCGGCCGGCCAACCCGAGCCTTGGGCTGCCGACAGCAATGGCTACTCCTTGAAGCGGTATCCGACGCCGCGCACGGTCTGGATGTCCTTGCCCATGGGCCCGAGTTTACGCCGCAGCGCGACGACCTGCACATCGACCGAGCGATCGGTCACGGCGGCATACCCGTCGTGGATCGACTCGATGATCTGCTCGCGGGTGAAAACCCGACCCGGCTTGCTCGCCATCAGCGACAGGAGCCGAAACTCGGTGGCGGTCATGTCGATGACCTCGGCCCCGACGCGCACCTCGTGGCGGGTGGGATCGATGGTCATGCTGCGGATTCGGATGACGCCGTCGGGGCTGCGCGTCGATTCATCATCGCTGTGGCGGCGGAGCACGGCCTTGACGCGCGCTGACAGCACGCGCGGGCTGAACGGCTTGGCGATGTAGTCGTCGGCGCCCAGCTCCAGACCCGCCACGACATCGGCCTCCTCGCCCTTGGCGGTGAGCATGATCACCGGGATCGCGTTGGTCGGTGGACGGGACTTGAGCATGCGGCAGACCTCCAGCCCGTCGATGCCCGGGAGCATCAGGTCCAACAGCACCAGGTCGGGCGCCTGCGTGCGGATCTGCTGCAGTGCATCTTCACCGGTGGCGGCAGTGCGCACGCGGTAGCCCTCGCGACCGAGGTTGTAGCGCAGCAGGTCCTGCAGGTCCTGCTCGTCCTCGACGATCAGGACGCTGGGTGCTGCGTCGTCGGAAGCGGCGTTGTCACCATCGAGTTCGAGAGAAGCGCGGCGGACGGCAGCAGGCGGTGCGGTCCGAGGCTGCGCGAGCGTGCTGGCGTCCATGACGGGGTCCTTGGGGCGGGTGCTGCTCATGACGGCAAGGATATTCGATCCCAGCCCAACAATACCACGCCCCGCAACCCCTTTACACAAAACTCACGCCCCCGGAAGTACCCCGGAAGCACCCCGGAAGTAACCCCGGAAATGGTCTCCGGAAGTGGCCCCCCTGAACTGGCGCCGGGCATGCCGCTTGGGCGGGGTGGCCGGGCGATCGCCAAAGAAAAGGGGCGATCCAAGGTATTTCACCTGGATCGCCCTTTGGGTCGTATGCTCGCCCGTGGAAGCGGGGAGAGCTATGTGAACTTAGAACAGCAACTGGAACTGGCTGCGGAACATCATGTAGATGTCATCATCCGCGGAGCTGAAGCCCACGAAGCCCAGGCCGCTGCTGAACTCGTTGGCGCCGAACGGGTTGGCCGTCGGGTTGTCGCCATCGAGCACGAGCACCACGTCATTGGTCCACTTGGCGTTGTGGCCCTTGAGGTAGTAGTTCAGACCGAGGGTGAGGATCGACAGCTCGTCGCCGCCGTCATCCGCATCGAGCCACTCGTAGCGAGCGAAGGGCTCGAGTTCCTTGTTGATGTGGTAGCCGCCCTGGATCACGAAGCCCCACATGTCACGGTCATCGGTGGCGGAGGAGTCGAAGTCCGTGTGACCGCCGGTGAGCGAGGCCATGAGGCCCAGACCGTTGGTCTCGAACTGCGCGTCGATGGTCCAGGCGAAGTAGTCGCCGACGGCCAAGCCGTCCTTGCCGGTCTGCCAGTGCATAGCCGCACCGACCACCAGGCCCATCTCTTCACCAGGCCAGCTGGTGATGTCATCGAACTGCTTCCAGTCACCGGCGATCTTGACCTCGCCGCGGGCGGTGACGGCGATCTCGACCGGGTCGGCGCCGATGTCGCTGAACTCGGTGTTGGAACCGTCGTTGAGCGAGACGTTGGCGCGGAACATGTCCGTGCCGTAGGTCAGCTCGACCTGCTCGCCGCGGTTGAGGGTGAAGAACTCGTTGACCGAGGAGCGCTCGACCGCGAGGGTGCGCTTGGAGCTCTGCAGCTCTTCACGCAGGAACGGCAGCTTGTACTTGCCGAAGTTCACGCCCAGGCCGTTGTCGAACTTGTACCCGATCTTGGCGTCTTCCATGAACACGTCGCCGTCTTCACGGTCGGTGGCGATCACCAGGCTGTAGGTCAGCTTGGGGTCGGCAATGTGACCGTCGAAGGCCAGCTTGACGCGACGCATCTGGAAGCCGGCGTCGTCGGCGGGGGTGGCGCGGCTGTCATCGTCCTGGATGTTGAAAATCCAGCGGAACTGGACCTGGCCGCTGATCTCCGTGCGGAACGACCCATCGGCCGACTGCAGGAAGATCTTGCCGCTGTCGCTGATACCGGCCATCACGCCTTCCTGCATCAGGCTGGCGCGCGTGTCGGCGTCGGCGAGCACCTCGCGGATGAGGCCCTTGACCTCTTCCGCACGACGCTCGTTGAGCCAAGTCTGGCTCTCGAGCTGCGCGAGGCGAGCCTTCAGCTCGGCAACCTCGCTCTGCACGTTCTGCTGCGCCATGGCGGGAAGCGCCATACCGCAGAGCACGGTTCCCACGATCCATTTCGCGGGTTTGTGGTGAAGCATCCGTTGTCTCCTTGAAAAAGTGCCTGTTGGCCCTTGAACCTTCCTTCGACTCGGCTCGACCCTTAGCCGGCGACGAAGAGTAGGGTTCGCCCATGAACCCGCGGTTACAAGGCCGTGAAAAACCAGTGAGTCTCAAACGACGATTAACACTGAACTCTGTTGAAGCCTGTCGGCCCCCCTTTCGCCCGATGCCTCCGCGTTGCCGGGCGAATGTGGGTGACGCGTCGGCTCCGCCGACACGATCGATCAACCTCCACGACGGCCGTCAATATAGATCGACCCTTCGCGGCCCGCAACCTCAAGCTGCCCATAGGACGTGCAGGGCTAGCCCGTGCGGCTACGGGAGGTGATCGGCACAACCCCGCCGCGGACCTGTACATTTTCTCCAGCCTCAAGCTCGCTTATCGCACCTACCCTCGCTCCCGCAACCCCCGCCTCATCAGCGATTAACGCCCGCCCCACCCCCGCCGGCCCCGCCAACGCCGCCCCCAGACCGGCTCGGATCGATCTGCCGCAGATACTCCCACGAGTAAATCCCCGTGTCGTGCCCATCCGAAAAAACCACCCGCACTGCATAGTTTCCAATCAGTTCCAGCCCCTCGGCCCGCAACGGCCCGCCTCCGCCCCCCGCCGGCAGCACCGTCAGCGGGTTGTGGGCCAGCTCCTCCCGCAGCGCCCGGGCGTCGGCCGAGGGCGACATCCGCCGCAGGTACGCAATCGGGTAGATCGAAACCCGCCCGTCCCTCCAATGAACGGTCAGGGCCTGATCCTTCTTCAAGTCCAGATGCCGGGGTCGCGCAGGGTCCATCCCGCGATCATAGCGAACCGCCCGCCCGGCTATCATGTCCACAATACCCACCATGCCCGCCATGCCCGCCATGCCCGCGACCGCCCCCGCCCCGCCACGCTGGCCCTACCCCTGGGCCGGGCTCGAAGACCGCCTCCGCGGCGACGACGACGCGCTGCCCCTCATCGGCTACGGCAGCCTCCTCAACCCCGCCTCCGCACGCGTCACCCTCCGCAGCACACGCCATTCCGACCCCGTCCTGGCCCTGGGCTGCGTCCGCGTGTTCGACTATCCCATGACCGACCTGTCCCTGCGACGGCATGGCCCGATCGCCTCGCCCCGCGCCCGGGCCGTACTCAACGTCCACCCCGACGCCGGCCGCACCGTCGGAGGCGTCCTCTTCCACGTGGACCGGGCCGACATCCCCGCCCTGCGCCAGCGCGAGGTCCACTACGACCTGCTGCCCATCCGCTACCGCCCCTTCCGCCAGCCCGACCTGCCGCTCGCCTGGGCGTACATCCTCCACCGCCCCGCCCCGCCGGCGGAGCCGCTGTGGCCTCACGACCGCTACTACCGCCTCTGCCGCGACGGCGCCGCCGCCCTGGGCGAGGACTTCCTCGACCACTATCTGGACAGCACCTACCTGCAGGACCGCCTCACCCCCCTGCGAGCCTGGGAGGCCGCCGCCCCCGCCCCATGCTCCGCGAGTTAGTCGGAATCACTGGGTTTTCACCTTCACCTGACGATGCGCCTGACAACCTGGCAGTAGGCCTCTGCGGAGAGGTCTGAGGTCTGAGGTCTGATGTGAAGACCACCCATGCCATGCGACGCGCTCCCATCGCCCTGCGACCCACGACGCCCGCGCCCATCCCACTTTGCCTTCTGCACTTTGCATTTTGCCTTCCGCCTTCCGCCTTCCGCCTTCCGATACCCGATACCCGATACCCGAACCCCGAACCCCGAACCCCGCCTCCTGTGCCCTCCACCTTTTGCCCTTTGCATTTTTGCATTTTGCATTCTTCCCTCCCCCGTCCACTGCAACACTATTCTACCCCAGCCCCGCGCGGCGCATAGGTCGATCCCCAGCCCCCGCGCGATTTTTTTCTGGCGTCAAGTCGCCGCCGTGTTTTTACGTCGCGGCATCGTCACGGCACAATGGTGTTCATCCCCCGGGAGGCTTCGTGCCGACACGATGCATCAAACTCCGACTCGTCGTGCCACACCGTGACCCGTCGGCGGCGCGCGACATTTGGACCACGCACCACACCATCAACGACGCCGTCACGGCGATCGAGCGCGTCCTCTTGCTTTGTCGTGGCCGCGCGTACCTGAAGCATGATGGCGAACTCGTCGCGCAGGAAGAAGTGCAGAGGCAGGCGTTGGCATATGCCCGGGCCGTGCAGCAAGCGCACGGTACAGCGGGACGGGGCAGTGATGACCACGTACTCGACACGCTTCACCGCCTGTACGTGTGTCTGGTGCCATCGTTTGACCTCGATGCCAAGGGCAAGCCCCGTAAGGGCAGCGCCCAGAGTTGCCGAGGACTGGCGCGTCCGCTGATGAGTGCGGACAGTCGCGGCTATCAGAGCGTGCAGGGCGAGATCGTCGAACCGTTGCCCGCATGGGTCACGGCATGGGAGGCGCAGCAGCCCGACGCTGACGACGTCAGCCAAGCGTGGTTGCGCTCGCCTGAAGGTCAAGCTGTCCTTCATCGGCGTCGAACCGGCCGGACCCACGGGTGGATCGAGGCGGCAAAGGCTGGTCGGCCATGGCAAGGGGCTTTCATCAAACACCAGCACGCGAAGCGCGCTGAAGCGGCGGGCGTGGCCGGCGCGATCGAAACGCTTCGGGACCAGTTGGGCTTGCTCCCGTTGTTCGCAGCCCCCATCGCCGGCCGCCTGGCGGGACATCGCGCGGCGGTGTCCAAATGGGATGACCTGGCGTTGCGGTTGGCGGTGGGTCATCTCCTGTCGTGGGAAAGCTGGAACCATCGTGCGCGCGCGGATCGCGCCGCCGTCGTCGCGAATGTCGAACGCCAGATGGAACTCCTGTCGCCCTATGCTGCGGAACTGGCTGCCGTACGTCGCTACGAGGCGCAACGACACGAACACCTCAAGCGGGTCGCATCGGCCACCGATGATCGCCCCTACCGCATCGGCATGCGCGCCCTGCGCGGCTGGGACCGCGTCCGCCCCCGCTGGCTCAGCACGCGATGCAGAACGCTCGACGACCGCAAGGCCGTCCTCGCCGAGTTGCAGACCCGCATGCGCGGACGCTTCGGCGATGCGGACCTGATGCTCTGGCTGGCCGACGATGCGCAGTTGCCGCTGTGGCAAGCGGCCGACGTCATGCCCGGCATCGCCCGGCTCAACGCCTATGCCGCCGAGTTGGAACGTCGGCGCGGCGCGGCGACCTACACCGCCCCATCGGCCAAAGACCATCCCCGCTGGGCGCAGTTCGGCGCGATCGGCGACGGCAACATCCGCAACTACCATCTGCGCCCCGTCCGCGCCAGCCATGCCCTGGATGTCGAATTGCCGTTGCTGCACGACACCGGAAGCGGCCTGGTTGAACAGGCGCACACTTTCCGGCTTTGTCCATCGGCGCAGATGAAGCGACCACAGCTCGAAGGCCCGCGCAGTCGGCAAGTCACATTCGTCAACGGCGTCCATGCCATGACTGCCCAACTTGGCAGCGCCGATCTGCTGCTGCGACGGCGTCACCTCGAAGGCCGAAGCGCGGCGCGTCTGGCCGACGGTGAGATCGGCGCTGTCTGGCTCAAGGTGGCACTGGACGTGCAGTCGCAAGCGCCACCGCAGTGGCTGAACAAGAAAGGCCATCCCGAAGTCGCGCCCGAGACCCGGCATTTCCTCAGCGCCATGGGGACTCCCAGCAGTTGGACCGACAAACTCCAGCCCGGCACGCGCGTGCTGACGGTCGATCTGGGGGTGCGCAGCCTGGCCGGTTGCAGCGTATTCGAACTGGTCGATGCGCCGCCCGAATCGTCGCTGTCGTTCGCCATCGCCGACGTCCCGGGCCTGTGGGCGCGTCACGTGCGATCGTTTCTCCTCAAGTTGCCCGGAGAGACCCCAGGCCGCAGCGACCGCCGCGCCCGCCGCGACGCCAACGCCCAGTTGCGCCAGCTTCGCAACGGACTCAATCAACTCCGCGCCCTGCTGCGTCTGTCGGCCGAAGCGTCGTCGCAGCAGCGTCGATCGGTCATCGCGCAATGGGTAGAGGCTCAGGCGGATGAGGCCCGCCCACTCATCGCCGCCGATGCGTGGCGGGCCTTGCTGGACCACGTGGACGATCCGGAGGCCGCGTGGGCGGCGCGGATCAGTCCACTGCAGCAGGCCGCCGACGATGCGCTGGCGGCGCAGATCAGCCAGTGGCGGCGGCAGACGGGCCGGCGACAACGCCGCGCCTACGCCGGGGGCAAGAGCGTCTGGGCCGTCAACCACCTAACCGACGTGCGACGCCTGCTCGTGTCGTGGAGCCTGCGGGCGCGTAAGCCCGGCCAGATCCGCCGCCTCAATCGCCAGCAACGCGGCACGTTCTGCGCCCGGCTCCTGCGCCACACCAACGGCCTGAAGGACGATCGCGCCAAGACCGGCGCGGACCTGATCGTGCAGGCCGCACGCGGCTTCGTCCCCGGACGCGAAGGCGGATGGATGCAACGCCACGAGCCCTGCCGCATCATTCTGTTTGAGAACCTGGCCCGCTATCGCTTCCGCACCGACCGTCCGCGAGCAGAAAACTCGCTGCTCATGCAGTGGTCGCATCGCAGGATCGTCGAACTCGCCAAGATGCAGGGCGAACTGTACGGACTGACCGTCGAGGACGCGATTGCCGCGGGGTTCTCCAGCCGCTACAGCGCGCGCACCGGCAGCCCGGGCGTGCGCGCCCGCGTGCTGACGGCCGAGGACCTGGCCGATCCGTTCACGCGGTCGTTGATCGAGGACGCCTTGGCGCCGCTGAACGCGGGCATCGACGACCTGACGCCAGGCTGCGTGGTGCCGTGGTCCGGCGGCGAACTGTTTGTGACGCTGACGGCAGACGGGAATGGACAACTGCAACCGACGACGGTCCACGCCGACCTCAACGCGGCGCAAAACCTGCAGCGTCGCTTCTGGACGCGATGCGCCGAGGCATACCGGCTCAACGCCGCCAGAATCGCGGGCGAAGGCGAGGCGTGGTCGGTGACGTCCAGGGGCAAGCGCATCGTCGGCGCGCTGGCGGCGATGGCGGGCGGACCCGCACCCTATACGCTGCAGTCTGACGGCGACGGGTTCAGACTGCACAGTGCGACAACAGGCGCGAGGACGCGGCGAGCGGTGGCCAGCGAAGCGGACGACGACGCCGAGGATGCCGGGTTCGATCCGAGCGGCCGCAACGGCGTGTTTTTCCGCGATCCCTCCGGCGTCCTGCTGCCTGCCGATCGCTGGTATCCGCAGGCGGCGTTCTGGGGCCGAGTCCATCAGGCAGTCGGTCGGGCCCTGATCAAGTCCGCGCCGACGCCGACGCCGTTCTGATGGTCCGCGAACCTCAAGCGCGCTCGAAACGGCACCACGCTTGAGTCGTCGCAACGGTCGCAGTAGGATGCTGGCTGTTCGCCTACAGGGCGAGCGCCAGTCGCCGGAAGTGCCGCGGCAGTCCCGTGATACAGGCCTGCCAACCGATGACATTCGTCCATGCGTGCGAGTGCGCTCTTTGACATGTGAGCGTGGGGTTGTGGCCCTGCCGCGAGGTTCGCGGACGGGACAGCGCAACGCGTTGTCGGCACGACGGTCATGAACCCGCCGTGACAACTCGCACGTGCGGACGGATGGGCACTTCAAACAGTGGGGGGCATGGGTGCCGTGCCCGGGTGACAACTCGCACGTGCGGACGGATGGGCACTGTAAATGGCCGCGACATATACCGAAGCATGGTCGTGACAACTCGCACGTGCGGACGGATGGGCACTGCTGAAGCCTTTCCGGTCCTATCTGTACCTCACGTGACAACTCGCACGTGCGGACGGATGGGCACCGAAGCGCATCACAAGACAAAATACCGTCCAAAGTGACAACTCGCA
>CAZFDT010000014.1:0-81068 GCA_964518335.1 uncultured Phycisphaeraceae bacterium
TGCAGCGTCATCTGCAGGCGAAGATTCCGTCAAGAGTTCTTTTAGGTGCTCTTATAACACGACCGAAGGCCGTAAACCGCCACTTGTCATTCTGATTTGCGAGGATGTAGTACCTATCGTCCGCCGCATCATTACCACTGATTGTCCGAACAGTGAGGTATAAATGGAAAAACGCCTCCAAATGGCATTCTGTAGGTTTTTGATTATTGTGTTTATACGTATCAGTACACATCATTCCTCGTCTTCCGCCGCTATTAGTAAGAGACGGGGACGATAAGGTGTCAGGAACCTTTGATTGGGTGTTTTCGTGGTCTTTGGCATGGGGTGGGGAAGGCGGGCTGGGAGTCGTTGCGGGTATCGAGCCGGGGGTGGACCTTGGCCATGGGCCACTGCAGCCGCACGGTGGGGTGGGGCGGATCGTGTGGCGGGTGGCGGCGGGCACGGTCTGGGGCGACGCATGGGCGAGTTCCCGGCAGAAACGATGCGGAAGCATTGTACCCGCGGCCGCGGCGCGGCGGGGTCAGGGCTCAGGCATCAGGATCGCGGCGGCACGGGTCGGCGGTCAGAGGTCAGGGATCAGCGGGCAAGCGCGGCGCCCCGCGGCGTCGTCAGCGGGGCCTCGTCCCTCGTCCCTCGTCCCTGCACTGGAAAAATCCCCCGCGAGGACTATGCGCCGCACCGGGCGGGGGTAGAATGAAGTGTTGCAGTGGACGGGGGAGGGGAGGGGGGAGGCAGGGGTCAGGGAGCAGGGATCGGGGATCAGGGGCGGAAGGCAGAATGCAAAAGGCAAAGGGCAAAGGCGGAAGGGATCAGGGAACAGGGAACAGGGGTCGCACGGCAACGGGAACGGATCGCATGCAGTGGTATATTCTTACATCTGACATCCGAAGTTCGACATTCAGCATGTCGTCGGAGGTCCACTGCCAGAATAGCAGGCGCATCGTGTGGTGAAGGTGAAAACCCAGTGATTCCGAATAACACTTGCGGGAGGGGTCAGATGCCGGCGCCGGAGATGGCTGCGGTGCTGGTGCGCAGGCCGAGGTTTTCGTAGATGCGGCGGGTGGCGTCGCTGCGGTTGAGGGTGTAGAAGTGGATGCCGCGGGCGTGGTGGTCGAGCAGGTCGCGGCACTGTTCGGTGGCCCAGTGGATGCCGACGCGTTCAACCGCCTGGTCGTCGTTGCCGTCGCCGGCGGTGGCGCGTTGGACGGCGCGGAGCAGCCCGGCGGGGAAGCGGGCGCCGGCGGCGAGTTCGGCCATGCGGCCCATGCCCTTGACCGAGGTCACGGGCATGATGCCGGCGAGGATGGGCACGCTGATGCCCGCCAAGTCGCAGCGGTCGCGGAAGTCGTAGAAGTCGCGGTTGTCGAAGAAGAGCTGGGTGACGATGTAGTCGGCGCCGGCGTCCACCTTGGCCTTGAGGTGGTCCATTTCGAGGAGGCGGTTGGGCGTGGCGGGGTGGCCTTCGGGGAAGCCGGCGACGCCGATGCCCATGTCGGGATGGCGGCGGCGGATGAAGGCGACCAGGTCGGCGGCAAAGCGGAAGGCGTCGCGGGTGCGGTCCCAGTCGGCCTTGTCCCGGGGCACGTCGCCGCCGAGGGCGAGGATGTTGTCGATGCCGGCCTCGGCGAAGCGGTCGAGGATGCGGCTGATCTCCGCCTCGCTGTGGCAGACGCAGGTGAGGTGGGGGATGGTGGTGAGCCGAGTCTGGCGGCTGATGCGGACGACCAGGTCGTGGGTGAGGTCGCGCGTGGACCCACCGGCCCCGTAGGTGACGTCCACGAAGGCCGGGCGAAGCGGCTCGAGCTGGCGGATGGTCTGAAAGAGCGTTTCGGCACCCTCGGCGGTCTTGGGCGGGAAAAACTCGAACGAGAACGTCGTCGGGTGGGCAGCCAGCAGGTCACGGATGTGCATCGCGGTTCCACCCTCATCTGCGCGGGGTTCGGGGACAGTCCGGGATGATAGTCAGCCAAGCCGAGCCTCGCCACGGCCCGACGCAGTGGGCAGGATTGACTTGAGAACCGGTCTCAATATCATAGGAGTAACAGCACCCCTTTGGGAGCCTTCGATGATACGCGTCTTTGCCTTGTCCGTGCTTGCCATCCTCGTTGTGACCGCGCCCGTGCGCGCTGTGGATCCGGACGAGCTGGTGTTCGTCTTTCAGAAGCAGAAGGACCCCACGACGATCAAAGCGGCCGCTGAAAAGGTCGCGGCGTTCCTCACCACGGAACTGGGTATGCCCGTCAAGACTGTAGTGCCCACCGACTACGGTGCCACCGTACAAGCCATGGTGAGTAAGAAAGCCGACATCGCCTACGTCAGCGCAATTCCGTTCCTCTTGGCGCGACGGGACGCCGGCGCCACGATCCTGCTCGCCGAGCAGCGGGTCGATGCGACGGGCACGCCGCGCACCGAGTACGACTCGGTCTTTGTCGTTCGCAAGGACAGCCCGATCGCCGCGATGGAGGACATCGTCAAGAACGCACGCACGCTGCGCATGTGCTTCACCAGCACGACGAGCACGTCGGGGTACGTGATGGCGTACCGCCGACTGGTCAACGAAGGGCTGCTCAAGCCCGGCCAGAATCCCGGCCACGTGTTCAAGAGCGCGGTGTTCGGCGGCAGCTACACGCTGGCGTTGGAGCAGGTGCTCGACGGCCGCGCTGACCTGTGCGCCGTAAGTTTCTACACCGTCGAGGGCGACACCGCGACGAAATACCTCAAGCCCGAGCAACTGGCCAATCTCAAGATCGTCGCGCGCACCCCAGGCGTGCCGACGCACCTGGTCTGTGCCCGCGGTGGGCTGAGCGAAAGCCTGCTGACGCGTATCAAGACGGCGCTGCTCAAACTCAGCGCCGAGCACGCGGACCTGCTCACCGACGTGTACGGCGCCAAGACACTCGTGGAGGTGGATGAGAAAGAGCACGTGGCCACAGCGATCGAGGCCATGAAATACCTAGGCTTGCCGATCGAGGACTTCGCCAAGTAGTCGCCCATGACTGCCACGCTGCACAGCCCGGTGCTCGATGAGGTCGTCAAGACCGACGGCGATCGGCGCGACGATGCGCCGCTGCACGCCATTGATATCCGTGCGCTGAAGCTGACGTATGCGGGTGACGTGGTGGCGCTGCAAAACCTGACGCTGCGCGTGCCGCAGGGCGAGCACGTGGCGATCCTGGGTGACTCGGGCTCGGGCAAGACGTCGCTGCTGGGCTGCCTGTCGGGGCGGCTGTCGCCGTGCGAGGGCACGGCCCACTGCCACGGCCGCATCGCCACGATCCACCAGGACCTGCGGCTGGTGAACGAGCGCTCGGCGCTGGCCAATGTGCTGCACGGGGCGATGGGGCGACACGGCCTGTCGAGCACAGTGCTGTGGTTTCCGCGCCGCGAGCGCGACCGGGCGCTGGCGCTGCTGCGCCGCGTGGGGCTGGGCCACCGGCTACACACCAAGGTCAAGCACCTGTCGGGCGGCGAGCAGCAGCGCGTGGCCATCGCTCGTGCCCTGATGCAGGACCCGCAGATTCTTCTGGCCGACGAGCCCGTCGCCTCACTGGACCAGCACAATGCGCACGCGATCATGCGGCTGCTGCATGAGGTCGGGCGCGAGCATAAGCTGACGATTGTCGCGGTACTGCACGACTGCCAGCTTGCCGAATCGTTTGCCGACCGGGTGCTCGGTCTGCACCAGGGCCAGCTCATCTACGACGGCGCCGAGTCAGGCATGCCGCCGTTCCAGGAGTGCCGGGCGTGTCGGATCATCAACCAGTCGATCGATTCGCCTGCCGCGCTGGAGCCGAGGAAGCTGCCGCAGTGGGCGCGGCCGCTGCAGTTCACCCTGCTGGCGCTGGCGGCGCTGGCGGCGTATGCCTGGTCGGTGAGCAGCCTGGAGGTCGGGCCCCGCCAGCTCGAAGGTGTGGTGTCGGGCGTCGGGCGGTTCCTTGTCGATCTCGTGCCCACGCGCTGGTCACAGGTGGCGTCGATTCCGTGGGGCGAGATTACCTGGTCGCTGGTGGAGACGATCCAGATGTCGCTGCTGGGCACGACGTTGGGCGTGCTGGTGAGTTGGCCGATGTCCGCGCTGGCCGCCGACAACGTCGGACCGCGCTTCATCCGTCCGGTCATGCGATTCGTGCTCAATACGATCCGCACGATCCCATCGCTGATCTGGGCGTTGTTCTTTCTCGCCGCGGTGGGCTTTGGCAATCTTGCGGGCGTGCTGGCGCTGGCGGCGTACAGCGTGGGCTATCTGACCAAGTTTTTCTACGAGGCGTTCGAGGCGGTCGATCCCGGCGCGCCCGACGCGTTGCGCGAGATCGGCGCCACCGGGCCGCAGCGATTCCTCCACGCCGTCTGGCCGGCGGCGCGCCCGGCGATCCTCTCGTCGAGCCTGTTCATGCTCGAATACAACGTCCGCGCCGCATCCGTCCTGGGCATCGTCGGCGCCGGGGGCATCGGCTTCTGGTTCAAGCACTTCTACGACTACCGCATGTTCCCCGCCATGCTCGCCTGTCTGGCGATGCTCCTGATCGTCGTCGTCATTCTCGACGCCGTCAGCACCCGTCTCCGCGCCCGCTTGGTGCGCGCGTGAGTACGTCCTTCTACGGCTTGCAGGTTCGCCGTGGGTGATGTCTGATACCGTGCCAAGCCGCAAGCGGCTTGGATCGGAGCGCCAGGCTTGGCCACACCTGCGTCATCGCGTCAGCACGGGCAACGGGCGGTGCTGGTGGAGTTTGCGCTGGGGCACATGACGGTGCAGACCAACGTCTGCTCGCGTCAGCGCGGCGACGGTGGATACGAGCTGCCGCCGCGCACGGTGCCGGACTACAACCTGATCTTCGTGACTCGGGGGCGACCGGTGTGGGTGATTGACGACCACGAACACGAGATGGAGCCGGGGGTCCTGGTGATCGTGCCGCCGCGAGTGAGGCATCATGCATACTGCCGGACGCGGCGATACGACCTGGGCTCGCTGCACGTGGAGGCGACGTTGCCGGGTGGGCAGGATGTCTTTGCGCTGCTTCAGCCACCGCGGGTGGTGCGCTTCGCACCGGGCACGCCGCTGGATGCATATCTGCGTGGCTCGCTTGCGGAATTCGACCGCGCTGTGCACGCTCACGCGCACCTGATGCTGCGAAGTTGGGCGCGACTGGCGACGATCGAGTTATTGCGCCAGTGCCATGAGCAGGGGCAACTGCAACCGCAATCGCTGGACCCGGTGGTGACGGCGGTGCTGGATCGCCTGACGCGACGACCAGGGGCGGCGACGAGCCTCGACGAGCTGGCGCGATTCGCCGGGTATACGCCCCAGCACCTCAACCGCATGTTCCGCCGCGTGCTGGGCGTCACGCCGTTGCAGCATCTGATGCGACTGCGGATGGAGCAGGGCGCGGCGATGCTGCGGGACGGTCCGCTCACCGTAGCCGCCGTGGCCAGGGCGTGCGGGTTCGAGGACCCGCACTATTTCAGCCGGGCGTTTCGCCAGCACTACGGCCGCAGCCCCGCCCAGTATCGTGCCGAATCAGGTTCATTTTCTCCACCCGACGGTTCAGCCGATCCATGGCCCTGACCGCCCCCCCGCGATAGCCTTGTCCACACCTCAAAGGGAAAGGCTCACCATGACACCGATTCTCACTGATGACCAGTGGCTCACGTACACCCGCGACGGCTATCTCCGCCTGGGCAGGCTCCTCGATGACGTCCAGTTGCAGCAGTTGCAGCAGCGCATCGACGACATCATGATGGGCAAGGCTGACGTGGACTACGACCGCATGCTCATGCAGCTCGACTCCGAGACCGGCGAGTACGGCGACGCCGGCGCTCAGACCCGCGGCCACAAGGGCGCCACGCTCAACTACCGTAAGATCGAGCAGCTTGAGTACGACCCGGTGTTCCTCCGCTACATCCAGCAGCCGCTGTTCAACGAAATATGCGCCCGCACCTATGGCTGCCACGTCCCCGTGGCCGTGTTCCGCTCCATGTTCATGAACAAGCCCGCGCACAAGGGCACCAAGCTGCCCTGGCATCAGGACCGATGGAACAGTCTCGACCGCGACCCGCTCATCACCGTCTGGACCGCGCTCGACCCGGCGACGATCGAGAACGGGTGCGTCGAAGTCATCCCCGGCTCGCACAAGTTCGGCGTGCTCAACCCCAGCCACGGCTCGGGCTTCCTCACCGACGATCTGGCCAAGGACCACTGCAGCGATGACAATCGCGTGTACCTGGAGCTGCAGCCCGGCGAGGTCGTGCTGCTGCACAACTGGCTGCTGCACGGCTCGGACAAGAACCACAGCGCCCAGTCGCGCCGCGCCCTGAGCGTGTGCTACATGGATGCGCGCACGGTCGACCGCGGCGGTCACACGTATCCCGTCGTCTTCGGCGAAGGTGCGCTTTCTCCAGACTCACTGCAACAGGTCGCGGCATAGCGCGATCACTTCCTGCCGTTGGAGATGCAGACGCGGGTGACGCCGGGGCCCAGGGTGATGGCGTTCTTGCCCTGCTGTTTGGAACGCAGGGCCATCTGGTCGGCCTGTTCGATGAGGTCGGCGGGGGTGCGGCCATCCCAAGGGAAGCTCGCCAGCCCGCCGGAAATGGTGACGGTGCTGGAGACGGCCTCGATGAGCTTGGGGAACTTGTAGGCGCAGATGGCCTTCTGAAAGCGCTGGGCGCACTGCAGCACGTCCGTGGGATGGGTGCTGCCTTCCTTGCGCGGGCTGCTGCGGGGATCGGGGTCCCAGAAGATGACGGCGAACTCGTCGCCGCCGATGCGGGCGACCACGTCGTGGCTGCGCACGACCGACTGCATGAGGCGGGCGGTTTCGCGGAGGATGTCGTCGCCGGCGCCGTGGCCGAACTTGTCGTTGTAGAGCTTGAAGTCGTCGATGTCGAAGACCAGCAGCGTGACCTGCTTGCGGTTGTGGGAGGCGTCATCAAGGGTCTGCTGCAGGAACTGGTTGAAGTAGCGTCGGTTCCACACGCCGGTGAGTTCGTCGCGGTAGGCCAGTTTCTGCATGGCGGTGACGCGGGCCTCCAGCGCCAGCCATCGCGCCAGCCACGCCGCCCACGACGCCAATTCGTCTGCGGTCGGGCTGTCGGGCGCGATGTCCGGCGCATGGAGCACGCCATAGGTCTGGCCGCGCAACACGACCGGCACGGCGTGGTGGTGCACGGGCGCCTCGGCCGGCGTCGCCGCCCACGCCACCCCCGCGATCCCCGATCGCTGCGTCACGAGTTGCACCGCCAGCCGCTGCAGGCCGCGTCGCCCGTCGAGCAGTCGTTCGATCAGATCGACGTCGCCAAGTTCGCCATTGGCCTCCTGGTCCTCCGCGTCGGCGGCAGGGCTTGTCGCTGCAGTGGACTGCCGCACGATCCCCAGCGCCGATGCCAGCAGCCGCGCCAGGTCCGACTGCCCCGCGGGCTCCAGGAGGTAGTCATCTACACCCGCGCTCATCGCCCGCACCAGAAGATCCTCACGGTCGGCCATGTCCACAACCAGTATCTTCGTCACTGGCGACAAACGACGCAGCGAGGACACCATCGACCGCACCACACTCAGCCCCGCATTCGTGGGGTCCAGTGCGTCCAGACGGGTGATGACGACGCGCGGGGGGTGCTGCCACGCTTCGCCCAAGGCCATCAGGAACGTCGGCACGACCGTGACGCTGTCGGGGTCGGCATTCAGGTCGCGAAGCGCCGCGACGGCCATCGATGCCAGCGCCTCGTCGCCCACCACCAGCACGCGCGACGACGCCTCGCCCTGGCCGGCGGGCCCGTGATCCTGCGAAATGCGCGATGCCGCCTGGCTCACGACTTGCGACCTCCATTGGCCTGGTGGTCCTCATCGATTTCGGCCTGCGGCGTGGGGCCCAGCAGCATGGCCAACTCTTCTTCACTGATAAGCGGCTCGTGGGCGGGGTCGATCGAGTGGGGCACGCGCACCAGCAGCGAGTTGAGGCGCCTGGCCGCGTCATCGTGAGCGGCCAACGCCTCGGCGGCCGTCGGTTTCGGTGCTGCGGTCGGCGCGTGACCGTTGAGCCGCGACAGCGCCGCCTCGCCCTTGGCGGTGGTGTCGTACCGCCAGCACGTGGTGCGAGGAAAATAGCGGTGGACGGCCTCGACCAGCTCGCCGACCATGACGTGCTCGGCGGGGTCCTGCACGATCAGCGCTCCTGCCCGGCTGTAGGCCAGGTCCACCAGCGCCGCCGGTGCATCGGTCGCCACGATCGCCACCGCCCCGCGTTGTTCCAGGCCACGCAACAGCGGCCGAGGCAACTGCCCGTGCGGCGCCACCAGCACGACGCAACGACACAATCTCGGCCCGTTTGCTCCAGCCTCGGGCTGCACACGTCTCTCTCCCATGTCAGCGGATGATTGTACCCGCTGGCGGGGCGGCGACAGCCCGGAGGGGGCGTCGTGCGGCGGTTTCGGTGCGATTGTGCGGCGTGGGAAACCGGGGCGAGGCGGATCAACCGACCTCGAAAAAGCGGCAATCGGTCCCGCCGTGGCCGATGCGCACGACGACCGGCTTGCCGCAGCGCGGGCAGCGTGCCTCGTAGGCCGTGCCGCCGCGGTTGCGATAGGCTCGGCCATACACGCCGCAGCAGCGCCACAGGATCGCCAGCCACGGCCGCCCGCCCGCCAATACGCCGCGCGCCGCCGGCAGGGCCCGAGCTCCATCGACGCCCAACGACCCGGCCGTCTCGATCCCGGCGATGTCCACGATGTAGTCTGCCCGCGCCATGCGTTATCCATCGGCCACCGCGATGCGGAAAGATGATTCGCCCCAGGGAACACAACTTCAATCGCCTATGGGCTCCACGGGCATCAGCGGCCGCAACAGCACGACGCGCACCTCGCCGGCCACCGGCAGGTACACGCGCGACTGCGCCACGCCGCCGGGCGTGTCAGCTGACAAATCGTACACTCCGGCAAAGACGCGCGTCCGCACGTTGCCCAGTTCGTCGGCCTTCTCCTGCACGTCCGTCCACCAATGCTGACGGACCAGACCATCGAGCACCCGTCCCGCGGCGGTCGGCTCGCCGTCGTCATCGACCAGCGCCGCTGCCGGGTCCGAGAGTTCCTCGCCCCGCACACCCGCCAGCCAGATGCCCTTGACCGCTCGCTCCGCCAGCAGCGTCCGCAGCACCGTCTCCAGGTTGATCGCCGCCGCACCCGGCGACGGGCCTCCCACCTCCAGGTTCGTCACCACCACACCTACGCCCAGATTGCCCAGCGACTCCAGTCCGCGCTGCAGTGGCCCCTGTACGATCATTCCGCCGAACCGCTGGTCCACCGCAACCAGGTCGAACGGCACGAATTCCTCCCGCATCTGCGCCACCTGCTGCACCATCGTGTTGAGCCGCGCGCCCGACAGGCCGTCCTCGAAACGAAAGCACGTCAGCGCCTCGGGTGCGCACGCCTTGGCGTACTCGTGCAGCCGGCGGATCATCGGCCGACCCAACCGCGCCGACACCAGGTCGTGGTCGAACTGATCGGTATGCACGTCGAACTGGTCCACGCGGTGGCCGAAGCGCGTCATGACCGTGCGCACGTGGTCCTGCAGCGCCGCGGCCAAATCGTCGCCCTGCAGCTTCAGCAGCCAGCCCGGCACGCGACCCGGATCGGCGCTGGTCAGCGAGCCCCAGCGCAGTCTCATCCCCCGCCCGTCGGCCCAGGAAATCATGTCGTCGATCACCAGGAAATCCCACTGCCCGCGATGGGGCTGGGTGACCGCCCAGGCCGTGGCCAGGTCCAACGACGCGGCGTTGAAGCAGCGCCACACCGGCCGGTCATCGCGCGCCGCCGGCGGCTGCGCTCCGTCGGTAAACTCCGCCGGATTCAGCCTCACCCCCAGCGGAAACGCGTGCTGCACCATCCGCAGCCTCACCACCGCGCCCGGCACCGGCTGACCGTCCCGCCCCACCACGATCACCCGCACGTCGGTCTTGCGCACGCGCTCGATCCGCTCCTGCGACCGCGCCACCCATGGCGCATCGAGCGTCTGAGCCAGCAACGGACACGCCCACAGTACGATCAGCATGGCGGCTCGGATCATGACAAGAGCATACACTGCGGCCGCCAGGCTCCCTGAACCTCCGGGCCCGCTCGTGCGTCTTTTGATGGGACCCCCCAGCGGTTCTACAATCCCCCGTTTCCCACCCACGGATGGCAAGATCATGATCCCACTCAAGCTGCATTGGACGGTTGCTCTGACATTGACGCTGGTCACGTTATCGCTGGCGACGCTGGCCCCGGGGGTGAGCAGCGTGTTCGACCAACTCGACCTGCTGGTGGACATCCGCCACGAGATCGTCAGCCAGTACGTGGAGGAGCCGGAGCAGGAGGAGATGGTGCGGGCGGCGGTGCGAGGGATGGTCGAGTCGCTGGAGGATCCATACACGGTGTACCTGTCGCCGGACGAGCTGGAACCATTCGACAAGGCGGTGCGGGGCACATTCAGCGGAATCGGCGCCGAGGTGGACATCCACGAGAACCGCCTGCGGATCGTCACGCCACTGGAGGATTCGCCGGCGTGGAAAGCGGGCGTCATGGCGGGCGACATCGTGCTGGAGATCGACGGGCACTCGACCGAGGGCCTGAAGATCACCGAATGCATCCAGCGGCTGACCGGCGAAGAGGGGACGCAGGTGACGATCAAGGTGCGTCACGAGTCCGGCGACGAAGCGGAGATGACCATCACGCGAGCGCGGATCAACGTGCAGACGGTGCGTGGGTTCCTGCGCGGGCCCGACGGCAAGTGGGACTACATGCTCGACGATGGCCGCAAGATCGGTTACGTGCGCATCTCGCAGTTCACGGAGCAGACGGCCGAGGCGTTGGAGGCGGCGGTGCGAGGGCTGGTGGACGAGGACGTGAAGGCGATCATTCTGGACATGCGTTTCAATCCCGGGGGGCTGCTGGAGTCGGCGGTGGAGGTGTCGGACCTGTTCCTGGGCGAGGGCAAGCGTATTGTGTCGGTGAAGGGTCGGCGGGTGCCGGAGGTGGTGCACAGTGCGAAGGGCGAGGGCACGATTCCGGACGTGCCGATGGTGGTGCTGGCCAACGAAGCCAGCGCGTCGGCGGCGGAGATCGTGACCGGGGCACTGTCGGACAATGACCGGGCCGTGTTCATCGGCACGCGCACGTTCGGCAAGGGCAGCGTGCAGCAGGTGCGCATGCTCGAGTCCAACGCCGGGGCAATCAAGATCACCAATGCGTACTACTACCTGCCCAACGGCCGGAACATTCACAATCGCGAGGGCGCCGACGAATGGGGCGTGGACCCGAAGGACGGCTACTACGTGCCGATGAAGAGCGAGGAGGTGCGGCAGATGATCCGGGTGCGGCGAGAGTCGGACGTGCTCAAGCCGGGCAACGGCCACAACGGCGAGGCGGTGACGGCTCAATGGGTGCGTGAGAAGCTGGCCGATCCGCAGCTTGCCGCCGCACTTGACGCGGCCGTGGGCAAGCTGGACACCGGCCAGTGGCCGAAGGTGGGCCAGACGGCGGCGGAGGAGTTGGGCAAGCTCTCAAAACGCCAGACACTGGTGACTCAGCGCGATCTGCTGCGGGACCGACTCGACGAAGTGGAAAAGGAACTGGCCGGGCTCGACGGCAAACCCGTCGAGGACGAACCCGCCGCTGATAACGACACCGACGAAGTGCCCGACGCCCCGTGATCCCCTGGAGGCTCGGGCGCGACAGTGCCCGTGACGGCCGTGCCCCTGATCCTCGGCATCGAAACCAGTTGCGATGAGACCGGCGCCGCAGTGGTGGAAGACGGCGCCCTGGTGCGCAGCAACGTCGTGTGGTCGCAGCACGAGTTGCACCAGCGCTACCGCGGCGTCGTCCCCGAGATCGCCAGCCGGGCGCACCTCGAACGCATTCTGCCCGTGATCCACGAGGCGCTCGACAAAGCCGCTTGCGGCTTGGCAGACCTCTCCGCCATCGCGGTGGGCAATCGCCCCGGGCTGATCGGCTCGCTCATCGTCGGCGTCAGCGCCGCCAAGGCCCTGGCCTGGTCGCTGCAGTTGCCTCTGATCGGCGTCGATCACGTGCAGGCGCATCTGCACGCGGCCGCGCTAGGCCATGCGGGTGTCGCAAAGAGCAACTCAGACACACCCGGCACCCTGCACCCGGCACCCGATTTCCCTGCTCTTGGGCTTGTCGTCAGCGGGGGGCACACGTCGCTCTACCGTCTTGACTCGCCCACGCAACTGACGCTGCTGGGACGCACCATCGACGACGCTGTGGGTGAAGCCTACGACAAAGCTGCAGTGATCCTCAACGTGCCCTACCCCGGCGGGCCCAATCTCGACAAGCTCGCCCGATCTTGCGACGCCGACCCCACGCGCTTCGACCTGCCGCGGTCGATGCTCGCGCCCGACAGCCTCGACTTTTCGTTCAGCGGGCTCAAGACCGCCCTGCTCTACGCGGTGCGAGGCCACCCGGTCAAACGCGGTGGCGGCGCATCATTTCAGCGCAGCATTGGCGATCTTTCGGCCGATGACCGCCGCGACCTCGCCGCCGCGTTTCAGCACGCGGCGATCGATACGCTCATGCTCAAGATCGAGCGTGCCCTGCAACGATGCGATGCCCGATGCGTCATTGTCGGCGGTGGCGTGAGCGCCAACTCGCTGCTGCGGCAGCGCGCCGCCGCGTTCAGCGAGGCACACGGCATCCCCGTCCACGTCCCGGCGATGGCGTTCTGCCTCGACAACGCCGCGATGATCGCCGGTCTGGCGGCGCACCATCTCGACGCCGGCTGCGTTGATGATCTGAACCTCCCGGCCATCGCCACCACGGGCAGTTGACGCCGATCACACCGCCGCCGGTACGCACTCAGCAGGCGCAGCGTCGGTCGTGACCGCCGACTCTCCACTCTCATCCGCGTGCGCTGTACGCCAGTAGGCCGCGAGGCGTCGCGCCCACGCCTTGGGCTTCTCCGCATATGCCTCCGCACCCAGTTCCATCGCCTGGGCAAACAGCGTCTTGCGTCTCCCATCGATGCGTTTCACCAGTGACACCCGCGCTCGGGCCGGGCCCATCGATCTCGCCTCGGACTCCAGCGTCGCACGCAGCACAGCCAGATCGTGATGCTCGCCCAGCACATCACCCAGATCGCGCAGCACGCGCCGCTGCGCGTCAATGGCGCGTTGCGTCAACCCCCGCAACGCCCGCAGGTGGTGCATCGTGTATTTCACCCGCTTGCGCCAGTCGTGCAGCAGTTCGTCCGACGGGGACGACGACGCTCGTTTCATGGTCCGGCGGCCCTGGCGATACACCCGCACCAGGCCGGGCTCGATCATCGCCCATCGCTCTCCGTCGAACCGCCACGTGGCAATGCGCTGCCGCGCTTCGACCAGCGATACCACCGCCTGCGCGAGCACGGCCTCATCTACTACCGCATCACGGCACGACGCGATCGCCTGGCGCAGCCGGTCCTTGTCCCGGCCGTGACGTTTGTCGGACATGAGCGAGTCGAACGTGCGGACCATCACGTCGGCGTCGCGCGACGGGCTCAGCCGCCGCGCGATGTCACGGTAGGCGGCGTTCTCGGTCTCGAACCACGCCTCATCCGAAGCCGGCCGCGCCAGGCGCAACATCGCCCGGACCTTCTTGATCCGTTGCCGCGTCGTGTGAATTCGCTCCTCGCAGTCCACTGCAGCATCGCCAAGCACGGCCACGGCACGATCCACCTGCTCGGTCACGATCCGCCGCAGCTCGTCCGCCACGTCACGACCTGGTCGAAATCGATACGGCACGGCAAGCCCTCTCCCGCCGCGGCGCGGCCCCGGCACCGAACTATTCTAGGGCTGCTCGGCCAGCAACAGTTTAATGGCGGCCTCGACCGATCCATTTGCACAATCCGCCACGCGCAGCGTCCCGGCCCGATCGATGATGTAGTAATCGGGGAACCCGTCCACCCGGTAGGCATCAACCGTCTTTCCCTCCACGTCCGCGACGATCGGATAGGTGATGTCTTTGTCCTTGGCGGTCTGGGCCATCTTCTCGGCGCCGCGGCTGTGGCACACGCCGATGATCTCCATGCCCTGGTCTTTGTACCGGGCGTAAAGATCGTTGGTGTGCGGAATGCTGGCGATGCACGGCCCGCACCATGTCGCCCAGAAATCGAGCACCACGACCTTGCCCTTGAGGTCCGCCACCGCCATCGCTTCGCTGTTGATCCACTCTCTGACCTGCAGGGCCGGCGGCCCGTCCTGGGCCAGTGCGTCAAGCCGGCGGCGCCTGGCGGTGTCGCCCTCCAGCCACGACGCAGGGATGCTGGCGGCCGCAGCCGTATCCGATGCTGAGCCGACCTTCGTCGCCGAGTCCTTGGACTCCTCGCCCTTGGCCGCGTCCTCCTCCAGCAGTTTCTGGACGACCGCCTCGACGTGGCCGGGCTTGAGACCCAGCGCCCGCAGCGTGCCGGTGCGATCCACCACGCCGTAGGTCGGCCACCACATCACCGCCCAGGCCGGGTCCGACTTCTGTGCCGCGTCGCGCGCCACGGGATACTTGATTCCCTTGTCCTTCACCACATCGGGCATCTTTTCCTGACCGTTGGCCGAACCGCATACACCCAGCACGATCACGCCCTTCTCGGCGTACTTCTCGTGGATGGCGTTGTTCTTGGGGATCGCTGCGATGCACGGACCGCACCACGTCGCCCAGAAGTCCACCACCACGATCTTGCCTTTCATGTCCGCTGCAGTGACCTCGCCGTTCATCCAGTGCGACAGGTCCAGCAGCGGCATCGGCTTGCCCTCCAGGGTGGCGTGCCGGGCCCGCTCGGCGTCCTTGCCCCAGAACCATTCGCGCGGAAACTCGTCGCCCCGGCACGCGCCCGACAGACACACCACCGCCATCGCCACGATCATTGTGCGCGTCCACATGCTGCACCTCCGGTCATGAGAGAGGAAACCGTCCCCGCCCCTGTGGCGACGCCGCCGCATCGGGCCGGGCGACCTATCTTACCGCCGCGCGTCGCGACGCCAACGCTTAATTGTGGCCGCGTATCGCCCGCGCGGGCATAATGAGCCGATGAGCATGGTCGCCTACGAGCAGTGGGGTACGGATCTGGATGAGCAGTCGGTGAAGCAGATGCGCAACGCATGCTCGCTGCCGGTGGCGGTGCGCGGGGCGCTGATGCCCGACGCGCACGTGGGCTATGGCCTGCCCATCGGCGGTGTGCTGGCGACGCGCAACGCCGTCGTGCCGTACGCCGTGGGCGTGGACATCGCCTGCCGGGTGAAGCTGAGTGTGCTGGACCTGCCGGTCAAGGCGCTGGCGTCGCAGACGGACCGGCTGATCGGGGCGATCGAGCAGGAGACGCGCTTCGGCATGGGCGCGGGCTTCGGCAAGCGCGGCGACCGCATCGGCCGGCGCGAGCACCCGATCATGGACGAAAACTGGTCGGTGTCGCCTGTCACCCGGCAGCACAAGGACAAGGCCGCCGAGCAACTGGGAACCAGCGGCAGCGGCAACCACTTCGTGGAGTTCGGTGTGCTGACGGTGGACGATGCGCACGCCGAATCGATGCAGTTGCCCAGTGGGGGCGAGTACCTGGCGCTGCTGTCGCACTCGGGCTCGCGCGGCACGGGCGCGCTGGTCTGCCAGCATTACTCGAAGCTGGCGATGCAGTTGCACCCCGAACTGCCCAAGGAGCTGCGCTACCTGGCGTGGCTGGACCTCGACACGCCCGAGGGGCGCGAGTATTGGGAAGCGATGAACCTGATGGGCCGCTACGCTCACGCCAACCACGCCTGCATCCACGACGCCATCGTTCGCCATGTGCGCGCCGAGGTGTTGGCGAGCGTCGAGAATCACCACAATTTCGCCTGGCGCGAACGGCACGTGATCGACGGCGTCGAGCAGGACGTGATCGTTCACCGCAAGGGCGCGACGCCGGCGGGCCGGGGCGCGATGGGCGTCATCGCCGGCTCGATGGCGGCGCCGGGCTACGTCGTGCGCGGCAAGGGACGTGCCGACTCGCTCATGTCGGCGGCCCACGGCGCGGGGCGGGTCATGAGCCGCACCCAGGCACTTCACACGTTCCGCTGGTCACAGGTCAGGCCGCTGCTGGAGGCGAGGGGCGTGCGATTGCTGTCGGCGGGGCTCGATGAAGTGCCGGGTGTTTACAAGGACATCGACCGGGTCATGGCCGCCCAGGCCGATCTGGTCGAGCCGCTGGCACGGTTCGACCCCAAGCTGGTGAAGATGGCCCCCACGGGCGAAAAGGCGGAAGACTGACTCACGTCGGTGCGATGCGGGCGAGCAGGTCCTTGAGCAGGTCGTCGGGCTTGCACTCGGGGCACTCGAGACGGCCGGCGATGGCGAGCGTTGCCAGGCCGTGCAGTCCCGTCCAATACACCGCGGCGCGGCGGGCGGCGACCTCCTCGAGCTCGTCGCTGCTGTGGCCCTGCGCGACCAGCTCATCCTTGACGCGATCGATCAGCGGCTGGAACCCGGCCTCGAAGATTTCCTTGTCGGCTTCAGTCGCCGCCAGCGGAATGCTGAACATCAGGTTGTAGAGGTTCGGATTTTCCAGCGCAAAGCGGAGATAGGCCCTCGCCCCGCCAAGCCAGCCATCATCCGTCGCCAGCGTGCTGGAAGCGCGGCAGTTTTCGTGGATCATTGCAAAACCCACGCGGGTCAGCTCGCGGCGCAGGGCGTCCTGGCCGTCCACATACGTGTAAAGCGTCATGGCCCCGACGCCCAGCCGGTGGGCCACGCGGCGCATGGTGACCTGCTCCAGCCCCCGCTTCCGCAGCAGGTCCAGGGCCACTTCAATGATGAGGCGGCGCCGCTCGGCGTGCTCGACGGTGCGCCATCGGCGGGAGAGTCGGCTGGTGGATGCGGCGGCTGCGGGCATTTTCTGCGTGAATTTGACTTGCGTCAGGAATCAGTCGTACACTGTACCAAGTTTATCGTACGCTGTACGAAAGACAACCCCCCCCCCGCCTCGGACCGGAACCATGACACGCAGAATGCATCGAGCTGGTCACATGCGGCTGGCGCTTGCCCCGATCGCGGCCCTGGCCCTGGCGCTGACCGGGTGTGGGCGCGGCGAAGCACCATCCGCTGAGGCCAACGACGGGCCGCCCATGGCGCCCCCCGCCACAGTGCGACTGGCTCAAGCCACACAACAGGTCATGCAGACCCGCTGGGACGCGATTGGCCGGCTCGTCGAGCTTCGCCGCGCCGTCGTCGCCGCCGAGGTGTCGGGCAAGATCCTCAAGCTCGACGTGCAGGAGGGCGACCGCATCGCCGGCGGCAAGACCGTGCTCGCCGAAATCGACGGTGTATGGACCAGGATCGCCCTCGAGTCGGCCGACGCCACCATCAAGAGCGTGCAGGCGCGGCTCGATCAGACGCGGCGCGACGCCGAGTATCTGGAGGAGCTGTCGCGCAAAGGCTCGGCGAATATCAAGGAGCTGGGCGACGCGCGGGCGAAGGTGCAGTCGGAGCTGGCTGAGCTTGACGCTGCTGTGGCCGAGCGCCATCGTCACGCCGAGCGGATGCAGCGTCTGGCGGTGACAGCGCCGTTCGACGGCGTGGTGGTGCGGAAGCTGACCGAGGTGGGCCAATGGGTCAACGAAGGCTCGCCGATCGTCGAGGTCATCACGGTGGGCCGGATCGACGCTTTGATCGACGTGCCGGAGCGGTTCATCACGCGGCTGAGCGTGGGCACGCGAATTCCACTGAAGATCGAGCCGCTGGCGTTGGAGGTCGAGGGCGAGGTGGTGTCGATCATTCCGTCGGGCTCGAACGCGGCGCGGACGTTTCCGGTGAAGGTGCGGCTGGACGACCGTGACGGTCAGCTCAAGCCCGGGATGAGCGTGATCGCCTACGTGCCGATGGACGAGCCGCAGTCGTACCTGGCCGTGCCGCGCGACGCGGTGCAGTTCAAGCCGCAGGGCACGCTGGTGTGGGCGCTGGACAAAGGCGAAGGCCCGATGCCGACGGCGCGGATGGTGGGCGTGCAGGTGCTGTTCGCCCACGACGAGTGGTTTGCGGTGGAAACGATAGATGATGCCGCGCTGGCCGAGGGCGCCTCGGTCGTGGTCGAGGGCGGCGAGCTGCTCTTCCCCGGCCGGATGCTGGTGATCGATCACGCTGCCGATCATGAGCGTGCCGCGGCTCGCGTTTCGGACATCCGATGAACATCATCCGCTTTGCCATCGAGAACCCCGTCAAGGTGGCGGTCGGCGTGCTGCTGATCCTGCTGTTCGGCGCGATCGCGCTGATCAGCATCCCGATCCAGCTCACGCCCAACGTCGATACGCCGATCATCACCGTCACCACCGAGTGGGAAGGCCGCAGCCCCGAGGAAGTGGAGCGCGAGATCATCGAGCGCCAGGAGGACGTGCTCAAGAACATTTCGGGCCTGCGGAAGATGACGGCGACGGCCTACGTTGGTCGCTCGGAGATTTCGCTGGAGTTCTACATCGGCACCCAGATCAAGAACGCGCGGCAGGAGGTGTCCGACAGCCTGCGCGAAGTGCCCAACTACCCCGACGAGGTCGATGAGCCGGTGGTCAAAGAAAGCGAATCCGGCGCCGGCAGCCCGGTGGCGTGGCTGATCCTCACGAGCCGAGATCCCAACTTCGATGTGCAGACACTGGGCGACGCGGCCGAAGACCGCATCAAGCCGTACCTCGAGCGCATCGTCGGCGTGAGCGAGGTGCGGGTGTACGGCGGACGCAAGCGCGAGGTCCACATCGAGGTCGATCCCCGCGCCATGGCGCAGCGCGGCATCACGTTCAATCAGTTCCGCGACTCGTTGCAGATGGAGAACGTCAACGTCAGTGGCGGCGACATGAAGGAAGGCCGCTACGACGTGCGTATTCGCACGGTGGGCCAGTACGAGGCGCTGGACCAGATTCGCGACACCATCCTGACTTACGACCCCGAGGGTGGCCCGGTGCGCATCCGCGACATCGCCGAGGTGTCGTTGACGTATCAGAAGAAGCGTGCGTTCGTGCGGTCGAAGGGCCAACCCGGCCTGGCGATGCCGGTGTACCGTGAGACGGGCTCGAACGTGATCGCAGTCATGGCGGAGCTGCGCGACCGGCTGGACCACGTCAACCGCGAGATTCTGCCGAGCATCGCGTCGCAGCATCAGCGGACGTACGGGCTGGCCGAGGCGCCGTCGCTGCAACTGCAGCAGGTGTACGACGAGACGACCTACATCTACGACGCGCTGGCGCTGGTGCGCAGCAACCTGTTCATCGGTGGGACACTGGCGGTGCTCACACTGGTGGTGTTCCTGCGCAGCATCCGTCCGACGCTGGTGGTGGCGCTGACGATCCCGATCTCGGTGATCGGCACGTTCGTGGTGATGTTCGCGTTCGGGCGGAACATCAACGTGGTGTCGCTGGCGGGGCTGGCGTTCGCGGTGGGTATGGTCGTGGACAATGCGATCGTGGTGCTGGAGAACATCGACCGCCACCTGGGGATGGGCAAGAAGCCGCGTCAGGCGGCGCTGGACGCGACGCGCGAGGTGTGGGGGGCGATCCTGGCCTCGACGTTGACAACGCTGGCGGTGTTCGCGCCGATTCTGACCATCCAGGAGGAGGCCGGGCAGCTTTTCCGCGACATCACGCTGGCCATCTGTGCTGCAGTGAGCTTGTCGCTGGTGGTGGCGGTGTCGGTGATCCCGTCGGCATCGGCGCGGTGGCTGCGTGGACATCGCCAGCCGCGGACGAAGCTGGTGCGGGCCGGACGCCAACTGTTCGGGCTCGCCCCGATGCTGGCGGCGGCGACCAACGGCTATGCGCGGCTGATCCACGCGCTGACGGCGCCGCGCTGGTGGGCAGTGGCGTCGCGCGGCGGGATCGTGGCGGGCTTCACGCTGCTGGCGGTGCTCGGTGCGATGCTTCTGATGCCGCCGACCGACTATCTGCCTCGAGGCAACAAGAACCTGGTGTTCGGTTTCGTACTCACGCCGCCGGGCCTGCACGTGGAAACGCACGAGGACCTGGGCCGCCGCGCCGAGGCGGCGATTCGACCCTACTGGGAGGCGGGCGGTTACGACGACGTGCGGCAACTGCAGCCGTTGCTCCACCCCTTCACCCAGCAACCGCTGCGCAACACCCCGCCGCTGAGCAACTACTTCTTCGTCTCGTTCTTCGGCGGCGTCTTCAACGGGGCGATGAGCGCCGACAAGGAGAACGTCGCCCCCGTCGCCGACCTGCTTATGGCGGCGACCAACACCAGCCTGAGCATGGGCTTCGCCCAGCAGGCGGGGCTGTTCCAGTCGGGCCGCTCCGTCGGCCGCGGCATCGAGGTCGAGGTGATGGGCCTGGACCTGGTGCACGTGCTGTCGTCGGCCGACGCCCTGCGCGGGGCGCTGATCGAGAGCTACGGCCCGACCAACGTGCAGCCCTCGCCCGCCAACTTCGACAAGGCCGGCCGCGAGCTGCGAGTCAAAACCGACCTGGTCCGCGCCTCGCACCTGGGTGTCGATGTCGCTGCCCTCGGCGCTGGCATCCGCGCCCTGGTCGATGGCCTTTACGTCGGCGACTACCGCCTCGGCGGCGAGTCCATCGACATTCTCGCCGTACGCAAACCCAGCATCCCTCTCGCCCCCGACCAGATCGGCGACATGCCGCTGGCCTACCGCAAGGACGACGGCGCCCTCGGCGTCGTCCCGCTCTCGTCCATCGCCACCTTCACGCGCGAACAGGCCCCGCAAGAAATCCGCCGCATCGACGAGCTGCGCACCGTCACGCTCGAAGTGTCGCCGCCCGATACGCTGCCTTTGGAAACCGTCACCCAGCAGATCGAGGACAAAGTCGCCGAGTTGCGCCAGACCGGCGTCCTTGCGCCCGATGTCGAGGTGCGCCTGGCTGGCTCGGCGAGCAAGCTACAGGAGGTCCGCGCCGCCATGCTCGGCCAGTGGCATGGATTCAATGCGCAATCAGTCGCCTCCTTTGGCCTATCACGCATCTTCCTCGCACTGCTGGTGACTTACCTGCTCATGGCCGCCCTCTTCGAAAGCTGGCTCTACCCGTTCGTCATCATGTTCGCCGTGCCGCTGGCCACCGTCGGCGGGTTCATCGGCCTGTCGTTCGTCCACGACGGATGGGGCATGGCCCACTGGCCTCTCCTCGGCGAATACCTTTACAACCGCCTCGGACCCGAGGGCATCAAGCTCGTCAACCCCGCCCAGCAGCTCGACACCCTCACCATGCTCGGGTTCGTCATCCTCATCGGCATCGTCGTCAACAATGCCATTCTCCTCGTCCACCAGGCCCTCAACTTCATGCGCGGGCTCGGCGACGTCGAAGGCACTGAAGGCGTCATGCTCTCTCCTCGCGAGGCCATCCGCGAAAGCGTGCGCACGCGCCTGCGGCCCATCGCCATGACCACCCTCACCAGCGTTTGCGGCATGCTGCCCCTGGTCGTCATGCCCGGCTCGGGCAGCGAACTGTATCGAGGTCTGGGCAGCGTCGTCGTCGGCGGGCTGATGCTGTCGGCCGTGTTCACCCTCCTGGTCGTACCGATGCTGTTCAGCCTCACGCTCGATATCAAGGGGTGGGTCGCCGCCCGGATGGGCTTCGCACCCGTGGTCGAGCAACCCGTCACGGCGCCCGCCCCGCGGTCGCCTATGCCTGCCGCGCGTCAACCGCAACGGGAGCACGCTGGGGTGAGCGAGTGATACGCTTCCCCTCGCCTCACGTCAGCCATCCCGTGGCGCGGGCGAGCAGGCGGCAGTAATCGACGAAGTGAGGCCAGGACACATCGGCGGGAATACCGTGGTCGCAGCCGGGGATGTAACCGCCGGCGTCGATGACAGGGCGCAGGCGGTCGATCTCCCGTTGGATCGCCGCGCCGCCCTGGGCCATGGCTCGCTTGTCCACACCGCCGCGATAGGCCATCTTCGTGCCCCAGGCGCGGCGATAGGCCGGCAGGTCGTTGCCCGCCGCCACCTCCTGCGGGCTGTTGCAGTTAAACCCGGCCTCGATCCACACCGGGATCAGCTCGCCCACGTGGCCGTCCGAGTCAATCTCGAACACCGGCACGCCCGCTTGCTGGCACTGATTCGACCACGCCCGCCAGCACGGCACCAGGAATTGCCGGCACATGTCCGGCCCGATCATCGGCTTCTCCTTGTACGCCATGTCCTCGTTGATCGTCACCAGGTCCGGCACGTGATGCTCGAACACCCGCGCCAGCACGTCGCTGACGAACCGTTGCCAGAATTCGATCATCTCCTGCGCGAAATCCGGATCGTCCAGCAGCAGCATGCACAGGCTCTCGAACCCCAACCACTCGCGGAGCTGCCAGAACGGACCGGAGATGCTGATGCTTGAGACAGTCTGGCGGTCTCGGAGTCGGCGGCCACGCTCGGACAGATCAGCGGGGAAGCGGCCCGGAGTGTCAATCGCGTAGCGCGTCTTCATCTGCTCCCAATCGCCTCGGTTTTCGACCGGGCACTTGATCCACGAGCGGGTTACAAAGTCGATGGCCTCGCGCAAATACGTCACGTCAAACTCATCGCTGATCTCACAAATATTGCCCTTCCAGTCCTGTACGATCAGCGTGCCTCGCCCGGGGGAACTTCCGGGCGAACTTCTGAGGGCATCCACTGCAGCGGGACGACGTTCGAGCACTTTTTCCTCGAACTGCGGGATCATCCGGAAATCCACGCCGATGCCCGTGCCCGGCGATGGGGACGCGGGTGCGATGCCCAGCAATTGCCGGACGTAACCGTTGGCGTTGGACACATTCGCCGGCAGCCCCTGACGATGCCAGGCAGCGAGCGTGCTCTTGCGGGCGTGGCCCGGCGAAAAGGGCACGCGGTCAGGCCTGTCGAAACAGAGCGTGGCGAGGAAGCGTTGACGGTCGTTCATGCCCGCCAGTGTCCCGCGCCGGCAGTGCGCCGCCATGGACCGGCTGAATCCTGCATTGGACTTTCTGAACATTCCGCCCTGCTGCGCTAGTGCGACGACGATGCCATCGCTTGCTTCACCTGCGCGAAAGCGTTCACAGCACGATCGAGGTCGGCGTCGGTGTGCGCCGCACTGACCTGCACGCGAATGCGCGCCTTGCCCTGTGGCACGACAGGGTACGAGAACGCGATCACGTAAATGCCGTGATCCAGCAGCCGCTCGGCCATGGTCCCCGCCCGCACCGCATCGCCCAGCATGATCGGCACAATCGGATGCTCGCCCGGGACGATCGTAAAGCCAGCGTCGGTCAGACCGGTGCGCAGACGGCGCGTGCTTTGCTCCAGCCGGTCGCGCCACTGCGTGCTGGCAGCGAGCAGCTCGATCGCCTTAAGCGACGCGGCGACGCCCGGCGGGGGCAGCGAGTTGGAGAAAAGGTACGGACGCGAACGCTGCCGCAGCAGATCAATGATCGGCTTGCGCCCGGCGGTGTACCCGCCGCTGCCGCCGCCCAACGCCTTGCCCAGCGTGCCCGTGAGGATATCGACTCGCCCCATCACGCCGTGGTGTTCGTGCGTGCCGCGACCGGTGCGGCCCATGAAACCCGCCGCGTGCGAGTCATCGACCATCACCAGCGCGTCGTAGCGATCGGCCAGGTCGCAGATCGCCGGCAGGTCGGCGATGATCCCGTCCATCGAGAACACGCCATCGGTAGCGATCATGCGGAAGCGGCAGCCTTGCGCCTCGCGGAGTCTCGCCTCCAGGTCGGCCATGTCGTTGTTGCGATAGCGGTAGCGCTGCGCCTTGCACAGGCGGATGCCGTCGATGATCGAGGCGTGGTTGAGCTCGTCGGAGATCACCGCGTCCTCCGCCGACAGCAGCGTCTCGAAAAGGCCGCCGTTGGCGTCGAAGCAGGAGGAGTAGAGGATCGTGTCGTCCGTGCCCAGGAAGCTGCTCAGCGCCGTTTCGAGCTGCTTGTGAAGCTGCTGCGTGCCGCAGATGAAGCGGACGCTGGCCATGCCGTAGCCCCAGCGGTCCAGTGCGTCGCGCGCCGCGGCGATCACGTCGGGGTGGTCCGCCAGACCCAGGTAGTTGTTGGCGCACAGGTTCAGCAGCTCGCCGCGCTGCGCCGTGGCCATATGCGGGCGCTGCGGCGTGGTGATCACGCGCTCTCGCTTCCACAGGCCGGCCCGCTCGATCTCGCCCAGTTGCCGCTGAACGTGCTCGCAGAAACGCTGGTGCGCCACGGCTCAACCTTCCTTCCACGTCAGCACGACCTTGCCGCTCTCGCCGCTGCGCATCGCGTCGAAGCCCTGCTGAAACTGCGCGTAGGGCAGGCGGTGCGTGATCACCGGGTCGAGCTGTAGCCCGCTCTGGAGCATGACCGTCATTTTGTACCACGTCTCGTACATCTCGCGGCCGTAGATGCCCTTGATCGTGAGCATGTTGAACACGACGGTGTTCCAGTCAATGGCCATCGGCCGGGCAGGAATGCCGAGCATGGCGATCTTGCCGCCGTGGCACATGTTGGCCAGCATGTCGGTGAAGGCCGCGTCGCTGCCGCTCATCTCCAGGCCCACGTCGAAGCCTTCACGCATGCCCAACTCCTGCTGCACGTCCGCCAGCTTCTGGGTGCGAACATCGACGACGCACGTAGCGCCGAGCTTGCGGGCCAACTGCAGCCGCCACGGGTTGATATCGCTCACCACCACGTGCCGCGCCCCCGCGTGGCGCACCACCGCCGCGGCCATGCAGCCGATCGGCCCGGCGCCGGTGATCAGCACGTCCTCGCCCAGCACGTCGAACGACAGTGCCGTATGCACCGCGTTGCCGAACGGGTCGAAAATCGCCTGCACATCTCGACCGATGCCCGACACGTGCGCGCCATCGACGCTGTCGTGCAGCCACACGTTGGTGACGGGCAGCGACAGGTACTGGGCGAACGCCCCGGGCCGATTGACGCCCACGCCCAGCGTGTCCTTGCACAGGTGTCTCCGTCCCGCCAGGCAGTTGCGGCAGCGACCGCACACCACGTGCCCCTCGCCGCTGACGATGTCGCCCACGCTCAGGTCGTGGACGTTCGACCCGATCGCCGCCACGCAACCGACGAACTCATGACCCACGACCATCGGCACCGGAATCGTCTTCTGCGCCCAGGCGTCCCAGTTGTAGATGTGCAGGTCCGTGCCACAGATGCCCGTACGCAGCACCTCGATCAGCACGTCGTTGATGCCGATCTGCGGGACGGGCACGTCCTCGAGCCACAGACCTTCGCAGCGTTCCTTCTTGACCAGCGCGGGCATGGTTTTCATGGCGTGATCTTATCGCAAGCGCGAACGTGCCGACGGAGGCCCAATCCGCTACGCTGGTCGCCCCATGTTTGACGAGCCCCACGACGTACCCAGCGAGCGCCACGCCGACCCGGCGATGCGCGCCCGTGAGAAGGCCGACGAACTGCGCATGCACGCGGAGATCGCCGCGGCGATGGAAGGCGCTCGCAAGTTCGACGCCCAACTCCGTACCGGCCTTGACTACGCCGCGGCCCGCGACGTGCAGGCGCGCTTCGCGCGGCTGGCGCGGGCCCGGTCGCCCGAGAGCCCCGTGCTGCCCGCCGGCGCTGTCGCTGACGCCGCCGCCATGCTCGATCTGCACGCCACGCTGGGCCTGGCGCTGCACGACTACCACGTGCATCGCCGGCCGGGCGAACTCATCGTCGTCCGCTGGCTGCAAGGCGCTCGCGTGGACGAGTTTTTTGACCGCTTCCAGGCCCACTTCGACGCCGCGCTCGCTGACGTGCGCGACGACGTGCGCCAGACCCACGGCTGGAAGCAGGATCCGGCCACGCAAGGCTATCTCGCTGCGCTCGACGCGGTGAGCCTGCGCATGGCCGACGTTTACCTGCGCGACGCGATCCGCAAGCTGGGCGTCGTCGTGCTGTCCACCGTGACCGCCGACGAGATCAACATCCGCTACCTCGCCGAGGACGTCATGGGCCTGTCCATCCCCGCCCTCACCGGCGTCAGCGCTCAGCCCGCCCTCGACGAGCCCACCGACGCCGACCTGGCCTGGTTCTTCAAACTCTTCGCCCTCCGCGGCATCCGCGACGGCGTCGAGCAGATGTGCTTCCTGGCCTACCTGCAGAAAACCGACGACAGCTTCGACGCCGGCGCCTGACCGCCACGGTCGGAGTGTGATGCTGACTCTCATTTGCCGCAGCTTCATTACGCCATCTCACGGCACGCCGCCGCGCATCGCCGACATGCTTCGGCGCAGTGCTGGCAATGCCGGGCCGCGTGGTGCTCGCACTCGGCGGCGCACGCTTCGCACGCTCGGGCGCAGGCGCGGCAGGTCGGCCCTGCTGTCGCCGAGTTCCGCCACATCAGCCGCACACACAGCACGCACAGATCCGCACAATCGCGGCACTTTCGGATGCACTCGACCATCTCGTGAACGTGGTCCTCGCCCAGGCATGCCGTCGCGCACTGCTCGCACGCCTGGGCGCACTCCTGACAGGCCTCCATACACTCCTGCTTCGCGGGCGCGGTCGCTTGCATGATCATTACCTTCCAAAACTGGCGAAGCGCCCGAAGCGATTGTACCCCGCACGCTGGTGACGACCCACATTCCCGTGCCTCCTTCATCTCATTTTCACGTCGCCTTCATGCGAAGCCCCGCACGCACGGTGAGCGTCCCGACACGGGGTCGCCGACTCACGGTTTGTAGCGCGACTCGATGTGGCCGTCGGCGTAGAGGACGGAGCCGGCGTCGTCCTTGCGACCTTCCTTGGCCTCCCAGAGCATGGGCGTGCGGGCGGGGTCGGGGATCTGGCTGAAACGTTCTGCGGGGCGTTCGTACACGAAGCCTGGCCGTTCGCCGGTGCGCTGGTTGACCAGGAGCTGGTCCATCGAGGGCATGACCTTGCGTAGCTGGTCGAGCCGCTCGGGCATGAGGCCCTGGTTCTGCTCGGCGTAGAGTCCGATCGCCAGGCCGATTTGGTTCATGTTGCTCATGGCGACGATGCCCTGGGCTTTTTTTCGCGCGTCGGCCAGGGCCTGCAGGTACGCCGTGACCGGCTCGCGCACGCCCCCGCCGCCGGAAGTGGCAGGCGCATCGGTGACGGCGACGGTAGGCGCGGCGCCAGCGGCTTTGGCGGTGGCGGCACCGGCGCGGCTGGCGGCGCTCGGCCGAACCGTCCCGATCGTGTGGCCCACGAACTTGAGCGTGTGCGCCGTATCCTGTGCCGGACGCTCGAACAGCAGGGCTACCTGGAACTTCGAGTACGAACTGAACGCCTGACTTCGCGTGTAACGCGGCTTGCACCACCAGGCGCCGGCGCCGGGCGAGCGCCATGACAGGTCGAGCGAGCCCAGCTTGTAGTCGTAGTCGATCGCCGCGCCGTCGGGCGTATGGCGCTGCACTTGTCCGGTGGCGGTGAGACCGATGACGCCGGGTGTGCCGCCGCTGAGGAAGTAGGCCGAGGTGAACTCGATCTGGCCTTTGGCGCCGGGATCGTCGTAAGTGAGCGTGCCCATCGCCGCGCCGCCGCTGCGCATCTCGATCTTCTCGGTCGTGGGCGGGACATCGGCGGGCAGCAGCACCTTATAGTCGCTGGTGTTGGCGCCGGCGACGTCGATCTGGAGCTTACTGTCGAATCGTGCGAACAGGAGGCGCGGCGTCAGCGCCGGGCCCGAGCCGTCGGTGGGCGTGAGCGTGAAGGCGTCGGGGTTGAAGTGCATCTTGTAGTCGCTGGACGACTGGCCGTGGGCGTCGAAGAGACCTTGGGCGAGTTGCACCTCGACGAGGATGTGCCCGCCGTCGGCCGCGGGCCGCGCCAGCAGCAGTTCGTCGGGCCCGCCCATGGCGTACACCAGGTCCACTGCAGCCAACGCGCCGGCGGCGGGCGAGCTCTTGAGCTTCGGACCTTTCACTCCCAGAGCTCGGTTGCCCGTGCCCGTGAGCAGGTTGTACGGCTCCTGCGTGTCCAGACCTCGCAACAGCGTCACCACGCTCACCGTCCGCGCCGACAGCAGCCTGGACTTGGCACCCGGCCCATATACGAAGAACCACACCGGCAGCCCTGTCGCTAACAGGGCCACTGCAGCAAGCGCGGCGGCACGTCCCCGCGTCACGTCCACGCCCAGCAGGTTGAACAAAGGTCGCGGCCCCACCGCCGCCTCGTCCCGCTCTGCCGCCCGCCGCGTCGCCTCACGCCATAGCTTCGAGTCCAGCCGGCTCGAATCGGGCGCCGACTCGGCCAACTCATACGCGTCCACCTGCTCCGTCGGCAGCGTCAGCACCGCCCCACACCCCGGGCACTTAACCCGGCGCCCGGCGCCGCCTTCGGGCGCTTTGAGCTTCTTCCCACACGCACAATTGACCACGATCGTCATAACCACCCCGCACAATTCTATCGCGCCCGAACGCGCGGCGAGGACGCCGCGGCCAAGCAAGAATGGCGGCGTGCGAGATGGGCCTTGTCATGTTCGCTGCGTCCTCGTTGCACATCGGGTGTTGTAGCGCGGCAGGGCCGATTTGACCGGAGCGGCGGACTGGGGCAGCATGGAGCGCGATGGCCGACGACGGCGGCAATCTGCTCAACGCCAAAGTGATCTCTCGTCACGACCTGACGCACGAGCTGAGTGTGGTGCAGGTGCAGCCCGACGGCGGGGTGGTTCCGCACTTTGAGCCGGGGCAGTTCATCACGCTGGGCCTGACGCGGGAACAGACGGCACCGTTGTCCGTGGCATCGCCGGGGCCGGCGACGGCCCAGGCCAAGGCGCCTTCTCCGGGGTCAAGGCTGGTGCGACGGGCCTATTCGATTGCTTCGGCGCCACGAGTCATCGACCACATCGAGCTCTACATTGTGCTCGTCGAGGAAGGCAAGCTCACGCCGCGGCTGTGGACGCTACACGAAGGCGACCGGCTGTGGATGGACCGCGAGTGCAAGGGCAACTTCACGCTGCGCGACGTGCCCGACGGGCGCGACCTGGTCATGGTTTCGACGGGCACGGGGCTGGCACCGTTCATGTCAATGCTGCGGCAGTATCGAGGCACGGGGCGTTGGCGGCGGTTCGTACTGATGCACGGGGCGCGGTGCGTGGCCGACCTGGGCTATCGCCAGGAACTGGAAGCGATCGGCCGGGAGGATCCGACGCTCGTGTACTTGCCGACCGTCACGCGCGAACCCGCCGACTCGCCATGGCGCGGGCAGCGAGGGCGGGTGCAGGCCATGCTCGAGCCTCAGATGTATCAAAGCCTCGTCGGCGCGTCGCTCGACTCGACCCAGTGCAGCGTATTTCTCTGCGGCAACCCGGCCATGATCGATGAGATGAGCCCCAAGCTCGAAGCCCGCGGCTTCGTCCGCGCCGCCCACGGTCAGCCAGGCAACCTGCACTACGAACGCTACTGGTGATCCGGCACAGGACCATCAACGAAGATTATCCGCCATCAGGTTCGCCAGCGCGGCGCAGCGATCAACAAAGGCGGCCAGGTCAGCCGGAGCGCGACGGTAATCGTGTAGCAGGAAAGCCAGGACGCCAGCACGACTCTCGATCGCCAATTCATGATTATCGCACATGGCGTGGCCGAACGCACCGGCCATGGCGGCGCGGATGGCCGCGTGGTTCGGCCCGAATACCAGATTGCTCCGCCCGAAGGCGTCCATGCCCGGAAAGACCTTGGTGTCGTGGATCATGCTGTGAATCGGGTGATTGGGCGTGAGGCGGAACCGCGGTGGCGACGGGGACAGGTCGTCGATCAACACGACGGTGCGGCCGGTGATGTCATCTTCCACAAGCCCCGCCGCGGCGACGATTGGCCGTTGCAGTGACACTCGCACGACTACGACGTGGCGTCCTCTTGCGCGACCTTCGAACGCCGCGTCACACCGCAAATCGAAAGCGTTGCGCGACCATTCGTGCAATGTCAGTCTCACCCGCTCCAGTAATTCGCCCTCCCGCTCGGGATCGATGACGGGCGAGAATGTCGCGAGTGTCTGAAGCTGCAGGACACCGTCGGACTCGCGCAGTCGGCGATGGTATCGCCAAGCCAGCAGCACCAGCCCGGCGGCGACGGCCAGACCCAGCATCACCGCCGCGAACGCCAGGGCCTGCGCGGTGGGCGGCGCTGGAGCTTGTCCCAGCATGTGGACCGGGATCATCATCGAGGGCTACTCGAAGAGCGATTCGTCGGCCGGCTCGGGCAGGGCGATGCTGACGCCCAGGTGTTTGGCCGCCGCCGCGGTGAGTTGGCGGCCCTTGCGGGTGCGGGCGAGGAAGCCGATCTGCAGAAGGTAGGGCTCGACCACGTCCTCGAGCGTGCCGGAGTCTTCGCTGAGCGTGGCGGCGATGGCTTCGAGGCCCACGGGCCCGCCGCGGTACACATCGGCGATGGTGCGCAGGTACTTGCGGTCGAGGTCGTCGAGGCCCAGTTCGTCGATGCCTTCGAGGCGCAGGGCATCGTCGATCACTGCCGGCGTGATGCGGCCGTCGGCCTTCACCTGTGCGAAGTCGCGTACGCGCCGCAGCAGGCGATTGGCGACGCGCGGCGTGCCGCGACTGCGCTGGGCAATGGTCGAAAAAGCATCGGCGCCACCGCTGAGCTTGAGCAGGTTGGCCGAGCGATGAAGGATACGCAGAAGATCCGCCTCACCATAGAAGTCCAGGTTATGCGTGATGCCGAACCGGCTTCGCATCGGCCCTGAGAGCAGCCCCGCTCGCGTCGTTGCTCCGATAAGGCAGAACGGCTTGAGCGGCAGCGTGATCGTCTTGGCGTGCATACCGCTGTCCACCGTCACATCGATCTTGTAGTCCTCCATCGCCGGGTAGATGTACTCCTCGACGATCGGCGGCATGCGGTGAATCTCGTCGATGAACAGCACGTCGCCCTGTTGCAGCTTGGTCAGCGTGCCCACGAGGTCGGTCGGGCGCGTCAACGCCGGCCCGGACGTGACGATCACGTGACTGCCCATCTCGTTGGCGATGATGTGCGCCAGCGTCGTCTTGCCCAGCCCCGGCGGGCCGTGCAGCAGCACGTGTTCCATCGGCTCGCCCCGCTGCTTGCATGCGGTGAGCGAGATGCGCAGCTTCTCGACGAGCTTGGGTTGCCCCACGTAGTCGTCCAGCCGCGTCGGGCGCAGCGACAGGTTGAGCTTGTCCTCCTGCTCGCTGACGGGTTCACCGGAGATGATGCGCTGTTTGGCCATGCGTGCCGCTCAATATAGCCGCACGGCGGATGATGTGGAGCACGCCGCCGAAGTTATGCCTTGGCCAGCACGATGTCGAACACGCCCTCGCGATAGGTGCGGCCATCGCGCTCGTGGGCGGTGAGGTCGATGATCAGCGACGGACGGATGAAGGCGTCGTTGCTCTGGTGTGGGTCGCCCTTGAAGTAGAGTTGTGTGATGAGGGTCTTGTAGCCGACGGCGCGGACGAGATAGTGGATGTGCGGCGGCCGCCACTGGCGCAACCCGATGCGATACGGGCCGGGGTGGATCGTCTCGACCTCGTAGCGACCTTGCTCGTCGGTCAGCAGCCGCGTGCGATTCGTGAACACATCCGGCGCCGGCGGCAGACGCGGGTCGTCATTGTCGTATCGCCCATCACGATTGGCCTGCCACAAGTCCAGTGTCACCCCCGGGAGTGGTTTGCGTGTGTCGATGCCCCACACCCGCCCACGGATGAGCAACACGTCGCCCGGCTCCAGCGGCGGCGTCAGCTTGCCTCGATACGGCGCGCCCTCGCGATAGAAAGGCCCAAGGATGTTCGGCTCGGTCGCCACCCACTTGCCCCGCGGCTCGACGGCTTCGGGCGGCGGCGCGTCAGTCGTGTCGCCCCGTCCGCGCAGATAATCGCCATACGATCCCACTTCCCCGCTGCCCTCAGTGACCTGGGCCCCCGCCCGTAGCACCAGCCCTCCAGTGCTCACCGCCGCCAGCCCCGCCGCACCGCCCCAGAGAAATCGACGCCGTGATGGATTGGGAGTGTTCATGTCAGTGTCTGACGCCGGCGGCGCTCCAAAGTTTCCTCATACAGGCGGCGGCTCGGACCGACCCGCGATGATGCGCTATCGGGGAGGGGTCAACCCGATAGTTGCCGCCAGATCGGCCTCATCGGGCGATCCCATTCGTCGTCTTCGGAGGTGAACCCGAACATATGCCGCAGCCGCTACTGCTCTACACGAGTCTGCGACTTGATGGCTTCAGTGATTTCTTCGACTTCGCTCATACACTTGATCGTTCACACCGCCTGAGCTTCAAGCTCCGGGGCGAGCAGGTCGTCGTAGGTTTCGCGGCGGCGGATGACGGTGGCGTTCTTGCGATCGACGAGGACCTCGACGGGACGGGGCATGGCGTTGTAGTTGCTGGCCATGACCATGCCATAGGCCCCCGCGCTGAAGACGCACAGCAGGTCGCCGCGCGCCACGGGTGGAAGCGGGCGGTCCTTGGCGAGGAAGTCGCCGCTCTCGCAGATCGGGCCGACGATATCGCACTTCTCCAGGCCGGGCATGTCGTGCTCGCGCTGCCGCCTTCCAGGAGCGTGGTGCGGCGCGACATTGGTCGGCCAGATGAAATGGAACGAGTCGTACAGCGTCGGGCGGATCAGATGGTGCATCCCGCTGTCCACGATGACGAATTTTTTCCGCCCGCCCATCTTGATGTACTGGACACGCGTGACGAGCACGCCGGCATTGGCGGCAATGGTGCGGCCCGGCTCCAGAATGACCTTGCCGCCGCCCTTGACGAAGGGCAACAGCAACGGAACGATCTTCTCCGCATACTCGCTGTACGTCGGCGTCTGCTCGTTCTCATAGTCGGCGCCAAACCCGCCGCCAATGTCCAACGCGGTGATGCGATGGCCCTGCTTGGCCAGCTCGTCCACCAGCGCCAGGGCCTTGGTGATCGCATCGACGTATGGATCGACAGTATAGACCGGCGAGCCGATGTGCAGGTGAATCGCCGTCAGCCGTAGATGCTCGTCCCGGCCGTAACGCTCGAAGAACCGGCGGGCACGCTCGATATCGACGCCGAACTTCGTCTCCTTCTTACCCGTGGTGGTCTTGGCGTGCGTCTTGGGATCGACATCGGGGTTCACGCGCAGAGCCCCGTAGGCGACTTGGCCCATGTGGCGGGCGATCTGGGCGATATTCTCGAATTCGGCCTCGCTCTCGATGTTGAACAGCCCGATCTTCGCGTCGATGGCCTGACGGATTTCCTCGTCGGTCTTACCGACGCCGGCATAGACAATCTTGGACGGGTTTACGCCCGCATGCTGTGCTCGATACAACTCGCCGCCACTCACCACATCCATGCCCGCCCCGCGGTCGGCGAGCATCTTGATGAGGTGAACGTTGCCGCAACTCTTGATCGAGTAGCAGATCAGCGGCTTGAGCGGGGCGAACGCCGCAGCCAAGGCGTCGTAATGACGCTCGAAGGTCCGCCGCGAGTAAATGTACGCCGGTGTGCCCACCTGCTGCACCAACTCGTCGAGCGAAAGGTCCTCGACGTAAAGCTGACCGTCACGATACTCGAAGAAATCCATAAAAGGTCTCACATGGGAAGCCCTGCATTGTAGCTTTTCGGGCGTAGTCGGTGGTGCGGTGCAATGGCGGCCCCGTCATGGCAACGTGGGACTGGTCACATCACGCGCAACACGTCCGCGACAGGCGAGTCGGTCGGGAGAATGTCGCGGACGATCTGGTCCAGGGCGTGGCGTTGGCCGGGCCAGAGAAAGTGGCGGTCCCCGTGGTCACGGGCGATCCAGCGGTGGGCGTCGTGAGATTCGTCGAGCGTGGGCTCGCTGCCGAACGCCACCTCGGCGGCAAAACAGGGGCTGAGCATGATGCAGTCGGCCGGGGCCAGAAAGAAGGCGTTAATCGATTCGAGCTGCCATAACCCCCGCAGTGCCTGGCCTGACGTATAGCCAGTCTCCTCGCGCAGCTCGCGCACGGCGGCCTGCACGGCGGTTTCGCCGTCCTCGATATGGCCCATCACCGGCTGCCACGTGCCCGCCAGTGGCGACGCCACGTTGGCGGCACGACGCAGTTGCAGGAACTCACTCCCCTTCGCATTCGGGGTGCGGCGGAAAACGTACACGTCCACGATGTCGGTGCGTACGGGCGGACCGGGCATATGGCGAGTATAGCTCGGGCTGTCGCGGCGAGACGCACCTCTGCTATGCTCGATACCGCCATGTCCACACCATCCGCCCCCCCCCTGTCGCCCCGAGATGCCGGGCACGTTCAATGCGTGTTCCGCGACAGCCTGACGCCCGCGGTCACGTGCGTGCTGGTCGGGTTCGGCGTGATGGCGGTCAGTTATGCGTTGCGTTTTCCCTGGCCGCAGCGCCTGTGGCCGGTGACTGTGGCGGCGGCGTGCGCGGTGTGGATGGCGGCGCTGCGATGGTGGCTTGGCAGGCACACGCTTCCGGTGCAGTTGTCCAATGCCGTGTCGCAGTTGCTGGTGTTACTCGTGCTGATCAACCTGTGTGTGGCGCTTTCGGTGACGCGCGACGACCACGAATCCCTGCACTTCGGGCTGCTGGTCATCGGCGCCGGGCTGCTTTTTGTGTCCTGGCCTTGCCTGATATTTGCGATCGTGATGGTGTTGGGGGGCTGGTTGGCGACGGTGTGGCTGGCGGACGTGCCCATGCTCTGGGTGTATTACCCACACACCATGCTGGGGTGTGTCATCCTCGCGGGCATGGCGATGATGATTCGGCGCGCCGCGATCGACCGACTGGTGGCGGCGATGCAGGCCGAGCAGCAGCGTCAGGAGCACACCGCCCGCCTGGCGCAGCAGTTGGCCAGCCGGGAGCGCGAGTACCGCGATCTGTTCAACGGCATGCTCGATCCCTTCGCCGTCCACGAGCTGGTATTTGATGACGCGGGAAATCCCTGCGACAGCCGGTTCATCGAGGTGAACAATCGTCTCGTGGAGATGATGGGCCGGCCGCGCGACATGATCATGGGCAAGCGGATCAAGGAGATGCTGACCCATCCCGACCCGATGTGGCTGGAGTGCTTGGCGCGGGTGGCTCGTACGGGCAAAGCCGAACACTTCGAGAGCTATTCTCGCCTCGTGGGTCGCACGCTCGAGGTGGTGGTCTATGCGATTGACGAGCGTCGCGTGGCGGTCCTGTTCACCGACATCACCGATCGCCGCGCCCAGGAGCAGGCGCTGATGGACAGCGAAGCGCACTACCGCGCGGCGGCCGAGTCGAATCGCCGTCTACTCAGTGAAGTCAACCACCGCGTGCGCAACAACCTGGCGAGCCTGACAGGCCTGCTCACGCTCGTGCGACGCCAAGCCCGCGACGTGGCGCACTACCACGCGGCCATCGAGCAGCGCATCGCCGCCATGACGCACGTCCACAACCTCCTGGCCGACGCCAACTGGGGCGACCTGGCGCTCAACGAGCTGATTACGCGCCTGCTGGCGTCGATGCAGCGCTCCGCTCCGCGACAGATTCCCATGCTCATCGACGGCCCGCCCGTATCGGTCATTCCCCGCCAGATCGCACCGCTGACCATGACGCTCGTGGAGCTGTTCACCAACAGTTGCAAACACGGCGCTCACTGCAGCGAAAACGGCACGATCGACATCACGTGGCAGATCGATAGGCACGACGGTCACCCTCGCGTCCACGTGCGTTGGCGCGAGCGCGGCGGGCCGACCATTCTTGGCTCGCCTACGCGGTCGATGGGCACCGAGCTCATCGAAGGCTTTGTCGCCTTCGAGCTGGGCGGCCGGGCCACCCTGCGCTTCCACCCCGACGGCGTGGACCACAGCATCGAGTTTCCCGCCATGGGCGAGGTTCATGCACGATAGCACTCCTGCCTCGCTAAGATCTCACAATGACGACGCCGCGCTGGATATACCTGGACAACAACGCCACGACCATGCCCGCACCGCAGGTCGTCGAGTCCATGGCGCAGATGCATGGCGAGCTATGGGCCAACCCCTCCAGCGTCCACCGTTTCGGTCAGATGGTGCGGCAGAAGGTGGAACTGGCGCGAGCGTCGGTGGCGTCACTCATCGGCGTGCGGCCGCGCGAGCTGATCTTCACCAGCGGAGGCACCGAATCCAACAATCTGGCCCTGCGCGGCGTCATGGGTACGGCCACGGACCCGCAACGCCGCGTGCTCATCACGGACAAGGTCGAGCACTCGGCGATCCGCGAGCCGGCAGAGGCCCTGCAGCGCGAGGGCGTGAACGTCGTGTGGCTGGCGACTGACGGTCACGGCATGGTGACGCCCGAGCGCGTCGCCGCCGCGCTGCACGCCGCCGCCGACGACGACGCGACGCTGCTGGTCAGCGTGCAGTGGGCCAACAATGAAACCGGTTTGATCCAACCGATTGAGGCCATCGCCGCGGAGGTTCGCCGAGCCCGTGCTGCAGTCAACCATCAGCGTTGCCGGATCAATCTGCACGTGGACGCGACTCAGGCGGTAGGGAAGATTCCCGTGGACGCCGCAGGCATGGGCATCGATCTCTTGACGCTGGCTGCTCACAAATTTCACGGGCCCAAAGGCGTCGGCGCATTGTTTGCGCGGATGGGTGTGCGCCTGCGGCCGGCACAGACGGGCGGGCCGCAGGAGCGCAACCGGCGCGGCGGCACCGAGAATACTGCCGGGATCGTCGGCATGGGTGTCGCGGCAGAGTTGGCGAGCGAGTTTGTCGCCAACACGCCCCGCATCGCAACCCTGCAGGGCCTCCGCGACCATTTCGAGGCCGCCGTCCTGGCGCAGTTGCCCGATGCCGTCGTCAACGCGCGTGACGACGACCGGCACCGCCGCCTGTGGAATACGTCGAACCTGGGCTTTCCCAGCCTCGAAGCTGAGGCCATCCTCCTGAGTCTGTCCGAACGGAGCGTCTGCGCCTCGGCCGGCGCCGCCTGCAGCAGCGGCTCACTCGAACCCTCGCCTGTGCTGTTGGCCATGGGCATTCCCGAGCCCGTCGCTCACGGATCGGTGCGATTCTCCCTCAGCCGCTTCACGGCCCCCGACGAGATCGACGCCGCCGTTGCCATCGTCATCGACGTGGTGCGACGACTCGGTCGCACGCTCCCCATCGGCGCTCGATCCTGACAACCATGCGACACTTCATCTGTTCACGAATCGCGACGGATCTGAGGCCGATTGGCATGGCTCACCCAATGGTCGGTATCATTCACGCCCCTGCCATGTGCGTGGAGGCGTAGTCTTGTCGGTGCTGGACCAATTTCGGCTGGATGGCAAGGTTGCCCTGGTGACGGGCGGCGCGGGGCTGTACGGACGGCAGATCGTCGCGGCGCTAGCTGAGGCCGGGGCGCGCACTGTGATGGCCAGTCGGGATCTGCAAAAACTGCAGGACTGCGCCCGGACCTTACAGGCCGCGGGGTTCGACGTGCGGGCGATGCAGTTGGACCAGGCCGATGAACAGTCCGTCCAGGCGCTTCACGATCGGCTGCACCATGACTTCGACGGTGTGGACGTGCTGGTGAACAATGCCGTCGCCCGGCCGATGAAGGACTGGTCCGACACTGCCGACGCATTCGCCAAGAGCATGGCGATTAACGCGACGGGACTGTTCATGATGATGCGCCTCTTCGGCGACGCCATGGCCGGACGCCGACGGGGCAGCATCATCAACGTAGGCTCCATTCAAGGCGTGGTGGGCCCGGACTACTCGCTGTATGAGGGCCTGGGCTGGGGTTCGCCGCCGGATTATTTCTTTCACAAGGGCGGGCTGCTGCAGTTAACCCGCTACGCCGCGGCGAAGCTCGGCCCGGCGGGCGTCCGCGTCAACGCCATCAGTCCGGGCGGGTTTTACAACGACCAGGACTCACGTTTTGTCGATCGCTATTGTCGTCGCACGTTTCTGGGCCGACTGGCCAATGACACCGACCTGCAGGGCGCCATCGTGTTCCTCGCCTCTGATGCATCCGCGTACGTCACCGGCGCCAACATCCCCATCGACGGCGGATATACAGCGATGTGACCGCCATGCCCCGACCGCTCGTCACCCATCCCGACCGCATCCGCCTGGCCATGCTCGGCATGGTCGAAGGCAACGGCCATCCCTACAGTTGGTCGGCGATCATCAACGGTCGATACGACGCCCAGCGGATGGCCGCGTGCGGCTACCCTGTCATTCCGCAATACCTGGGCGCTCAGCCGCCCGATACGCTGGGTATCCCCGGTGCTGCCGTAACTCACGTCTGGTGCGACCGTCGCGACGATGCACAGCAAGTCGCCGCCTGCTGCTACATCAAGCACGTGCTGGAGCGGCCCGAGGATGCACTCGGCCACGTCGATGCCGTCATCATCGCGACCGACATCGGCGGCGAACATGTCCATCGCGCTCGACCGTTCATCGAAGCCGGACTGCCGGTGTTCATCGACAAACCGCTGACTGATCGCCAGGACCATCTGCGCCTGTTTGTCACGTGGGTCGATGAGGGCAAGGCCATTCTCTCCACCAGCGCCATGCGCTATGCCTGCGAATTCGTCGAGCTGCGCTCGCGGCTGGCCGAGGTGGGTCATCCGCGGTACATCGTCGTCAGCATGGCCAAGACATGGGAGCGCTACGGCATCCACGCGATCGAGGCGGTTTATGGCCTGCTGGCTCCGGGCCAATGGACCGGCGTGACGAACTCGGGCACCCCGGAGCGCAACGTGGTGCATGCGTCGCACGCCGACGGCGTGGAGGTCGTGTGGCTTGTGGGACAGGACATGCTGGGCGCGTTCGCTCACGTCACGGTGTACGGCACGAAGGGCCGCATCGATGCGCGGTTCGACGATACGTTCGCGGCGTTCAAGGCCCAGTTGCAGGCGTTTGTCACCTATCTGCGCTGCGGCGAGCGACCGTTCCCTTTCGCCCAGACCGTGGAGCAGATGAAAATCGTGATCGCCGGCATCCGCAGCCGCGACGCACACGGGCGAAAGATCGCTCTTGAGGAGATTGCAGTATGAGCAGCTCATCGTCGAGTCCGCTGCGTTCAAGCCGCGTGTTATCGCGGTTGCGGACCGACAGCGTCGCCTCGTGCGTGAAGATGAACCTCAGTGATGCTCGCGCGATCGAGATCGCCGCAATGTGCGGGTTCGACTGCGTGTGGCTGGACCTGGAACACGTGCCCAACACGCTACAGCACATCGAGCACGGTATCCGCGCCGCCAAGGCGTACAACTGCGACACGCTGGTGCGCGTGCCCCGCGGCAGCTACAGCGATCTGGTGCGGCCGCTGGAGATGGACGCCGCTGGCATCATGATCCCTCACGTGATGAGCGCTGACGACGCCCGGCGCATCGTCTGGCAGACGAAGTTTCATCCGCTGGGGCGACGACCCGTCGATGGTGGCAACAGCGACGGTGCTTACTGCAGCGTAAGTCTCACCGATTACATGGCGCACGCCAATGCGCAGCGGTTCGTGGCTCTGCAGATCGAAGACCCCGAGCCGCTCGACGAGCTGAATGAGATCGCGGCCCTGCCCGGAGTGGACATGCTGTTTTTCGGTCCAGGTGACTTCACACAGGGCATCGGCTGTCCCGGCCAGTTCGACCATCCCAAAGTCGACGAGGCCCGCCGCGCCGTCGCCGACGCCGCTGTCCGTCACGGCAAAGTTGCGGGAACCGTCGCTTCGCTCCAGTCGCTGCAGTCAACGATCGAGGCGGGCTATCGCTTCATCAGCGTTGGCGCCGATGTCGTCGGCCTGCGCGACTACTTCGCCCAGATTGCAGCCGCCTTCAACGCCGCGCCCATGACTCAACGCGCCGGCGTGTACCGCGCCTGATGCAACCATGCGCGCTCTACATGTCATCATGACGCCCCTGCTGTCTGCCGGCGCCCATGCCGACAGATACGAGCCTGCCGCCCCGTTGCCAATGTGTGTCGCGGCCGATGGCGACGGGGTAGATGTCGACGGCGGAAAGAATGTACACCGGTCGCGCGTTGCCCATCTGTTCATTGGATCACTGCAACCCTAACTGTACTCCCCAAGGGCGAGCATGGCCGCACCCAGGCTCGTCGGCTCCGGGCAAGGGCTGGCGACAACGGGGACGCCCAGCTCGCGCGACTTGATGTCGAGCCAGAGCGGACTGCGCGCGCCCCCGCCCGCGGCCACGATGCGACCAGGCACCTGTGATCCGCACAGTCGATGCACCTGCGCTGCAAGCTGCCGAGCCACCGCTTCGAGGATCGCCCGCGTGACCTCTCCGGGCGAATGATGGGGGCGGACGTGACGAAAGCACGACTCGATGTCCCCGCCATCCTCGAAGGGCTCAATCCTGAGATCGGTGGATGCCTCCGCCGCCTGTCGATCCAACTCGGCGAAGTCGGGCGTGTAATGCCGGCCTTGGGCGGCAAGTGAACGGCGGTAGTGCTCCAGCAGGTTCGCCGAAGTGCTGCCAAAACACATGAGGAAGTTGATGTCCGAGCGAGGGCCGGGGCCAGCATACACACCGTCTGGCAACTGCAGCGGAATAGACTTGGCACAATAGACCGTCGCCAACACCGTTCCTGTGGTTTCCGTCACCAGTCCGGGTGCGATCCCGGCCCCAAGCGCCCCGGCGTACTGGTCCAGGCATCCCAGCACGACATGACAACGCAGTGGTAGCCCAAGCGACTTTGCGGCGTCGGACGTCACCTCACCCAGGTCCGTCCCCGCACGCATGGGTTGCGACAGGACAAGCGACGCCAAGCCTGCACGCTCCACCGCCTGCTCCCACCATGCCAGGGCGTGAATGTCCAGCAGCCCGGTCAGCCCGGACACACCTGCTTCCGTAACCCACCTGTCGGTCAATCGCCAGATGAGGTAATCACTCAGCAGCGCCACGCGAGCGGCACGCCGCCAGAGCTGAGGCTGTGTGCGCTCAAACCATCGCAGCTTAGCCACCATGAACTGGTGCGACATGGATGGTACGCCGGTGCGCCGGGCATATCCCTGCAGCGCCGTCAGGGACGGGACATCCGAGAGCGTGGCCCGGCCATCAGACCACACCACAAACGGCGTCAACACACGATCATCGGCGTCCAACAGCACAAACGTATTCGTCTGCGTCGCGAACGTCACAGTAGCGACGTGCGCCACCCGTTCACCCAGCGACGCTATCGCCGTGGCCAGCATCGCCTCGAACCGATTCACCGGCAGTTCGGCCCAGCCTGGCTGGGGCTGATCCATCGCCACAGCGGCCCGATGCAGCGCAACGATCTGCTTGCGCTCGTCGAACACGACGGCCTTCAGATACGTGGTGCCCAGATCAAAGGCGAGCACGTGCGCCATGGCGTTCACAAATCCTTCAGCAGTTGGAGCGTCGCAGCGACCATGCGCTGGCCCGAGGCAGGGCTGGCGAAGATCGCATTTCCCGCTTCGTAAGCGCGATCATCCACCGCCTGCTGCGTGACGAGATAGCCCTGCAGATCACCGTTGGCCAGACTGACCATGAAGGTATCGCGGGCTTGGGCTTTGACCTGCAACGCGAACTCCACGAACAACTCGCCCGGCCAGGCCGCCAGTCGCCACGGGCCGACGCGCAGGGCCTGCACCTCCGCAGGCAGACAGGCGGCAGCGGCTTCGTGGATGCGACCGTCCTCCGCCGCGCGAGTCAGTGCCAGCGTCTCCTCGGCGCCGAAAACATCCACCTCGGCGGTGCGGACCTCGCTGCGAGCGGCCCGTGCCTGTTGCAGGTGCTCCAGGCGGGCTCGGGCGGCGTCGAGCCAGGTCTGCGCCTGCACAACATCGGGCAAAGTGCGCAAGGGCAGGTCCACGCCGGCACAGGCCACGCCCAGTTTCGGCGTGGCGATCGGTTGCCCGTTCTGTCGCACGGCCTGCTCGATCGCTTGCCCCAGCGCCGTGCCGAGTCGCTGTGCCTCCTCGAATGTGTTCGCGCGGGTGACGTAGCGTGGACTGAGATTGCCGCACACGCCGGTGAGGCCGACCACGGGGCACGACGCGCCCAGCCATGAGTGCTGCAGTTGCCTACGGGTCATGCCGTGCAGATCACCGCTGACGAGCGTCGAGTCCTCATGAAGCACCGTGGGATGCATGGCGCAGACTGTGACGATGCCAATGGGCTCACGTGGGTCTGCCGTCTCGCTTGCCAGGATCACCGGCACGTCCGCGTCGCGCGGCCCGGCCGGGTCACGCCGATTGGTTCCCACGCACGAACCGTCGGCCACGGCAAGCGTCAACTCCGCCGGACGCGCGCCAGCCACCGCCCGGATCGCCGCATCGACAAGGCCGGCCTCCAACTGGGCCATGTAACGCGGACAGGGCGGCGGCACGATCGGGTCAGCATCGTTGCTCACGTAGCGACCCGTCACGGGTCCCGAATGCGTGTGCGTCGCACCGAGCAGGATGTGTGCCGCGGGCACACCGCACCGCGCTGCGATGCGCTCGCGCGTGCGTGCCACGGTCGCCTTGGTGAGCAAGATGACGTCGGCACAAAGGATCAGCAGCGGGCAGCTTCCGTCGTCAAGATACATCGCCGAGGCCATGAGCGGATCGTGGACGCCGGTGCTGATCCGCTGCACGTGCGGGTAGCCGTAGAGGAACACCGGCGAGATTGGGGAGATATCGACCTGGGCGGCGCCGGCGCGGCATGTCGGGGATTGACGCGTCATTCCAAATAGATTATGTTGTTATAACCAATCACGCAAGGCCCGCCATGCTCGCCATGACCACCGCCTACAACGCCGTCGCCCAGTCGCTTCGCGACCGCATCCTTTCGGGCAGGCTCAGCGCCGGCATGCAGCTCGCCACTGAACGCGAACTGTGCGACGAGTTTGCCGCGTCGCGCATCACCATCCGTCGGGCCTTGTCGATCCTCGAAGAGGAGCGGCTGGTAGACCGCCGCCAAGGCGCAGGGACGTTCGTGACCGCGACGGGCGTGCGGAAGATTCCCATTGTCACGTCCGACTTTTTCGGGAGCGTGTCGCGTCATGCGCCGGACATGACACGACGTGTGCTTCGGATGGGATGGGTGCGGCCGGACGCCGAGTTGGTGCGCACGCTGCGTGTGCCCCCGGGCGAGCGGCTCCTGCGCGCACAGCGCGCCGATGAGCAACAGGGGCAGACCGTCGCCGTGGATGAGTTGTATCTGGTGGGATCGCTGGCCGATCGTCTGACTGACATCGATCTGGCCGAGTTGGACTTCCTCACCCGCTGGGAGAAGGTGCAGCGAATCGAGCTGGCCTACGGCACGCAGACCATCGAGGCAGCGCGCAGTTCGCCATCGGATGCCTCCATGATGCGGTTGCGACGCGGGGCGCCGATTCTACGCGAGACCAACGTCATCTTCCTCGTCAGCGGCCGCCCCGCAGGGCGGTTCGTCAGCGCCTATCGGCCGGATCGTTTCCAGTTTGAGGCCACCCTCAACCTGCGCAGCAGCGCCCGGAGAGGCGTAAGTTGACCACGACGCTGCTCCATCGCGTTGAGGTGATGCAGCCGGGCGAGGGTGTCATCGCCGACGCCGTGGCCTTCGACGCCAACCGCATCACCTGGGTGGGGTACGAAGAGCGGTACGCCGGCAACGCCACGCGCATCGATGGCGAAGGGGCCCTACTCACGCCGGGGATGATCGACCTGCACACGCACGGCATTCATCAGTACGTTTACGAGGCGTCGCCGCAAGACCTGATCGAAGGGTTACGTGTGCCGCCCCGCCACGGCACGACGACGGTGTTGCCCACACTTTACACGGTGATGCATCGCACCAAGCTGCGCCACCTGGAGTCACTGGCCGAAGCGGTGGAGCAGGTGAAAGATGTGCATGTGCCGGGGTTCCACCTGGAAGGGCCGTTTCTCGCGCTTCCGGGTGCGGGCGCGGCGACGATCAACGGTGACACTGAGCTGCTCGACGAGTTGCTGGCGGCCTGTCGCGGCCGCGTGGCGGCGATGTCGATCAGCCCCGATACGCCTGGCATCCTGCCCGTGATCGAGCGGCTGGTCGAACGCGGCGTCGCGACGTTCATCACGCACACCCGTGCTACAGTGGACCAGACCCAGGCCGCGATCGACGCCGGGGCACGGCACGCTACGCACTTTTACGACGTGTTCCCCCTTCCGGGGGAGACCGAACCTGGCGTGCGGCCGGCCGGGGCCGTCGAGACGATTCTTGCCGACGCGCGTTGCACCGTGGACTTCATCGCCGATGGCGTGCACGTCCATCCGATGGCGATCCGTGCCGCCCTGGCGTCCAAGTCGTGGCGCGGCGTGACACTGATCACCGATTCGAACATCGGGGCGGGGCTGCCATCGGGCGAATACGAGACGACGCTGGGGTATCGTGTGCGGGTGCGGCCTGGCGATGCGGCGCGCGTGGCCGATGCGACGCACCCGCTGCACGGCGGGCTGGCGGGCAGCGCGTTGACCATGGACCAGGGTGTGCGTCATCTGGCAGCGTGGCTGGACGTACCACTGCACGAGGTGATTGCCATGGCCACATGCAACCCGGCCACGGTGATTGGCCGCTGCGATTGCGGCCGCATCGCGCCGGGCTGTCGCGCCGACATGGTCATGTGGGACGAGCAGATGCGCCCTGTGCGCACGTGGGTCGGCGGGCGTCGGATCGCGGAGGTGAACGCGGTATGACTGATTTTCATTTTGAGCCATCGCCTTGCGTGCCCTTCCGAGATACGGCGGCAATCGCGCGCTGTCGGGTCATCAGACGTGCCGACATCGAGCGGCACGCCAACCCTGATTTTCGCATTCGCGTCGTGCCTGACGAGGACTTGGTGTTCCTCTGGCTGGGCGACATCTATGCGCGGCTGAAGGCGAGCCGCGAATCCGGGCGGTCGTGCGTGATGCTGCTGCCCAATCCCTGGCCGGGCTATCGTCATCTGGCGCGGTTGATCAATGCGACCAGACTCGACTGCCGGTACGCCTGGTTCTTTGCCATGGATGAATATGCCGATCAGGACGGCCGCATCGCGCCTCCAGAGTGGAACAGAGGCTTCACCTGGGCGATGCGAACGTTCCTCTGGAGCAACATCGATGCGGACCTCCGTCCGCCGCTGTCGCAGGTGATCGGTCCGACCAACGCGAACCTGCCGCATTACCTGGATCTTATGAACGACGCGGGCGGGCTGGACATCAGCTACACCGGGCCGGGCTGGACAGGGCACATCGCGTTTTGCGAACCCGATGCGCCTGAGTTCGACGCCCCGTTGGAAGAGTGGAAGCAATTGGGCGCGCGCATCTGCACGCTCAGCCCTTTCACTCTTGCGCAGAACTCACTGCACGGCTGCTTCGGGTTCAGCGGCGACCTGGCGCGCGTGCCGCCCAAGGCCGCCACCGTCGGGCCTAAGGAGATCATCGCCGCGCGGCATCGCTGGGAGATGGCCGGCATCACCGTCGCGGGAACCGCCACGAGCTGGCAGCGCATGACCGCCCGGCTGTGTTACCACGGACCGGTCACGCCTCGGCTGCCGGCGTCGATTCACCAGACGCTTCGCACAGACTGCTATATGACCGAGTCGATTGCCGCGGACATGGAGGACAACTGGAGCGTGGGATACTGACATGACAACTGCAACAGGCACATTTTCGACGTTGGAATGGGGTCGCGTGGATCTGGACGCCGTGCCGAACATGGTCGTCCCGTCGCCGGGGCCGCGAAGCCGTGCGCTTCACGGACGCTGCACGACCTACTTCAAAGGCCTGTCCGGGCAAGTGAAGCTGTTCCCCGTGGCGTTCGAGTCGGGCAGGGGCTGCGTGCTGCGCGATGTGGATGGCAACGACTACATCGACTTTTCCAGCGGCATCTACGTCACCACACTGGGCCACTGTCACCCGAAGATCAGTGAGGCGGTTGCTCGCCACGCCTCGACGCTGATGAACGCGCACGATTTCACCACGCCGATCAAGACCATGCTGTGCGAAAAGCTCGCGCAGGTGCTTCCGGGCGATCTCAACGGTTTCCAGTTCTACGACTCGGGCACGACGGCGGTCGAGGCGGGCCTGCGCGTCATGCGCGCGGCATCGAACAGGCACGAACTGGTGTCATGCTTCTACGACTACCACGGCAAGACCTACGGCGGCGTGTCCCTGGGCCACATCCGCTCGCATGTGTACGGCGCGGTGCGCGCTCCGGGAAGCCACATGGTCCCGCGACCCGATGTGTACCGCCCGATGTGGACCAAGTCTGACGGGGCCATCGACACCGACGCATACCTGCGGTTTTATGACCAGTATCTCGACAAGGCGACAGTCGGATCGGTCGCAGGCTTCTGCCTCGAGCCGATTCAGGGCTGGGGCGGGTCGGTCATGCCCCCCGACGATTTCTTCCCGAAGTTGCGCCGGTTCTGTGACGAGCGCAAGCTTCTGCTGATGATCGACGAGGTACTCACGAGCTGGGGCCGCACCGGCAAGTGGCTGTGCATGGAGCACTGGGGCGTCGTGCCCGACGTGGTGACGATCGGCAAGGGCTTCGGCAACGGGTTCCCGGTCACATGCGTCGCCGTGCGCGAGCCGTACAAAGAGAGCTTCGAATCGATCAGCGCCTCGTCGAGCTACGGTGGCAACCCGATGGCCTGCGCCGCGGCATTGGCCTCCACAGAAGTGATCGAGGAGGAGAGGCTCAACGACTGGGCCCTGCATCTGGGCGAGATCGCCAGCAAGCGGATGCAACGCATGCTCGACGAGCACAGCATCGTCGGCGACGTGCGGGCCAAGGGCTGCCTCATGGGCATCGAGTTGGTGAAGGACAAGAGGAGCAAGGCGCCGTTCAATAAGGCGGGCGAGTTGGTGTATCAGAAGGCGTTCACGAAGGGTCTGGCGTGGATCCCTGCGGGCCACATTCTGCGTATGAGCCCGCCGATCGTCATGGACGAGGCGACGCTGCTGAAGGGTCTGGATATCATCGACGAATCGATCGGTGAGACGGCTCGTGAATTGGGTGTTGCGTCGTGAAGACCTTTCGTTTCGGCATCATCGGTTGCGGACTGATGGGCCGCGAGTTCGCCTCCGCGGCGGCGCGATGGTGTCACCTGATCGACCCGTCCGCCCGGCCCGCACTCACCGCCATCTGCAACCGCAGCGACAAGCCCTTCGCATGGTTCACGAGGAACTTTCCGAGCATCGGCCTCGTCACGCACGACTACCGCGAGCTGCTGGCCAGCCGCGAAGTCGATGCGGTGTACGTCGCCGTGCCTCATCACCTGCACGAGCAGACCTACATTGCCGCGATCACGGCCGGCAAGCACCTGATGGGCGAGAAACCCTTCGGCATCGACCTGGCCGCCAATCGTGCAATCAATGCCGCCATCGCGGCGCATCCCGACGTGCTCGTGCGCTGCGTCTCGCAATTCCCGTTCTTCCCTGCCGTGCAGCGCATCGGCGCGATGCTCCAGCAGCGTGAGCTGGGCCGCATTCTCGAAGTCGAAACCGGCTTTCTGCACAGCTCCGACCTGGACCCCGACAAGCCGATCAACTGGAAACGTCAGGTCGCGTTCAACGGCGCGTATGGCGTGATGGGCGACCTCGGAATGCACGCCTGCCACGTGCCCTTACGTGCCGGGTGGCGCCCACGGAAAGTGAGTGCGGTGCTCTCGAACATCGTCACCGATCGCTACGAAGCCAAAGGCTCCACGACGCGAGTTCCCTGCGACACATGGGACAATGCCACGCTTCTTATCGACGCCCACGATCCGGTGACTGGCCATGCATTTGCGTGGACGTTGCGCACCCATCGCATCGCACCGGGCGAGAAGAACACGTGGTATGTTCACATCGCCGGCGATCGGGCGTCAGTCCGCTTTTCGACTCGCCATCCCAAGACGCTCCAGGTCATGCGTGCCACCGGAAACGGCGAGCAGACATGGCAGCACATCCAGACCGGCTACGACACCGCCTACCCCACGATCACCGGCTCGATCTTCGAGTTCGGCTTCACCGACGCCATCCTCCAGATGTGGGCCGCATTCCTGCATGAACTGGCCGGCCACACGCCCCCCTCGCCTTTCGCCGCCTGCGTTCGGCCAGAGGAAGTGGCCGTCAGTCACAGCATCTTTACCGCAGCGCTGGAGGATCATCAACGCGGCAGTCTTCACGCCTGATCAACTCGGCGCAAGCGACGAGCCGGCGACGCACTCGTGTCCACGATCGCTGTTTCGCCTGATGCCGCCACGCGAACCGACCGTGCACGACTCGATTTCGCATAATCACATCAGACTCTTTCCCGGCAAGCGCCACGCGGTATAATCAGTTGCCGTTGTCTTGTGGTGTCTCTCGTCATCGCCACGACGGAACATGGAGGTTCACATGCTCGCAACCGCTACGCTTGAACGTACCGCTCGGCAGATATACGAGCATGAGTGGGAACGTCTTCGCCAGTCGTCGCCGACGTTTTGTGACGGCGCTTCACCACTGCAGGTGTGTCCGGGCCCATGGTTGCTGCGGGACCTGCTGCAGCTTGTGGCCGAGACGCACGATCAGCCGGTGTCGAGCATTGCGCCGCTGATCCGTCGGTTGATCCTGGAGAAGAACTTCATCGACGAGAACGGCGATCCCTGCAGCGATCATCTGCGCCGGCGGTCGATCGACATGCACGTGGACCTGCTGGTGCGTGTGCTGGAGGAGGTTCGCCGCACGGCCATGGCCGAAGGCGAGTGGTCGCACGTGCCCGCGGCGCCGCAGATGTTCGGGTGACGCCACCGACTGGGGGGCATGGAGTCAAGATGTCAGACTCGATCAGTCACACCTCTCCCGGCCCCCGGGACCTTTACATTCTCACACTGGCAGTGGTGGCGGGGCTGCTGCTGGGGCCGTTCATGCTGGGGCGGCTCCATCAGCCGACGTATAACAGGCTGTTTGTCGGGGTGGACCCGGTGAAGCAGATCGAGCTCGAGGCCGCCACGGCCGAGTACGTCGATAAGCGTCAGCGGTTGCAGGCCACGGGCGTCACACCCGACGCGCTGATCGAGTTGGACGACAACCACGCCGCGACGGTTGAACCGCTGGTGGCGGCCATGGCCCGGGACATGCAGAAGCACACCTACGGCCTGTGGCAGCTGCTCGGGGCGCTGGTGGTCGCGGTGCTGGCGATCATGGTGATCGAGGCGGTCGTGTCCGCGCATCGCCGGGCCGGACTGGTCACCGCGCGCTATGCGATCCTGTCCGTATGGGTCACGATCGCGCTGGCCCAGCCGACGATGCTGGCGGAGCTGCCGCTGCTTTTCACGCTGCTGCTGATCGGCGTGGCGGTGGCGGCGGCGCTGGTCCCGCTGCACCGTCGCGCCTGACGCGGCTGTGCTACGATGACCGGATGATCCAGGCCATGACGAGTGTGGAAGCAGCGGGCGCCAACTGGTCCGCCGTGGTTGCCCTGTGGCGGCGGGAGCTGGTGCGTTTCTTCCGCCAGCGCAATCGCGTCATCGGGGCATTCGGCACACCGGTGGTGTTCTGGCTGGCGTTGGGGTCGGGCCTTGGCCGGTCGTTCGCCCTGCCGGGGGCGGTCAACGGCATGAACTACCTCGAGTATTTCTTCCCCGGTGTGGTGGTGATGATCCTGCTGTTCACGGCGATCTTTTCGACGTACACAGTGATCGAAGACCGCCGCGAGGGGTTTCTGCAGGGCGTGCTGGTGGCGCCGATCGCGCGGTGGTCGATCGTGCTAGGCAAGGTGCTCGGGGGCGCGACGATCGCCACGATCCAAGGCATGCTGTTTCTGGCGGCGTGGCCGATTGTGTCATCGTGGCCTGGCGCGGCGGCGATGCTCGCCGCGGCGGGCGTCATGGTGGTCGTCGCGATGGGGCTGACGGCGTTAGGCCTGTGCATCGCCTGGCCGATGGATTCGACGGCCGGGTATCACGCCATCATGAACCTGTTCCTGATGCCGATGTGGCTGCTGTCGGGTGCGGCGTTTCCGGTCGAGGGCGCGGCGGCGTGGATGCGTGTCATCATGTGGCTCAACCCGCTGACCTACGCGCACGCCGCGATCTCCGCGCTTTTGCACGGACAGACGCACGGTGTCGGCGCCCCGGCGCCGCTGTGGCTGGCCACGTGCGTGTCGGTCGTGTTTGCCGTCATGCTCGTGGCCCTGGCCACCGGCATCGTGTCGCAGCGACGGAGTGACGGACGGTGAATGCCTCACCACAGAACCCCCGACATCCCCGGAATCCCCGCAACACCCGGAACCTGCTCGTGCTGTTGTTGGCGATGTCGTCACTGCTGACCACGGCGATGATCGTGCTCAACGACATGGCACGAGGGGCGGGCGAGCGCCTCGCCAAAGCGCCGCCGGTGTGGTACGAGCTGCCCCGTTTTTCGCTGGTCGATCACGAGGGTCGGACGTTCACAAGTGACGACCTGCGCGGCCGCGTCTCGCTGGTGAACTTCATCTTCACGCGCTGCCAAGGGCCGTGCCCGGCGATCACATCGGTGATGGCCGGCGTGCAGTTCGAGCTTCAGAAGACCGCAGCGTGGGAGCATGTGCAGCTCGTGAGCGTGAGCGTCGATCCCGAGCACGACACCCCGGCGGTGCTGGCGCAGTACGCCGGTTGGTCGCACGCGGCGCCGGGCAAATGGCGGTTCGTCACGGGCCCACGGGCCGACGTCTGGCGACTGATCGCCGAGGGCTTCAAGCTCCCGGTAGGCGAGACGACAAACAGTCCCGCTGAGCCATTTTTTCACAGTCAGAAGTTCGCGCTCGTCGATGGCGGCGGCCGCATCCGTGGCATGTACGATGCCCTCGAACCCGACGCCCGCGCGTTAATGCTGGCGGACATGCACCGTCTCCTGGCCGAACTGAAGTGACCCATGCCCAACCTGGATTTCCTGCCCCACGTCAACGCCAGTCTCAACGCGATCGCCGCCGTGCTGTTGGTCGTGGGACTGGTCCTTATCAAGCAGAGGCGGATCGACGCGCACAAGCGAGTGATGATGACGGCGTTCCTCGTGTCGAGCGTGTTCCTGGCGCTTTACGTGCTGCACAAGTGGTGGCGAGGCACGCAGGAAGGCGAGCTGCACGCTACTTATCACGGGCAGGGAGCGGCCAAGGCGGCGTATCTGGCAATCCTGCTGACCCACGTGTTGCTGGCTATCACGGTTCCGGTGTTCGCGATCGTGCTGATTCGACTGGGGCTGGCGCGGCGTGACGCGCTGCACCGGCGCATCGCGCGCTGGGCCTGGCCGATCTGGATGTACGTGTCGGTCACAGGCGTGGTGATCTACGTCATGCTGTACCATTTGAATCCTGAAAAGTAGGAGGCAGGAGTGTGCCGTGCTGTGGCACTGACCACTCACCAGAAGTATGTCCCTGACCACATCCAACTTCACGCCCCCCACAGCCGAGCAGGTGCGCGAGCTGCTCGATACGCATGTGGCGCGGCCGCCATCGCCCGTCATGCTGCTGTTGCCCTGGGCGGTGCTGCTGACCGCGGCGGTGCTGGCGGCGGTGGTGCGCGACCCCGTCTTGGCGCTGCTGCCGTGGCTGGCGCTGGCAGGCGTGCTGGGATGGTTCGCCTGGCGGGGATACACGCTGCGCAAACTCGACGCCCAGGCGCGACAGGTGCAGGAACTGGCCGCCCTGCTTCACTGGGTCCGTGCTCTACGCCAGGCATGGCGGCTTCTTCCCCAGCTTACCGCAACCCCCCCGCTCTATGGCAAGACGGTCGTGGTCATCGCCGACTGTCTGGATCGCCTGCGCTGCTACGACGCGGCCGTTGTCGCGTATGACCACCTGATCGACCGTCTGCCGGAGGACGGCCCCGATGCCATGCTCATGCGCATTCACCGCGCCATCGCCGAGTTGCAGAACGATCAGTTGCTCGATGCAGACGAAACGTTGCGACGGCTCCGCGCCCCGATCGAGTCGGGCGAGTTCGGTCAACCGCTGCCGGCGTTCTACCGGCTGGCGGTGCTCGCTCAGCAGGTGTATACGCATCATTACGCCGAGGCCGTCGTCGGCTCTCGCCGGCTGCTCCGCCAGCTTCGTCCACTAGGCGCCAGTGCGGGGTTCGGCCACGCCCTGGTCGCCCTGGCTTACCGCATGCTCGAAGGACAGCCCGACCACCCCGAGGCCCAGCGACTGGCCCGGCTCTGGTGGAGTCGCGCCACGCTGCTCGTGCCCGTCGAGGCGCTGCTTCATCGCTTCCCAAACCTTGTCGCCATGAACCGTCCGCATGACTGATTCCACCACACCTTCTGTCGGTGTCCCCCCGTTTGATCCGCGGCGTTTCGCTCGGCGACTGGCGTTGGACTCGACGATCCGCGGCGTGATCCTCGCCCTGACGCTGGGTGCGGGATTATGGATCCTGCTGTATCACAGCGACGAGTCGCGGCCGCTGATGGTCGGCGGCATGGCCATTGACCCCATCATGGCGATCATCGCGCTGCTGTTGCCATGGATTGCGATCAACGTGATCGGCGCGCGGATGATTCACGAATCGCGGCGCGCTGCAGAACACATCGAACAGCACGAGCTGGCCGAAGGTGAGGCGTTGCTATTGACCGCGGGACGGCGCTGGCCGGTGTCCATGCGTGCTCGCGCGGTGTGGCTGCGCCACTTGGCGCAGTTGCGTCATCACCAGAGCCGTCATGGCGAAGCGATGGTGATCTGCCGACAGTTGCTTGCACTGGGGCGGCGGTCTGAGGGCAGCGCTTATGGGCGTGCCGAACTCCTGTTGAGGCTCGTCGAGTCGGCGCTGGAGTGCCGCAGCCTTGTCGATGCGTACCAGGGCTTGACCATGCTGCACGCCTTGCCGCTACGTCTGGAGCAGCGTCTGGCACAGATGCTGATGCAGACGCATTACGAGGTGTTGCTCGGCGCCGACGCATGGGCATTGCACGCATGGCGGCGCAAGGCGGAATTGTCCGAGCTGATGCCTCAGCCGTTGTGCGGTGTCGTGCATGCGTTTCTTGCGGCGGCCGCACATCGTGCCGAGCACGCCGACGCCGCTGCGTGGCTGACGGCGCGGGCGAAGCTGCTGGCGCCGCGTCAACTGCGCTACGTGTTTCATCTGGCCGGCGTGCCGCAGGGCGCGGCAAGACTGTCCGAGACATGACTCCCATCGACGTCCTGATCCTGACTGCCGCGAACGCCGCGCAGGCGCGTGGATATGAAGCGCAGTTGCGGGCGCGGGCCGAGACAGGACGCCTTTGCGGCGCCAAGGCGTGGCGTGTGGTCGCCGACCCCGGCGGCCGGCGCGTAGGCTCCGGCGGCTCGACCTTGTGGGTGCTGCACGAGGTGGCCGGCACGCTGCTTCGCGCCAGGCCCGACGTGCGGTCCCTTGCCGATCTCTTCACCGGGGCGCGGATTCTGGTGATTCACTCCGGCGGCGACAGTCGCCGTCTGGTGGCATACACGGCCCAAGGCAAGGTGTTCACACCCCTGCCATGCTCGACAGGCGGGCATCCGGCGACGCTGTTCGACCTGATGTTGGCCGACCTGGCGAAGATACCGACGTGCCCGGGGGGGCAGTTCCTGCTGGCTGCGGGCGATGTGCTGTTGACGTTCGATCATGCGGCCGTGCGTTTCGATCGGCCGGGCGTGGTGGGCGTGGCGTATCCCGGTCCGGCCGAGCGAGCAAGCCACCACGGAGTCTATGTCGCCGATGGTCGCGGCCGCGTCTTGGACTTCCTGCAGAAGCCCGACCTTGACACGGCCCGGGCGCACGGCGCGGTCGATCCCGCCGGTCGCATGCTGGTGGATACGGGCCTGGTCAGTCTCGACCCCGCGACAGCCGCGGCATGGCTGGCGATGGCAGGCGTATCACTGCAGCGAGGCAGACTGCGCATCGGAGCGGGTCTGCTGCGCGACCTTCTGGAAGGCAAGACTCCGCCCATCGACCTGTACGAGCAACTGCTCATTGCGCTGCCGTCACGCGTGCGGCTGGCTGTGTACCTCGCTTCCGTCGGCAGGCATGCCGACGCCGCACACCGCCGACGCCTGACGCGCATCCATCAGGCGATAAACCGCACGCCATTTCACGTCAACGTGCTGCCCTACTGCGAATTCTTCCACGTGGGAACCAGCCGCGATCTGCTCGCCAACGTCAGCACGCTCAATCGTACGGCAAGGATGTATCGCTTTGCCAATCACGAACGGGCCGTGGTCAGCCCTCGCGCATCAATGGAGCGCGCGTTCGTGTTCAACAGCATCCTGTCCAGCGATCGCATCCAGGCGGGGCCGGCGGTGCTGATTGAGGGTTCGCACACCTCGGCGGCCATGAAACTGCCGGGGCGCAACATTGTCGTGGGCGTGCCGCCGCAGGTGACGGACTCGCTGGACTTGCCGGAAGGATGGGGCGTCATCTGCCTGCCCGTGAAAGGGCCGGGCGATCCATGGGCGACGGTCATTTTTGGCGCTGACGACGACTTCAAGACTCCCATGCATCGCGGCGGCACGTTCGGCAACGGGCCGCTTGACGCCATGCTGCGGGACCACGGCGTCACGCCCGCGCAGGTGTGGCGCGGCGGTGACGACCAAACGCTCTGGGACGCCATGCTTTGGAACGTTGGCACCGTCCAGCGGTCGCTGCGTGCATCGCTGGCCTGGACGACCAGGCAGAAGGTGACGCTCAGCCGCCCGCGACTGAGCATGCGTCAGTTGCTCATGAAAGTCGATCATGCCCGGCTACTGCAGCATCGTCAGGAGATCAGCCGCCTCAGCGATCTGCACCGGCTGGGCGAGCGACTGGAGGCTGACCCGTGGCTCGCTGCGAATGAAGTCACTGCATCGCTGCGCACCGCAAAGGAAGCGGACATAGCCCGCGCGGAGATCGAATCATTGATGGCGCGACGGCCTGATCCGCTGCTGCACGCACGCCTCAACTGGCTCCATGCTCTTCTGGCGCAACACGAGCGAGATGCTCATGATTATCGCCAGGCCGCCATGCGAAGCATCTCCGCCGCGGTCAGGCGCCAGATCGAGCCACCCGCCAAGCCGCGCGCCGCGGCCATCCTGCCTGATCAGGTCGTCTGGGCCACCACGCCGGTGCGTATCGACTTCGCCGGCGGATGGAGCGACACCCCGCCGATATGTACCGAGCTGGGCGGAGCCGTGGTGAACGCCGCCATCACGCTCAACGGCCAATACCCCGTGCAGGTGATCGCCAAGCTCAGTGAGGGCGAGCCTGTGATCACACTCAGCAGCATCGATCTGGGCCGGCGCGTGGTGCTGCGCGACACGGCCCAGGTGCTGCGTTACACCGATCCCAGCGACTGGGCTGCGCTGCCCAAGGCCGCGCTGGTGCTGGCAGGGATCGCCCCGGGGAGTAGGTCGCAATCGCTTGGCAAGTGGCTCCGGGCGCTGGGCGGCGGGCTTGACGTGACGCTCTTTTCGGCATTGCCCAAGGGTTCGGGCCTCGGCACCAGCAGTGTGCTGGGCGCGGCCGTACTGGCGTGCCTGGCCCGCGTGCTGGGCGAGCCAGTGTCCAACGATCAGCTTGTTGCACGCACCAGCGTGCTGGAGCAGATGATGACCACCGGCGGCGGCTGGCAGGATCAGATCGGCGGCATCACGCCGGGCGTCAAGCTGATGCGCACGCAACCCGGACCGCTGCAGTTACCCAGCGTCCACTGGACGGGAGCCCAATTGCGGGGCGACGCCGACAGCTTTCGCGGCCGTCTCCTGCTCTATTTCACCGGGCAGAAGCGGATGGCCAAGAACATCCTGCAGAACGTGGTCGGCCGCTATCTGGCCCGCGACCCGGCGGCCATCGATGTGATTCACCGTCTCAAGGCCGACGCCGAGCAAATGAAGATCGACCTCGACGCGGGCGATTTCGACGGCTGGGCCGCGGGCGTCGAACGCTACTGGCAACTCAAGCAGTCGCTGGATGCCGGCAGCACCAACGCCAAGATCGAGGCGCTGCTCCAGCCCGTGAACCGATACCTGGCGGCACGTCTGCTGCCCGGCGCCGGCGGCGGAGGCTTCGTCTTCATGGTCGCCCATGACGAACAGGCCGCCAAGAAGGTGCGACGACTGCTCGAGCACCGCCCTCCCAATGCCTTGGCTCGCTTTTTCGACTTCGACATCGATCCGCACGGTTTGCGCGTGACGGTTCTCTAAACCCGCACGCGTTGCGCATGACCGTCACTTCACGCGGACATCGGAAAACCAGGCGACCGAGCCATCGCTCCCCACGCGTCTCATGGCCACGACGATTGGCCCCACAGATGCATGGTCTTCCCACCGTGTGGCGACAGCGCCGGCAGGCGTGGGGTGGTGCGTCTGCACGATGCGTTGCGTGGCGTGATCGACGAACAGCACACCGCGCTGCTGTGTGCCGTCGGGTTGGCTGAAGCTGATGGTGTACCGCCTGGCCTGGCCCGACCCATGGGGCAAGGGGGCCACGCCTTCGTCGCGGACCGACGCCGCATGCCAGACGACCTCAAAAGGCAGCAGAAGGCGACGACGATCATGCACAAACCATCGGTGGGCCTGGACGATCTCCGCGGGTGTGTCGGCGGAAAGCGCGTGCGTCTGGTACGACACGCTGCCGCCGCTTGCCTCGCCGTGGAGCGTCACCCAGTCGTTCACTGGCTCCCATGTCCACCGCCGTTGGATGCGACGATCGGGAGCCTCTTCGTGATAGGTGAAGTCGATGCGCTCGATCTCGTTCCAGCGAGCCAGGCCATAGGACTCAGCCAGGCGATGCTGGATGCCGTCGGCCGATGTCGTCGCGGGCGCCGTCTCCTGTTGCGGCGTGGAACAGCCCGTCGTCAGGCCACTCAGCGCCGCCAGCAGAACCCATCTCACGCGCCTTTGCCAGCACACTCTCACACCGGCGACGGTTGTGGCGAATGTCCGCATCGATCGCACCCAATCTCCAGTGGAGCCCCTGGTGGATATGCTGCCGTCAATCCACCGGTCGGATAAACCAATCCGACGGCCGATTGACAAGCGTATCCAACGGGGGCATCGGCTGGCCCGTGATCTGCTCCAGCGCCCACTTGCAGGCGCCGCCGATTTCCATGGAGGCGTTTTCCTCCTTATGGAATTTCTGGAGCGAGCCGCGCGCGGCGGCGGCTTTCATACGGCCCAGCGCCACCGCCGACATGCTGCGCACGTCCGTGGACTCGGGGTTCATGGGGTTGACGTCCTCCAGCCGCCCTCGCAGCGCACTGATCAGCCCGCTGTCGGGCTGGTCGGCGTGGAACTTGCCCAGCGCCCAGATCGCTGCGCCGCGCGCCGTGGAGGTAAAAGGCGCCGACTTGGGTATGAACTTGCGCAGCAGCGGGTCTGCCTGGCGGTGGTCCATGACGCCGAACATCTGAAACAGCTCGACGAACTGCTTCGAGTTGGCCTGCTGCTGCTGAAGCGTCATGCCTTCGGGCTTCTGTTGGGCCAGCGCCTCCGCATGGCTGAGCGCCGTCGGCAGCGTGGCCTGGATCGCCAGCCACCGCAGGGCCACTGCAGCGGCGACGCGCGCCTCGGGCCGCTCGTGTGTGAGCAGCTCGATGAGGCGATCGGCCGCGGCCTCGTGGTCGAGCTTGCCCAGCAGCAATGCGGCCTGCTCCAGCCCTCGCCAGCTTGACGACGCGAGCACCGCCGTCGCAGCGTCGCGCACTGCATGACGCTTGGCCTCGTCAGCGTCGAACTGAAGCAAGGCATAACGTGCAAATCGCCGCGTGCGCGGATCGCGGTCGTCCAGCAGCGTGGCCAGCGGTGCAATGCTCGTCACATCGTTATGCGCGAGCAGGCAGCGGGCGGCGGCGTACCTTACGTTGGCGTCGGCACGTTGCAGCGGTGAAGGGTCGAGGCTCAACACGGCACCCGGCGACACTCGTTCGAGCAGCTCGACAGCCCGTGCGGCAACGGCGTCCTGAGAATCGGCGGCATACGCCAGCAGGACTTCCGGCGGCATGTCCTTGCGTCGCGCCCGCAACAGCGTCACGCCGACGAGTCGATCGTGATCGTCGCCCGCCTGCAGGTGCTGGGCCAACTCGACGATCCAGCGATGCTCGATGTCCTTCTTCCCCACCGCCTCGGCGGCCACAAGTCGCAGCGGCATCGGTAAGGGACGATCCCACACCAGCGCATTGGCCGGCCAGACGTGTGCCGGCGTCTGCCCCAGCGTCTCGATAGCCGAGCGACGAATCGCCGACGGCACCGCTTCGTCGGCCGCTCGCGACCACCATGCAGCCGGTGCTTGTGGATGCTCCCACCGCGCCAGAGCAGGATCGGTCAGCAGGATCATGTCGCGGTCGCCACGTTGATTGGCATTCCACAGCGCATCGGCGTGGGCACGGGCGTCGAGACGAATCAGCGCCTCGGCCAGAGCAAGCCGCACCAACGGGTGCTTGTCGCTATCGAGCATGGCCGCGAGTTTGGGCGCGGTGTCGGCCAGGTCGGCGTAGCCCTGCTCAAAGGCTCTGCCGATGGCGTCGGCGGCCTGCATGCGCAGGTCGATTTCGGGCCGGTCCAGTGCGGCAAGCCACAGGGGCTTGAGGCGCGGATCGAACTCGACGCGCGTGTCGGGGCCTTCGAGCACGGGATCGAGATGCATCGGCACGTCAATGGCCAGCACGGTCTCCACGTCGGCGGCATCGGCGAGCACGGAGGAGGTGAGCGCACACGCCACACCACAAGTCAAGCCGATGATGCAGGTCACGAACGGGCGCATGGGGATATTCCGGGCTCCGGGAGCTAGCGTGGGCGGGTGAGCCGCCAGGTCTGGACAATCAGCACGACCAGGCACATCGCCGCGGCGCCGCCGATGATCCACCAGTTGGCGGGCGTGAGCTGGTAGTCGGCGAACCCCGGGGCGCCGATCAACTGCAGCGCGGCGGCGAGCGGATTGACCTTCAACGTCGCCTCGACTGTCTGGCGTGTGAAAGGCGCGTCCTTGGCCATCCACACGAGCATTGTGCCGGCACAGAGGCCCACGAGCACGGCATACGCGACGGTCGTGGCGGCGGCGGTGCGCTTGAACAGGCTGCTCACGGCGGCACTGAGCAGCAGCGCAAACAAAGCCGTGAGCACCATCGTGCCCAGCACGGCGAGGATTGTCGGGGCCATCTCCATCTTGATGTAGATCAGCACGGCATAGGCCGGCAGCGTGGCCAGCAGGATCAGGAACAGCGTCCAGCCGACGCTCAGGAGCTTGCCGGCGACGATGGCGATCGGCGACATGGGGGTCATCTGCAGCAGTTGCCAGCCGCGCGATTCCTGCTCGCCGGCGATCAGTCCGCTGGCGAGACTGGGCGTAATCAGAATGATCAGCGCCGCCTGCAGCAGCACGATGACCCCGCCGAGTTTCTCGACCCCCCAGTCGATCGTGCCTCCGGTGGTGGCGAGCATGAGGCCCAGCGAGATGATGAGACAGGCCCCGAAGAAGCGGGCCATCCAGTGGCCGCGGCCCAGGCGTCGGGTCTTCTGCTCCTTCACCGCCGTGGGGATCGCGTTGATACCCAGCCACACCGTGCCGGCAGCCGCGCCTACGGCCAACAGAGCGGGAATCGTGCCCACCAGCACAATGGCCAGTGTCATGAGAAGGTCGCCCTTGACCGGCACGGTCATGAACCACGCCAACGCCGCTGCCGCCGCGATCGCCGCTACCATCAGCGACAGCAGCATCTGCAGCGGCCGCCATCCGATCAGGTCGCTGCGCCGTTGAGGGTCGAAAAACCACAGGTACATGAAGCGGCGGTAGGCCTGCACCGAGGCGGCCTGTTCGTCGGTGATGCGGCCGGCGTCGCGCGCCTGGTCGAAAATGCGCGAGTTCATGCGCGACCAGGTCCACACGGCGAAAACGATGCCGCTGACCACCGCCAGCACGCAGAAGCGCAGCGCCACGTGCTCGATGCCGCGCAGCCCCGCCGCGCCGATCGCCTCGTGGCCGACCACTTCCATCATCGCTCGGATGGGCGAGAAGCAGCTCAGCCAGTCGATCGCGGCCAGCCCCAGCGGCGGCATCCACTCGAGCCCCTGCAGGAATTGCTTGGGGCCCAGAGTGACCACCGACAGGAGCAGGATCAGTGCGTAGGTGATGCGGGCGGCGCTTTCCGTCGAGCCGGCGTAGCTGCTGACCAGCAGACCCAGGGTGCTGTATTGAAACGCCAGACACGCCATGACGAGATAAGCGCGCAGAAGCTGGTTCCACAGGTCGATCCCGCCCATGGCGTAGCACGCCGCCGCCGCCGGGAGCGACAGCGCGATGAGCAGCAGCACGAAGCCCAGCACGCCGATGAGTTTGCCGCCGACGATCTGTGCCGGCGTCATCGGCGAATTGAGCAGCAGCGTGAGCGTGCCCTGGCGTTTTTCCTTGACGATGGTCGTCGCCGGGAACACGGGCGCCAACAGGATGAGCCCGACCATCAGGCCGTAGGCGAATACGGAGAACACCTGCTGCGACTGCGACCCGTCGAGATCGACTCGGGCATCGGTGGGCCAGCGCAGCGCCACCAGCGTCGTGAGCGCGATGGCCAGCAGCGCCTGCACCGCCACGGCCCGCTTCGTCCGAAGCAGCGTGACCAGTTCGCGTTGGATGATGGGGTTGGTCATGGTTGTCACTACAGGCTCGGGTGCTCGAATCCCCGCGTATTCATGCATGAGCCATCCATCGCGGGCACGGGCGTGTCCGAGCCTCATGCGGTGGCGGCTTCCAGTTCGCGCTCCTTGCGCGTCACTTCCATGAAGGCATCTTCCAGGTCCAGCGGAACTTCGCGAAACTGCACGAGCTTGACGCCGGAGGCGGTCAACTGCGCCAGCAGCCCGGCCAGTTCGCCGTCATTGCGCGCCGTGCTGAAGCGAATCTCGGCTTCGGCGTGCGATGGCGTTACCTCGGCGTCGGCCTCGAGATGCTCGGCCAGCAGCCGCGCGGCGCGATCCACGTCGGCCTTGTCCACCAGCACCAGCTCCATCATCCGCCGTTGGCTGATCTGGCGCATGATCTGGTCCAAGGTGCCGAAGGCCCGAAGCTTGCCATGCGTGATCATGGCCACCGAGTCGCAGATACGGGCCAGCTCGGGGAGGATGTGGCTGGTGACGATGAGGGTCTTGCCCATCTCGGCGAGCTTGAGAAGGATCTGGCGCATCTCGATGCGGGCGTTGGGATCCAGGCCGTTGGCGGGCTCGTCGAGGATGAGGACCTCGGGGTCGTGGAGCAGGGTTCGCGCGATGCCGACACGCTGCTTCATGCCGTGGGAGAGGCTTTCGACGTAGAGGTCGCGCATGTAGGTGGCGCCGGTGGTTTCCATGACCTCGTCGATGCGTTTGGCGCGGAGCTTGCGTGGGATTTTGAACGCGGCGCCGAAGAAGTCCAGGTACTCGCGGACGCGCATGTTGTCGTACGAGCCGAAGGTGTCGGGCATGTAGCCGACGAGCTTTTTGATGCGGGCGGCATCGCGGGTGCAATCGACGCCACAGATCGACGCCGAGCCCTCGGTGGGCTTGGCCAGGCCGACAAGGATTTTGATGGTGGTGGTCTTGCCGGCGCCGTTGGGCCCGATGAACCCGAGGATGTGGCCGCGGTCGATGTGGATGTTGAGGCGGTCCAGCGCGGTGAACTCGCCGTAGCGCTTGGTCAGGTCTTTGGTCTGGACGACGGGTTGATCGCTCATGAGCGTGGGCCTGGTGTGATTGGGGTTTGAACCGTGCCTTCGACGTCGAGCCGTATGTCGATGAGGCGCCAGATGGAGCCGGCCGAAACGTCGTCGTTGTCGTGTACGCGCAGGCCCACGATCAGGCCGCCGTCCGCATCGACGGGGCTCAGATCCGCGGCCTTCAGCGATACGCGTTGAGTGCCGGCAACGCCCTCGAGTCTTGCGACAGCGTCCATCTGCCTCCCCGTCACGCGCAGCACCTCCACGACGCGATCACGCGCCGACAACTGAATCGTCAGCGTGGCAGCCTCCGCAGTCATCGGCAGTACCTCGCGCGGCAGGCGAAAGCGAAACAGCAGCGTGTGCCCCTGCGCCGAGTCGATCCATTCGCGCGTGATGGCGCTGTAGAGCGTCGTCGTGCCCACACCGCCTTCGCCGCGAACCACCGTGAACGGCACAAATGCCCCGGGCACCGCCACGCGCTGCCCCAGCGCCGCGGGCGTCCAAGTCGCCGGCATCGCCACCAGCGCCGAATGGTGCTGCGTCGCGGGGATCGACAGTTCCAGCCCCAGATCGAGCGACTTGGCCCATGTCAACAGCGTCGCGGTCGTCGGATAATTCGTGCGGTCCAGCAGCGCGCGGTACATGTCCTGCCGCGCACGCTGCTGTTGGCCGAGGGTGGCGCCGGCGATGTACTCGCCGCGCTGCAGTTGATCCGAAGGCTGCACCACGAACGTGCCGTCGCCATCCGGCCGCACCGCCATCGCCGCCACCGGCGTGGCCAGCACGAGGTCCTCGAACTGCTCGAAAGGCCCCGGGGTGATACGGCCTTGCACGCCGCGCGGCCCGAACGTCAACGTCACCCCGGCGTGTCGCTCCATCGGCAGCAAATGCCTCACCGCGGCGCTGCGCACCGCGCCGGAAGGCAGCTCCAGACCTTCCCAACTCCAATGGTCCAGATCCGTCCAGACCATGCGCAGTTGCCGCCCCCCCTGCCCGGTCATGTCGGGCCAAAGCACGCCGCCCTTGTTACCGCTGAGCGGGCCGCGATCGGCTTCCGGGCTGTAGATGCTGATCGCCGCCTTGACCGCCGCCATGTCCTGGCCGGGAGCCACCTCCACCCACTGCGCGCTGGCCACCGTCAGCGGAACCGTGCGACGCTGGGCACGGCCCATGCCGATGAGCACCGCACCAAGCAGCACTGATCCGGCCACGGCGATCGCGCCGACGACTTCCAGCCTGTGCCGACGCGTCAGCCACAGGCCCGACACGATCACTGCCAAGGGCAGCAGCGCCAGCACCACGATCACCGGACCGCGGCCGAGGATCCGGTAGCCGATCTGGTCGCGCACGAACTCGCCGAAGCGACTGGCGTCGATCGGCACGTCGCCGGCGGCGCCGCCCCACGCCATGACCGCCAGTTCCGTCAGCGGCTCCGTCGCTTGCGGATCGCCCCCCTCTTTATCCGACGCCAGCCACCATGCGTGGGCGTCCAGCGTCGTGACCACGACCGCGCCCTTGCCGACGGCGAACGTCAACGACGCGGGCCAGCCCGCGGCCTCGTGCAGCACGCGCGCCCGCGGCGCTACCACACGAACCATGTCCCACGGGTCGTCGCGCTCGCGCTGCAGTAAGCTGCCCGATCCGCGCAGCGCCAGTTGCGTCATGGGCAGGCGATCGATCACGGCGATCGGCCAGTCGTTGCCTACCAGCCGAGGCCCCAGACCGGCAGGCACGCGATCGAGCATGATCCACAACCGCCCGCCATCGCAGATCCACGATCGGATCGCGTGGGTCTGGGCGGGGGTCAGCTCCACGTCGCCGTGGGCGAAGACGAGGCAGGTGATGGCGTCGTACACCGCGGGCAAGGCGGGCAACTGCGCCGGGCTCACGTAGGCCATACGCTTGGATGCCCCTGCCGCCAATCGCGCTGCGATGACCGCCGAAATGGCGTCATCGGCATCGGTGTCGGCGACCACCGCGGTGAGGCGATCGTCCATCTCCAGCCGAATGAGCCCATCCTCGCGGCCGCGCATCTGCTCGCCGCGCGACGTGTCAATCAACAGCGATGACAGGTCCACGGCACGGTCACTGCGCGGCGTCATGTGAAGGTACACCGGCTGCAGCACCTCGCGCACGCTTTGCGGCGGCACCCACGCACGGGTGACGAACTGGATGTTGTCGCCTTCCTTGAACTGCACCGACGAAAGCAACTCGACCGCCTCCGCCCCGTCGTTGCGGATGCGGCTGCGAACCAGACCCCACTCGCCCGGTTTGAGGAACCCCAGGCCCGCCGCACCGCCCGCCGAATCAAACGACGCCGTCGAGGCGGGCTGCCCCATGGCCGGCATCAACCAGAGACCCGTCACCACCGCCGCGATCAGCCACCGATACATCACGAAGTGCTCCGGGCGTGCCACAACGAATGAGACGACACACTATACGCTCCCCCGCCCGCAACGCCAGCCGAGCGGGCGTATCACGCCAGGCAGCATCGTCCGCGGGAGGCGGCGGCCACGACCCTGCCTCATTTACTGCGGCAAGAGGCGCGATATGTCGTGGTAGAGCGTCACCAGCATGATCGTGCCGATCAACGCCAGGCCTACCCAGTTGGCCGCCGCCAGCACCGTCGGATGCACGGGCGAGCCCTTGATCTTCTCGATGATGAGGAACACCATCAGCCCGCCATCGACAATGGGAATCGGCAGGAAGTTGATGACCACCAGGTTGACGCTGATGAGGCCGAGGAAGAACAGCAGGTAGGTCCACCCCTGCTGGGCGGTTTGTGTGCCGATGTGGAAGATGCCCACCGGGCCGCGCAGCTCCTCCACCGGGACGGTGCGCTGGAACAGGCGAAGCAGGGTGACATAGGTCTGCAGCATGAACTGCTTGGTCTTATGGAAGCCCATCGTCGTCGCCGCCCAGGGGGTCGAGGCGGTGATCGGGACCTTGAGCGGCTCGAAGGCGACGACCGGCTGACGCCATCGCGCCGCGGCAAGGGTTTCGGCGTCCACGTCGCTGAAGCGGATCTCGGCTGTGCCTTGCGGCTGGTCGGTCACGTTGCGCACAAAGGCCACCGTGGCCGTGCCACCTTCCCTGTGAGCCCGGGCGATGGCGGCCAGCTCGCGCTGCAGGTCGCCCCAATCGTCCACGGGTTTGCCGTTGATCGCCGTCAGCCGACTGCCGGGGTTGAGTTCCAACGCAGCGGCGGGCGATTGCGGCAGCGCCAGCCCCAGCAGAAAACTGACGCGCGTGTAGAACCCGATGCCCTCGTTGCGGCGAACACGCACGCGCCCGAGGTCCACCACCTCGCCGTCGCGCAGCACCTGGATCGCCAGCGTCTTGCCTGCCGACTTGCCGATGTGCGTCAGGGCCTCTGTGTAGCCCGGCCACATCAGACCATCGATCTCAATGATCGTGTCGCCAGGCTTGAGACCGATCGCTTCCGCCGGCGACTTGGGCATCACGGCCCGCACGCCCAGCATGGGTTGGAATCCCATCAGGTTCAACGGCACGTCACGGCCACCGGTGAGAAGAGGCTCGGCCGACAATTCGACATGGCGCACCGCGGCGGTGCGATCGTTGACGAACGTGACCTTGGCCGGCTCGCCCTCGCGAGATTCCACGGCCGCGGCGAACTGGTCGTAACGCTGCACGGCGACGTCATCCACGTGAGTGACGCGATCGCCCGGCTTCACGCCCGCGGCGGCAAGGTTCGGATCTAGGTTGACCTCCCACTGCTCGCCGCCGATGACCAGCGACAGGGCCGGGGCCACGCCGATCGACAGGAGTTTGCCACCGCCCTGCGAGGCGGCGACAGGCTTGATGTCGTAGATCAGCGGCTGAGTTTGACCGTCGCGCTCGATGGCCAGTGAGATGGTCTGGTCGGGGCTGGCCAGAGCGGTGTTGACGGCGATGTCCATGAAATCGGTGACCGCCTCCTCGTCGATGGAGAGGACGCGGTCGCCGGGTCGCAGGCCCAAGTAAGTCGGGTCATCGGCGTGGCCGGTGGCGTAGGTGGTGGCGGCAGGTGAGCCGGGCGCCGTCTCACCGATCACCGCCGGGGGAAACTTCACACCGGCCATGAACGCGATGACGAAGAAGATCAGCCCGAAGATGAGGTTCATCGTGACGCCGGCCGAGATCACTGCAGCGCGAGCCCAGACGGGCTTGCGATTGAAGGCGCGGGGATCATCGCTGCGGGCGGTGGGGTCCATGTCCTCCTGGCCGAGCATCTTGACATAGCCGCCCAGGGGCATCCAGTTGAGACGGTACTCGGTTTCGCCCATGCCCAGCCGGTCGCCCGCCTCGAACAGACGGAGCTGCTGCTGAGACTCGGAGAGGCTGTCGAGGTCCACGCCCTCGTCGCGCAACATGCGGCGGGCGCGGCGGTCATACTCCGGCTCGGTCGTGCCGGGGCGAAACCCGATGCCTTTGCGGTAGGTCATCACCGAGTGGCCAAAGCCGATGGCGAACTGCGTGCAGCGGACGCCCACCCACTTGGCCACGAGAAAGTGACCCAGCTCGTGGACGAAGATGAGAAAACCGAAGCCCGCCAGCAGGGCGAGGAAGGGGAGGAGGTTTGCGATGATTCCGTCCATGTCGAACGTTAGCTCCAGATGCGTCTGACGCCATACGCATCGAGTTCGATGTCCTTGCTGATGACGATGAGGTCTTCACAAGGAGCTTGCGACACAATGAGGCGGTCGAAGGGATCGCGGTGAACCCATGGTAGCGAGCCGACCTTCTCGATGTGCGGCATGTCGATCGCCATCAACTGAATTCCATGGTCGGTCGTTGCGGTGAAATAGTCCACAGGAAACACGCGGTCCAACGAGATCCGGCCCAGGCTGACCTTGATGGCAATTTCCCAGAAGCTGGCGATACTCACCGCCATATCGCCAGCCGCCTGAATCGTCTGACGCGCCATGGAGGACAACCTACGATCGTCCTCCATTGCCCACAGCCATGCATGTGTGTCAAGCAGGAGTCTCACTCCATGTATTCCTTGAAATCATCGAGAGGTGCGTCGAAGTCCTCGGTCATGTGAATCGTGCCTTTCATGCAGCCGATGAAACCCTCGCGCAATGTCCTGACAACAGGGATCAACAAAGTTTCGCTGCCATCTTTCTCGGTGATAACCACCTCACTGCCCTGTTTGGCGGCCTGCAGCAACTCATCGAGGCGCTCTTTGGCTTCAGGCATAGCGACTTTGGTCATGGCATGTCACCTGCTTGTCTCACGCCGTCACCGCGATCCGCTCGTTGACGAATGCCCGGGCCTGGCGGTCGGCGGCGAAGATCGCGTCGAGGCCGTCGGCGGGCCTGATGTCGATGGCGGCCAACGCCTCGGCCACGAGTTCGGTGATACGTCCGAATCGCACCTTGCGTTCGAGGAACGCCGCCACCGCCGCCTCATTGGCCGCGTTGAACACCGCCCCGGCCGTGCCCCCGGCCTCGATCACATCGTAGGCCAGCTTCAACGCTGTGAACTTATCGGTATCCGGCGGCTCAAACTCCAAACGCCGCAAACCCAGCCAGTCCAGATGCTGGCTGCACCCGGCCGAACGACGCGGATACGTCAGGGCGTACTGGATCGGCGTCTTCATGTCCGGCGGCCCGAGCTGCGCCAGCACGGAATGGTCGGCGAACTCCACGAAGCTGTGCACGATCGACTGCGGATGCACGATCACCGTGATCTTCTCGGCCGGCAGGTCGAAAAGCCAGTGGGCCTCGATGATCTCCAGGGCCTTGTTCATCATCGTGGCCGAGTCGATGGTGATCTTCGGGCCCATATTCCATGTCGGGTGCTTGAGGGCCTGCTCGACGGTGGCGTCGAGCATGGTCGGCTTATCGACGGTGCGGAACGGCCCGCCCGAGGCGGTGAGCACGATGCGACGCACTTCATGGCCGGGATGGTCGTGCAGGCACTGGAAGATGGCCGAGTGCTCGCTGTCCACCGGGATGAGCCGGGCGCGATGCTGACGGACCAGAGGCGTGACCACCGCGCCGGCGGCGACGAGGGTTTCCTTGTTGGCGAGGCTGATCGTGCAGGCTTTGCGTGCGGCGGCGAGCGTGGCGGGCAGCCCCGCGGCGCCGACCATGGCCGCGGCCACGTCGGTGGCGTCGAGCGCCTCGACCAGGTCCAGCGCGGCATGATCGCCGTCGTACACCGTGGCGTCGGGCAGAGCCTGGCGGATCTCTTTGGCGTAAATGGCATTGGCGATGGCCACGTGGCGCACGCCAAAGCGGCGCGCCTGCTCGATCAGAGGCTTGACGCTGGTTGCCGCGGCCAGGCCGATCACGTCGATCCGCGCCGCGCCGGTGCGGTTGAGGTGCTCGACGACCTGCAGCGTGTTGGCGCCGATGCTGCCGGTGGAGCCCAGCACGATCAGGCGTCGCGGCGATGTAGGACCGTTGACGCTCATTCCGTGTGCGATTGGGGATGGTGGTGGCCCGACTCGGCGGGCGGGACGACACGGTTGGAGTAGCCCGACGACCCGGACGGCGGCTTGGGGGCCTCGCCCTGCGGCGATGCGGGTCCGGCGTCGGGCTGCAGTTGTCCTTCTCCATTCTTTCCTCCGCGGCCGCGGCCTCGCCGTCGCCGCCGACGACGACGCCGGCCACCGCCGTCGCCGCCACCGTCACCGTTCCCCTCGGCGTGCCCGTCGGCAGGCGTCACCGCCGGCCCATCAGCCGCGGGCTGGTCCTCGTGGTCCTGCTCCGACTCCTCGGCAAAGTCACCCTCTGACGCCGCGGCCGCTTCAGACGGCATCCCCTCGCCCTGGCCGCCTCGACCGCGACGACGACGACGGCGACGACGCTTACGCTTGGGTTGATCGCCCGACGCCGTCGGCGCGCCCGCGGCATCACCGTCTTCCACGCGCGCGGGCTCGAACTCCTCGGCGCCGACTTGCATCGGTTCGCCGAGGACCTGTGCATCCTCGGCCGCCGTCTCGTCCTCCGTCTCCTCGTCGTCAGTGACCACCATGTCCGACGTCACTTCGACGAACATCTGCGACTCGTCGCCGCGCGCTTTGCCCAGCGTCGCCAGCATGTCGTACTCGAGGATGCTGCCGCGGCCGTCGATGCCCACGAGCTGGATGAAATCGATCGGCCCGTCGCCCTTGACGCGGACCATGACCGGCTTGTCGTGGCGCTGCTCCAGCGACACGAGCTGGGCGCGCTTGCGGTTGAGCACCTGGAACGCCACGTCGGGGCTGATCGTCAGCTCGGCGCGGGCCACGCGCTGATCATTGAGCACCAGCGCCAGGCGGCGCATGACTTCGAGGACGACCGACTCGGGGCTTTTGACGTAGCCGGCGCCGACGCAGTGCGGGCACTCGATGTAGATCGACTTCTGCAGCGACGGGCGCATGCGCTGGCGCGTCATCTCCAGCAGCCCGAACTGGCTGATCATGCCCACGCGCGTGCGGGCGCGGTCCTTCTTGAGGAGGTTCTTGAACTTCGCCTCGACGTCCTTGCGGTGCTTGGGGCTCCGCATGTCGATGAGGTCGAGCACGATCACGCCGCCCAAGTCGCGCAGCCGAAGCTGGCGCGCGATCTCCTCGACGGCCTCCATGTCGGTCTGGTAGGCATTGGTCTCGGCGTCGCGCGCGTCGCGGCTCTTGCCGCTGTTGACGTCGATGGCCACCATCGCCTCGGTCGAGTCGATCACCAGCGACCCGCCCGAAGGCAACGGCACGCTGCGCGCGTTGATCAGATCGATCTGCCGCTCGATGTCGAAGCGGTGGAACAGCGGGACCGGGTCCTGGTACAGCACCACGCGGGTGTTGGTGCGCGGCATGGCGATCGACAGAAAGTCCTTGGCCCGCCGCGCGGCGACGGGATCATCGATGACGATGCGGCTCACGTCGCTGGTGAGCACGTCGCGGATGGTGCGGATGACCAGGTCGCTTTCGGTGTAGAGCTCGCCGACGCGCGAGGTCTGCTTCATGCGCGTCTCGATCGACTTCCACAGGCGCTGCAGGTAGGCCAGGTCGCGCTTGATCTCGGCCTTGGTGCGGCCGATGCCCGCGGTGCGGATGATGAACCCGAAGCCCTCGGGCGGGTTGAGCGAGTTGAGGATGTCGCGCATGGCGCGGCGGGCCTCGTCGTCATCGACCTTGCGCGACACGCCCATGCGTTCCATCGACGGCATCATGACGATGAACCGGCCGGGGATGGACAGGTAGCTGGTGAGGGTCGGGCCCTTGGTGCCGATGCCCTCTTTGAGGACCTGCACGAGCACTTCCTGGCCGCGGCGTAGGCACTTCTGGATGGGCGGTCGCTCGCGGCGGGGCGTCTTGTCGCCGACGCGCTCGAACTCCTCGCGGTCCTTGCCGGGGAAGTAGCGCGGGTGCAGGTCGCTGATGTGCAGGAACCCGTTGCGTTCGAGGCCGAAGTCGATGAACGCGGCCTGGATCGCCGGCTCGACGTTGATGACGCGGCCTTTGTAGATGTTCCCGACGTGCGACTCGGCCGAGGCGCGCTCCTGGTAGAGCTCTTCGAGCCGGCCGTCCTCGACGATGGCGATTCGGCACTCCTCGCCGGGGACGTAGTTGATCAGCATTTCCGTGTTGGACATGGAGATTCAATGCAGAATGCAAAAGGAAAAAGGCAAAATGATGGGATCCAAGCCGGGGTCAGCTCGTGATCTTCATTTGGCATTTTGCCTTTTGCACTCTGCATTCCTTTCGTTTGCGGCTCCAGCGCCCCTTCCATGAGGGCGAGCCGCGGGGTGTTTCGCTCCCGGCGTCAATAGCTGACGGTACGCCCGTCAAACGCCTCGGGAATGATTCTGCTTGTTTCATCGCGCAGGTAGTTGAGCACCTCGCGATTGGAGTCGAACGTGATGGCTTTCTTGGCCACACGCTTGCACTGGTCGATCGTCACGGACCGGATGATCTTCTTCACTTCGGGGATGGCCGGCGGGGTGATCGAGAACGTCCGCAGGCCCAGGCCCAGCAGGAGCATGGTGTATTCGGGTTCGCCCGCCATCTCGCCGCACAGGCTGACTTCGATGTCGGTCTTGGCCGTGGCGCGGATCGTGTCGCGGATGAGCAGGATGATCGCCGGGTGGCTGGCCGAGTAGAGGCTGGCGATGCGCTCGTTGCCCCGGTCCACTGCAACGGTGTACTGGATCAGGTCGTTGGTTCCGATCGAGAAAAAGTCGCACTCCCGCGCGAACGTACGCGCCTGCAGCACGACCGAGGGCACCTCGACCATGATCCCCACGGGAATGTCGCGGCGGAACTCGATGCCCTGCTCGTCGAGGTCCTCCATCACGTCGCCCAGGACCATCTTGGCCTGGCGCAGCTCCATGATGTGGCTCACCAGCGGGAACATGATGCGCACACGGCCGTGGACGCTGGCCCGCAGGATCGCCCGCAACTGCGTCTTGAACAGCGGCAGGTGCTGCAGGCACAGACGGATCGACCGGCAGCCCAGGAAGGGATTGCGCTCCCCGTGCAGCGCGGTCTCGCCGGGCAGCAGCTTGTCGGCGCCCAGGTCGAGTGTGCGCACCGTCAGGGGCCGGCCTCCGAGCAGGTCCAGCGCCTTCTTGTACGCCTTGTATTGCGTCTCCTCGTCGGGCTCGGTCGTCGCCGCCAGGTAGAGGAACTCGGTGCGGTAGAGCCCGATGCCCGTGGCGCCCTTGTCCAGCGCCGAGCTGATCTCGGTGGGGAACTCGATGTTCGCCAGCAGGTTGATGTCCGTGCCGTCGCGAGTGCGGGCCGGCAGCTGCGCCAGGGCGCCCAGCTCGTCCTCGAACGCGACCATGCGGCGGAGCTTCTGGCGATACTCCATCATCGTGGCGGCATCGGGATCGATGACGACCACGCCCTCGTTGCCGTCGATGGCGATGGTGTCGCCGGTGGTGATCTCGGAGCTGATGCTTTCGAGGCCGACGACGGCGGGGATGCCCAGCGCGTGGGCGAGGATGGCGGTGTGGCTGGTGCGCCCGCCCAGGTCGGTGGCGATGGCTTTGATCTTGCTCTTGTCCAGCGCCGCCGTCTCGCTGGGCGTCAGATCGCGCGCGATCACGATCGCCGGCGTCTTCAGGTCGTTGAGTTCCAGCCGGCTTTGGCCGATCAGGTGCCGCAGGATGCGCCGCTCCAGATCCCACACGTCGCTGACGCGCGTCTTGAACACGCGATCGTCCATGTCGGCGAACACCCGGGCGTAGCGCCGCATCACCGAGTACACCGAATACTCGGCGGTCACCAGGTCGTTCTCGATCATCTGGCGGAACTGGGCGATCAGCGCCTTGTCGCGCAGCATGCCCAGGTGGTAGCCGAAGATGCCCGCCAGCTCGTCGCCCAGCACGCTGGCGGTCTGCTTGCGCAGGTTCTCGACCTCCTGCAGCGCCTCGTTGAGCGACTTGTCCAGCCGCTTGAACTCGCTGGCGACCTGCCCCGCGGCGATCGCCCGGCGAGGCACCGGCTGGTCCTCAGCGTCAATCACCACCGCGCGGCTCACCGCCACGCCTGGCGACACCGGGATGCCTCGTTTGATCTGCATAGAAGTAGGGAGAAGGGGAAAGGGCCCAGGGCCTGGCGGAACCGAATGCTTCTTCTCTGCCAGGCCCTGAGCCCTTTCCCCTAACCCCTTCAGATTCCCGCCGCCTTGGCCAGGGCCTTGGCCTTGTCGGTTTTTTCCCAGGTGAACTGCGGGCGGCCGAAGTGCCCGTGCGCGGCCGTCTCCTTGTAGATCGGCCGACGCAACTGCAAATGGTCGATGATCGCCCGCGGCGTCAGCGGAAAGTGCTGCCGCACCAGCCGGGCCAGTTTCTTGTCGTCGATCTTGCCCGTGCCCTGCGTGTCGATGAGCACGCTCACCGGCTCGGCCACGCCGATGGCATACGCCACCTGCACCTCGCACACGTCGGCCAGGCCCGAGGCCACGATGTTCTTGGCGATGTAACGGCACATGTAGCAGGCGCTGCGATCGACCTTCGTCGGGTCCTTGCCGCTGAACGCGCCGCCGCCGTGGCAGCCGCGACCGCCGTAGCTGTCCACGATGATCTTGCGCCCCGTCAGTCCCGTGTCGCCGTGCGGTCCGCCGATCTCGAACTGGCCCGTCGGGTTCACGTGGATCGTCACGCCCTTGCCGCCATTCCACAGCTTCCGGGGCATGCACGGCTCGATGATGTGCTTGATCACCTGCTTCTTCAGCTCCGCCTGACGCTTGGCCCCGTTCCAGGCGGGCGTGTGCTGCGTCGAAAGCACCACGGTGTGGATACGCTTGGGCTTCTTGCCGTCGTACTCGATCGTCACCTGGCTCTTGGCGTCGGGGCGCAGGCCCTTGATCGTCCCCTTGCGCCGCACCTGGGCGTGACGCTCGACCAGTCGGTGCGACAGATGGATCGGCAGCGGCATCAACTCCGGCGTCTCGCGGCAGGCGAAGCCGAACATCAGCCCCTGGTCGCCCGCCCCGTCCCGGTCCACGCCCATGGCGATATCCGCCGACTGCGCGTGCAGCGTGCGGATCACCCCGCAGCTCTCGGCGTCGAACTTCATCGTCGGGTCGGTGTACCCGATCTCGCGCAGCGTCTGCCGCACCGTCTGCTCGACGTCGTTGAGGGCGACGATGGCCTTCTGGTTGTGCACCGTCACCTCGCCGGCGACGACCACCAGGCCCGTCGTGCACAGCGTCTCGCACGCCACGCGGGCATGCGGATCGGCGGCCAGCAGGCTGTCGAGGATGGCGTCGGAGATCTGGTCGGACACCTTGTCGGGGTGCCCCATAGAGACGGATTCGCTGGTGAACAGGTGAGTGCCGTTGCTGTAAGTCGCAGCCATGAAAGAAGTTCCGAAAAAATCTGGGGTCGGGTCGCGTCCACGGTGAAGGTGCAGCCACCGCCACTGAACCCGGGGCTGGGACCCGTGGGCCGCCGAACGTGGACCTGTTGGTGTGACGGTTCGGAGCCTTCCCTGGTCGCCGGATCGAGGGCGATGCACGTCCTTGCGAGGGGTGTTCTACCACGCCCGCCGGATCACGGCAAACCCCGGTCGCCCCCGATCTACCCCCTATCGGCACAATCCCACCCCCACACGCGGCCCCACCCCCCTCCCACCCGACGCCCCGTCTGGGGTTATCATCGCCGCCATGTTCACCGGCATCGTTCAGGCCATGGGAAGCGTCGCCCAACGCGACCCCACCCCCTTCGGCGTCCGACTCGTCATCGACCGCTCCGGCTGGACACCGCCCGGCGGCTACGTCCCGGCCCACGGCGACTCCATCTGCGTCAGCGGCGTCTGCCTCACTGTCGTCCAGGCCGCCGCGACCACGCTCGCCTTCGACGTCATCGCCGAGACGCTGGCCAAGACCACGCTGGGCGGCCTGGCCCTCGGCAGCCGCGTCAACCTCGAGCCGCCCGTCACCGCCCACCAGCCGCTGGGCGGCCACTTCATGCAGGGGCACGTGGACGGCGTGGGCGTCATCGCCGACGTCGCCGCCTCCGAGCAGGACGTCCGCCTCACCGTGCAGCCCCCGGCCGACCTGATGGACTACATCGTCCCCAAGGGCTCGGTGGCGATCGACGGCGTGAGCCTGACCATCGCCGCGGTGAGCGGCGACGGGTTCGAGGTGGCGCTCATTCCCACGACGCTGCAGTTGACCACGCTCGGGGCCGCGGCGCCCGGCGGCCGGGTCAACCTCGAGGCCGACACGATCGCCAAGACGGTCGTCAACTTCCTCCGCCGCAGCCAAGGGCAGCACGCCGCGGTCACCATGGCCACCCTGCGCGACGCGGGCTTCGCCCCGTAAGCCCCGCCCACCACCCACCCCCGGAAGTTGCCCCGCCCCCGGAAGTGTTCCCGGAAGGGGAGCCAGGGCGCGGCGAGGCGCTTTGGAGGTTAAGAGCAGCGTCGTCGCGGCCTTGCGGATCGTTTCGACATCGACGGGTTCGTTCGACGCCAGCATGTTGCCGAGCTTTTCGATGGCGCGAAGGCGCAGGCGGTCGGAGGCCAGGTCGAACTGCAACTGCGTCACCGCGCGCAGCGCGGCGACGGCCGCCCGCGTCGAAGGCTGGTTGAGCCACAACGCCAATTCGAGCGGCGACAGCTCGCACTCCGCCGCGACGGTGCCGAGACGGTCGGCGCCCTCGAACAGAGCGCCCAGCAGGGCCTGCTGCATCCGCATCTGCTCGTGTGCGTCGTCGCTCATCGCGTGTCTCCACCCTTGGGGCCGTGCGTCACGTTTGTGCGCGCGCCGGCGACTCTTGCGAATGGACTATCGCATCCAAACCAAGTGGAGACAGTGGGTAAGGCAAACTTGCACGCGCAGCAGAAAACGTCGTAGGCTCGTGCCAGTTTGTGCGCGCGCCGCGGCCTATTTGCGATGCGGTCGCAATTTGGCCTGTCGCTCGGCGGCAGGTTTGCCGCCGGCTGCGGGGCTCCTGACGTGGCGTTCACGGCCGGGTGCCACACCGCATCCCGCAAGGGTGCTGTGTGCCGCACGCCTGCGCCGATCGAACCGCACGGCGCGTGGCGGCGTAGGCTGCGTCGGCCGCCATCGACCCGGTCGCCGGTCACGCCCTGGCCCGCCGGGGCCATCTCGAAGGGGCTCCGCCCGACACCGCCGCGGCCCGCAGGCAAGACCGTGCGACTGAAGGCGTTGTGCCTGTTGACACCTGACGCGACACTGGTAACGTTTACCCAACGCATCTACATGTGGGGATCAAGCCATGATGGGTCTGCGACACACAACGGTTGTGGGTTTGGCGCTGGTGCTGGCGGCCACGGCTGGGGCACAGACCTCGACCACCGAGGCTGAGCGCACCACGGTGACGGTCGAGCAGGTCACGACGACGACGGTGAAGGAGAAGACGGTGACGCGGCCGGCGCCGAAGGTGCGCAAGGTGGCGATCTTCATCAAGAACCGGGCGGGCAAGGCGTTGGACGACAAGGTGTCGGCGCTGGAGGACCTGGTGACGGGGCGCATCACCGACATGGGATTTGCCGTGATTGCGCGTGAGGACGTGATCAACGCGGTGGCCAGCTTTGCCGGGGAAGGCCCCAACAAGGGCGACGCCGACGAGGTCGGCGCCGACCTGGACGCGATCCTGTCCAACAGCACGTCGGCGCTGCGTCTGGCGCAGGACATGAACGCCGACTACCTCTTCTCGGCGTCGATCACGTCATTCGGGCAGAACAAGCGCGCCTTCAAAGGCTACGGCGTCGAGACGGTCAATATCGAGAGCGTCATGCGCGTCAGCTACAAGATCAGCGACCTGATCGAGGGCGGCAGCCTGACGGCGGGCGTGGTCAAGGCGACGAACATGACGCGCTTCGACGAGCACGCCGGGGCCGACCTGGAGGTGGTCAACGATCTGCTGGATGCCGCCAGCGTCAAGCTCGCCGAGCAACTGCAGGCGAAGGTGTCGGCGGGCACGATCCGCGACGCCGCCGCCGGCGAGCGCAAGTTCGCCAGCGTGACGATCAACTGCACGGCGCAGGACCTGAACATCCCCGACATCGTGAAGCTGCCCGACGGGGAGTACACCATCACGGAGAACCCGTTGCGGCTGCAGATCCAGGGGGCGACGATCGAGGTCAACGGCGTGGCGGTGGGCACGACGCCCGGGCCGGTGGACGTGCCGCTGGGCCTCAACAAGCTGCGCATCGCGCGCGTGGACTACGAGCCGTTCGAGCGCACGGTGAGCTTCCGCGACGGGCAGGAGCTCAACATCGCCCTGGTGATGACGGAGCGCGGTCGGCAGAAGTGGCTGGAGAACTCGGCGTTCTTCGACACGCTCAAGCGTGCCAACAAAATCACCGACGCCGACATCGAGGTGCTGCGCGGGTACGCCCAGATGCTGCGCCAGTCGGGCTACAAGGTCGATATCAAGAGCGACGCCAAGCTCGATGCCAAGAGCGACGTCGATATCAAGCAGGACCATAAGAGCGACATCAAGTCGGACGTGAAGGTCGATACCACCGAGGGCATCAAGATCGAGCAGAAGAACCAGAGCTTCTGGCAGGACGTGGAAAACCCCGGCGTGAAGATTCAGCAGTAACGCGCCGGCCATTCGTACAGGAGATTATTCATGAGACAGACGGCATACGCGGCGGCTTTGGCGATCATCGCAGCGATCTCGTCAGAGACGTGGGCCCAGCGCGCCACCCTGGCGATCGGCGAGGTCAAGATCAACCCCGCCATCATCGACGCGGCCGCCAGCCCCACGCAGATCAACCCCGTGCAGGTCAACTCGCTCAAGCGTGTCGCCCAGGCGATGGACAGCATCCTCATCGAGCGCTTCAACGCGACGCGCAAGTTCGAGATCATCGCCCGCAGCGATCTCGACGCCGTGTTCCAGGACCAGGCCTTCCAGCAGTCGGGCAACGTGGACCTGTCCGACCCGCGCACGGCCCAGCAGTTCAAGGTCAAGGGCACGCAGTACCTGGTGGTGACGACGATCACCGACTTCCAGGACATCAAGGAGTTCGCGGCGTTCGAGGGTCTGGAGGAAAAAGGCGTCCGCCGCACGCTGCGCTACACCGCGTCGGTGAAGCTCTGGAGCGTCGAGAAGGGCTCGCTGCTGGAGGCCGCCAACATCACGCTCAACAAGCGCATGTCGCGCGAGATCAAGGAATACATCAAGAGCGAAAGCGGCGAGTTCACCGACGCCCTGATCCAGGAGATCGCCAACGAGCTGGGCGACCGCGTGACCAACCGCGTGGTCGATGTGCTCTACCCCGCCAAGCTCATTGCCCGCACCGACAAGCAGGTGACGGTCAACCGCGGCGACGGCACGGGCATCGCCCGGGGCCAGGTGTGGGACGTGTACGCCCTGGGCGAGGCGCTGATCGATCCCGACACCGGCGAATCGCTGGGCAGCGAGGAAGTGAAGGTCGGCCGCATCCGCATCACCGATGTGCTGCCGATGTTCTCCAAGGGCGAAGTGGTCGAGGACCTGGGCGTGGACAAGGGCCACGTCGCGCGGTTGCAGGAGCCGGCCCAGCCGTGATGCCGATAGATCGTCGCAGCCGCTACACCATTCACCTCAAGCAAGGAAGCGGGTATGACTGACAGGGGTATTCGTTGGTTTGGGCGCGTGGCAATGATGTCGCTGCTGGTTAGCGCGGCGTTTGGCTGCCAGGCGGCCTACGACAAGTCGTCCAAGGGCGTGATGAACCATTACCGCAACGGCGACTACGCCACCGCGGTGCCGATGGTCAACGACATCGCGGAGCGTTCGACGAAGAACCAGAACGCGATCCTGTGGCGGCTGGAGCAGGGCGCGGTCCTGCGAGCGGCGGGCGATTACGAGGCGAGCCTGGCGGCGTTCAACGACGCCGAGGCCCGCGCCGACGCCGAGGCCGCCAAGGGCGGTCAGGCCGCGCTGGCCGAAGGCGCCGCGTTCATCTCCAACCAAGGGGCGCTGACCTACCTGGGCTACGACTACGACAAGATCATGCTCAACGTGTACAAGGCGCTCAACTACATGAGCATGGACATGCCCGACGCGGCGCGCGTCGAGCTGATCCGCGCGTTGCAGCGACAGCAGGACGCCGTCGCCGCCAACACCCGTCGCATCGAGGAACTGGAGAAAAAGGCCCAGGAAAAGAAGGGCGACTACGACTACGAGCGCGCCCGCAACGACGAGCGCTTCAAGCAGCAGATCGACGAGAACTATCCCGACATCGAGAAGTTCAAGGTCTATACGAACTACGTCAACCCGTTCGCCGAGTTTCTGCAGGGGCTGTTCTTCATGGCCACCGCCGAGGACAGCTCCGACGCCGAGCGTGCCGTCAAGTCGATGGAGCGTGTGGCGGGCATGCTCGACGCCAAGGACTATCTGGCCAAGGACCTGCTGCTGGCCGAGGACGTGGCCAACGGCAAGGCGATGCCGGCGATGACCTACGTGATCTACGAGGCCGGCGTCGCGCCCAAGCGCGGGCAGACGCGCATCGACATCCCCGTGTTCGTCGCCACGCGCGACGTGCCTTACGTCGGCGCCGCGTTCCCCAAGCTCGAGTTCGACACCGACTTCACCACGCCCGTCGAGGCGGTCGCCGGCGGGCAGACCTATCCCACGCAACTGCTGTGCGACATGGACGCGGTGGTCTATACCGAGTTCAACAACCGCCTGCCCGAGGTGATCACCAAGACGCTGATCGCCGCCGGTTCGCGTGCTGCGGCGCAGTACGGCGTGCAGCAGGCGGCGCGGGGCAACTCCTACGCCTATGCGGCGGCGATGATCGGCGGCGTCGCCTACCAGGCCGCCACCAACGAGGCCGACCTGCGCACCTGGCGCACGCTGCCCAAGCAGTTCCAGTATTGCCGCTTCCCCACGCCGGAGGATCGCGCCGTCACGCTTCGCGCCCCGTTCAGCGGCGCCACAGAGACGGTCGCCATCGACGAGGGCCACGTCAACGTGATCTTCGTCAAGGTCGCCCGCGCCAACGCTCCGCTCACCGTCACCCAGTTCAAGCTAAAATGATCGCCATGAAAACCCTCACCTACTGCGTCTGTGCGACCCTGGCTCTTTCGCTCGCCGTCGGCTGCGAGATGGTCAACACTGCCGAGCGCTCCGAGCCGATCGCTCAGTCCGACCCGGTCGCGCTGAAAAAGGTCGAGCCCGATCCGACGCTCAAGGCCCAGGTCCAGATCATCTCCGCCAACCAGGGCATCGTCAGCGGCAACCTGCTCAAGGTGCAGGTCGTCGTCCGCAATAACATCGCCCTCCGCAAGACATTCAACTACAAGTTCGAGTGGTACGACATCAACGGCATGATGGTCGATTCGCCCACCACCCGCGTGTGGCAGGTCGCACGACTCCAGCCCAAAGAGTCCATGGTCATCACCGGCATCGGCCCCAACCCCAACGTCGTGGACTTCCGCCTCAAGCTCGTCGAACGGCCCTAACCGCCCCACTGTCTAGCCGCGGGGATTGCCCCGCATTCCCGCCGCTTGTGGCGCGGCGCATCCGTCACCCACCCACAAAGGACTACCCCATGAAACTCACCCTCGGAATCATCACCACCCTCACCGCCCTCTGCCTCACCGCCTGCAACAACACCGTCGAGGACATCGACGCCGGCGGTCCCGAGGCCGTCAAAACCCTCGGCGACATCGACCCGCGCGACTGGGCCCGCGCCGCCGATGACATGACTCAGTCCCTGCTCACCTCCGGCGTCCTCGAAAACGCCCCCCGCCAGCCCGCCGTCCTCGCCATCAGTCGCATCGCCAACCGCACCGATCAGCAGATCGACACCGATCAGCTCACCCGACGCATCCGCACCAGCCTCAACCAGTCGGGCAAGACCGTCACCACCACCGTCATCGGCTTGGGCGGCCGCGCCGAAGACCCCCTCGCCAAGGGCGAAGCCCAGCGCTCCGAGTTCTTCTCCGAGGGCACGCCCCAGGAAACCAAGATCGAACGCCCCGACTACACCCTGGCAGGCAAGATCATCAGCCAGCGATCCAAGGGCAGCGGCGCCACGCAGATGACCTACACCTTCACCCTCACGCTCACCGACACCAAGTCCGGCCTGGCCGTGTGGGAGGACGTGCGCGACATCGCCAAGAAGCAGCGCAAACCCGGCGCCCGCCTCTACTGACGCGCACCGCACCATCCAGCGAACCGTCCCGGTGGGGTGACTTGACTGCGGGCTGGAGCATCGTGAGTCGGTGGTATCGCTTGCGCCGGCTCATGGGCGGATTCTTGTGAGAAGCTGTGGGGCCGTTGAACGCATGATCAGGTGAACTGGTCCAGGAGCTTCAACAGAGCGACGCTTACGCCGCCGACGCAGATCGCGGCGACGAAACCCACGCAGAGCGGCTTGAGCCGTCCCGTTCGAAAATGATGTCCTCGACGAACCATCGCGCGGAACAGGACTTGCGAAGCCCTTTTCTGCGGCGGGTTGCCCGTGCGGGATCGGAGTTCGAGCGGCTTGTCGGACAGAGCAAGCACGGATGGAGCGGGTTCGACCTCGAACCACTGCGGCAACAATTCCTGCGTGCGGCGTAGCGGCCATGTCGTGGGGTGAGCGACCTCACCGGGCTCTTCATCGTCGCATCGCTGTTGCCCGAGAATCTCGCCGGTCTGTGTGGCCTGCCGGGCCAGGCGTGGGAAGGTGGGGTTGGCGGCGGGGATGGGTCGATACTGGTGGGGTGTGGGCTGTGCGGGGGGGCAAGGAGCCGCGACATGAGAGGCCTGGGCGTTGTGCTGGCGGCGATGGCGGGCGTGCTGGTGAGTTGCGAGGCGGCGGACTGGTCGGCGGCGCCGCTGGGCGCCTCGTCGTATGGGTCGGAGGGGCGGATGCTCGATGCGCCTACGGGGCCGGGTCTGGTGGCGGGTCCGCGGCGGTGGATTCCCGACGTGGCGATGCCGGTCGGGTTCGAGCCCGTGGCCTGGCGCTGTCACAACCTGACGCTGATGCATGGCGGGCGGGAAGTAGCGCATTGTTACGAGGGCCGCGCCGCCCGCGCCGACGTGCTGGCGTTCTATCGGCATGAGCTTCCCCTCGATGGCTGGCGCGCCCACGACCATATCGCGCGGGCTGCGGACGACCAGCTCGTGTTCAGCAAGGGGGTCGAGACGCTGCGCCTGTCGATCGTGACGTGGGACAGCCGTGCCCACGTGTGGGTCCGCATCGACCAGTCGCGGCCGACCGAGTCGATGTCGCTCGTGCCGTAGCGGCATGTGTGCGGTTTGTTGTAGCTCGATAGAACTGACCTCCTAGGTCTCGATAGAAGTGTCCCTAACG
>CAZFDT010000015.1:0-79261 GCA_964518335.1 uncultured Phycisphaeraceae bacterium
TGAAGGTGAAAACCCAGTGATTCCGATTACTCCCGGAAGCTGAGGCTACCCGATTCCTGTGGAAAACTTCCGGGGGGGTCAGCGGCGGAGCTTGTCGCGTTTGAGTTGGGCGTCGGCGAAGTATTTGATGGCTTCGCCGGCGAGGTAGAAGCTGCCGGTGATGACGATGAGGTCTTCGCGTGAGACGGCGCGGCCGGCGAGCTTGAGGGCGTCCTCGAGGGAGGGGGCGCACTGGGCCATTTTGCCTGAGAGTTCGTTGAAGCGGTGCATGAGGTCTTCGGGCTCGCAGGCGCGGGGGTTGGTCTTGGCCTTGGTGAAGATGACCTTGTCGGCGCCGAGGGCGATCTGCTTGAGCATGCCGTTGATGTCCTTGTCCTGGGCGCAGCCGAAGATGAGGACGAGCGAGTCGTAGGCGATGTGGGCGCCCAGGGCGCGGATGAGGGCCTGGATGGAGGCGCCGTTGTGGGCGCCGTCGCAGATGATGCGGGGTTCGGACCAGACCTGGTGCATGCGTCCGTCGAGTCGCGTGGCGGCCAGGCCGGTGACGACCTTATCTTCGGGGCAGACGAAGCCGTGGGCCTTGAGTTTGTCGAGCATGGCCAGGGCGAGGCCGCAGTTGTGAGCCTGGTGCTCGCCGCGGAGGGGGACGGCCAGGTGCTCGAATCGGCTGGTGGGTGTGGTGAGGCAGACGCGGGTGTGCGGGCCCAGCTCGCGGTTGACCTCGAAGCGGTAGGAGAAGTCGATGGCCTTGCCGGTGTATTCGAGGGGCGTGCCGGTCTCGGTGGCGAGGGCGTCGAAGATGCGGACGACGCCGGGCTCCTGCTCGACGCTGACTGCGGAGACGCCCTTTTTGAACGTGCCGGCCTTCTCGCGGGCGATCGAGGCGATGTCCTTGCCGAGGATGTTGGTGTGGTCGAGGCTGATGTGGGTCAGGCCGACGACCAGCGGGTTGACGGCGGTGGTGGCGTCGAGGCGTCCGCCCAGGCCACATTCGAGCACGACAATGTCCACGGCCTGATCGGCGAAGTAGCGCAGGGCGGCGGCGGTGAGGATCTCGAAGAAAGTGGGGGGGTCGTTCTTGAGGTTGCGGACCTTGACGGAGATGAGCTTCATCACCTCGGCAAAGTCGTTGTAGGAGATGTGGACGCCGTCGATGGCGATGCGCTCGCGGATGTCGGTGAGGTGGGGGCTGGTGTAGAGGCCGACGGCGTAGCCGCAGGACTGCAGCATCGATGCGAGCATGGCGCAGGTGGAGCCCTTGCCCTTGGTTCCGGCGACCTGGACGCACTTGAGCTGCTCGTGGGGGTTGCCCAGGAGCGTCAGGAGCTTGCGCATGCGGTCGAGGCTGAAGGTGCGCTCGTTGTAGCGGACGATGCGCATCTTCTCGTGATCGGTGTGATTGTGCAGCCAGCGCAGGGCGGTGGTGTAGTTGGTGATGGTGCCGCCCCCCGCGGCGTCGGCGGCGGGGGCGGACTTAACGATTTTGCGACCCTTGACTGGGGCGGCGGATCGGGCGGACGAACTCGCAGCCTTCGCGGGCCGGGTTCGCAGGGCTTTGGCGGTGCTGGGCATAGTCCCGCAATCTAGCAGGAACCCGATACCGCGTCAAATGAATCTTTGTAACAGCAGAAAACACAACTGGTTACGACAATGCGCCCGGGTCGGAAAAAGCCGTGCCCAGCTACTCCTGCGAGTCGGTAGGGGCGTCCGCCGTCTGGACCGTTGCGGGACGCCGGGCGTTGATCTCGGCGAACTCGGCGTCCAGTGCCTCCGTGGCGATGGCCTGGGCCTGGGTGCGGATGGCGGCGGCGCGGCTGGCCAGTTGCGACGCGGCGGCGACCTCCCGGTCGGCGTCGCCCGCCGCAGTCTCGGCGGCCGCCATGGCGGCGTCGGCGTCGGCGCGACGCGCCGCAGCGCTGCGACGGCACGCCTCGGCAAACTGCTGCGCCGCCTCCGCGGCGGCCACGGCCCGCTCGTGCGCCAGGCGCGCTTCTTCCAGTTGCATCTTGTCCGCCGCCACCGCCGCCATGGCCTGGCGTGTTCGCTGCAGCTCGTTCATCGCCACGGCCACGCGCTGCATCGCCTCCATCGCCGCCTCCGCCGCCGCCAGCGCGGCAAGCTGCGATCGCGCCGCCTGAATCTTCGCCAGCTCCGCCGCCTCGGCGGCACGGGCGGCCACTTCCGCCTGCCGCCGCGCGGCGTCGTCTGCTGCAGTGAGCTTGCTCGCGGTCAACTGCGCCGCAGCGTCCAGCGCCTCCTGCGCCGCCACCGCGCGCTCGCGGCTGCTCATCGCCTGGCGATGCCGCGCCGCGGCGACGGCACGTCGGGCGTCGGCCTGGCGCGCCGCCTCCATCGCCCGCGCCTCGGCGCTCGCCGCCTGCTCCCTGGCCGCCTCGGCGTCACGCCACAGCTTGGCGGCGCGATCCACCTTGGCGATCGACGCCTTGAGCACGTAGAACGGCTGCTGCGTGCGATCCACGTCGCGGTACGGGAACCGCAGGTGCGTCATCGACGCGGTGAAGTAGAGATAGCCGTCGGCGCCCAGCGCCAGCGAATCGGGCCACTGCAGCCGTGGATCGGCGACGAACGTCTCGCCGCCCAGGGCCACGAGGATCGGGTCGTCCACCCGCAGGCGCAGGATGGCGTCCTTTTCCAGCGCGGTCATGTAGAACGTGCCGTCGGGCGTGATGTGGATGCCGTCGATGGTCGAGGCCAGCTCGGTGACTTTCTCCACGTGCGCGGCAAGCTCGGCGTCCGTGGCGTTGTGCACGCGCAGCATGGCCGACGGCACGCGATACAGCGTGCGGCCGGTCATCGGCGCGTAATAGACGTATTGCCCGTCGGGCGACAGGGCGATGGCGTTGGCGCCATAGCGCGGCGTGCGGCCGAACCATCCGCGCCAGCGCTCGCTGCCGATGCGCGGCGCCACGCCCGGCTCGGCGCTCGTCGAGGCGTGCCGCACCAGCACGCTCCGCGCCGCCCGCGTTCGCAGATCGACCACGAACAGCGCCGCACCCTGCGAGTCGCTGACGTAGGCGAACTGATGCTTCGTGTCGATGGCGAAGTCGCTGAGGTAACTGTCGCGCGCCATGTCGCGCTCGTGGTCGAAGTAATACACCTGCGCGACGGTGTCGTCGGCGAGATTGACCTTGAAGAGCTTGGGCCCGGCCACCACGACGCCGTTGCGGATGTCGGGGTTGCCGCTGTCGAGAATCCACAGAAAGCCCTGGTCATCGATGTGCATGGCCTGGGCGCAGACGAACGAGCGGATGGCGCTGGTGCGCGACAGACGCGACCAGTCATTCCACGTGGTGCTCGGGTACGGTCGCCGCGACCCGTCGGGCATGATCTCGGCGACCGCCATGGCGGGCTTGCGGCTCCAGTTGGGGAAGCAGGCGAATACCCGCCCGTCGGCCGACACCGCCACGCCGGTGGGCTGGTCCTCGTCGAACCGGGCCACCTCGACCACGAGCTTGTCCCACTGCGGCGCAAACCCCGCCGGCGTCCCGTGCCCGGCGCAACCGCCGTGCGCCATCACCATCGCCACCATGCACAGCAAGCCCGGTATGCCAAGTCGATATGCGTTCATCGCGTCTCCCTCCAATCCCACTTTGCGATATCGGCACGCGGGAGGGGGGAGTCAAGCAACGGCCCAGCCGCTTGCGGCATCGCAGGCGGCTTATCGGCAAGCGGTTATGGACGCAGTTGCAGGTCGGCCTTGGCGCGCAGGCCCTGGTTCTCGAACGTGACGCCGAGTTTGCCCTGCTGCAGTGAGCGCAGCAGATCGACCGTGGGAGGATTCTCGGGCGTGCGCGGCTGGCCGGGGTGGCCCCAGGCGACCGACTCCATGGTCTGCCAGTCGTGGTTCCAGCGGTAGTCGTCGGGCTGGCCAAGGGTCTGATGCCACAGGCGCTGGTGCAGTTGCACGGGGTTGTCGTCGGGGCGCAGCCGCCGCCATTCGTTGAGGATGGGCAGGGCAGCCCAGGCCTGCTGCTGGGCGAGTTCGCGCATCGCGTCACGGCTGCCACGGGCGATCCACTTGAGGGCGTCACCCTCCACCGTCAGCCCGGCGTGCTCGCCCAGCCAGGGTGAGGCGGCGGCGTCCTTGTCCGGTTTGGCGTGACGCTCGATCGCACGCTTGATGAGGTCCTCGCTGAGCGACACCACCAGGGCCTTGCCCGTGGCCAGGTAGTAGATGCGTGGCTCGACGCCGCCGAGCCCCACGTCGCGCACGGTCACTTCGACGTAGCCCTGCTCCTGATGACTGCGCGCCTGAAACTGCACCATGCCGGGGGCCGACTGCTCGATGAACGTGCGCACGCCGGCGAGGAACGCCACGAGGCGCACCGCGCTCTTGACGTCCGCGTGCAGGGCGACGGGCAGGCGGTTGAGATTGCGGCCCCACAGGTCCTCGTTGTTCGCGCCCGCCTCGGCCATCTCCTGCCACACCGGATCACGCTCGACGTAGATCCCCACCGTCTGCGCCATCCACGCCCACGGATCGATGTCGAGTTGCAGCATCGATCGCGCCATCTGCCCCCAGCCCTCCATCTGCCGGGCCTTGCGGTCGAGCGCCATCACGAAGTGCAGCAGCGTATTCGCATGCGGATCGCCCACGCCGGGCGCGATCCTGGCCTCGCCGGTCAAATCGATCATCTGCTGATACTCGCTCCCGGCGATCAGCGGCATCACCGTCAGATCGGTCTGCACGCGACCCTCGCTCAACTTCAGTCGCAGGGCGATCGGATCGAACGCCTGTCGCCATCCGCGCTCGTACCCGTCGCGCCAGCGGTTGTACGCCGCCGCCTCCGCGGGCGTGACCTTGTCGAACGCCATCTCGACGATCGGCTTGACATACGCCAGCGTGCCCCAATGCTCGTCAGTCACCGGCTGCGGATCGGCCTCGGTCATCTGCAACGCCTGGCGCTCGGCGAGCTGCGCCATCGCCCGCGTCCGCCGCGCCGACGCGATCCGCCACCGCGGCCCGCACCAGCGCCGGATGGTCGCATCCGACAGCACCAGCAGCGCCGTCTCGTCGTCAGCTCGGACATACCGCTGACGGAAGAAGCGATACTCATCGAGCGTCGCCAGCGCCGGCAGCTCACCCGCGTGCGTGTGCTCGATCCGTGAAAGTTGAGCCTTGCTATTGGTCAGGATCACCACGTCGCCGGCGGTTGCGACATGAACCGACTCGTCAGCCGCGACGATCTTCGCGGCCAGCGCATGCACGTCGGGACTGGCCAGCAGGATCGCCACGTCCGTGCCGGTTCGGAAGTAGGGGTCCGATCCGGTGATCGCGATCTGCGTCACCTGATCCAGCGGCATGCCTTCGAGCAGTTGGCGGCGATAGCGGTCGAGCACCTCGCCACTGTCGGAGCCTTGCTCGGTCCACTGCATCACGGGCAGAAGCTGCTGTTGCACGGCGGCCATGGTCGCCTCGAAGGCGGGGACGGAGGGAAAGAAGATCGCGTGCTGATCGTGAGGAATGAGCGACGCCAGCGGATCGAGCTCGGGAGCGGCGTCACCGAGCAGGAGCTTGAAGTCGAAATCGGGCGCGGTGATGCCGCGCAGGCTGTCGAGCGGAACGGTCGCGTCCTCGTCTTTGGGCGTGGGCAGCGCGCGATCCAGCGCCAGGTTCTCCGCCACCGCGCGCCCGCCGGTGAACAGGGCCAGCGTGCTGTCTTCTTCCGATTGGATCATCCATTCGTTGCGGGGAGCGTTGCGGATCGGTCGCTGCTCGGCTGGGACCTCTTGCATGGCCTGATCGGCCTGGTGGCGGAACCACGCCGAGCCGGGCAACTGTTGCGCATGCAGCAACTCGTAGTAGATCGCCTTGCCGAGCTGGAACCGCTGCCGCGCGTCGTCGTCGCTGACGAATCGATCCGCGGGGATGACGAACTTGAGCTGCCTGCCCGGCTCGTCGCCGGGTGCGAGCATGAAGAGTGTGCCGCTGACCTCGCGGGCCTGCGGCAAGGCCAGGAGCAGCTCCGGAGGCATCCGGTCTCCCGTGTTGGCCCGAAAGTGCTGAGTCCGGAAGTAAACCTCGCCCGGCCCGTCGATGGCCGCCCACACGTGTTGAGGCGACCACCATCCCTCCAACCCCGCGCGATCGCCCTCTGTGAACGGGATCTCTGTCGCGGGCAAGGTGAGATACACCGGCTGGGCATGCGACAGCGATACGGCGAGGCCGACGATCAGCAGCGAAGGGGCAAGGCGAAGCATGATGTGCTCCCGAAAGGGGGTGAGGGGCGCCGTCGGCGGTGCCGACGCGGGTTTGGCAGGCATCATGACCGCGAGGATATCGGCGGTCAAGCGTACGTTTTGGCCGATGGGCGAACCGTTGGGCCGCCGATCGCATAAGATGAGTGACGGGAAAGGTTCACGGCCCATGGGCCGGGTGCAATCGGTGGTGAGTACACGGCGTTCGTGTTAAGCTGGGCAACGGCACGTCACGCACGATCGGCAGGCGACCGAGGAGATCGCGGGGTCTTGGCATGCTCGTTCTGACGGTTACGGCTGGTCCCGATCCGGGGCGCAACCTCGAGTTGTCGGGGGATCGTCCGCTCATCTTCGGCCGGTTCAGCCTCATCGGCAACGAGGTGGACGCCAAGGTCTCCCGCCGTCACGCGCTGTTTCAGCGCGACGGGCATCGCTGGTTCGTCCACGACCTGGGCTCGCGCAACGGCACGTTCGTCAACGGCCAGCCCATCTACAAGCCCACGCGCCTGCACGATGGCGACACGCTTCGCCTGGGCCGCACCGTCATGAACGTGGCGCTGCTGGGCGAGGAGGCGACGCAGCCTCGCGACGAACCCAGGCGCACCGAGTCGCCCGTGCAGGGTCCGGCGGCGTCGGCGACGAAGCCTCAGAAGAAGCGGCATCGGCCCGAGTCGCCGTTGACGGCGCCGCCGTCGGCGCCGGCCCCCGCCGATTTCAACGAGCTGATCGCCCAGGAGCTGACCGCCGACGACTCGGGGATGGACGCCACCGCGTTCGGCGAGATCATCGAGGACGTGGACAAACTCGATGAGTCGGACCTGGCCCAGATCGAGGCGTCCGCGCAGGAGATTGTGGACGGCGAGCCGCCGCTGGTGGCCGACGTTGTCGCGTCAGAGCCGTCGGTGGACGAAGCGCCGCAACCGTCGGTGGACGACGCGGCGGTGTTGAGCACCAAGGCGGCGCCCGCGGTGAAACCGGGCCATGCGGCACGTGGCGCGGCGCGAAAGGTGGCGCGCCCTGCCCAGGCGCCGCCGCAGCCGGTGCAGGCCCGGCCGCATGGACGGGCGCGCGGTCGGCGTTTGGCCCGTTATGCCGTGCTGGGCGTGCTGCTCCTGGTCGTCGGGTCGGTGGCGGCATTGCTGGTGCAGTCGTGGGGCGACCATTCGGCGGCGTCCGACGCGCAGGCCTCGGCGCCCAGGCCGCCCGTGGAAGATCCGGGTCCAACTTCGGCGCCGCCTGCTGCAGTGACACCGACGCGGCCGGCGCCCGCGGTGGCGTCGCTGTCGCCGCCGACGCCGTTGGAAACGGTAGCTCGACCTCGGCCTGCTCCGGCCCCGTCACCGCCGCCGCCGCCGGCGGCGGACACGGCCCCGCCCGTGCTCGACCCGTATCGACCGGTGGACACGCTGGCCGATGCCATGGGCAGCGCCGGGCGCGTGTCGCTGGCGACCCCTTCGGCCGCGCCGCCAGGTCCGCGCGTCACCGATGACGCGACGGCCGCGCCCCGTCCGGGCGTGGCCGCCAACCCGGGCGATCCGATGCCGGACCTGCCCGACACGCCGCCGGTGGTCGAGTCGCAGTTGGCGGTGGTCACGCCGGGCACGGAGGCGGCCGTCACGCCGTTGCCGCCCGAGCCGCCGCCGCGGGTTCGCCAGCCTCGTCCCGCCGGGCCGCGCACCGGCCCGGCATCGCTCGACGACGCCGATCGTGTCGTCTTTCTCGTGGACGCGTCCGGCTCGATGATCGACACCCTGCCGCTGGTCATCCAGGAACTGGACCGCATCATCGCCCAGCTCGCGCCCGATCAGCAGTTCGCCGTGTTTTTCTATCAGAAGGACCAGGTGATCGAGGTCGAGCCGACGGGCATGAAGGAGGCGACGCGGCGCAACAAGGTGCTCGTGAGCCGGTGGATGGACCCGAAGGCGGGCCACGTGTTCGCGGTGGGCCCGTCGTATCCCACGGCGGCGGTCAAGGCGGCGATGAAGTACCAGCCCGACCAGATCTTCCTGCTGGCCGACAAGGTCGGCGCGTCGATCCGGGCCAAGGAGGACACGCAGAAGTTCATTGCCGAGCTGGACGCGATCAACCGCGACCGTGCCGTGCAGGTCAACGCGGTGCATTTCTTCTATCCCGATCCGAATCAGGCGCTGGCGTCGGTGGCGGCCGGGCACGGCGGGACGTATCGCTTCGTCACCCTCGCCGAGGTAGCCTCCGACGCGGCCAAACCCGCCAGTGACCCGCTGCGCGACAGCCTCATGCTCCTGCTCGAAGGCAAGCAGTGACAGCTACTTCCGCGCGGCTTGGGCCTTCGTGACCAGCTCGATCAGCGACACATTGGCCTCGGGGAAACGGTAGTCGCCCAGCGTGGCCGGGGCGACCCAGCGGTGCTCGGCCACGTGGCGGTTCTGAGGCACGGCGTCGGGGAGGCAGGTGCAGTAGAACGGGTGCAGGCGGACGTGGCCGTGCGGATAGACATGCTCGATGATCGGCAGGACCTGGCCGGGGACCACCTGCAGGCCCAGTTCCTCCTCGAACTCGCGGATCAGGGCCGCGGCGGGGGTTTCGCCGGGGTGGACCTTGCCGCCGGGGAACTCCCAATAGTCGGCATAGACGGTTCCCGACGGTCGCCGGGCGATCAGAACGGCCGTGGCGGCCGGCCCCTCCCGCACCAGGATGCCGATGGCCACGTCCACGATCCGGCCGGTCCCCGGCGGGGCGGGCGAAGTCGGTGGGGGGGTGGGCATGGCGGGCATCGTACCCGGAGGGGTGGAGGTGGAAAAATCGGAAAAACCTTGCGTTGCCGCAACTGCCATATTGTCGGGCAATTATGGTGGAACGGGCCGGCGGCGGCCACGTCGTCATCACTGCAAGACATGCATTCACAGGTATTTACATAGAAATCGAAATCGGGGCGACAGAGCGTTGACAGCGTCGGAAAGCGGCCGATACGATACGGTCGCGTCTGGTGGAAGCCCCGCCGAAGCGATGGCGAAAGCTCGCTTCAGCGCACGTTTGGAGGCGACGCCAACGCGCTTAAGTTGTCAGCCGTGGCGCGCCTCCGCCCTCAGGTTTCGGAGCCCTGAGGCGGAGGCTTTTTTTTGGACGCGGGCATCAGTGAAGTGGTCGCGGACTTCACACCACTCACTGCTCACGTCGATTCCAACACCGTCAACTCGAAGCCGTTGCCTACGTTGACCTCGCAACTCGTCGCGCCGGGCAACGTGCGCAGTCGCGCCACGAACGGAGCGAGAACCTTCGCGTGACTGACCGTGTTGTCGGTCACGATCACCGCGCGCGCCGCGAGCTTGGGCATCACCGCATCGAGATAGGCGTCGCTCTGCTCCTTCACCGCGTCGATGAACACGAAGTCAAACGGTTGTGCCGGCTGCAGATGCGTCACCACCTCTCGGGCGTCGCCCTCGTGCAGCGTCACGACGCCGTCGAGCCCCGCCTGCTGCAGGTGCGATCGCGCCGCGGCGATCTTCTTCGGGCTGATGTCCACCGCGTGCATGCGCCCGCCCATCGCCTGCGTCGCCCCCGCCAGGTGCAGCGTGCTGAACCCATAGCTCACCCCGATCTCGCAAAGCGACACGCACCGCCCCAGCCGCACGATCTGCGCCAGCAGCTTCGCCTCGTCCGCGGGAACCTGCATGTGGTCCGTCACCTCGTGACGAAGCGCATCGACCTTGTCGATGACCTGTTGAATCGTGGGGCTGAACATGCGAGTCTCCTTGGCGACGGCTATTCGTAGTGCGTCCACATCCGTAGCACGCGGATGATTCGTTCCACAGAAAACACCATATCGACCAGGCGGTGTTGCTTGTTGATGCGACGGGCAATCGCCCCATGCATCTCGCCTTGCAGGTGTTCAAAGGGCGGCGGAAACGCGAAAGGGTCATCTGCAATCAAATCGAGTAACTGCTCCACCTTGTGGCGTAGCCCGCCGGCCGCCACGCGCTTGGCGTCACGCTGCGCCTGCTTAGTGTATTCGAGTTTCCACTTCACCACCCCGGCTCCGGTGAGCAGTCCTCGCGTGGGGCCGCCATACCCTCCTTGATGGACTCGACCATGCCGGGGATCGATTCAAGGTACAGCGTCTCGGAAATGGATCGCCAATCTTTTTCGGAAATGAGCACCGCCTTGCGGCCGCTGAGGCTGGTGATGTGAATCGGCTCCGATGTGCTCACGGCTTCATCGATCAGCTCTTCGATGTTCTTAGGCTCATGATGAAGTGAGTGGACGATCACGCCAGGTGCTCCGATGGGATGCGGGAATTATAGCTCACCAGTCCAGCGTGCCCAGCCATGCATGGCGCAGCTCATCGAGTGACGCGTTGAGGATGCGGCCATCGCGTGGGGTGCGGAGGATGAGGCGGTCGTGGTTGGCGAAGTGGCCGAGTTGGCCGAAGGCGACGTTGGCGTCGCGGAGGATACGGATGACGCGGTCGAGGCGGGCGGGGGCGACTTCAACGAGGTATCGCGAGGGCGTTTCGGCGAAGCACGCGGTGATGGTGTCGAGCGTGTCGGGCGCGGGGATGGCGGAGAGGTCCAGGTCGAGGCCGACGCGGCCGGCGAACGCCATCTCCGCGGCGGCGACGAGCAGGCCGCCGTCGGAGCAGTCGTGGGCGGAGGCGATCAGACCGTCGGCGATGAGTTGGGCGACGGCGCGGGCGTGACGCGGGCCCTGCTGTAGATCGACGCGGGGGATGTTGCAGTTGACCTCGCTCGCCAGGCCGCACGCGGCCAGGTGGCTGCCGCCGAGTTGAGGTCGCGTTTCGCCGATGATCAGCAGCGTGTTGCCGGGCTGTTTTGCATCCATGGTGACACAGCGCGTCACGTCGGGGACGATGCCCAGGGCGGTGATGAGCAGCGTCGGTGGAATGGTGATGAGCCGGCCGTCGTCGGTGGTGAACTGGTTGGAGAGCGAGTCCTTGCCGGAGACGAAGGGCGTGCGGTAGGCCAGGGCGCCGTCGTAGCACGCCTCGGCGGCACGAACCAGCGAGCCGAGCTGCCGGGGGTCGTCGCAGCGTGGCCAGCAGAAGTTATCCAGTAGGGCGATCTGCCGGGGATCGGCGCCGACGCAGACCACGTTACGGACAGCTTCGTCAATGGCGGCCAGGGTCATCCAGTAGCTGTCGCCGCCGGGTGTTTTTTCCGACACAAGCGGGCTGAGGCCGCAACCCAGCGCGATGCCGCGCGACGAGTTGAGCTTGGGTCGCAGCACCGACGCGTCGCTGGGGCCGTCCTGCTCGGGGCCGACCAGTGGCTTGACGACGCTGCCCCCCTGCACCTCGTGGTCGTACTGGCGGATGATCCAGTGCTTGCTGGCGATGTTGGGGTGCGACAGAAGCGAGCGCAGCGACGCTTCAAGCGAGCCGGCTCGTCCCGAGCCCGGCGTCTGTTGCACGATCGTCGCCGGCATTTCCCACTGCGCCTCGCGCGTGGGCGTGGGGATGCCGTCGTGGAGCAGGTGCATCGACAGCCGCCCGACCTCGACGCCGTGGTACATCAGCACGAGCGTCGGATCATCGCCATCGGACCAGCCGAACTGCCCCAGGTCGCACAACTCCACATCCTCGGCGTCGCACATCGCCCGCAGCGTTTCGACGTTCTGGGGCGGGACGGCCAGGACCATGCGCTCCTGCGCTTCGCTGATCCACACTTCGGTGTAAGACAACCCCGCGTACTTCAGCGGCGCGCGTTCGAGGGCCACTGCAGCGCCGATCTTCGCGCCCATCTCGCCCACCGCACTGCTGAACCCGCCGGCGCCGCAGTCGGTGATCGCGCTAAAGAGGCAACCTTGCGCGTGGTCCCTCGCCTGCATGATGACATCGAGCGTCTTCTTCTGCGTGATCGCGTTGCCGATCTGCACGGCATGGGCGAACTCGTCGGCATGGGTGTCGGTGAGCTCGGCGGAGCTGAAGGTCGCGCCGTGGATGCCGTCGCGGCCGGTACGCCCGCCCAGCGCGATGATGCGATCGCCGGGCTGGGCGGCCCCGCTGCACTTGTCCAACGGCAGCAGCCCGACGCACCCGGCGAACACCAGCGGGTTGGCCGCGTAGTCGTCGTGGAAATACACCGCCCCGTTCACGGTGGGGATGCCCATGCGGTTGCCGTAGTCGCGCACCCCGGCGACAACCTGCTGCAACACGCGGCGGGGGGGAATGACGCCCTTGGGCAGATCTGGTATGGGGTATGGAGTATGGGGTATCGTCAGAGATACTCCGTCCATACCCGATACCCCATACCCCATACCCGTGTCTGGCGGGGCGACACAGAAGACATTCGTATTCGCGATCGGCATCGCCGCCAGGCCGGTGCCCATCACGTCGCGGATGCACCCGCCGATGCCCGTCGCCGCTCCGCCGTAGGGCTCGATCGCCGACGGGTGATTGTGCGTCTCGACCTTGATGCACACCGCATGCTCGTCGTCGAACCGCACGACACCGGCGTTATCGACGAACACACTCACACACCACCCCCGGAAGTGTTCGTCCTCCATCAGCTTGTGTGTGGCCGCCGCGACCGTGCTCTTGAGCAGGTTGCGGATCGTGATCGACCCGTCGGCGTTGAGTTCATGCCCCGGCTTATCTTCCCACCGGATCCCCGATCCCTGATCCCTGACCCCCTGGTATTGGATCGTGCTTTTGAGCGTCTTGTGGACGCAGTGCTCGCTCCACGTCTGGGCCAGCGTCTCCAGCTCGACGTCGGTCGGCTCGCGGCCGACCCCCGGAAGGTTACGGTAGTAGTCGCGGATGGCCCGCATCTCGTCGAGCGACAGGAACAGGTGCGCCTCGCGCGACATCTTGATCAGCGCGTCGTCGTCGAGGTCGCGAATGGCCACGTGCGTGAGCTTGAAGGCGTGGTCGTGGGCGTGCGGGAAACGCTCGGGCTGGAACGGGTCGAGGTGGATGTCCTGAATCACCGGGTTGGCCAGCGCCCCCGCGGCGAATTTGCGCAACGCCTCGGGCGACGCATCGCCACCGATCAGGTCATAGCGGAAGCCCGTACGCACCTCGATGTCTTCGAGACGGACCGTCCCGTTGAACATCTCGACGATCGCCTCGCGCGTCGATTGCGCCACCGGGTCCATCACGCCCGGCTGGTAATGCACCTCGATGACGTGGCCGACGGGATCGGCCGCGCCGATGATGGCGGTCTGGTTCACCGGGTCGGCCAGCAGCTCATGGACGAGGCGCTCGACCTGCGTCTCGTCGAGCAGGGCCTCGACGAGATACACCCGCGCCGTGCGCACCGCGTCGATCGTGCCAAGCACGCGCCGGGCTACACTCAATACCGATGTCGCCAGGGGATCGGGCTCGCCTTCGCGAGCGCGCACCTCGATGCGAATGACCTTCGTCGCCGCATCGGTGATCGTTCCCGGATCGACTGTCGCCACGTCCATGGTGTCCATGGCGGTTTTATAGCACGTTCAGCGCTTGGAGGTGGCGCGTCATCTGCTCGACAGGGTCGTGGGCGGGTTCGATTCGGCAGGCCCGCCAGCCGCGTCGCGCCGCCGCCTCCACGTTGGGCGGATGATCGTCGAAGAACACGATCTGTCCGCCAGCAAAGCCTGTCTGGCGCTCCACATGTTCGTAGATCGCCGCGTCCGGTTTCATCGCACCAATCAGGTGACTGGCGAACCGCCAGGTCAGACGCTCCAGCGGCAGGCGGTTGGGCCCGTCGCCTTCGCTCATCATCCGCCAGTGCAGGTCGTTGGTGTTGGACAGGCAGGCCGTGGCGGCGCGGGCGTTCACGCGATCGATCAGGTCGGCCACGCCGTCGAAGCCGCCGCACAGCCACGATTCATACAGCGCGATATGGTCGGCGGGCGTGACGCCGCTGACGGCACTCACCTGCGTCGAGAACTGGTCGAACGTCAGCCGTCCCATTTCGTGTTCGTCGCGCAGTCGTTCCCACTGCGCGATGGAATATTCGCTGAGCTCAGGCATCCTGATGCCGGCGCGCTGCGCGGCGTGGCTACGGCTGTCGGCCAGGCGCACCAGCACACGACCCAGATCGAAGCAAACAAGGGTGGCGCGATGAGTCATGGCAGGGTTGCGTCGAACTAGGGCAAGTTACGACCGCACCTGGCCGCTGCCGCGGGCGATCCATTTGTAGGTGGTCAGGTCGGCGGCGCCCATGGGGCCGCGGGCGTGGAGCTTGTCGGTGGAGATGCCGATCTCGGCGCCCAGGCCGTATTCGCCCCCGTCGCTGAATCGCGTGCTGCAGTTGACGAAGACGTTGGCGGCATCGACGCGCTGGGTGAACGTATCGGCGGCGGCCAGGTCGCTCGTGACGATCGCGTCGGTGTGCCGGCTGCCGTAGCGGTTGATGTGCTCGATGGCCTCGTCGAGCGACTCGACCACCTTCACGGCGACGATGAGGTCCAGGTACTCGGTGGCCCAGTCCTGCTCGGTCGCGGCCGCGGCGTGAGGGAAGAGCGTGCGGGTCGGCTCATCGCCGCGGATTTCGACGCCTTGCGCGGCCAGGCTCTCGCACACGTGGTGCAGGATGCCGCGGTCGGCCGCATCCTGGTGGAACAGCAGCGTCTCCGCCGCGTTGCACACGCCCGGACGCTGCACCTTGGCGTTGAGGCAGATCTCCCGCGCCATGGTCACGTCCGCCGAGGCGTCCACGTACACGTGACAGTTGCCCGTGTAGTGCTTGATGACGGGGATACGGGCCTGCTCGACCACCGCGCGGATCAGCGACTCGCCGCCGCGCGGGATGCACAGATCGATCAGGTCTTCGAGCTTGAGCAGTTCGCCCACGGCGGCGCGGTCGGTGGTGGCGACGATCTGCACGGCATCCGAGGGCAGGCCCGCATCGCGCACGGCGTCGCCGATGCAGCGGCTGATGACGGCGTTGGACCGCGCCGCCTCCTTGCCGCCGCGGAGGATCAGGGCGTTGCCACTCTTGATGCACAGGGCCGCGGCGTCGCTGGTGACGTTGGGGCGCGACTCGTAGATGAACAGGATCACGCCGATGGGCACGCGGACCTTGTCGAGTCGGATGCCGTTGGGCAGCACGCGGCCCTCGATCGTCTGCCCGATCGGATCGGCCTGGGCGGCGATCTGGCGAACGCTGTCGGCCATCTTGCGGACGCGGGCGTCGTCCAGTCGCAGGCGGTCGAGCATCGCCGACGATAATCCGGCGTCCTGGCCGGCCTGCACGTCCTGGCGGTTGGCGGCCTGAATCTCACCCGACGCTGCGAGCAGGCCATCGGCGACCTGGCGCAGCGCCGCCGCCCGTGCCGCGCCGCTGGTGACGACCATCGCACGACTGGCGGCCTGGGCGCGCCGGGCCAGCCCGCGGCAATAGGCGGGCACGTCCGTCGGCGACACGTCCGGGGTCAGCGGCAGGGGGGCGGTGGCGGGCATGGCTCAATCATAGACCAACCCGGCCGCGCTCAGCGACTGGGACTCAGGGCGCCGTCGGTGCGGGACTTGATGCTGAGGTTGATGCGGGGGATGGTCGAGTCGAGCGTGACGCCGGCGGGCAGGTCGATGTAGGGCACGGCCGACTCGATGCGCTGGTCGAGGTTGTCGGCGCTGAGGCGGACCTCGGCCAGGACCTTGATGTCGCCGTTGCGGATGCGACGGATGGCGTCGCTGGGGCCGCTGACTTTCACGTCGCTGACGAAGAGCTGATTCTCCGAGACGGTGATGTCCCACTGCTGCATGAGGATGGGCGACACCACCAGGGCCACGGGCACGCGCTCGATCATGTAGCTGTCGGTCTGTTTGCGGATGGTGAAGGTGACGCGCACCGCTGCGGGCGTGATGGTGGCGCGCAGGGCAGGGATGGACGGCGGCACGCTCAGGGGCACGTCCAGCGACTGGGGCACGTTGTCCTCGAGGCCCTGGAAGCTGTCGCTGTCGAGCCGCGCCTCGAGCTTCTGCGTGCTGAGCGTGCTCACGAAGCGGTGGGGCAGCCGCACGGTGGCGCGGGCCGGCTCGATCGTCAGGCCGGGGGCGAGCTGCACGTCGTCGGGCACGACCACGCGCACCTCGGCGGTGACCGCTTCGATGGCCTCGACGCTCACGCTGACCTTGGTCGGCTCGGCGTCGAGAATGTTCACGCCCAGGTCGCTGAAGGGCTCGACGTTCAACAGTCGGCTCTTGATGTCGATGACCTGCGTGGTGTTCTCGGGATCGGCCGACAGCGGAATGTCGAAGGGCGAGCGCGCGAATGCCTTGAGCTGGCCGAGTTGGCTCTGCGAGCAGCGCACGCTGAGCTTGACCTTGGTGACGGACTCGGCGGCGACGATCTGCAGCTCCTGACCCGCCGCGGCGATGGGGCGGATCGACACGTCCAACTCGTGCTGCTTGACGTTCTCATTCTCGGCATACACCCACACCAGCGCCGTGATGATCGTGACGAACAGCCAGGTTTCGATCTTTTCCCACAAGGTGCTCATGATCAGGCTGCCTGGTTCTTGACGTTGTCATCGTCGCTGTCGTTGTCGTTGGCGTGATTGGCCAACTGAAGATTGCCCAGCCCGCGGGTCAGTTGCGTGCGGAGCTGATCGACCGACAGGTTGCGCACGAGCTGGCCGCGTTCGGCGACGCTGATGGTGCCGGTCTCCTCGCTGACGACGACGATGAGGCAGTCGGCTTCCTGGGACAGGCCGATGGCCGCGCGGTGCCGGCTGCCCAGCTCGCTGCTGATGCCCTCGCCCTCGGCCAGGGGGAACTGCACGCCGGCGGCGACGACGCGGTCGCCCACGACGAGCACGCCCATGTCGTGCAACGCCGAACCGGGCCAGAAGATGGTGTTGAGCAGCTCGGCGGACAACTCGGCGTCCAGTCGCGTGCCCGCCTCGACGATGCCGCGCAGTCCCACCTGACGCTCGATGGCGACCAGGGCGCCGATCTTGTTCTTGGAGAGGTAGGCGATGGAGTTGAGCAGCTCCTCGATGACACGGCTCTTGCGCAGGCCGCCCTGGCGGAAGAAGCGCGCCTCGCCGATGCGCACCAGGGCGCGGCGGAGTTCGGGTTGGAACACGATCACCAGCACGAGCGAGGCGAACCCGACGAAGTTGCCGTAGAGGAAGTTGAGCCGCTCGAAGGCGTTCTCGCCGGTGAGGGTCTTGATGATGATGGTCCCGCTGATGAGGATCAGGGCCATGCCCTTGATGGCGCGGGCGCCGCGGGTGCCGCGGAGGAATCGGAAGACGAGATAGACGACGAACCAGATGATGGCCAGCTCGATGACCACCTCGTACCACGGAATGGCGGTGACGCGAGTGGCAAGCTGCTGCAGTCGTTCGTAGAAGCGATCCAGGTCCACGTGCGGTTCCTCGCCCCGACGCGGGGGCTGCAGGCATTGTATCGGCTGAACGGGCAAGGCTTTGCCACATGCGGCGGGTTGTTGGTCGGCGCGGGCGGCGTCTGCGATACGGGCGCGGCCCTGATATACTCGCCCCGTCGCGCCGCGGCGCGGCGAACACCGGACGGTTGAGCCACACCATGCAGAAGCTCGAGCACCTGCGCTCCAACATCCAGCGATGCTACCTGGGCAATGCCGCGGCCATCGACAAGCTCATCATCTGCCTGCTGGCGCGGGGCCACATGCTCATCGAGGACGTGCCGGGCGTGGGCAAGACGATGCTGGCCACGGCCCTGGCGCGGAGCATGGACTGCAAGCTCGCCCGCGTTCAGCTCACGCCCGACATGCTGCCGTCGGACGTGCTGGGCGTGACCGTGTGGGACCAGCACAAGAGCGACTTCGTGTTCAAGCAGGGCCCGATCTTCGCCAACATCGTGCTCGCCGACGAGATCAACCGCACGACGCCGCGCACCCAGTCGGCGCTGCTGGAGGCCATGAACGAGGCGCAGGTGTCGATCGACGGCCAGACCCGCCGCCTGGCTCAGCCGTTCATCGTCATCGCCACGCAGAACCCCTTCGAGTTCGAGGGGACCTACTTCCTCCCGGAAAGCCAGCTCGACCGCTTCCTGATGCGCATCCAGCTCGGCTATCCCAGCAACGAGGACGAGGCCCGCATCCTGACCATCGACCCGTCGCGCACCGCCCTGGCGCAGCTTCAGCCGGTCATGACCGCCCAGGAACTGGTCGAGCTGCAGGATAAGGTCGATGGCGTGCAGATCGACCCGGCGCTGGTGGATTACATCATCCAGATCGTGGCGGCGACGCGGACCAACGACCAGTTGCAGATCGGCGTGTCGCCACGCGGCGGGCTGGCGCTGCTGCACGCGGCCAAGGCCACCGCCATGCTCCACAACCGCGACTACGTCGTGCCCGACGACATCATCTCCAACGTCATCCCCGTGTGCGCCCACCGGGTGATCAGCAAGACGTACATGCACGACGCCGACGGGGTCGCCAGCCAGCGGATCATGCAACAGGTGCTCGAGACCGTGCCTTCGCCGGTGTGACGCCGGGCGATCACGGGTCGCTGGCGGCGGCGCCGACTCTGGCCGCTCATCAGTTGACGCTGCCCGTCCGCCGTTCTACATTGAACTGTCTAAACGACTTACGGAGGCCTGCGATGACGCGAGAGTCCCGGTTGTCGGTGACCCACACCGGCGACATCGTCACCATCAAGTTCCTCGATCGCAACATTCTCGAGGAAGCCAGTATCCAGCAGATCGGCGACGAGATCTCGTCGTTGATCGAGGCCTCGCCCAATCCGAAGGTGCTCATCAACTTCCAGGATGTCGAGCACCTGTCGTCGGCGGCGCTGGGCACGCTTATCACCATCAACAACCGCATCCGGCAGAAGGGCGGACAACTGCGCCTGTCGAACATCGACGCGCAGATTTACGAGGTGTTCGTCATCACCAAGCTCAACAAGCTGTTCCAGATTCACGACACGGCCGAGGCGGCGGCGGCAAGCTTCAAGTAAAGGTGCATGACGCAGATGACGAGGCTGACGATCCGCAGCGAGTTGGCGGCCATCCCCGCGGCGGTGCAGCAGATCATCGACGCGGTCAAGGACCACGGTTACAGCGACGACGCGATCTTCGCCATCCGCCTGGCCCTGGATGAAGCCATCTCCAACGCCGTCCGCCACGGCAACAAGAGCGACCCCGCCAAGCCCGTCCACATCGACTATCACGTCGATGCCGACGCCGCGACCATCGCCATCGAGGACCAGGGCCACGGCTTTCATCCCGACTGCCTGCCCGACCCGACGGCCGACGAGAACCTGGAAAAGCCCTGCGGCCGCGGCGTCATGCTCATCCAGGCCTACATGACCGAGGTGTCCTACAACGAGCGGGGCAACCGCGTGACGATGGTCAAGCGGCGCCACTGCACGCTGCCGCACATGAAAAAGTGATCCTCGCGCCGCCGCCGCCGCCGGGTTGAGCCTTGCCGCCCATCCGCTACACTGTGGCTGCTTTGGCCCCGGTGGAATCTGGTCCTGTGGCTCGACGGCAATCCCCCACCCCCGTCCGGCGGCGAGCGGGCGCTCGCAGCGACGCCCCGCGTTCGGCCGCGCACGTGACGGTGCAGGTCAGCGTCGAGGCCGACGACGCCGACCAACGACTCTCGTCCTGGCTGTCGCGGCAGATGCGCCGCGCGGTCGTGGCGGCCGGCCTCGAGCAGGCGTGCCTGAGCATCGCCGTGGTCAACGACGTGCGGATGATGCAGCTCCACCACCAGTTCAGCGGCGACGTGGGCACGACCGACGTGCTCACGTTCGACCTGCACGACGAGGGCGACAACGTCGAGGGCGAGATCGTCGTGTGCTTCGACGAGGCCCGGCGGCAGGCCCGTCTGCACGGGCACGACGCCCGCGACGAGGCGCTGCTTTACGCGGTCCACGGCCTGCTGCACCTGCTGGGCTATGATGACCACGACCCCGCCGCCGCCGCCCGCATGCACGAGCGTGAGGACCAGGTGCTCACCCAGATCGGCGTCGGGCCGGTGTACGCACCGCCGCACGCCTGACTTTCGGAGAGACGCAACAGCGTGGACGAACCCGCCCTATGGACCGCCGTGGCCGCGTGCCTTCTGAGCTGTTACTTCTCGGCATGCAACATCGCGCTCAAGAGCTTCAGCCGCACCCGCCTGGCGGAGGTGCTCGGCGAGAGCGGCCGCGCCCACAGCGTCGATCACGCCGAGATGTTCGGCCGACGCATCGGCGACCTGATGCTGATGACCGGCACGCTGCGCACCTGCCTCAACCTCGCCACGCTCTTGGCGATGCTCATCCTCTTCCACAAGCAGTTCCCCGGCTGGCAACCGGTGTGGCAGTACGTCGGCGCCTTCCTCGTCGCCGCCCTGATGGTGAGCATCTTCAGCGTGGGCATCCCCGTGAGCTGGGCCCGCTACCGCCGCGAACGCCTGCTGGCGGGCTCCCGCGCCGTGCTCATGGCCCTGTGGGCGGTGACGCGCCCCGTCACCAGCTTCCTCCACCTGTTCGACCCCGTCGTCCGCCGCATCTCCGGCGCCGACATAGCGGACAACGGCAACGACGAAATCGCCGAGCAGGTGCGCTCGGTCGTCGAGGATCACCACAACCCGCAGGCGGTCGATGACGAGCAGAAAGAGATGCTCGAAGCGGTGTTCGAACTGCCCACAACCACAGCCGGCGAGATCATGACGCCGCGCACCGAGATTGCGGGGCTGGAAGTGACCGCCGGCCTCGATGACGTCAGACATGCGATCCTCGACAAGGGCTACAGCCGCCTTCCGGTGTACCGGGACAGTCTCGATCACATCGCCGGGGTGCTCTACGCCAAGGACCTGCTGCGTTTCCTGGGCAGCGACCGGCAGGCCGACCCGTTCGATCTGAAGAAGGTCCTGCGCGAGCCGCTGATGGTTCCCGAGAGCAAGCCGATCAGCGACCTGCTGGCCGAGTTCAAGTCCCGCAAGATTCACCTGGCGATCGTGCTCGATGAGTATGGCGGCACGGCGGGTCTGGTCACGATCGAGGACATCATCGAGGAGCTGGTGGGCGAGATACAGGACGAGTACGAGCCGACGGAGCAGACGCCGTCGATCAAGGCCGTCGATGACCGCACGTTCGACGTGGACGCGCGTGTGGAGATCGACGACTACGCCGATCGCCTGGGCGTGGAGCTGGCCGAGGACCGCGACTACGACACGGTGGGCGGGTTCGTGTTCGCCACGCTGGGGCACATCCCCAAGGCCGGCGAGTCGTTCGAGCACGAGGGCGTGCGCGTGACCGTGACCGGCGCCGAGCGCAACCGGGTGACCCGTGTGCGCGTGACGCGCCTGGAGCCGCAGTCCGCATCCGCATCCGCTCAAGCGGCCGATGGCTGAGTCACGTCGGCTCCAGCACTTCGCCCAGTGGTCCGATGCGGACCTTGCCCGTGGGCATGTCCACCACAAACTCCAGCTTTCCGCCCAGCGCTTCGATGTATCGCCGCAGCGTGCCGACCTGCATGTCGTCCTGGTGCTCCAGTTTGGACAGGTTGGCCTGTGAAACGCCCAGCACTTGAGACAGTTCCACCTGCGTGAATCCTGCGGCTTTACGAAGCTCCGAAAGCGCGACTTCAGCGAGCATCTGGCGTGCAGCCGCCGCATTGCGGGCGCGGCGGTCCGGGCTCATGCGCTGACGCAGTTCTTTGATGTTCTTTCGCGGCATCAGAGCAACCCTTCCTCTTTCAGTTCCCGAAGATGGCGGTCGTAGAGTCGATCCGCGACCGGGATCATGGTTTCGTACCACCTCTTGTCACCGGCCTTGTTGCCGCCGATGAGCAGTATGGCCGTTCGCCGCGGATCGAAAGCGAACAGGATCCGGTACGGCTCGCCTCGGTGCTGGACACGCAGCTCCTTCATGTGCGTGTGTTTCGATCCTTCGACGCGGTCCGCATAAGGCCGCGCCAACGATGGGCCGGTCTGCTCCAGGATCAGCACGACGCGATCCACGGCGTCCTGCTCGGACTCGTCCAGGGTGTTCCACCACGCGCCGAACTCGTCGGTGAATTCTATGCTCCACACGAGGCTACTATAACCATACGGTTATAGTCGGCAAAAAGGCAAGCAGGATTCACACGGCGAGTGGCGCCAAGGCCGCGGGCGCTGCGTGGCCAGCCACATGGCGGGCCTTGGCGAATCGACCCCGGACTTGGTCCACGGCGGCGCGGCCTACGGGCCGGGCGTGTTATTCTGTAGCGCATGCAGATCCGTTTCTACAACGCGCTGTCGCACGCGGTCGAGGATTTCGAGCCGATCCAGCCGCCGCACGTGTTCATGTACAACTGCGGGCCGACGGTGTACGACTACGCGCACATCGGCAACTTCAAGACGTTCCTCTTCGCCGACGTGCTGCGGCGGTTCCTCGAGCTCATGGGCCATAACGTCCACCAGGTGATGAACCTCACCGACGTGGGCCACATGACCGAGGACCAGGTCGCCGACGGCGGCGGGGCCGACAAGATGCAGGTGGCGATGGAGCGGATGAAGGAGGCCAAGAAAGCCGGCCGCGCTGCAGTGGACGACCCCGGCGACCCCTACCAGGTGGCCCAGTTCTTCATCGACGCCTTCATCGACGACGCCGTGAAGCTGGGCCTGAAGGTCGCCGGCGAGCCGCATCACCTGCCCCGCGCGACGATGCACATCTCCCAGATGCAGGTCATCATCGAGGAACTGCTCCGCCGCGAGCACGCCTATGTCGCCGACGACGGCGCGGTCTATTTCAGCGTCCAGACCTTCCCCAGCTACGGCAAGCTCAGCGGCAACAGCCTCGATCAGCTCCGCGGCGGCGCCGGCGGCCGGATCCAGTCCCAGCACCAGGTCCACAAACGTCACCCCGCCGACTTCCTCCTCTGGAAGCCCGACAAGTCCCACGTCATGAAATGGGACTCGCCCTGGGGCGCCGGATACCCCGGCTGGCACATCGAGTGCTCCGCCATGGCCATGGAACTGCTCGGCCGATCCACCATCGACATCCACACCGGCGGCGAGGACAACATCTTCCCCCACCACGAGTGCGAGATCGCCCAGAGCTGCGCCTACACCGGCAAAAAGCACTTCGCCCGGTTCTGGATGCACTCGCGTCACCTCATGGTCGAGGGCAAGAAGATGTCCAAGCGCGACGGCACGTTCTTCACCGTGCGCGACGTGCTCGAGGGCGGGATGACCGGCCGCGCCGTCGATCCGGCCGTGCTGCGCTACGAGCTCATCAAGGCCCACTACCGCTCGCAGATGAACGTGTCGGCGCAGGGGCTGCAGGACTCGGCCGGCGCCGTCGCCAAACTGCGCAGCTTCCACGACCGTGTCCGACGCGACGCCGGCGACCAGCGCGTGGCCGTGGACGCCACCCACCCTGTGCTCATCAAGTTCTGCGAGCAACTGGGCGACGACCTGAACATGGCCGGCGCTCTGGCCAGCGTGTTCACGTGGATCGGCCAGTTCGATCAGCGACCGGAGAGCCCCGCCGAGGCCGTCGCGCTGATGGAGACGTTCGACAGCGTGCTGGACGTGCTGCGCGTCGGCGAGGCCAACGACGGCGACGACGCCTACGCCAGATCGATCGCCGCCGCGCTCGACGCCGCCCGCGCCGGCAAGGACTTCGCCAAGGCCGACGCCCTGCGTAAGCAACTCATCGACGCCGGGTACGACGTGCAGACCACCAAGGCCGGCACCACCGCGACCAAGCGCCTCGCCTGAAGCCACACCCGCTTCAGCGATTGGGCGTCTGACTACGCCAGCCAATCGACAAGCTGCGGCGCGAAATAGGTGATGATGAGGTCGGCGCCCGCGCGCTGGATGGCGAGCGTGGTCTCCGTCGCCGCGGCCTGCAGGTCGAGCCAGCCGCGCTGTGCCGCGGCGTGCAGCATGCTGTACTCGCCGCTGACGTGATAGGCCGCCACCGGCACGCCCCCGGCCGCCTGCTTCACCTGATGCACCACGTCCAGGTACGTCGCCGCGGGCTTGACCATCACCATGTCCGCGCCCTGGGCCAGGTCGGCCGCCAGTTCGACCCGCCACTCGCCGCGGCGGCGATAGTCCATCTGATAGCCCTTGCGATGCCCAACCTTCATGCCGCCCTCGCCCGCGTCGCGGAACGGGCCGTACAGGTTCGACGCGTACTTGACGCTGTAGGCCAGGATCGCCACGTGGCCGAACCCCGCCGCGTCCAGCGCCCCGCGAATGGCGCCGACCTGCCCGTCCATCATGCCCGAGGGTGCCACGACATCCGCGCCGGCCCGCGCCTGGGCCACTGCAACGCCGGCATACAACTGCAGCGTCGCGTCGTTGTCCACCGCCGGGGTGGCGGGCACGGCAGCGGCGGTACGGGCGCCTTGCCTGGGCCCGACACCCGACACCCGACACCCCACACCCGCCTCCCCCAGCACGCCGCAGTGCCCGTGGTCGGTGTACTCGCACAGGCACAGGTCGGCGTACATCACCACGTCGAGTCCGGCGTCCTTCACCGCCGCCAGGGTGCGGTTGACGGGGCAGCCGGCGTCGGCGGCGTAGCTGCCCGTCGCGTCCTTGCGCGGCGCGGGGGTGACGCCAAAGAGGATGAACTGGCGCAGGCCCTTGGCCGCCAGCGTGCCGATGCGCTGGGTCGCCGTAGCGACGGGCAGTTGCTCGACGCCGGGCATGGACCCCACGGGCACGGGGGCGTCGAGATCGCCGACGAAGAGGGGGTAGATGAGCTGGTGGGGATGCACCCGCACGTCGGCCACGGCATCGCGCAGGGCCGCCAGTCGGCGCAGCCGCCGCGGTCGGTGAACCAGGCTCGCACCGGCATGCACCGATGCAGAGCCCATTTCCGGGGGCATTTCCGGGGGCACTTCCGGGGGCACTTCCGGGGGCGGGGACACTTCCGGGGGGGGGGTGGGCATGGTGGACATCCTATCCGGCATAGACGACATAACTTGGATCGATTTTCCCACTTGACAGCCGTGCGGTAAAGCGGGTAAATTGGTAAGGAGTATTCAGGGTTTTCCCCGAGCATCGTGTTGGACTGCTGGCCTGCTTCATCCGATTGACCTGCCATTATTTGTTTCCCGCCCGATTCCGCCAGCCTTCTAACACGCTTTGGAGCTCCCACCGCAGGACGCGGAACATCCCGTGGGGTTGACGGGGGCCGTCGGACGCGCCAGGCGTCTGCCGGTTCGAACGTTGTCCCCGTGGGGCGAGCGTGTCGCCCCGCAGTTTGTTCAGGCAAGACGGTCGGCTGACCGTCGGGAGCCCGCATCACTCGTTTTACATCCCGTCTGTCGATCCCGGTTGTTCGCTGCGTGGGCGAAGCCGGACCCCCGGAAGCCCGATCTTCCGGGACGGGTTGTGCGAGTCCTCCCGACCAAGCTGCCTGCCGCCAGGCCGAAAGTCCCAGGCCTTACCTTGGCCTTGTAGGAGCATCCCATCATGCGAAAACGTCAAGCGTTCACCCTCATTGAGCTGCTGGTGGTCATTTCGATCATCGCGCTGCTCATCGGCATCCTGCTGCCGGCCCTCGGCGTCGCCCGCCGAACCGCCCGCCAGATGCAGAGCAACACCCAGGTCCGCGGCATTCACCAGGCCATGGTGACCTATGCCCAGGGCAACAACAGCGAGTTCCCCGGCCTCAACGGCTCGGGCGCGGCCGTGACCAACAGCACCACCAACACCGGCAACAGCGGCGTTGGCGACACCGTCGAGGCCCGTTACTGGATCCTCCTCAACGGCAACTACTTCACAGGCGAGTACGCCGTCAGCCCCGTCGAGACCCGTGCGGCCTGGACGACCGGCTCCGGCAGCGTCACCACCACCAACTACTCCTACGGCATGCTGATGATCAACGGCACCGCCGTCAACCCGGCCGCTCGTAAGGCCGAGTGGAAGGACACCATCAACACCGAGGCCGCCGTCATGAGCGATCGCGCTCAGAGCGTCACCGGTGGCTACAAGAGCATCCACACCACCAGCGCCGGCGACTGGCGTGGCAGCGTGGGCTACAATGACAACCACGTCATCTTCGAGACCACCGACGGTCTGCGCAACACCCGCTATGGCTCGGGCACCAGCAACACCACGGACACCCTGTTCGTGGAAGCCGGCACCGGCACCAGCGGCAGCGGTGACGCCCTCATCGTGTTCACCGGCACCAACGTGACCACCGGTTCCTGATCGACGCAGTGACAATCCATTGATTCGACGGCCGGCCTCCCGAAAGGGGGGCCGGTCTGTTTTCGGGCCTCTCGCCGCACCCGCCGCCCCGTTTCCGCGTAGATTGCTCCGATGGCCACACGCCTTCGCCAGTTCAGCCCCACCCGCGCCGCCGTCGTGCTGATGCCGCTGCTCGTGGCGATTCTGTATCACCCGGCGTTCCACGCGCCGCCGATCTTCGACGACGGCCCGGCCATCACCCAGAACGCGACCATTCGCCACCTGGACCGCTTGGGCCAGGTCCTCTCCCCGCCGCGCGAAAATCCGATGAGCGGCCGGCCCGTCACCAACCTCTCGCTGGCGATCGACTACGCCATCTTCGGCATCGACCCGTGGGGCATGCGGCTGACGAACATGGTCATCCACGTGCTGTGCGGGTGGCTGCTGATGAGCCTGGTGGCGCGGAGCCTGGCCTGGCCGGGCGTGCCCGGGCGTCTGCGCCGCCATCGTCGCTGGATCGCCGCCGCCGCCGCGCTGCTGTGGACCGTTCACCCGCTTAACTCCGAGGCGGTGATCTACCTCACGCAGCGGACCGAGCTGATGGTGTCGCTGTGGTACCTGGTGACGCTCTACACGGCGATGCGCGGGATGGAGGCAGCCGCTGCAGTGGACCACTCCGCCGGCGAGCCGGCATCGTCGGGCTGGATGTCGCACCCCAGCTCCGGCTGGTTCGCCATCGCCATCGTCGCGTGCGCCCTGGGCATGGGGTCCAAGGAGGTGATGGTGTCGGCCCCGCTGGCGGTGCTGCTCTATGACCGGGCGTTCGCCTCGGGATCGTTCCTCGGCGCGCTGCGGCGGCGCTGGGCGCTGTACCTGGGGCTGGCGGCGACGTGGGGCATCCTGGCGTTTCTCGTCTGGGACAACCCGCGCGGGGGCTCGACCGGCACGGGCCACGGCGTGTCCGCGCTGGACTACCTGCGCACGCAGGCGGGGGTGGTGGCGTTCTACGTGCGCCTGGTGTTCTGGCCCCACCCGCTGATCATCTTCCACGACTGGCCGATCGTGAAGACGTGGGGCCCGGCCGTGGCGCCGGGGCTGCTGGTCGTGGCGCTGCTGGCGGCGACGGGGCTGGCGCTGTGGCGCTGGCCGCGTGCGGGGTTCGCCGGGGCGTGCTTCTTCCTGATCCTGGGCCCGACGTCGAGCGTGGTCCCCATCGTGACCGAGGTTGCCGCCGAGCGGCGCATGTACCTGCCGTCGTTTGCGATGATCGTCACGGTGCTGCTGGCCGTCCCGTGGCTGCTGGTGCAACTGCAGCGAAGGCTCGGGCCGGCGGCGACATGGTGGAGATTCGGCGGCGCCGCGGCGAGCTTTGCCGTCTTTGCCGCCCTCGCCACCGCCTGTCTGCTGCGCGCCGAGGACTATCGCACGCCCATCACCATCTGGCGCGATGCGTCGTACAAGGACCCCAACTCGCCGCTGATCCACAACAACCTGGGCAGCAGTCTGATCGATGCGGGAGCGGTGTCGGACGGCATCGTCGCGCTCCACCGTGCCATCGCGCTCAAGCCGGCCTATCCCGACGCCCTGACCAACCTCGGCGCCGCCTACTCGCGTTTCGAGCAGTTCGAGAAGGCCGCCGAGGTCACGCTCAAGGCGTTGGAGCTCAAGCCCGACCAGGGCTGGGGCCTGGGCAACATGGGTTTGTACACCTATCGCCTCGGGCGGATCGAGGAGGGCATGGACTACATGCGGCGTGCCCTGATTGCGGAGCCGAACAACGCGCAGATTCACATCGCCATGGGTCAGATGCTCGGGCAGCGGCGGGCGTTTGCGGAGGCGGCGGCGCACCTGTACCGCGCGGTGGAACTGCAGCCGGAGAACGCCGTGGCGCGGGGCAACCTGGCGGTGGTTCTGGCCGACCTGGGCCAGATGGACGCGGCCGTGGCGCAGTTGGAGCGGGGTCTGCAACTCGATCCGACGGTCGTGCCCGTGCGCATCGCCGCCGCCAAGATCGCCGCCATGCAGACGGGCGCGCTCGATCAGATCAAGGTGCTGCAGGCCCTGGTCAAGGAAAAGCCCAACGATCCCGACGTGGTGATGGAGTACGCGGCGATGCTGGCGCGTGCCGGGCGTTACGACGAATCGGAGCGGCAGTACCGTCACGCGGTGTTTCTCAGTCCCAACTCGGCGCGGGCCAGCGACGGGCTGGGCGCCGCCATCGCGGGGCAGGGTCGTTACGAGGAGGCGCGCCCGTTCTTCGAGCGCGCCCTGGAGCTGGACCCCAAGCGGCCCGACGCGATGCTCAACCTGGGCGTCGCCCTCATGGCGCTGGGCGAGCAGGAGCAGGCGGTCGAGCTGTACCGCCGCGCCATCGCGCAGGACGACCGCTACGCCGAGGCCCATTACAACCTGGGTAACGCCCTGGCCGGCGCAGGCGAACGCTCCGAAGCGATCGAGCACTACCGCAAGGCCGTCGCGCTGCGCCCCAGCTACGTGCAGGCCCACTTCAACCTCGGCAACGCCCTGGACGAGAGCGGCCAACTCGACGACGCGGCCAAGTCCTTCCGGCGCACCATCGAACTCGATCCGCGCCACGTCTTCGCCTGGAACAACCTCGGCCGCGTCTATGCCCGGCAGGACCAGCTCGCCGATGCCGTCAAGTGCTTCGAGCGCGCCTTGAGTTTCCAGCCCGACTTCATCGACGCCACGGTCAACCTCGATCGCGCCCGCGCTATGATGCGCCGTCAGTGACGCGCCGCGCCACTTGCCCGCACCGGCCTTTTCGGGTAACAGTGTTCCATGGACTCCAAAATCATTCTCGACGGCATCACCTTCGACGATGTCCTGCTCCTGCCCCGACGCAGCGATATCGTCCCCGCTCAGACCGACGTCTCCACGCGCCTGACCCGCAACATCCGCCTCAACATCCCACTGCTGTCGGCGCCGATGGACACCGTCACCGAGTCGTCCCTGGCCATCGCCCTGGCGCAGGAGGGCGGGCTGGGCGTCATTCACAAGAACCTGGCGATCGACCAGCAGGTCCGCGAGGTCACCAAGGTCAAGCGCTCGGCCAACGGCGTCATCGTCAACCCCGTCACGCTTCCCCCCGAAGCGCCCGCCCGCGAAGTGCAGCGGCTGATGAAGGAGCAGCGCATCAGCGGCGTGCCCATCACCGACAGCGGCGCCAGCGGCGGGCGCGTCGTGGGCATCGTCACCCGGCGCGACCTGGTCTTCCTCGACGACATCGACAAGCCCGTGCGCGACGTGATGACCAAGGACAAGCTCGTCACCGCGCCGCCCGACACGACGCTGGAGCAGGCCCATCGCATTCTCAACCAGAACAAGGTCGAGAAGCTCCTGCTGGTGGACAAGGACTTTCGCCTCACCGGGCTGATCACGATGCGCGACATCGACAAGCTGGAGCAGTTTCCGCTGGCGTGCCGCGACAAGCGCGGGCGGCTGCGCGTGGGTGCTGCAGTGGGCGTTCACCAGCTCGATCGCGTCGAGGCGCTCATCAAGGCCGACGTGGACGTGCTGATCGTCGATTCGGCGCACGGGCACAGCGGCAACGTGATCGACACGGTGCGTGCGGTCAAGAGCCGGTTCGACATCGACGTGATCGCGGGGAACGTGGCGACGACGGAGGGTGCGGCGGCGCTGATCGACGCCGGTGCGGACGCGGTGAAGGTTGGCATCGGGCCGGGCTCGATCTGCACGACGCGGATCGTCACGGGCGTGGGCGTGCCGCAGGTCTCGGCGATCATCAACGCCTGCAAGGCCGCCGATGATGCCGGTGTCCCCATCGTCGCCGACGGCGGGATTCGTCACAGCGGGGACATCACCAAGGCCGTTGCCGCCGGCGCCAGTGCGGTGATGCTCGGCTCGCTGTTTGCCGGGCTCGACGAGGCGCCGGGCGAGAACATCATCCACATGGGCCGACGCTACAAGACGTACCGCGGCATGGGCAGCCAGGGCGCGATGATGGCGGGCTCGGCCGACCGCTACGGGCAGAAAGGCACTTCCGGGGGCAAGCTCGTGCCCGAGGGCGTCGAGGGCCGCGTGCCCTATCGCGGACCGCTCTCCGACTTCGTCTATCAACTCGTCGGCGGGCTCCGCGCCGGCATGGGCTACTGCGGCGCCCAGACCATCGACGACCTGCGCCGCGACGCCCGCTTCTGCCGCATCAGCGGCGCCAGCCTCGCCGAAAGCCACCCCCACGACATCACCATCACCAAGGAAAGCCCCAACTACACCGTGGAATACCACGGCCGCGGCGAGGAGTGACCGCGACGGGGTTGTTTGCGGCGGCATTCCGGCGGCATTCCGGGGGGCGTTCCGGGGGCGTTTGCCTGCACATCAGCAAGCCACTAGATTGGCGGGTCTTTCCCCACCCGGACCTTATCCCCTGGAGTTCGACCATGGCCCTGGAAGTGCTTTACGACAAAGACGGCTCGCTTCACCCCCTGCAAGGCAAGACCGTGGCAGTGCTCGGCTACGGCAGCCAGGGCCACGCCCACGCCCAGAACCTGCGCGACTCGGGCGTCAAGGTCATCGTCGCCAACCGCAAGGACTCGAAGAACGGCAAGCTCGCCATCGAGCACGGGTTCGACCCGATGAGCGTCGAGGACGCGGTCAAGCAGGCGGACCTGGTCATCCTGACGCTGCCCGACGAGGTGCAGCCGGACGTTTATGCCAAGTCGATCGCGCCGCATCTGAAGGCGGGCATGACGCTGGGCGCGACGCACGGGTTCAACGTGCATTTCAAGACCATCGTGCCGCCGAAGGACGTGAACGTGGTGATGGTCGCGCCCAAGGGCCCGGGGCACACGGTGCGCAGCGAGTTCGAGCGGGGTGGCGGCGTGCCGTGCCTTCTGGCGGTGCATCAGGATGCGTCGGGCCAATCGCGCGAGCTTGCCCTGGCGTGGGCCATCGGCGTCGGCGGCGGCCGCTCGGGCATCATCGTCACCAACTTCAAGGACGAGTGCGAAACCGACCTCTTCGGCGAGCAGAACGTGCTCTGCGGCGGGCTGAGCGAACTCATCAAGAAGGGCTTCGAGGTCCTCGTCGAAGCGGGCTATCCGCCCGAGCTGGCCTACTTCGAGGTGTGCCACGAGGTCAAGCTCATCGTCGATCTGGTGGTGCGCGGCGGGCTCTCCTACATGCGCTACTCGATCAGCAACACCGCCGAGTTCGGCGACTACCACACCGGGCCGAGGATCATCGACGACGGCGTCAAGCAGCGCATGAAGCAGTCCCTGGCCGACATCCAGAGCGGCGACTTTGCGAAAACCTTCCGTGGGGATTACGCCAAGGGGTTCAAGTGGTTCCTCGCCCAGCGCGAGAAGGAAAAGAGCCACGGCGTCGAGGTCACGGGCAAGAAGCTGCGTGCGATGATGCCGTGGATCAAGCCGGTGGACATGTAAGAGGCCGCCACGCCGGACCTGAGTCGGCGAAGGTCCGGGCCGGCCAGGGGGGTTTTGATCCGGAGCTTCGAGGACTCAGCTCCGGCGTGGAAGCCCGGTACAATGTGAGTGTGAAAGTCCACACCGTACCAATACAGGTGGCCATGGTGCTGGCGTTGCTGGCGTTGCCGGCGGCGGCGGACGTGACCACGGGCGACGTGGGCGGGCAACCGGTGTACAGCGATCCGGGCGCCGGCGGGGCGGGCGCGGCGTTCAGCCCGGGGACGGCAGTGACCGGCGACGGCGGCGGATCGTTCTACTCGGCGCCGCCCATCGACCACAACACGCCCGAGACCGCCGAGATCCCCACGGTGGTCGGCCGCATCGATCCGGGTCGGCTCGAACCGATCGTCGCCGAGGCGTCGAAGATCGACCACGCCCGCGTTGGGGGCGAGCCCGACGTGCTGATGGGGCCGGCGGTAAGGGACTCGGGGCTGTGGAAGACGCTGACGGAGGTAAAGCTCAATCCCCTGGTTGTGGTGGGGGGGACGCTGGCGGTGACGGCGCTGGTGGTGGGTGCGATCGTGGCGATCTCGCGTCAGGGCGCGCGGGATCGGGCCCGGCGACTGGCGGAGGCGGGTCCGCCGGTCTTCTTCGAGGGCGACGTGACGTTCGAGGCCGACCGCGACGCGTTGAGCAAGCAGGAGCTTCAGGAGGACGACGGGACGCCGCGCCCGATCGATCGCGATGCGCAGGCTCCCGAAGCGGGTCCGCGCCGCGCCGAGTCGGGGCTGCGGTACTGATTCAGATTTCCACGTCCACGTCGGGGACGACGCCTTCCCAGCTTCGCAGCACGTGGAGGTAGTTGGCGCGCATGAGGGCGTCGGGGTTGGCCGTGTGCTGCAGGTTCATGCTGCAGTGAGCCTGGCGCAGCGACTCGTACTCGTGCTCGGCGAGCCAGCGGGCCATGCCCTCGCGCACGGCGGCCAGGTGCTGCGTGCCGTGCAGGAGCAGGGCCGAGACCATCTGGCAGGCGTCGGCGCCGCACATCACCGCCTTCAGCGCGTCCAGGGCCGTGTGCACCCCGCCCGTCACCGCCAGGTCCAGGTTCACCCGCCCCGACAGGATCGCCAGCCAACGCAGACGCAACTGCAGCTCCTCGCTCGTGGACAACTGCAGCGTCGGCAGCAGGTCCAGCGTCTCCACGTCGATGTCCGGCTGGTAGAACCGGTTGAAAATCACCAGCGCGTCGGCGCCCGCCAGCGCCAGCCGCCGGCCCAGGTGCGGCAACGACGTGTAGAACGGCGAAAGCTTCACCGCCACCGGCAACGCCACCGCGTCGCACACGTCCTTGACCACCCCCACCGTCTCCTCCTCGATCTCGCCCGCCGATCGCTCCGCGTCGCTCGACACCCGGTACAGGTTCAGCTCCAGCGCGTCGGCGCCGGCGTCCTCGATCAGACGGGCAAACTCCAGCCACCCGCCCCGGCTCGTCCCGTTCAGCGACGCGACCACCGGCACGCCCACCGCCGCCTTCGTCCGTCGCACCCGGTCCAGATACTCCTCCGGCCCGACCGTGAACTCGTCGGGCTCCGGCAGGTACGACAACGCCTCCGGAAAGTGACCCTTGATGTCGTCCACCGCGTGCGACGTCGCCAGCGACTCGCGCCGCAACTCCTCCTCGAACAGCGACGTGAGCGTGATCATCGGCGCCCCGGCGTCCTCGAGGTGGCGCACGGCGTCCAGATCATTGGCCAGCGGGCAGGCGCCGGGAATCAGCGGGTGCGGCAGGTCGAAGCCGAGGTAGTTCGTGGACAGGTCCATGGCTTGATTCCCTATGCATTGGGCCGCTTGCGGCTTAGCATTATCCCAAGACGTGCTAAGCCGCAAACGGCAAAGACCCGATCACTCCGCCTTCGCCGTCGCCGCAGCGGCGGGCTCGTCGGCGACGTGCAGCTTCTCCGCCGGCACGCGCAGCGACGCCATGTGCTGGTACATCGCGATCCGCCGCGCCGTGGCACGCTGCGCCTCGCGGGCCAGCATGCGGAAGCGCTGCGGGTCCTGCTTCTCGACCATGCGGAAGCGCGTCTCGCTGCGCATGTACTCGCTGACCGAGCCCTTGGGGTTCTTGAAGTCGAGCTCCAGTGGCGGCTCACCCGTCTCCAGCTTCCTCGGGTCGAAGCGGTAGAGGGGCCAGACGCCCGACTCGACCGCGGCCTTCTGCTGGCTCATGCCGTGCCGCATGTCGTACCCGTGGGCGATGCAGTGGCTGTAGGCGATGATCAGCGACGGGCCGGGGTACGACTCGGCCTCGCGGAAGACGCGCACGGTCTGGTTGTCGTTGGCGCCCATGGCGATCGAGGCGACATAGACGTGGCCGTAGCTCATCGCCATGAGGCCCAGGTCCTTCTTGTCGGTGGCTTTGCCGGAGGAGGCGAACTTGGCGGCGGCGCCGATGGGCGTGGCCTTGCTCGCCTGACCACCGGTGTTGCTGTAAACCTCGGTGTCGAGCACGAGCACGTTGACGTCGCGGTTCATCGACAGCACGTGATCGAGCCCGCCGTAGCCGATGTCGAACGCCCACCCGTCGCCGCCGAGCAGCCACACGCTCTTCTTGCAGAGGTAGTCGGCGAGCTGGTGGAGACGTTTGGCCAGGCCCTCGTGGCCGCCGTTGACGCCGACGAGTTTCTGGCGCAGCTCGGCGATGCGGCGGCGCTGGGCGTCGATGGAGGCGTCGTCGAACTGATTGGCGTGGAGGATGGCATCGACGAGGACCTGGCCGACCTGCGGGGCCAGGAGCTGCAGCAGGTCGCGGGCCAGCTCGCCGAGCTGATCGACGGCCAGGCGCATGCCCAGGCCGAACTCGGCGTTGTCCTCGAAGAGCGAGTTGGCCCACGCCGGGCCGCGGCCGTCGCCGTTGGTGCAGTAGGGCGTCGTGGGCAGGTTCCCGCCGTAGATGCTCGTACACCCGGTGGCGTTGGCGATGAGCACGCGGTCGCCGAAAAGCTGCGTCATGAGCTTGATGTAGGGCGTCTCGCCGCACCCGGCACAGGCGCCCGAGTACTCGAACAGCGGAAGCATGAACTGGCTGCCCTTGGCGTCGATGCGGGTGATCTTCTCGCGCGGCGGGTCGGGGATGTCCAGGAAGAAGCTGTAGTTCTTCCGCTTGTGCTCCAGCAGCGTCGTCACCGGCTCCATGTTGATGGCCTTGTGACGCGGGTTGCTCTTGTCCTTGGCGGGGCAGACCTGCACGCACAGGCCGCAGCCGGTGCAGTCCTCGGGCGCGACCTGGATGGTGTACTTCATCCCGCGGAAGTCGGGGGCCTTGTAATCGCTGCTCTTGAACCCGTGCGGGGCGTCGTCCAGGTGTTGCGCCTCGTAAACCTTGGCGCGAATCGCCGCGTGCGGGCACACCAGGGCGCACTTGTTGCACTGAATGCACAGCGGCGAGTCCCACACCGGCACCTCCGTGGCGATGCGCCGCTTCTCCCACTGCGTCGTGCCCGTCAGGTACGTGCCGTCGATCGGGAAGGCGCTGACGGGCAGCAGGTCGCCCTTGCCCTCCATCATCACCGCGGTGACGCGCTTGACAAAGTCCGGCGCTTCCTCGGGCACGGTGGGCATGCGGCCCAGCGGGGCATTGACCTCGCGCGGCACGGGCACCTCGTGCAGCCCGTCCAGCGTCGAGTCCACCGCCAGCCAGTTGCGCTTGACCACCTCGTCGCCCTTCTTGCCGTAGCTCTTCTTGATCGCGTGCTTGATGTGGGCGATCGCCTCCTCGCGCGGCAGCACGCCGCTGATGGCGAAGAAGCACGTCTGCATGATCGTGTTGATGCGCCCGCCCATCCCCGTCTCACGCGCCACCGACAGGGCGTCGATCGTATAGACCTTGAGCTTGCGGTCGATGATCGTCTGCTGCACCTCGCGGGGCATGTGGTTCCACACGTCCTTGGGCAGGAACGGGCTGTTGATGAGGAACGTCGCGCCGGGCGCCGCAATGCTGAGCATGTCCAGCTTCTGCATGAACGTCCACTGGTGGCAGGCGATGAAGTTGGCGCTCGTGATCAGGTAGATCGACTTGATCGGGCGCGGGCCGAAGCGCAGGTGGCTCACTGTCGTGCTGCCGCTCTTCTTCGAGTCGTAAACGAAGTAGCCCTGGGCGTAGTTGGGCGTCTCTTCGCCGATGATCTTGATGCTGTTCTTGTTGGCGCCCACGGTCCCGTCGGCGCCGAGGCCGAAGAACACGCAGCGCACCACGTCGTCGGGCTCGATGTCGAACGAATCGTCGTAAGGCAGCGACAGGTGCGTCACGTCATCGACGATGCCGACGGTGAAGTGGTTGCGTGGCTCGGGGGCGGCGAGGTTGTCGAAGACGCCCTTGACCATGGCGGGGGTGAACTCTTTGCTCGACAGGCCGTAGCGCCCGCCGATCACGCGAGGCGTCGAGCCGTTGAGATTCGACTCGGCGTACATCGTCACCACGTCCTGATACAACGGCTCGCCCAGGGCGCCGGGCTCCTTCGTGCGATCGAGCACGGCGATGCGCTTGACCGTGCGCGGCATCGCGGCGAGGAAATCCCTGGCCGACCACGGGCGGAACAGCCGCACCTTGAGCAGGCCTAGTCTCGCACCCCGTGCGTTGAGATGATCGATCGTCTCTTCGGCCGTCTCCGCGCCGCTGCCCATCATCACAATGACGTGCTCAGCGTCGGGTGCTCCGACGTACTCGAAGAGCCTGTATGCCCGGCCGGTACGCGCAGCGAACTTGTCCATCTCCGCCTGCACCGCCTCGGGGCAACTGTCGTAGAAGCGGTTGCACGCCTCGCGCGCCTGGAAGAACGTGTCGGGGTTCTGGGCCGTGCCCCGGATCTTCGGCGCGTCGGGCGTCAGGGCGCGGTCGCGGTGCGCCGCCACCAGCGACTCATCGATCATGTGGCGGATGTCGTCGTCGGTGAGCTGGGCGATCTTGGCGACCTCGTGCGAGGTGCGGAACCCGTCGAAGAAGTGCATGAACGGCAGCCGCGTGCGCAGCGTCGCCGCGTGCGAGATCAGCGCCAGGTCGTGGGCCTCCTGCACGCTGTTGGAGCAGAGCATGGCGAAGCCGGTCTGCCGGCAGGCCATCACGTCGCTGTGGTCGCCGAAGATCGACAGGGCGTGCGTCGCCAGCGTGCGCGCCGCCACGTGCATGCAGAACGGCGTCAGCTCCCCGGCGATCTTGTACATGTTGGGGATCATCAGCAGCAGGCCCTGCGACGCGGTGAACGTCGTCGCCAGCGACCCGGCCTGCAGCGCGCCGTGCACCGCACCGATCGCCCCGGCCTCGCTCTGCATCTGCGCCACCCCCGGAACCTGACCCCAGATGTTCTTCTGGCCCTTGGCCGACCACTCGTCAGCGAACTCGCCCATCGGCGACGACGGCGTGATCGGATAGATCACGATCACCTCACTGCAACGATGCGCGACCGAGGCGGCGGCTTCGTTGCCGTCCACCGTCATCATGGAGGGGGAAGGGGCTGTGACCACGGGTGGTGCTCCGTAAAGAACCGGGATGCGCGCATCCACGATCAGCCGACCGTGGGCTGACATCGAGGATCGCCGGCAGCCGCGGGGCTCGACTGCAGTTCCGTTCCGCCCCCGCGCCAAGAGGCCCCGGGCGAGGGCTCCAATATAATATCAGATAAAACAGTCCTATCAAGCGTCGCCCGCCACGACCCTTGCTGTCCGGCCCCGGCCGCAACCGGCTTTCGGCTATCATCCGCGCCCATGTCCACCCCTGCCGATCTTCGCGCCCAGGTGGCGCGCACCGCCGCACGTTTTACCGAACGATTCGGCCGCGCACCCACCCTCGCCGCCGCCGCCCCGGGTCGCGTCAACCTCATCGGCGAGCACACCGACTACAACGACGGGTTCGTCCTGCCCATGGCCCTGGAGATGTGCAGCGTCGTCCTCCTCGCCCCCCGGCCCGACAAGATCGCGCGCCTCGCCTCCACCGCCTTCGACGACGCCGTCGAATTCCCCGTCGATATCGACGGGCAGACGATCCGCCACGCCGCCATCGCCCTGGATTCGCCGGCACACTGGTCGCGTTACCTGCGCGGGGTGATCGCCTTCAGCTACACGCCCACGGGGTTTGACCTGCTGCTGGACTCGACCGTGCCCGTCGGCGGCGGGCTGTCGTCGTCGGCGTCGATCGAGGTGGCGACGGCCACGGCGCTGGAGGCGCTGGGCGGGGTGCGGTTCGACCCGATCGTCAAGGCGCTTTTGTGCCAGATGGCCGAGCATCGTTACGGCGGGGCGCCGTGCGGGATCATGGACCAGTTCGCCTCGGCGATGGGCCGGGCCGACCATGCCCTGCTGATCGACTGCCGCTCGCACGAGCCGCGCCTGGTTCCGCTGCGCGATCCTGACGTGACGGTGCTGATCGTGAACACGAACGTGAAGCACGAGGTGTCGGGCGGCGAATATGCCCAGCGTCGCGCCGCGTGCGAGTCGGCGGCGCGGGCGCTGGGGGTCCAGGCGTTGCGAGACGCGACCGTGGACCAGTTGGACCAGGCCCGGGGCCGGCTCGATGCGGTGGCCTGTCGTCGCGCCCGGCACGTGATCGGCGAGAACGCGCGCACGCTCGAGGCCGCCGACCGCATGGCCGCCGGCGACTGGCGCCGCGTGGGCGAGCTGATGGTCGCCAGCCACGCCTCGCTGCGCGACGATTTCGAGGTGAGCACGGCCGAGCTGGACCTGCTCGTCGAGCTGGCGATGAAGCAGGCGGGTGTGCATGGCGCCCGCATGACCGGCGGCGGGTTCGGCGGGTGCATCGTGAGCCTCGTCGAGACCGCTGCAGTGGACCAGGTGCGCGACGCGCTGGTGTCGCAGTACCGCGCGCGGGTCGGCGTCGAGCCGACGCCCTTCGTCTCCCGGCCCGCCGACGGAGCCCGCCTCGTCGAGCTTTGACCCAGGAGCGGCAGGATGCCCGCCGAATCGATCGTCTATCTCAACGGCCAGTTCGTTCCCCGAAGCCAGGCGCATCTGGACATCGACGACCGCGGCACGCTCTTCGCCGACGGCGTGTACGAGGTCGTCCGCTACTGGAACGGCGTGGGCCTGGCGCTGGACGCCCACGTGCAGCGGCTGCACCGCAGTTGCACCGCCATCGACATCGCCATCGCCGACGATCTGACGCGCATCGGCGACCTCTCCAACGAGGTCGTCCGTCGCAACGGCCTGCGCGACGCCGGGGTCTATTGGCAGGTCACCCGCGGCGTCGCGCCCCGCCGACACGCCTACCCACCCGGACTCACGCCCACCATGCTCGTCGCCGCCTCGCCGGGCGAGCCGTTGGATCCGCAGGCGACCATCCGCCAGGCCGCCGCCATTCTGCACCCCGACGAGCGCTGGTCGCAATGCTGGATCAAGTCGCTGATGCTGCTGCCCAACGTGCTCGCCAAGACGCGCGCGGTGCGCGCCGGCGCCGACGAGGCGATCCTGCACCGTCACGGCCGCATCACCGAGGGCACCTCGACGACGGTGTGCGTCGTCCGCGACGGCGCGCTGTGGACGCACCCGCTCGACGGCTCGATCCTGCCCAGCGTCACGCGCCAGATCGTGCTCGAACTCGGCCGCGGCGACGGCCTGCCCATCCGCGAGGAGGCCTACCCCACGGCGGAGCTGGACGCGGCGCAGGAAGTGATGATCCTGTCCACGACGACGATGGCGACGGCGATCACACGCGTGGATGGACGTGCGATCGGCGACGGCGCGGCCGGGCCGGTCGCCCGGCGACTGCACCGGCTGCTGCTGGATCGCGTCGTCGCCGAATGCCACCCCTGACGAATCGGACAACTGCAGCACTACGGCGCCTCGAACGCCACGTGCGAACCGCTCAACCCTCGGCTGCCCAGGTAGTCGCTGAGCAGCGCGATATAGCTGGCGGCGACCAGCGGCTCGTCGGCCAGGCCCAGCTTGCGTCGCACCGCCAGCACCGCCTCGTCGTCGGGGCCTTCGATTTCGACGAAGTCGCCCAGGTGCGGCAGGCGGTCCAGCTCGACGTGACAGCCGTCCAGCTCGTAGCGCGTGCGCCGCTTCTCGAAGCTCAGGGTCGCGGCAAATCCCAGCGATTCGAGCAGCGCGGCGGCGGTCCGCGCGTCGGCGACGACAAGCTCGGTCTCGCTGCGGCTCTTGAGCGGCCCATGCAGACGCGGGCCTTTGTGCGTGATGACCACCTGCCGCCGCCCGGTCCGCTCGTCCTGCTCGACGCGCACGCGCAGGCCGCGGTCGGCCGCGCGCAGGTCTCGCCCCGGCGTGTCGAAGAACGTGTTGACCTCCAGCAGGTCGGCCACGAACCGCGCCGCGCCGTCGGCGGCCAGCTTCGCCAGCCGCGCCTCGAGCGCGACGCGATCGGCCAGCCGCATCTTGGCTTCGATCTCCACGGGCACAGGCTTGCTTCCCCTAACGCGGGCACGAACCGGCACGTCACCATAGCCACTGTTGCCGGTTCAGGCCACGTCGCGCAGCGGCTGGGCCAGCAGCGGCGTATCGAACAGCTCCTGGCGCAGTGCGTCGAGGCGAATGAGCGTCACCCGCCGGCGTCGGTCGCTCAGGCCCGCCGCGTAGGCCGCACCGTGGTGCATCAGCGTTCCCGGCGACAGCAGCAGAGCCAGCGGCGTGGGCAACTGCTGCTGCCGGGCGATGCGGATGAGCAGCCACTGGTCCGACAGGCTCACGCCGGCGTGCTCGGCGACGCGGCGGAAGACGAGCATGGGCGCCGAGCTGGCCTCGGCGCGATCGCGCAGCTTGCGCATGGAGAGGACGACTAGCAGGAGCATGAGCAGGCCGGCGGCGGCGGCGATCCAGCCCAGCGACATGGCCGACCCGCCGCGGAAGTGCTCGCCGATGGCCTGCCAGTCCACCTCGGCGGAGGCCTGGGCGAGCACCGGCCAGGCCCAGCACGCCGCCGCGGACGACGCCGGGGGCGCCTCCGGGGGCGCCGCCGGCGGGTGCAGCGCGTCGATCAGCTCGTGCATCACCCGCTGCGCCCGCTGCTTGATCGCCGGCTCGGGATCGGCCACCGCCAGCTCCGCCACGTGCCGCGCCACCTCGACCACGCCCATCGTTTCCACGAGCCACAGGGCGCTGCGGCGATGCTTGGCGCGGGCGTCGGCGAGCATCTGCGTCAGCGCCGCCAGCGCGTCGCCGGCGCGCATGTCCAGGAGGGCCTTGATGGCGTTGGCGCGGGGCCGGTTGTCGTCGCGCTGGGCCATCTCGACGAGCTGGCGCACGTGCTGGGTGCTGTGAATCTGCTGCAGGGCCTCGACGGCGTTGGCGCGGACGCGGGCGTCGGCGTCGCGCAGGGCGGCCTCGAGGGCGGCGCGGGCCTGGGGCGACTCGGCCGAGCCCAGCGCCCGCACCGCCGTGGAGGCGATGCGGCGATCGGCGTGGCGGGACAACTGCAACAGTGCGGCATCGAAGAAAGCGCCCTGGTTGAGGTCGGCGATGATCGACAGGCCGCGCACCACCGCCTGGGGATCGGGCGACGCCAGGCGGCGGCCGATGGACTCGTGGAAGCGTGGGTCGAGCTTGATCAGGGCGCGGCCGGCGGCCAGGCGCTGCGGTCGCGTCAGTTGTGGCCAGCGCTGCCAGAGGCGGTCGAAACCCAGCGGCGCCAGGTGTCGGCCTGCCAGGTGCCGGACGCGCTCGTGCGGGCCGTTGACCAGTTGAGGCAGCAGCCTCGCCAGCCCGTCCCACCGGCGCCGCACCAGCTCGCACAGCGCGACGGCGGCGATGGACTCCTCGGCGTCGTCGCAGAACCCGGCGATCGCCTGCCCGAAGTCGCGCGACGGCTGACCGGCGGTGACGGCGATGAGCTGCCGCAGCGCCGCCAGGCGCGTCATGGCGTCGCCGGCGTGGCGGAGGGCGGTCCATCGCTGCACCTGCACCTCCAGCTCCAGGGGCAGCGTCGCGGCCCACGCCGGCAGGTGTCGCGTCTGCTGGGGGGGCCACTGCGCCGCCTGCTCGTCGGTGGGCCACAGCGCGTCGGCGTGGGCGGCCTTGCGAAGCTGGCGGCGCACGCGGGGCAACTGCAGCATGTGCCCGTGGGCCAGGGCCTCGCCCAACGCGCCCCGCGCCTGGCACTGCCGCAGGCCCGCGATGATCGAGGGCGACAGCGACGCCACGCCCAGCAGCGGCAGCAGGGCCGCCCGCGCCGCCGGCTCCTCGCCCGCCGCCAGCATGGCCTTGAGCACGCCGCCGATCGGATTACGCGGGTCATCGAGCTGCGCCACGGCCACCGGCAGCGGCCGCAACGCCAGCCACAGCATCGCCACGGCGACGGCGTCCTGCTCGTGATGGCGATACAGACGCACGGCTTCCTCGACGGCGGCGTGCAGGTAGGACGCCTCGCCGGCTGACACATCCCGCCGCCGCGCCAGGTCCAGCAGGCACTCGGCGGCCAGTTGTCGCAGCGCCTCGTCGCCGTGGCGAAGCCGCTCGGACACGAGGTAGGCCAGCTTCATTTCGCCGGTGCGACGGATGATCTCCAAGGCGTTGGCGACGGCGGGGGGGTGGTTGTGCGGGTCCAACCGGGCCACTTCACGCAAAGGGCGGTACAGATCGGCCACGTGCTGGAGCACCCACTGCCGCGTGTCGGCGCCGAGCGTGTCGAAGTGAGCGACGAGGGCGGCGGTGCCGGCCGGGTGGTTTCGCCGCACGAGCAGGGCGGCGATGCGGGCCTGATCGTCGGTGTCGGCCGTGGGCAGGGCGGCGGCGAGGGCCCGGTCCACCGAGGCGTCGGTGACGCGAGCGACCAGGCCATAGATAGCTTCTGTTTTGGCCATGACTTACGCGCCAAGCGTTCGGGCCGGCACAATCGGCCTGTCAGAGATTATCGGCCTGCCCGCCAACGCCCCTGTAACCCGCAAAATCCCCGTCACATCGCTCGAGAACGTAGAAAAACCCGCGAAATCGCCTGTTTGGGTCTTTTCTGCCTCCGGCAACCCGCTATAATCGGCGTCTCGGTCAGGGGCCGATTTCACGCTGTTCCCCACCAAAATCAGGGTTTACGAAAATGAGCATTAGCCATAAGTCCTCCAGTACGCAGCTTTTCCGTCTCATCCTGTACCGCAGGGCGCTCCACCCCGAGCTCTTCGACCTGCAGGCCAGACGTTACGACAGGCACGGCGACTACCAGATCGAGTCCTGGATCCTCCCCGCCGGTCACGTCGTCCGTTTCGAGGTCGGCGACCACTGCCTGACCGAGGTCGTCATCGACCGCGGCGATCATCTGCCCGAGCATGGCCTGGTGTACGCCCTGCCCTGCCTCGGCGAGAAGGACTACGAGCTGGACGCCAAGACCGACGACATCGCCCACAAGCTCGGCTACGTCACCACGATCCAGACGGAGAACCTCACGGACAACCTGTACCAGGCGACCTACCGCGAGATGCTCGATTTCGCCGCGGAAAGCTCGGGCATGATGCACGAGTGGAAGGACGCCGACGGCGTGCCGTGCGTCTCGGTGCTCGACGCCCAGAAGTACCGCAAGGAGTACCACATCCAGAGCTACCACCTCCTGGGCGGCAGCGGCATGGTGCTCCGCACGCAGTCGATCTTCGAGGTGAAGTAGGCGCTTGCAGCCAGGCGCTGTTCCCGCTAGAACCAACGCCGTCCAAACCGGACGGCGTTGTTGTTTGGTGGCGGACCGTCCCCTCGCACCCCCTGCCTGCAGGAACCTGCCTATGCCCGCGCTTGCGCCCGTGAACGCTGTCGATGCCCAAACCGTGCCACACCGCGCCCAGATAGTCGAGCAGATCAGCCGCGCCGGGCTGGTGGCCATCCTTCGCGCCGATTCGCCAGCGGGTCTGGTCGAGGCGTGCATCGCCCTGCGCGAGGGCGGGGTCGAGGTGTGCGAGATCACCATGACCACGCCCAACGCCCTCGAGGCCATCGGCATGGCGCGGCAGCAGATGGGCAAGGACATGCTCGTGGGCGTGGGCAGCGTGACCGACCCCGTGACCGTGAACCGTGCGGTCGAGGCCGGGGCGCAGTTCGTCGTCTCGCCGGTGACGGTCGAGGAGGTGATCCGGGCGTGCCACAGCAACGGCGTGCCGAGCATGCCCGGGGCGCTGACGCCGACGGAGATCTGGCAGGCGTCGTGCATGGGCGCGGACGTGGTGAAGGTTTTTCCCGCCAATCACTTTGGCCCGACCTATTTCAAGGACGTGCTGGCGCCGCTGCCGCAGATGAAGCTCATGCCCACGGGCGGCGTGACGCGCGACAACGTCGGCGAGTGGTTCAAGGCCGGCGCCGTGGCCCTGGGCGTGGGCTCGTCGCTGGTGAAAAAGGACCTGCTCAAGGCCAAGGACTGGAAGACGCTTGCCGCCGAAGCCAAGGCGTTCGTCGATGCGGTCAAGGCCGCCCGAGGATAACTGCAGCGATCATGGGCGATGAACGAGTGCAACCGGGCCGACGCATCGCGGTCGTGGAGACCAGCGGCTCGGGCAAGTCGCACGTGGCCCGCGCACTGGCGCTGCGGCTGAATATCCCATTCGTCTGTAACGATTCGATTATCTGGCGGCCCAACTGGACGCCGACGCCACGGCCGGACAGGCTCGCACTCTTCGATGCGGCGCTGGCGGGTCCGGCGTGGACGTTCGACGGTAACTTCGGCTCACTCAAAGACCCGGAGGACCACCTCATCCTGCAGCGCATCGACACGCTGGTCTGGCTCGACCTGCCGCGCTGGCTGGCACACTGGCAACTGCTTCGCCGTACCATCATCCGCGCATGGACGAAGCAACCCCTCTGGCATGACAACCGCGAAACCTGGCGACAAAGCTTCGCCTCGCGCGACTCGATCCTCTGGTGGGCGGTAAAAACCCATCGCCACTACCACCGCAACTACGCCCGTCTCTTCGCCGATCCCCGTGCCGCCGATGTCCGCAAGGTCCACCTGAGCTCTCGCCGCCAGATCAACGCCTGGCTGGCATCCCTATGACAGACGCAGGCATCCGCTGCGCTACCGGGCATACTCTACCGTCCGCATCTCGCGCAGCACCGTCACGCGGATTTCGCCGGGGAAGGTCATCTCCTCGCTGACACGCTTGGCGATGTCGCGGGCGATGTAGGTGCAGTTGGCGTCATCGACCTGCTCGGGATCGACGATCACGCGCACCTCGCGGCCGGCCTGGATGGCGAAGGCCTGACGCACGCCCTTCATGCTCGTCGCGATCGCTTCGAGCTGCTCGAGGCGCTTGATGTAACGCTCCAGCGTCTCGCGCCGCGCCCCGGGGCGGCTGCCGCTGATGGCGTCGGCGGCAATGACGATCGGCGTGTAGGGCGTCGTCGCCGGGATGTCGTTGTGATGCCCCCCGATGGCGTTGAGCACCGCCTCGGTCTCCCCGAACTTACGGCAGAAGTCCATGCCGATCTGCGGATGCCCGCCCTCGACCTCGTGGTCCATCGCCTTGCCGATGTCGTGCAGGAACCCGCACCGCCGCGCCAGCGTGCCGTCGAGACCGAGCTGGTCGGCGATCACCTGGCACAGGTACGCCACCTCCATCGAGTGACGCAGGATGTTCTGTCCATAACTGGTGCGGTACTGCAGTCGCCCCATCATCTCGCTGATGCGCGGGTGCAGACCGGGGATGTGCGCCTCCACGCACGCGTCCTTGCCGAACTTGATGATCTTCTGCTGCGTGTCCTTGGTCACCTGCTCGACGATCTCCTCGATGCGCGACGGGTGGATGCGGCCGTCCTCGATGAGCTTCTGCAGACTCTCCCCGGCGATGGCGCGGCGGATCGGATCGAAGCACGACACCACGATCACCCCGGGCGTGTCATCGACGATGACATCCACGCCGGTGGCTTTCTCGAACGCCCGGATGTTGCGGCCCTCGCGCCCGATTACGCGGCCCTTCATGTCGTCCGACGGGATCGCCACCGCCGTCACCGTCGAGTCGGCGGTGTGCTCGCTGGCGTAACGCTGGATCGCCTGCAGCGTGATCTCCTGCGCCTTGGTCCGAGCCTCCTCCTCGGCACGCTCGATCGTCTGCTGAATGATCTTCGCCGCGTCGTGCTGGCACTCGTGCTCGACAGCCTTGAGCGCCTCGCGCCGCGCGTCCTCCTCGCTGAGGTGGCCGATCCGCAGCAGCGCCTGCTTCTGCTCGTCGGCGGCCGTCGCCAGCAACTCGCGCCGCTTGGCCACCAGCTCGTCAATCTCCTCCTCCTTGCCCGCCACCACCTGCTCGCGCTGCTTGAGCCTGGCGTCCACGTCCTGCAGGTATTTCTCCTTCGTGGCCAGCACCTCCAGCTTCTGATCGAGGTTGTCCTCGCGCTTGGTCAGACGCCGCTCGGCCTCGTCGAGCTTGCGCCGGGCGTCTTCGGTCTCCTTCTCGAACGCCTTGCGCAACTGCACCACCTCGTTACGCGCGTCCAGCTCAAGCTTGCGCTTGAGCACCTCGGCCTCGCCTTCGGCGTCCTTGACAATCCGCTGCGCATCCTGCCTGGCCGTCCCCATCGTCTTGGCGTTGAACGCCCGACCCAGCAGCCAGCTCGCGCCGGCCCCCAACGCGAACGCCAGCACGATCAGCACCAGTTCCATCGTCTCGATCTGAGCCAATACCAGAGGCAGGTTCACGGGCTATCCCCTTTCTCCGCACGTCCCGGCGACCGTCACGGCACGGACGCCGGCGCGGGTTGGTTGGGGCACGAGAGGTGGGGCAGCCGTCGCATCACGCACCGACGCGACATCCCGCCAACCGAAGAGGGGAACGATCAGCCTGTCAGATTGGCCAATGCAACAGCTTCAGGCCCGGGCAACCCCCCGCCAAGGCCGAGGGACCCGCCGCGACGCTCCGCCACCCCTTTCGGGCGACGGCCTCGCAGGCAGGTGACACAATCGCCCGCGCACGCTTGCCGTGTGCGGGCCGGGAACGGAAACGGGGCGGAAGCTGGTAGGCATCGTCAATCTATGCACTCCCGTTCAAAGGAGCGGCCGACGACCCGCCTCAGGCGAATCGCCATGCTGATCGGCCCAGGTCCACGGCCAGGCGCCAAACAGTCGCCCGACCTCCCGTGCCGGTTGTCAACCCGCAAAGCAGTCCCGAACAATCCTCCTCTGCATACGCCCCATGTTAACCCCCAGTTCAACACACCGTCAACCGCGCCCCCTCGCCCCCCGCCCGAGGCTCATGACGACTGGCGCGAGGTGCGCGTCAGCCGCCTACACGATCGAGCTTCAACTCGGCGAACGGCTCGGCGAGGTCGGTGCGGAACAGGCGCACCACGCGCGAGGCGTCGCCGTCGGCACGCACCGCGGCGTCGGGTGTCAAGGCGACTCCGTGGCGGAGCGGAAGTCTGATCCCGTGTGCGTGGGTGACGGGTCCGGGGATGAGGGGTTCGGTAGCCAGATCCTGAATCGGTGGGTCGGCCATTCACCACCAGGTGCTCCAGGGGCCGGCGACGTATCGCTCTTGCATCTGGGAGAAGGGCGACCACTGCACGTCACCGCGGAGACGGCCGATGTTGGTGCCCTCAGGTTGCTTGTTCGCGTCGCGATGGGCGACAGACCAGCCGCCGCTGAACTGCAGTGTGCCGTAGTCGGTTTCATTGATGTCCACCACGACAGGAAGCTGCGGATCATCATCCATGCGCTTGACAATCCAGGGTATGGCGCCGGGGATGGCCATGTGAGCGTTGGTGTGAAAGTTGTAGCCGGTGTAATAGTGGGTTTTGCCGGGCTCGGAACCGGCCACATCTTCCCACCACTGTTTGGCGGTGAAGCCGTAATAGTGTGCCGGCAAATCCCTGGCGAATTGGGGACAAATGAAGATCTCAACGTTCTTGCCGTAAGGGAAAATGGGATAGCTGCCGCTGGATGACTGCAGAGGCAGGGGAGGCAGCGGCGGCAAAGGCGGCAAGGGGTCGGAAGAGGACCCTTCGGCCATGAAAGGATGCGCATTGAAGTAGTGCGGGAGCAGGCGCAACGCCATGGATTTCTGGATATAGCCGTTGACCGAGGTGTTGGCCCCGCCGGTGTTGGGCAGGTTCCCCCGGTGATCCACCGCGTAATGGATGAAGCCGATCAGATGCGTGTGCTCGTTGCTGGCGCACAACGTTTTGCGCGCGGCGTCGCGAGCCTTCCCCAGCGAAGGCAAGAGCAACGCGATGAGTATCGAGATGATGCTCATCACGACCAACAACTCGATCAGCGTGAAGGCTTTTCTGGTAGTCATGGCTGGATTCCTGTTCCGTTTTTCGCCCCGCGGGATGCCGTTGTCAGCACTGGGCCACGAGTCCCGAAATCGTCGAAATCCAAGTTGACTTCACATTAAGTTATCCATCTCGGGCGGCGAGTCAAGAGGAATTTTTCCGAATCAGGGAAAATCCCTATGCGAGGGCTTCGACCGGCCGATCAGGCGGCCGGTCGCAAGTGTGTGCGGAGCCGCCAAGCAACCGGGACGGGAAACGGGAGCAGGCGCTCGGGGGCGATTCCTGTTGATAGGAAACTTGATGCCGTGTGTGCGTGAGTGGGCGATCCGGGTGCTGGGGCGTAAGGGAAGCGATGGGCGCGGGGTCGGCCGGGTTGTTGCAGTGGCCCTTGGGGAGGGAGGTCAGGGCTGAGGGGGCGTGACGATGCCTTGTTCGTCGTAGAAGAGGAGGCCGGGGTGGAGGGTGAGCAGGCCGCCGGAGGCCTGGGCGGGGTCGCGGTAGGCGTCGATGCCGTAGTGGTAGAAGCCGCCGCCCATTTCGATGCGCAGGCGGTCGCCGTCGATGCGGATGTAGCCCGGCTTGAGGTGCAGGATGACCGGCGGCAGCGCGGGGTCGCGCGGATCGACGGTGTCGGTGGGGTTGGACCATGCCATGTCCTGGCGGAAGCGGTCGCGGTGATCCAGCACGTACATGCAGGCGTGGTACAGGTTGGCGTGATTGGTGTGGTACAGCAGCGTGCGCTGCCGCTGGCGGATCTGGTCGTCGGCGGTGGCCAGCCAGTAGCAGAAGGCGAAGGCGATGCGTAACCCGAAGAAGACGGCGAACAGCGCGGCCAGAGCAAAAGGCGCCAGGACGATCGACAGCACGATTCGCTTGCTGCGTCGGGTCATGATCGGCTCCCGCGGCGGCCACGCCCATCATCGGACAGATGCGATGGCAGGCGATGTCAGGATAGCCTCCCGGCGACGATGCCGATGCGTCGGAGCAGTGCCGCTCGGGAAAAAATCCATGGGCGATGGGAATCGACCTATTCACCGCGCGGGGCGGGGGTAGAATGAAGTGTTGCAGTGGACGGGGGGGGGGAGGGGGGGAGCGGGTATGGGGTATCGGGTATCGGGTGTCGGGTGTCGGGTGTCGGAAGGCAGAATGCAAAATGCAAAGGGCAAAAGGGGTCAGGGAACAGGGATCAGGGGTCGCAAGGCAATGGGAGTGGTCGCATGCCGTGGTTTGGCTTCACATCATCCATCATCCATCAGCCGTGTCGCCGGAGGTCCACTGCTATGTTGGCGGGCGCATCGACTGGTGAAGATGAAAACCCAGTGATTCCGATTAACGGGTCGCTGCGGTCATGGCGCCGGCGGCACCGGCGAGCGGCAGATTGTAGGCGTCAAGTCGCTGCGGGTCGACCGGATCGTCGCCGAGCTGACGATGATCGTGGTCTGGGTCCTCGTCGTCGGCGTGAGCGACTTGCTGGCCACCGGTCAGCAGCCGGTGGAGGACCGCATCGTGCCTTACTGACGCGAGTCGATGGGCGACGGGACGGGCCGAAGCCGATGCGTTAGAATGCTTGGTTCCAGCCGGCCGCCCCGATGCGCGGTCTGCGTTTCGCACCATTGCCTGCGAGCTTTCAGACGATGACCGCTGCCACGATCGCGCCTCACACGCCCGCCGGGGACGCCGGCCTGCGCCAACGCCTGCTGACGCCCGGCCCGACCGCCGTGCCCCCGCAAGTGCTCGAAGAGATGGCCAGGCCCATCATCCACCACCGCACCAAGCAGTTTCGCGGGATTTTCAAGGAACTGGGCAAGCAACTGCAGTGGCTATACCAGACGACGGGGCCGGTGGTGAGCATAGCCGGCAGCGGGACGACGGCGTTCGAGGCGGCCCAGGTGAGCCTGGTCCGGCCGGGCAGCACGGTCATCACCGTCGCCGGGGGCAAGTTCGGCGAGCGCTGGCAGGACGTGTACGACGCCTATGCCGCCGCGCTCAACCTCAACATCATCCGCATCAACCACGCCTGGGGCACGCCCGCCCCGCTCGACCAGATCGAGTTCACCCTGCGTGAGCACCCGCAGGCCAGCCTCGTCACCGTCGTCCACAGCGAGACGAGCACCGCCACCGTCAGCGACGTGAAGGCCATTGCCGCCCTCACCCAGAACACCGACGCCCTGCTTGTGGTCGATGGCATCACCAGCGTCGGGGCCATGCCCGTGGCGATGGATGACTGGGGGATCGACTGCCTGGTGACCGGCTCGCAGAAGGCGCTGATGCTGCCGCCGGGCCTGGGTTACGTCGGGCTGGGGCCGCGGGCGCTCAAGCGGATGGACGCCATCGCCCACAAGCTGCCGGCGTACAACCTGGACCTGCGCAAGTGGGTCAAGAGCTGGAAGGACGACGACGTGCCCTTCACCCCGCCGGTGTCGCTGCTGCGGGCGCAGAAGGTGGCCTTGGACATGATCCAGCAGACGGGGCTGGACGAGACGTTCGCCCGCACCCGCCGCCTGGCCGACGGCGCCGGCGCCGCCTTCGCCGCCATGGGCCTGCGCCTCATCAGCCAAAGCCCCAGCGACTCGGTCACCGGCGCGTTCTATCCCAAGGGCATCGACGACGCCAAGTTCCGCGGCGCCTGCCGCGATGTCCACGGCATCCACCTCGCCGGCGGACAGGACGGCCGCGGCGCCAAGTGGAAAATCAGCATCTTCCGCATCAGCCATATGGGCTTCGTCGATGCCGACGACACCGTCGCCGGCCTCGCCGCCATCGCCGGCGAATTCAACGCCCAGGGCTACCGCGTCGATACCCCCCGCGCGCTCGAAGCCTTCCACACCGCCCACGGCTGACCCCCGTTGCTCACAATCACTGGGTTTTCATCTTCACCAGTCGATGCGCCACCCAACTCGGCAGTGGCCCTCTGGAGGCATGTCTGATTTCTGATGTCTGATGTGAAGCCAAACCACGTCATGCGGCCACTCCCATCGCCTTGCGACCCTGGACTCCTGTGCCCCTCCCATTTTCCCCTTTGCCTTTTGCATTTTGCCTTTCCATACCCGATACCCGATACCCGACACCTCCTCCCCCCGTCCACTGCAACGCTTCATTCTACCCCCGCCCGGTGCGGCGCATAGTCCTCGCCGGGGATTTTTCCCGCGGTGGAGGTCCGGGGGCGAATCAGGTTCTCGCGCACCTGATCCAGGTGTCGCCTGTTTAGCCCCGCCGCCTGCGGCGGGCGCCACGGCCGCAGACACATTGCCGCCGCCACGTCCCCGCCGGGAGTTCCCCCATGCGTCGCCCCTGGCCGTGCCCGCCGCACGATCCGTCCCATCCTACCGTGCGGCTGCAGTGAACCCATATTCAGGATCAGACCCGTTTCGATACCTCTTTTCGTCATCTTCCCCTATTCCTCCCTGATGAGAGTTCACTCACGTCTTGACGGTCGTCTCTATGTGCCGCCGAAAAGAATACCCAACATAGACAACAGTCCAGACGGCTCACGTAACATTACGAGTTGCACCTTCGCGACGACGATGGCATTCCCCGGTGCGGAGAATAGTGATGTCCATAAGTTCGACACTGAGTAATGAGGTGCTCCCCATGCGCTGGGCGCGCATCCGGTAGGAGTCACGCGAGTTGTTCGGTGGCGGAGGCTTTGAGGAGGCAGGTGACGGGTTGGCCGGGGTGGAGGTTGAGGTCGCGGCAGGCGGCTGGCGTGAGGTGAGCCCAGAGGGTTTGGCCAGCGTCCACTGCAACGTAGATGCGGTGGCCTGCGGCGGGGTCGGTGACGTGGACGATGTCGCGGACGATGCCGCGGAGGTGGTTTCGCATGCTGATGCGCGGCGTGTCGTCGAGGGTGAGGGCGACGTCGCGGGGGAGGCAGCGGACGTAAGCGGTGTCGTCGCCGGTGGGGCGGGGGAGGAAGAAAGGTTGATCGCCGAGTCGGCCTTCGCTGTGGTCGCCGACCTGTCGCACCTGGTCGATGCGCAGGAGGTTGATCGGGCCGGGATGGCTGACCATGGTGGTGAGGGTGGCGCGGTCGAGGGTGGGGTGAACCGGTCCGTGATCGACGACGCGGCCGGCCTCGAGCACGACGACGTGTCGGGCCAGGCGGCGGACGGCGAGCTGGTCGTGGCTGACCAGGAGCATGGGCAGTCGCCAGTGCTCGTGGACGTGCTGGAGGTGGTCGAGGATGCGATCGCGCAGGGCCTCGTCGAGTCCGGTGAGCGGCTCGTCCATGACGAGGAGTCGAGGCTGGGCGAGCAGGGCGCGGCCGAGGGCGACGCGGCGTTGCTGGCCGCCGCTGAGCTGAGCGGGGTAGCGGTCGAGGAGGTCGCGCAGCTCGAGGACCTGCACGACGTCATCGAGCGCGATGGCGCGTGAGGTGGCGGCGGCCATGCCGTAGCGCAGGTTGGCCAGCACGGTGCGGTGGGGAAAGAGCAGGTGGTCCTGAAAGACGACGCCGAGTCGGCGGCGGTGCGGAGGGGTCCACTGTCGCGTGGCGCGGTCCACGACGGTCTGGCCCTGGATCTGGATCGAGCCGTGGCGAGGGCGGAGCAGTCCGGCGACGAGGGCCAGGCAGGTGCTTTTGCCGCTGCCGGAGGGTCCGAACAGCGCCGAGACGCCGTCGGGCAGGGCGAACGATGCGTCGAGGCCGAAGCCGCGCCCGTATTGGAAGCGACATTGGAACGTGAGGGCGTCGGCGCTCATGTCGCGTGCCCCCGTCGTCGGGCCCGGCGTTCGAGCCATTCGCCGACGCCCAGCGCGGCGGCGGCGATGAGAATGGAGACGATGACCATGCGTTGGGCGCGGGCGATGCCGTCGGGCGACTCGATGACGGCGAAGATGTACAGCGGCATGGTGCGCGTGTGGCCGGGAATGCTGCCGGCGATCATGATGGTGGCGCCGAACTCGCCGATGCTGCGTGCGAATCCGAGGATGGCGCCGGCGATGAGTCCGTGGCGGGCGAGGGGGACGGTGACGGTGAGGAAGACGCGCAAGGGGTTGGCGCCGAGGGTGCGGGCGGCGTGTTCGAGCCTGGCGTCGAGGCCGAGCATGGCGACGCGGATGGCGCGGACCATGAGCGGGAAGGCGATGACGGCCGAGGCCAGCGCCGCGGCGCGCCAGGTGAAGACGATCTGCAGGCCCAGCCAGCGGTCGAGGTGTCGGCCGACGAATCCCTGCGAGCCGAAGGTGATGAGCAGGAGGTAGCCGATGACGACGGGCGGGAGGACCAGGGGGAGGTTGAGCAGAGTTTCGACGGCGGCCTTGCCGGGGAAGTCGCGCCGCGCCAGCCACCAGGCCAGCAGCGTGGCGGGGGGCAGGCTGGCGACGACCGCCACCGTCGCCACGAGGAGGCTCAAGCGCACCGCCTGCCACTCGTCCTGGGTCAGCCACAAGCCATCCATCGCCGGCTCACCTCGCGATCGCGGCTTCGTCGGTCAGCGGACGAAAGCCGTGCTGTGCAAAGATAGCGGCGGCGTCGGCGGACTGCAGGAACTCGAACGCCTGTCGTGCCGCCGGCCGTTCGCTGCCGCGCTTGAGCAGCACCAGTGGATAGAGGATCGGCTCGTGGTCGGCGGGGTCGAAGGTGAAGACGACGCGCACGTTCGCCGCCGCCGCATCGCTGGCGTACACGATGCCGGCGTCGGCCTCGCCGCGCTCGACGTAGGCCAGCGTCAAACGCACGTTCTGGCCGTGAATGATGCGACCCGAGGTGGCCAACGAATCGAGCAGGCCCCTGGCCTGCAGCGCCTGGCGGCCGTACATCCCCGCGGGCACGTGCTCGCCCGCCAATGCGATCCGGCGCACCTGCTCGCGCAGCAGGTCCGGCGGCTGCTGCACGTTCGCCGCATTGTCCATCGGCGCCACGAGCACCAACTGCCCGCTGAGCAGCGTCACCGTCTGGGCGGCGTGCCCGCGCGTGGCGACCTCCTGGGCCCACGTCGGATGCGCGGACAGAAACAGGTCGCCCGGGGCGCCGGCGATGATCTGTTGCGCCAGCGCGTTGGACCCGGCCGGCGAGATGGTCAGCGTCGGCCCGCCTTGGGCCTCTAGCGCCGCGGCGAGGCGCTGCAGTGCGTCCTGCGTGCTGGCGGCGGCGAGGATGAGCACCGGCCCGGCGTCGTCGTGACGCCGATCGGCCGCGTCGCCGCAGCCGTGACCTGCGGGCAACAGCAGCGCGATCAGCAGCAGCGGTTGTATCACTGTCGCACGAACATGCCGGGCGAAAACGGGTCGGGTGCGATGTGCCGGCCGATTCATCGGCGCGTCTCCTGCGGGCGAGCGCGGCGGGGCGGGCGGTGCGGCGCTGGCTGTCACAGGGTATCGCGCTCGTGTGGCCGACGCTATGGCCGTGCGTGCATCGCGGCGGTCACTTCTCCACCGGGACGACGATGCCGCGCATGATGACGCGCTGGCACAGGATGAAGACGATCAGCGTGGGGATGGCGCCGACGAGGAGTGAGGCGTACACGACGCCCTGGCTGGTGCGGGTCTGCAGGTCGTAGAGCCAGACCATGAGCGTCCACATGCGCTGGTCCTGGCAGATGAGCAGGGCGAAGATGAAGTTCGAGTACGCCGCGGTGAAGGCGTAGAGGGCGATGACGGCGAGGATGGGCTTGCTCAGGGCCATGGTGAACTGCCAGAACATGCGCAGCTCCCCGGCGCCGTCGAGCGCGGCGCTCTCGTAAAGCTCGCGCGGCAGCGAATCGAAGAAGCCCTTGAGCAGGAAGATCGAATACCCGCTGGCCAGCCCCGGCAGCACCAGAGCCCAGAACGTGTTGAGCAGGTCGAGCTGGCGGAGCATGATGAAGACGGGGATCTGCGTGACCATGGGCGGGAAGGCCATGGTGAGCATGAGCAGGAGGAGAATTTTGTAGGTCGAGGGCGGGCGATATCGGCTCAGGGCGTAGGCGGCCAGGGGATTGACGAGCAGGGCGCCGAGGATGGCGAGGCTGCAGTAGACCACGGTGTTGAACAGGGCCCGGCCGCGGAAGAGGACGTGGTCGAAGACGGTGCGATAGTTGCGGGTGACAAACTCCCAGCGGAGCGCGGCGCGGCGCTGGCTGAACCAGTCGAGGTGGGCCTGGCGCTGCGGCGGGCGAATGTCGAGCCAGCTTGCGAAGTGCGTGCCCATGTCGGCGTTGAGCGACGCCACGTCGCCGTAGCGCTGTTGCAGTGAATCGCGGAACTCGAAGTCGATGCTGTCAATGCGCAGCGCGGCGACGGGCGCGGTGTGCAGCGTGCCGGTGATCGGGTCCTTCCAGCCCTGGAGGAACGCGGTCCAGTCGGAGAGGGCGATGCCGGCGTCGGGGGGCTGATCGGGCAGGGGCACGTCATCGAAGGCGGCGTGGTCGGCGCCGTAGTTGCGGTTGAGCGCAGCGATGTCGCCGTACTTGGCGCGCAGCATCGCGTGAAACTGCACAAGGGCGGCCGGGTCGATGCGCACCCACAGCGGGCTGACGACGTGGCGGACGAACTGCTCCCAGTCGTCGCGCTCCTGCGGCGTGCGCCCGGGCGCGTCGGGGTAGCGGCGGTCGAGGTGGACGCGGTCCCACGAGTCGTGGCTCGTGCCGCGCGACTGGTTGTAGGCGGCGATGTCCTGCCCGTGCTGCGTCTTGAGGAACCGCCAGATGAAGAAGCCCTCGGGGCTGAGGTAGTAGCGGTCGCCGTCGGGTTGGGTGCGTTTGAAGTCGGCCAAGGCGCGGTCCAGCGGTGTGCGGCCGGGCATCTGTCGCCGCAGCAGGTACTCCTCGCGCACCATAAAGATGCTGTTCCACGTGGCGAACTCGGCGCCGAGACGCTCGTTGACGCGGTCGAGGTCGCCGCCGGCGTCGTGGGCAAGTGCAGCTTTGAATCGGCGGAGCTGGTGGGGCGTGGTGCGCGAGACGGGCGCTTCGAGATAACCCAGGGCGTCGTCGCCGGGCCTTGCGTGGCGCTGGGCGAGGAACGCCTGCCATGCGGCGACGAGGCCCTCGTCGCCGCGCTCGGGCATGGACAGCTTCTCGAAGCTGGCAGCGTCGTCGTGGAACGTCTCGCGCATGGTCTGGATGGACTCGTTGAAGAGCCCTTCGACATGCTTGCGCCACAGGGCCGCGTCATCGTGCAGGAAGGCGGGCACGAGCGTCATGGTCGAGCTGTCCACCGTGCTCTTGGTGCTCCCGGCGACCATGAGGCCGAAGGGATAGAGCATGGTGACGGCCCCGAGCGTCAGCAGGAGGTAGATGGACAACAGCAGCACGCGGGTGCGGAAGCTGCGTCGGCCTGTGCGGGAGATGAGGGCCATGGTCAGGTCGTCTTCTCGCCGGTAGTGCGGAACTCCAGGCGCGACAGGATGCGGAGCTGGTTGATGGTGAACCCGATGAGGAGGAAGGCCAGGACCCAGGCCATGGCGGTGGCGGGTCCGAACTTCAGGAACATGAACGCCTTGAAGAAGATGTGCAGGCCGGCCTCCTCGGTGTCGCCGGCGCCGCCGGTCATGGCCAGGATGTTGCTCGTCGCGCCGAACCACGCGCCGTTGAGCACGCCGATGCAGTTGATGAGGATCAGCGGGCGCAGCATGGGGAAGACGACGAAGAGAACCTTGTCGAGGAAGTCGGCGCCGTCGATGTCCGAGGCCTCGTACAGGTCGGGCGGGATGCCGCGGAGGGCCGCGAGGTAGATGAGGCATCCGGGCCCGATGCCGGCCCAGACCATCGGCAGCACGCAGGCGAGCATGGCCAGGTCGGGATCGGTGAGCCAGCGGAAGGCCTCGCCGTGCGTTGCGCCCAGACGACCGGGCCACTGCAGCACCGCGACCGCCAGGGCCTCCCCCGGCTGCACCAGGATCGGCCACGCCAGACGCCAGCAGGTGAACGCCAGCACCGCTCCGCCCAGCCCCATCGCCCACGCCCCCACACGCTTGCCGTGACGCCACAGTCGCCGCGCCAGCAGCCACGTCGGCCACGCCAGCACCAAGCCCGACAACACGAACGCCCATGCCGGCAACTGCAGCACCACCCGGTTGAGCACGCCCGACTCGTTGGGCTCGTAAAACTGCTTCCACAGAATCGTCACCACCAGCCCCGCGATCACCGCCGGCAGGTAGTAGATCACCCGGAACGCCACGCTCCCCCGCGGCAACACGTCCAGCATGATCGCCAGCAGAATCGGGGGCAGCAGCGTCAGCGCCATCACCAGCGTGCTGTAGCGCACCGAGTTCCACACCGCCCGCCACCACAGCCCGTCGAAGAGCAGGTCGCCGAAGTTCTGCACGCCTACCCAGCTCGACTCGCCGAGGATGCGGTAGTCCTGGAACGCCATGAGCGACCCGCGCGCCAGCGGCACGTACTGCCAGAAGAAGATCGTAGCCGCCGCAGGCAACAGCAGCAGATAGGCCCAGCGATACGTCCACCAGCGCGTGCGCGTGCGCGCCCCGTCGAGCGTCGCCGTCGGCGGGGTGAAGGCCCGGTTGACGCTGCGCAGCACGAGGGCGAACGTGACGGCGATGACCGCCAGCGCCACGTAGGCCGACACGTCGCGCTTGCGCCGCTCGCCGGGCGGGAGGATGCCGATCATCTCCTCGTTGGCGCGGCGGTTGCCCCGTTCGAGCACGCGCCGCAGCACGTCGAGGCGCTGCTCGTAGTCGTCGGGCAGCTCGCCGGCGAGCATCATCTGCCGCGCCTCGTGGATGGGCAGCGTCACGAGCTGGTAGGCGAAGTTGCTGTTGCGACCGTAGGGCTCGGGCCGCCCGCCCGCCATCGCCAGCTCGAAGGTCTCCGACCACCCGCGCGGCGCCAGACGCTTCACCTCGGGATAGCCGAACTGCTCCAGGTATTGCGGATTGATGAACTGACCCAGGCCGCCCTCGACCATCACGCGCGTCTTGATGCGCTCGGCGTCCTCGTTGTCGCGGTGGCGGATGAATTCCCACGCCGCGTCGCGCACCGCCGGCTCGACGATCCGCGAGAAGAGACCCATCATGCGGCTGTTGAGCTCGGCGGCGCGAATACCCGTCGGACCCTTGGGCGTCGGTGCCATGCCCGTCACGTCCGGGTTGATCGTCTGGAACAGCTTGCTGTCGATGTAGGCCATCTGCATGCCGACGCGGCCGTCGTCCCAGTTGGTGAGGGTGTTGGTCAGGTCGGCATAACCGCGGTGGACGCGGCCGCGCTCGTCGGTCCAGCGCTCGGCGGTCAGGCGCAGGTAGAACTCCAGGGCCACTGCAGCTTCGCGCGTGTCGAAGACGCACCGCCACTCGTCGGTGTCGGCGTCGTAGTGCATGACCTCGCCGCCCGCCGCCCAGAGGTAGTTGTTCCAGAACCACGACTCGTACTTGCCCGTGCCCAGCACGATGCCGTAGGTCCCTTCCCGCGGGTCGGTGAGCTTCTGGCACGCGGCGAGAAACTCGGTCCACGTCCAGTCGGCGTCAGGATAGGTCAGCCCGTGGCGATCGAACAGATCCTTGCGGTACAGCAGCACCGTGCCCAGCGCCCCGCCGTAGGGCAGCGCCCACACCTGCTCGCGCCCCTCCGGGCCTTTGCGGCGAATCACCGGCCAGATCTTCGGATGCACGCGAAAGTCCAGCTCCTCCCGGCTCATGCTCGTCAGATAGCCCGCCTCCGGATCGTCCAGCGGAAAGAGAAAACCGTTCTGAATGTAGTTGTCCGACTTGCGGAAGTTGACGTACAGCACGTCCGGCGCGACGCCGGCGGCGATCGACAGCAGGTCCACCTCCAGCCCGGAGATGGCGATGGAGCTGAACGGCCTGAGCCTCAGCTCGACCTTGTCCCAGTTGTAGCGTCCGTAGCGGTCGGGGTCGGCCTTGTAGCGGTCGCGGTAGCGCTGGGCGAAGATCTGCGGGAACCGCTGCACAAAATCCTTGACCGAGGCGTGGTCGGCGCGCGTGAACGTGTCGGTGCGCGTCGGGTCGGGGAGCAGGCCCAGCTCGCCGGCGACGACGACGTGGATCACGGTCGTGCCGTCGGGCCGCTGCTCGATGTGACCAGCCTGCGCCGGGTCGGTCATCGCGATCGATGCCGAGAGCAACCCGAGGATGATGGCCAGACGTCGCATGCTGGGGCGAGCTACTCCTGAGCGTAGGCCCGCACTTCGACGAGGTGAACCGGGTGGGCCGGCGCATGGGCGCTGCCCTTGAGCAGGTTGACGCGGAGATAGCGAGCCGGGGTGGCGTCGAAGACGTGCGTGTCGCCGCTGGGGCTGCTGGGCTGCGTGTTGCTGCTCATGTCCGCGACCTTGGTCCAAGCCTGGCCGTCGGCGGAAAGCTCGACGTGGTACTGATAGTACCGCTGGCCGTCCCAGTAGGTGAAGATCTGCACCTTTGTCAGCGCGTGCGTCTGCTGCAGGTCCACGGTGAGCCATTGCGGACCGGGGCTGGCCCACCACGAGCTGTCGAGGCTGACCAGGCCATCGACGGCCTTCTCCGGCGCATAGATGCCCTGCGTGCCGCCGCTGACGGTCACGGGCTTGCCAGTGGTGAGGTTGCGCTCGAAGTCCACCTTGTGGAAGCGACCGCGATCGGCGCCACCGCGCATGCGACCGTCGGCGTCGAACCCGGCGGCGACGATGTACGCGTCGCCATCCAGCGCCAGCGGCGCGTCGTACCGCGGCGAAGCCGTGGTCGGCAGCGTGCCGTCGCGCGTGTAGTGAATCGCCGCGATGCCCGGCCCGGCGTCGAGCGCGATCGTCGTGCGGCGATTGAAGAAGTAACGCCGATCCTGCACGCGGCCCTCGTCGGGCAGGTCCATCAGGTTGTCGGCGCGGATCGTCACCGGGCGGATCAGTCGCGCCAGCCGCGCCTCGGTTGCCGCCGCCCTGAGCACAAACGCCTCCTCCTCGAAGCTCGCCTCCGGCGTCCACGTGCGCGCATGTCGCCGCGGTAGCTTTGGCAGATAGTCCCGCAGCAGCGCCGGGCCACTCATCTCCCACATGGGCATCAACGCGCCCAGGACCCGGTCCTCGCGCGACAGTTGGCTGCCATTGCAGATGTACATGTGCCACTGCGGCCAGGGCACTGTCAGCGTCCACGGCACGGTGATCGTCGTGAAGCCCTGACGATGCATGTGCGTCGCCGCCGCCGTGCCCTCGATCCAGGTCATCATGATCACCTGGTCGCGCATCGCCGGCTCGGTTGCCGCGCCCTCCCAGACGATCGTCATCTTCCCGTGCTTGCGGACGATGTCGTTCATCCGCCGCACGTGCTGGACGAACAGGTCGTGCAGACTGGCGATGCCGTGGGCCTGCATGTAGGCCTGGGTCTGCGGCAGCGTGCCGATCACATCCCAGCGCGTCTCGTCGCATCCGACGTGGAAATAGGGCGAGCTGGCGAACACCGCGGCGATCTCGCCCACCAGCGTGTCGAGGATCGGGTAGATGCCGTCGTTGGCGACGTTCATGATCGCCAGGCGCGCGTTGCTGCCGGGCCGCTCGGGCAGGTCCAGCTCGTCGGGCATCGCCAGCCGGGCCGCGTCGCTGTGCCCGGGCGTTTCCAGCTCGGGCACGAACGTCACGCCCCGCGCGTCGGCGTAGGCCACCAGCGCCTTGAGTTCGTCCAGGTCGTACACCTTCGGCACGATCCCGCCGTGCGCCGCGCTGTTCTTCGTGCCAAGCTGCGGATACGCCTTCGACGGGAACGTCCAGCCCTGATCGTCGCTGAGGTGAAGCTGGCAGTAGCGCACCTTGTAGAACCGGCAGGCGTCCACCACCTGGCGCAGCACGTCGAGCGTCACCTCCTGACGGGCGACGTCCACCATGATCGCCATGAAGTCGGCCTCGGGCCAGTCCTGCACGGTCATGCGGGGCAACTGCAGCGAGCCGTCGCTGTCGCGCAGCGCCTGCAGGATCGTCGCCGTCCCCTCGGCCACCGCGCGATAGTCGAACCCCGTGACGATCGCGCGGTCCGTCACTTCGATGCGATGCGCGTAGTCGCGCGTCTTCGTCACCGCCTGGTCGCGCACGGTGGTGATGTCACGCCCGGCGCGGAGCGACGGGTCGATCGCCAGCACGATGCCGCCCGCCCGTCCCGCCCCCACGCCCACATCCAGGCGCCGGCCAGCGATCAGATCGATCTCATGAGCGAGGATCTTCGCCAGCGGCAGCAGCGCCTCGTCCTCAACGACGATGCGGCTGTCGGGCGTGAGGGCCATCGCCCCATCACCCAGCGCCAGTTCCTTGGGCGCGGGGATGAGGTGCAGCGTCTCGTCGGCGCGGGCGGCCGGCGACAGGACCGAGGCGACAACGACCAGCGAGGCGGTCGCGAGCGGGGCGAATCGAGTCATAGGGGCGCTCCTGGGTCGGGAAGGAGTAGGGCAGTAATATCCACTTACATGACCGTAGCCGTGAATTATAAAACAAATAGCGACATCTGTGCAGCCAAAGTTATCTACATTCGATGCCGTGCCGCCCGCGGGTCCGGCCGCGGCGGGGCCGGGGCCATCGTGGGCCGACCCCTGGCGTGAGGCCCTGCTCACGCAGTTGATGGTAGCTTAGGAATGTCCACCCCTCATGATTTCTATTGACATGACTAAACGTTAATACTAGAGTGTTTTTAGACATAGTTTCACTGACTCATTTTTGGCCGTGTTTATTCTTAACACATGCCTGACCTGCATCCAGGCAGGCGCAACTTTGGGAGAGCATGTCATGTCAAGCCTTCGCACGCGTGTTCTGTCCGTCTCGTTGGCAGCATCCATGGTGATGGTCGGCGCCACCACCGCATGGGGCAGCGTTTACAACGATGCCGTGTTGGCGAGCAATCCGCTCTACTACTGGACCTTCGACGAGGCCAGCGGCAACGCCATCGAGCAGGTCAACGGCATCGCCCAGGACGAGCTGGTGCCCTCGGGCATCGCCACACGCATCGCCAGCACGACCAACGGCGGCGGCGTGTCGCTGGGCTCGGCCGCCTCGTTCAGCGACCCCCACACCCTCAACGCGGCGGGCAATACCTTCACACTGTCGGACCTCTCGGGCACCGGCACCTACAGCAAGTATGCCCTCGAGTTCTGGGTCAAAGCCGATTCGGGGTTCAGCCAGGAGTACGTCATGGACGTGGGCGGCAACAACACGCCCGCGGTGTTGTTCAACTACACGGCCAACGTGCTGGCGTTCTACAGCCCCGACACCGGCGGCACCGACAAGGGGCCGGTCATCGCCACCGACACCTGGTACCACGTCGTGATGGGCACCGACCAGGCCGCCAAGCAGACGACCATCATCGTCAATGGTGGGACGCCCGTGGTCTATTCCTACCCGGGCAGCTCCTATGGTCTGGGCAGTGGCCACGTGACCGTCGGCGGCTATTTCTCCGGCGTCAACAACTTCTACGGGGCGGTGGACGAGCTGGCCATCTATGACCTGGCGGCCGGCGACTTCAACTCGCAACTGGCCGGCATCGCGGCCCACTACAACGTCGTTGTGCCCGAGCCGACCACGGCCGCCTTGCTCGTGTGTGCCGCTATCGGGCTGGTGTCTCGTCGTCGCGCCAGGGTCGCGTGAGACCCCGGTGCAGTACGGCCAGGAGTGCCACCGACGCCGCCGCGAACCACGACGTTCCCGGCCTCGGTGGCATTGCCCGGTCGCGCCGCAAGGCTTGCCCCTGTGACCTCCGTTGCGAGTCCGCCTACGATGCATGACATGCGCACCTCGTGGAAAGCACTTTTCATCATGGCCCTCTTGAGCGCGTCCGCAGCGTTGCATGCGCAAGAACGCACCTTCACGGTGGATTGCCGCAGCACGCCCGAGGCCGGGTGGATCGCCGGGGGCTACGGCATGCTGCACTTCACCTTTACGAACAAAGGCGATCAGCCGGTGACGGTCGTGGCGCTGTCGGGTCAGTGGCTGATCCACGGCGAGCCCGCTCCGCGCAAGCCGTGGGACTGGGACGTCAACCAGGTGGTCGAGGCGGGGGGCACGGGCACGTTCAAGCTCACGAGCTGGATGCCGCCGGATGTCGCCGAGGCCTCGACGCGCAGCAAGCCCAGCGTGACCATCTCGGCCAAGTTGACCCGACCCGACGGGCAGGCGGTGTCGTCCGAGCCGGTGACGGTCGAGGTGGGCGTGTCGTCGCTGCCCGAGCCGTTGCGGCGCATTGACGCCAAGCACATGGGCCTGGAGTTGATGACCTCGCGCTACAAGGACTTCAAGCACGTGCGCGAGGTGCTGGCGTTCCTCGACCAGACGTATCTGGCGATGCAGGATCTCACCGGCTTCACGCCTTACGACGGCAAGGTGCTGGTCATCCGCGAATGCCCCGACAACCCGGCGTGGGCCTACGCCGGCAACCCGATCATGGCCAACACCAAATTCGTGGGCCAGACCGTCGAGGAGTTCGATCGTTACGAGGTGTCGTTCGGCTGGATCCACGAGATCGGCCACTGCTTCGACTTCGGCGGGTGGTACATCTGGAACAGTCCGGCCTCAGAGTTCCAGGCCAACTTCAAGCTCGCGTATGTGTTTGACACGCTGCTCACGCCCGACTCGAAGTTCCGTGCCCGGTCGTGGAAGCCGTTGGTGGGCAATCAGAAGCCGCTGGTCCTCGGGCGTCAGTTCGTCGACGGGCACGTGATCGCGTCCGGGGACGAGTATCTGGCCGACACGTCGCGCACGTGGGACACGATGAACACCGACGACCTGCACGCCTTTTTCCACCGCATGGTGCGCACCTACGGGTGGGAGCCGTTCAAGCGCTGGTACCGCACCTACGACATCCTGGCGAAGGCCGGCCTTGAAAAGCCCGCCGACGATGCCGCCAAGGTGCAGCTCATCTGCGCGATTCTCAATCGCGCCATCGGCGTCGATCAGCAGCCGCGCTTCGCCCTTTGGCGCTTCCCGGTCACGCCCGAGGATGTCGCACGCATGGATGCGAAGTATGATCTGGCGCGGCATGTGCCGGCGGCGAAGGATTGAGCGACCGCCCCGTGCCCGCTCGAGATTCGCCATGACGCCTACCCGCACGTCGGAGTTGCTGGCCATCTACCGCGACGGCTTGCTGCAGGACACGCTGCCCTTCTGGCTTCCCCGGGCCCTGGATCACGAGCACGGCGGCTACCTCACCTCGCTGGACCAGGACGGCTCACTGTTGCAGGACGACAAACCCGTCTGGGTGCAGGGCCGCTTCGCCTGGCTCCTGGCGACGCTGCACCAGACCGTCGAGCCGCGGCAGGAGTGGCTCGATGCGGCGCGCCTGGGCGTCGATTTCCTGAACCGGCACTGCTTTGACACCGACGGGCGCATGTTCTTCATGGTCACGCGCGACGGCCGACCCCTGCGCAAGCGCCGCTACATCTTCAGTGAGGCGTTCGCCATCGCGGCGCTGGCGGCCTACGGCAAGGCGTCCGGCCAGGCGCAGTGCGTCGAGCACGCGGTGCAACTGTTCAAACGCGTGCTGCAGTGGCTGGACATGCCCACGGTGCTCACGCCCAAGCTCAACCCCGAGGTGCGGCGGCTCAAGGGCCTGGCCGTGCCCATGATCCTCATCGTCACCGCGCAGGAGCTGCGCAAGGCCAGCGACGACCCGATCGCCACGCAGACGATCGACCGCTGCATTGAGGAGATTCGCCGCGACTTTCTCAAGCCCGAGTTCCGCTGCGTTCTGGAAACCGTCGGCCCGCACGGGGAGTTCTGCGACAACTTCGACGGCCGCATGATCTGCCCCGGCCATTCGCTCGAGTGCGGCTGGTTCATCCTCGAAGAGGCGCGCCTGCGCGGCGGCGACGCGGCGCTCGTCGAGCTGGGCACGACCATCATCGACTGGTCGTATGACTGGGGTTGGGACCCGGTGTACGGCGGGATTCTCTATTACCGCGACTGCCGCAACCTGCCCTGCACCGAGTACTGGCACGACATGAAATACTGGTGGCCGCACAACGAGGCGATTATTGCCACGCTGCTGGCCTACCAGCTCACCGGCCAGCCGCGGTACGCCCGGCGACACGAGGCGGTGCATCAGTGGGCATACGAGCGTTTCCCCGATCCGCTGCACGGCGAGTGGTTTGGCTACCTGCACCGCGACGGACGCCTGTCCACCCGCCTCAAGGGCAATGTCTGGAAGGGCCCGTTCCACCTGCCGCGCATGCAGTGGTATTGCTGGCAGCGGCTGGAGGAGCTGGCAGCGGCCCCGGCGGGAGTTTTATGAATTCATCTTGACGGGGCCGCTGCGGGCGGTAAACTTAATGTAAAGTCATGACCGATTCCGGGCATCGCCGAAAGAGGTCGGACGTGACCCATGCAGCGACCAGTGTGACGCGACGCACCACTCTGCGCGATGTGGCGCGCGCCGCCCACGTCTCCGTGCCCGTCGCCGCGGTCGTGCTCAATGGCGGGCCGGGAAACAACTCGCGCGCCAGCCAGCAGACCGCACGCCGCATCGTCACCGCCGCGCAGCGACTCAATTACCAGGCCAACCCTGCCGCGCGTCAACTGCGCGGCGTCCGCAGCTACACCTTCGGTCTGCTCGTGACCTCCGCCGGCGATCCCCAGCGCGGCATGCTCGTGCAGCAACTGGACATCGAGGCGGTCAAGCGGGGCTATCACACGCTCATCGGCAACACCATCGGCGGCGTCCACGACCAGCCGGACCAGTTCGACTACTACGTCGGCGAGCTCTACCGCCGCCGCGTCGATGGCGTGTTCTGCGTCGTCAATCCGGCGTCGCCCGGCGATCGTGCGGCGCTGGTGGCGCGGCATCCCCACACCGTGTTCTACGAAGACCCAGGCGTGCGCGGCGCCGCATTCGTCGCGCCCGATCGTCGCATGGCCGCCCGCCTGGCGGTGGAGCACCTGGCACAGCGCGGCCGACGCAGGGTTGGGCTGGCCATGATCGATCTGGACTGGGATTTCTATCGCCCGCGCGTGGAGGGCCATATCGAGGCGCTGCGACAACTGGGGATGCCTGACGAGGATGAGGGCCTGGTGTACGTTGCGGCGTGGCGAGAGGTGTGCCCGGATCTGGCCGACGGCGTCGTGGAGAGCTTCGATTACCTGGACATGCTGGCCGAGCGGGTTGTGGCCGACCTGGTGGTGGCGCGTCGCGCCGACGCCATCGTGACGCACGACGATTACCTGGCCGCCGCGCTGTTGCGCTGCCTCGACCGCCACGGACGATCGGTGCCCGGCGACGTGGCGGTCATGGGCTGCGGCGACGGCATGTTCGCGCAGTGGACCACGCCGCCGCTGAGCACCATCAACTTCCGTTACGCCGACGCGGCGACGGCCATGGTGCACATGCTCGACCGCATGATCGGAGGCCGCAAGCTCGCCCCAGATCAGCGCGTCGCGCATATCGCGCCGCAACTGGTGGCGCGCCAGTCCACGTGAACGATTCCGGGCCTGGAAACGCAAGGACCAATCATGCCTGTGACCGACACATCGCGCAGCCTGCAACTCACAACAGGGACGGAACCATGATCTGCAAACGAGCCTTCACCCTGATCGAACTGCTGGTGGTCATCAGCATCATCGCGCTGCTGATTTCGCTGCTGTTGCCTTCGCTGAGCAAGGCCCGAGACGCGGCGCGCAAGACGCTGTGCGCCGCCAACGAGCACACGATTCTGCTGGGTTTCATCAACTACGCGGTGGACCACAAGGGCTATATGCCTAACACCGGCGGGGCCAACACGTCCGTGGACGGCTACCTGCAGAAATCCATGGCCGTGACGCTGTTGCCCAACTACTTCAGCGTGGGCGTGACCATGATCGGCACGACGCCGACGTTCCCTTACAGCAAAGGCATTGGCACGTTCTACTGCCCGCAGTTCGCCAAGGATCTCCCGCCCCACTATGGCGGCTACACCGCCCAGGATTTCTGGGAGAAGGTCGCCGGCACCGACCCGACCAAAACCCACTACTACATCGGGTACAACCTGCACACCAACTGGGTCAACGTCTTCGCGCCGACCTGGATCGTCAAGCGCATGGACGATAATCCGACCCTGCCGGTCGTCGTGGACATCAACGAGACCGACTTCGGCACACTGCAGTTCGGCGGCGGCTGGTCGGTCGCCCACCGCGATCAGAACAAGAAGCCCGAAGGCACGAACATCGGCCGCCTCCGCGGTGACGTGCAGTGGGTCCCCTTCTCGGCCATGGAGCAACGCTACGTCCCCGGCCCGTGGAGCGTGTGGTGGTGAATGCGAGCTTGCTCGTGGTCGCGCGATAACGATCAATTGGGCATCAGCGCCACGGCCCGGTCGTACACGCCGTTGCACTTGCTGGCGGCGTCGTCCCAGGTGAGGCGGCGCACTTCCATGTCGGCATGCTGGCGCAGCGTGTGCGACAGCGGCGGGTGGCGCAGCACGGCGAGGATCTTGTTGGCGATCTCGTGCGTGTCCCAGAAATCGACCTTCAGCGCGTGCGTGAGCACCTCGGCCACGCCGCTGGTCTTGCTGATGATGACGGGCACGTCGTGGCTGATGGCTTCGAGGGGGGCGATGCCGAAGGGCTCGCTGACGCTGGGCATGACGAAGACGTCGGCCATCTCGAAGATGCGCTGCACGTCCTCGCCGCGGAGGAAGCCGGTGAAGAGCACCTTGTGGCCGATGCCCTCGGCGGCGGCGAGCTCGATGACGTCGCGCACCTTGTCGCCGCTGCCGGCCATGACGAATTTCACGCGGTCGTACTTTTCGAGGACCTTTTTGGCGGCGGCGACGAAATACTCGGGGCCCTTCTGCATGGTGATGCGGCCCAGGAAGAGGACGATCTTGTCGCCCTTGCGGATGGCCTGGACCTTGTCGGCGTGGCCGTTGGTATAGCCGTTGCCCGAGTCGATGCCGTTATAGACCACGTCGATCTTGCCTGCGCTGACGCCGTAGCGATGCTCGAGGATTTTCTTGGTGTAGTGGCTGACGGCGATGACGCGGACGGCCGCGTGCATGCCGCGGCGCTCGATGTCGTAGATCGGCTGGTTGATGTGGTCGCCGCAGCGGTCGAACTCGGTGGAGTGGACGTGGACGACCAGGGGCTTGCCGGTGGCGGCGGCGACGGCCATGCCGGCGGGGAAGGTCAGCCAGTCGTGGGCGTGCACCACGTCGAAGTCCTCGCCTCGGGCCAGATCGACGCACAGGTCGGCATAGCGCGACGCTTCCTTGATGAGGTCGCCGTGGTACTGCTGGCCGGGGCCTTCCCACTGGCGTTCGAGCACGCTCACGGGCTTGTTGGGGTCGAGCTTGCCCTGGGCGGCACGGGCCGCGGCGAGGGCGGCGCTGGTGTAAGGACTGGGCAGCATCGAGGGGACGGCCTTGAATGTCACGTTGGCGAACGCGCCGTGGCCGGGGTTGTCGGCCATGCGAAACGTCGCGGCCACGCTGGCGGGGCTGCGATCGCCCATCGCGGCCTTGGGCGACTGCGGCGACAAAAGCTTGACGTGCTCGACGAACTCACTGCCCACCTGCTTGGGCAGCACAAACGTCACATGCGTCTGCTGACGCGACAGGGCCTTGGTCAGTCCATAGCAGGCGGTTCCCAAACCGCCACTGATGAACGGCGGAAACTCCCAACCAAGCATGAAAACGCGCATCTCTCACTCCAACCGGTCGCAAACAATGGCTCACAGCCAGTCCGACCGTCAGCAAGGCAGGCGGGGAGCAGGTCCCGTCCGCAAATCGCCCGTTCGTGATGTCCGAATTCCCCTGTGACCGTCCGACGTCGACGTGAGATCAAGACGTCGGCGCCCAGTGATGAGGTAAAATAAGGCAGGCGAGGCGGTCAAGATAACCGGACCATGCCGGTGGCGTCAACTGGGGATTCGCCCGATCACTGATTTTTCATGCTTATGCGGGCCTCCTTGCCAGTATGAGTTGCATATCAACGCACGGTCTGATCGTTTGGCGGGCACGATCGTTGTCGAACCGCCTCGAAGAGAAGCACCGCGGCGGCGGCGGCGGCGTTAAGTGAGTCCACATCATACCCCGCACCCATCGCCATGGGAATACGAATTTGCGCCCCCGCTGATTGCATCCATCGCGCGGGCAGGCCCGTGTCTTCCGCGCCGATGGCGATCGCCGTGCGACCCGTCAGGTCCGGCGAGTCGGCGAACAGGTCGCGGCCCTGCAGCGAGGCGGCCACCACCGTCACGCCCGCGTCGCGCAGCCACGACAGCAGCGCCTCCGACGTCCCGCCGATCACCGGCAAGGTGAACACTGCGCCGGTGCTGGCGCGGATCGCGTTGGGGTTGAACGCATCGACGACACCATCGGCGATCAGCAGCGCCGCGGCGCCGGCGGCCGCGGCGGTGCGCGCCATGGCGCCGAGGTTGCCCGGCTTGGCCAAGCCGACGGCGACGAGAAAGAGGGGGCTGGGGCCTGAGGTTTGGGGTCTGGCAGAAGCCTTTGCCGCAACGCCTCGTTCCAGGCCCCAGGTCCCAGACCCTAGACCCTCCAGATCCCACCGCGGCTGCTCGATGACGGCGAGCAGGCCGTGCGGATCGTCGAGATACGCCATTTTCTGAAACACGGCCGGGCTGGCCTCGTACCATTGGACCTCGTCGCCCACGCGCTGGTGGACGTACCGCAGATCGGGATCGTTGAGCGACATGAGTTCGGGGCAGTGCCACACCTGCCGCACGCGCAGCCCGGCGGCGACGGCGCGCGGCACCTCCCGCCGCCCCTCGGCAACAAACCACCCCGTCGCAACGCGATGGCGATGCTTGCGCAGGGCACACACGTCGGCGACGCGCGGGTTGTGGACGCTGGTGATTTGCAGGGGGCGGGGCATGGGGCTTCCACGCCGGACCTGAGGCTCGGCGAAGGTCCGGTTGGCTCCGGGTCCGGGCCTGCCCCTCCACCCGAGCCTTCGCCCCCCGGAAGTAGCCGCAGGCCCGGCGCGGATGGAAGGTTATTCCTCGACCTTCTCGATGAGCCAGTATTCGAGTTCGAGCGGGGTGGAGCGGCCGAAGACGGTGACCAGGACGCGGACCTTGCCGTGGTCGGGCAGCAGTTCGTCCACGGTTCCTTCCATGTTCTCGAAGGGGCCTTCCTTGATCTTGATGTGGTCGCCCTTCTGGAAGTCCATCTTGACGGTGGGGGACTCGTCGGCGGGCTTGGAGGCCATGAGCATCTTCTCGATCTCGGGGATGCTCATGGGGCTGGGGCGACCGGCGGCGCCGATGAAGTCGCCCACGCCGGTGGTTTCCTTGATGAGGAAGAACACGTCCTGGGGGATGCGGCCGTCGTCTTCGAGCTTCATCTCGACGAACACGTAGCCGGGGTAGAGCTTCTTGAGCGTGACCTTCTGCTTGCCGCCCTTGATGGTCTTGATCTTCTCGGTGGGGACGAGGATGCGGTTGACCAGGTGGGTGAAGCCTTCGATCTTGAGCTTGCGAAGGAGGGTTTCGCGGACCGAGTCTTCCTTGTTCGAGGCGACGCGGAGGACGAACCAGTTCATGCCCGGCGTGATCAACGGCTCGTCGCCTTCGATCTGGCCTTGGGTCTCGGTCGCCTGCGTCTGAGTGGTGTCCTGGTCCGACATGACGGTGTGCCTTATCCCTGGAGGATGCCGATCTGGCGGAACAGTTCGAGGAAGCCGACGTCCACCACGAAGAGAATCAGACCGAAGAGCAGCATGCCCACGATGACGACCCACGTCGAGCCGATGATCTCGCGGCGGCTGGGCCAGTTGACCTTTTTCATCTCCGCCTCGGTGGCAATCATGAAGTCGGCGATGTTGGGCTTGTTGAGCACCCAGAACGTCAGGACGCCGAAGATGGCGATGACGACGACGGCCACGGCGGACTGAATGTACAGCCGGTTGCGGTAGCCCCAGGTCTGAATGCCGCCGAACACCACGTTGCCGCCCTCGATGCGGACTTGCGTGAATCCGGCGACGGGCAGCGCCCGAACCGCCGTCGAGGTCGGAGCCGGCGCAAACCCCTCGATGGCGGCCACCACGCCGCCGCGATCAAGCGTGAACGTCTGGCCGGCGCCCGTGATCGTCACCGGTGAGGTCGTAGCCGCGTCGGGCGTCTGAATGCCGCGGAGGACGTCGAGCCCGGCGATCTCGTGATTGTTGGCCTTGCCCCACGCCGCCAGACGCGCCGAGGCATCGGCGATCTCGAGGTTCACCGAATAGCTGCGCCCGATGATCTCCAGCTCGCTCCAGAGCCACGCCACGCCGGTGAGCACGACCACGCCGATACCGATCGCCGTCATCGTGCGTGTCCAGTAGCCTTGGCCGGATTTGTAGATGGTGAAAGCCATGGGGACTCTTATGACTCACGTCGGACCTGGGGCTGTGCGAAGGTCCGGATCGGACCGGTCCCGCCATCCGGACCTTCGAAGACTCAGGTCCGGCGTGCAACACGCCGGGCAGGAGTCGAACCTGCAACCTGCCGCTTTGGAGACGGCTGCTCTGCCAATTGAGCTACCGGCGTAGAGCGCCTCCCGGACGAGTCACTTAAGCGACACGTCCAGGATCGATCGATTACTTCCGCTTGATCTTATGCAGCGTGTGCTTGCGAAGTCGCGGGCTGTACTTCTTCAAGCCTGCCTTGAGGCTCTCGGGAATACCGCCTTTGACGTTGACGGCGGTCCTGTAGTTCAGGTCGCCCGTCTCCTCGCACTGCAGCCACACGTACTCGATGGCGGCGGCTTTCTTGGCCATGATTGCTCACCTTGCAAAGCCGCGACCATTGGTCGCGCTTGGACGCCCGAGCGCGGCCACTGGCCGCGGCTATACCAAAAAGATTACTCGATGATTTTCGTCACGACGCCCGCGCCCACCGTGCGGCCGCCTTCACGCACGGCAAAACGCACGCCCTCTTCCATGGCGATGGGCTTGCCCTGCAGGTCCACTTCCATCTGCACGTTGTCGCCGGGCATGCACATCTCCACGCCCTGCGGCAGCTTGATCGAGCCGGTGATATCCGACGTGCGGAAGAAGAACTGCGGCTTGTACCCGCTGAAGAACGGCGTGTGCCGGCCGCCTTCTTCCTTCGTCAGCACGTAAATCTCGCCCATGAACTTGGTGTGCGGCGTGATCGAGCCGGGCTTGGCCAGCACCTGCCCGCGCTCCACCTGCTCCTTCTCGATGCCACGCAGCAGGGCGCCCACGTTGTCGCCGGCAATGCCCTCGTCCAGCGTCTTGTTGAACATCTCGACACCGGTGACGGTGGTCTTCTGCGTCGGGCGGATGCCGATGATCTCGATGTTGTCGCCCACCTTCACGATACCGCGCTCGATACGTCCGGTCACCACCGTGCCGCGACCCTTGATCGAGAACACGTCCTCAATGCTCATCAGGAAGGGCTTGTCCTTCTCGCGCACGGGCTCGGGGATGAACGAGTCGATCGCGTCCATCAGCTCGCCGATGCACTTGGTCTTCTCCGCATCGCTGGGGTTGTTCAGCGCCGCGACGGCCGCACCCTTGATGATCGGGGTGTCGTCGCCGGGGAACTGGTACTTGTTGAGCAGCTCGCGCACTTCGAGCTCGACGAGCTCCAGCAGCTCGGGGTCGTCCACGAGGTCCACCTTGTTGAGGAACACGACCAGCGCGGGCACGTTCACCTGGCGCGCCAGCAGCACGTGCTCGCGCGTCTGGGGCATCGGGCCGTCCGCCGCCGATACCACCAGAATTGCCCCGTCCATCTGGGCGGCGCCGGTGATCATGTTCTTGACGTAGTCGGCGTGGCCGGGACAGTCCACGTGAGCGTAGTGCCGCTTGGGCGACTCGTACTCCACGTGCGACGTGGCGATGGTCAGAATCTTCGTCGGGTCGCGGCGACCTTCCTTCTCCGAAGCCTTGGCGACTTCGTCGTAGGCCTTGAAGGTCGCCAGACCCTTGGCCGCCTGCACAGCGGTGATCGCCGCCGTCAGGGTCGTCTTGCCGTGGTCCACGTGACCGATCGTGCCGACGTTCACGTGGGGTTTGGTACGCTCGAATACGCCTTTGGCCATCGGTACTACCTCGCTAATAGAGGGTGATTCATCCTGACGGGCTTCGATGCCGCCCGCATCATTCCGCACTTTACTGCCACCACCGGCACTTGTCCCCGAAGCCGCCTCGGGCCCGACAGGTCCACCCGGGACCGAACACCGCGCCCTATGCGCCCTATTGATAACCGCCCTTTCGGGCGGTGGGGGGTGCATCATACGACACGCCCCGGCCCTGTCAAATGCGCCCAACCCCGCCAAGCCACCCATGGGATTTGAACCCACGACCTCTCCCTTACCAAGGGAGTGCTCTACCACTGAGCTAGGGTGGCAACCTCGATCGCCGCGACGCCGATCACAGCCGAGTCAGCCTATCGGTCCCCCCCATCCGAGTCAAACCCGCCGACATCTCGCCCGCGCTCCTCGCATCGTCATGGACCGGCGAGCCGGCGCCGATATAATTCCCACACGCCCCGACCCGCGGCGGCGACGTTCTTTGACAACTGGGGCCGACCGGTTTCGACCGGATGGTTCAGGAGTGCCGTGGCACGCCGAGGCGCACGTGGCCGCGTTAAAACGTGCAAAACCCTAAATGCCAACGACTCTGTCGCTGGTCGGATCGGGTTCGCCCCGGTCCGCCTGGCTGCCTAAAGCGCAGCCATGACCTGGGCTGACCGCCCGTAAGACGCTCAGGTCAACGATTCATCGGGCTCGCACGCGTATGCCGCCCCGGCGTTCGCAGCTAAAACTCACCGGGGCTAAGGCGACGCAGACGCTGTCCGTGGCGGACGCGCCGCTCGAAATCCAAACCACGGAACAAGCGTGTAGAAGCGACATTTCGACCATCTCGGGACGGGGGTTCAACTCCCCCCGGCTCCATTCGACGGGCTTCACGGCCCGTCTGCGTCAACCTCAGGGCCCGCGGCACCCGCCGCGGGCCTTGTGCGTTTTCACACGGGAAATCGCGGTGTTTTGGCAATGCTGCAGTGCGGCCACGCGGCAACCGCGGGACGGGCTGACCCGCCAATTAGCCCGACGGGAGGCCAAACCCCTCTTGAACTCTCGAAATCGCGGGACGGGGCCAAACCCGTCCCGCGATTGGAAGCCTGCTTGAAGCCAGCACTTACAAACCCGCCATTTCGACAGACCAAGACGCCACCGGAAGTATCCCGCCGGGTTCGAACCTCCGTCCCGTGAGCGTTTACCAGTGCCAAAGTCGTCACGTGATCGTCACGTGACGATCCACAAGGCCATTCTAGGGTCTCGCCATGTCACCGGTGACATGGGCGGTGTCACTGGGTGTGTGCTGCAACTTACCCATTTCGGTGGGTTGAGCGGCCCCAATTTCAACGCCAATACGCCACTGCCCCACGGAAGATATTGTTGCTCTATCCCGCCTGTGATATACTGACTCGAAAGTCCTGTATTGACGAGAAGGGGCGACTGCCCCGACCTGACCGAGGGAGGTTCGCATGGCAGCCGTAGCATCTTCTGGCCCCAGTCCCAACAGTCAAACCCGTTCGCACCCGAAACGTTGCTCGCACAACAGCAAGTCACTTTGGCTCGTCGCTGTATGCGCATGGCTCATCGCTGCGGCAACTCCCGCCACAGCCGACGACAGCTACCTCGGCAACCTTACGGTCAACTGGAAGGCAGATACTGATGGTTACTTTCTCAATGGTGTGAACGTCAATCTTAACGTGACCTCAATCACCGTCCCGGTGCATGCAACTGGGCCGGCAGGCCCAACGCTCTGGTACACCACACCACACAACTGGGGCTGGAGCAACAGCGTCGTCGTCTGGTACAACATTCTTGAGCGTCTCACAGACGTTGGTGGTAGCATTGTCGAATTTGCTTCCAACGGTAGCATTACCTACTTCTACGAAGATGTGCTTCAGACCGGCCCCACCGAACGGTCGACTGGGCTGCCCTCCTTTTTCGATCTCCGCTACGGACCCGTCTCATTCTCCCCTTCCGTCCAGATCAAGTACAACGTCTTCATCGACGGCGACCGCCACGTCTTCCTCGACCAGAACGCCACCATTGAGTCATTGAACATCGGCTCCAACTCGTCATTCACCTACCACGACGGCCCCTACGCGCTGACCGTCCGCAATCAGTTCAACAACGCCGGCACGTTCCGCAAGACCGGCGACACCTCCGTCAGCTACACCGCCCCCTTCCATAACTCCGGAACGATCGAGGTGTTGGCGGGAACACTGGGCCTGAACAACGGATCAAGCATCGGCGGCCACTTCGTCTTCGCTGGCGGCGGGCAGGTCAACGCGAACAACTTCGAACTTGGAGGCCAAAACAGCGGTACTGGTAACGGCATTTTCAACCTGACCGGCACGACTATTGGCTCCGAGGGTGCCTTGTTGAGCTTCGGCGGAAGCAGTCGAGTTCAACTCAGCTACGGATCGCTAAGCGGGCCAGTCAGAAATACCGGCAGCTTCCGCTGGACGGGCGGGACGATCGACGGTCTGACCAACGCGGGGCAGATGGAGCTTGTTGATGGGGGTGGCCGCAAGTGGTTGCCTGCTGGGGGTCGACTGCTGAATACGGGCACCATGGTGTATTCAGTGGAAAGTCTGGGTTTCTACGGTCACGAACTAACGTTCCAGGGGTCAAGCAACAACCGCAGTATGCTGACGAACGAAGGGACTTTCAATATCAGCACTGACGCTGGCTTCCAAGATCGTTGGGGAGACTTCAGCACGGGCTGGGGTCGTGTGGATAACTCGGGTATTTTCCGCAAGAGTGGCGGCACGGGTACATCAAGCATTGGTGCCAGCGGCCGGATCGAATTCCACAACACCGGCACCGTCGAGGTCACCAGCGGAACACTGTCCTTCAACGGCGGCGGGTCCAGTGTTGACGCCGACTACGTGTTCGCCAACGGTGGCGTGGCCCAGTGGTTGGGCACCATGCTGCTTCAGGGCAACAACACGGTCAACGGCACTGGTGCGCTGCGGTTCGCCGGTGGGACGATCAACGCGGCGGGCGATGGTCGCGACGTGACGATCAACACTAGCAGTGGCGGCCTTGTGGAGGTCACTGGCGGCACGTTCAACATTGCCCCGGGGCGAACCATCTTCTCGAATGCTGGTTGGTTAATGAGTGGGGGCACAATCACTGGCGGCGGTACGCTCCACAGCACGACCAGCTTCCGCTGGACGGGCGGGACGATCGACGGTCTGACCAACGCGGGGCAGATGGAGCTTGTTGATGGGGGTGGCCGCAAGTGGTTGCCTGCTGGGGGTCGACTGCTGAATACGGGCACCATGGTGTATTCAGTGGAAAGTCTGGGTTTCTACGGTCACGAACTAACGTTCCAGGGGTCAAGCAACAACCGCAGTATGCTGACGAACGAAGGGACTTTCAATATCAGCACTGACGCTGGCTTCCAAGATCGTTGGGGAGACTTCAGCACGGGCTGGGGTCGTGTGGATAACTCGGGTATTTTCCGCAAGAGTGGCGGCACGGGTACATCAAGCATTGGTGCCAGCGGCCGGATCGAATTCCACAACACCGGCACCGTCGAGGTCACCAGCGGAACACTGTCCTTCAACGGCGGCTTCACCCAAACCGCTGGCGCCACCCGGCTGGACGGCGGCAACCTCTCCGTCTCCGGGACTATGAACATCACCGGCGGCACGCTGACGGGCCACGGCACCGTCATCGGCAGCGTGTCATCCTCCGGCATTGTCAGCCCCGGCAACTCGCCCGGTAAGCTGACCATCAGCGGCAACTACACCCAGTTGGCTGAGGGCATCCTAAAGATCGAGATCGGCGGCCTGACGCCGATCATCGACTACGACGTGCTGGCCGTGACCGGCACCGCCAACCTCGCTGGCACCGTGCAGTTCGTCTTCATCAACGACTTCGCCCCGCTCGAAGGCGACACCTTCGAGTTCCTCACCATCGGCAGCACCCGCACCGGCAACTTCACCGCGTTCGACGTGACCGGCCTGCTCCCTGGCTTCGAATACGACGTGACGTTCTTCAGCGGCAAGTACCGCATGATCGCCCTCACCGATGGCTACGCCATTCCCGAACCGGGCACAGCTTTACTTGTGATTGCCACCAGTATTGGCTCGCTTTCACTGCGACAACGGCGCCGCCAACTATGTGCCATTGCCGCTTGAGTATGCGAACTACAGGTTGTTTGTCAATGGCCGTCGTTTACGGCTGAAAGGATGCACTCGATGCTGCTACTAAACGATTCACCGTTTGATATCGACGCGGGCACGTTGCAGCGAATCAACACTCGAAGGCGTTCTGTACCTACATATGCTGGTCATGATCCTTGCGAGGGCTCGAACAGCGAGGATGACGCGATGCAAGCGTGCGCATGGTGTAGCGGAAGTTGCTTTGGATCCTGCAGCGGAGGTTGTTCTGGCAGTTGCACTGGAAGTTGCGACGGTGGGTGCAGCGGGAGTTGCTCCGGAGATTGCTCTGGTACTCGTCGCTAGAGGTGATTCCATGGCTGCTGGCAACGTATCTCAAACGCCTCGTCGTAAGGTCGTAGTTCTTACGCTTACCCATCAATGCAATCTGCGATGCACCTATTGCTATGAGGCGACTAAGTCCTCCCAGTGGATGCCGGAAGCGACAGCGAAACACATAATCGCTCACGAACTTGATCTCACGGACGCCTTCGATGAGGTTGAATTTGACTTTCACGGCGGCGAGCCGTTCTTGGCATTTGAAACCATTCGCGCAGTCTGCGAGTGGACATGGCGGCAGCACTGGGCGAAGCCATTTCTATTTTTCGCAACAACCAACGGAACACTTGTTCATCAGAGTGTACAGAAGTGGCTTGCTGAGCATCGGTCTCAGTTCTGGTGCTCGCTGAGCCTTGATGGCAGTCCTCAGATGCACGAACTGAACAGACCGGGGTCGTTCGGATCCCTTGATATCGAGTTTTTCAAACAGACATGGCCCCAGCAACCCATGAAGATGACCGTATCCCCCGCGACGTTGCCGCTACTGGCGACAGGCGTCAAGTATATGCATGAGCGGGGACTCGAATTTACCTGCAATCTCGCATGTGGACTTAAGTGGGAAGATGCGCATATCCCGGTGCTTGTTGAGCAAGTGGCCGAGATAGTCGATTATTACTTGAACAATCCATCTGTCACGCCATGTAACCTTCTGCAGGTTCCTTTGGACAAACTATGTTGGAAGCCACATGCTGACGGTGATGAGATACCGCGCTGGTGTGGCATCGGAAGTACCATTAAAGCCTATGACATTGACGGCACGTGCTACGGATGCCAGTCTCTCATTCCGTTCGATGGCAGTCGCGTTGCCACGGATAAGGACGGCTTGGGCGGTATCAACCCAATAGGTGACTTGCCTGAAGACTGTAAAGCATGTGCGTGCCGCCCGATTTGTCGTACATGTTATGCGGCAAACTATGCTATTCGCGGCAACCCAACACTGAGATGCTCAATGGAATGTGTGAGCACACGAGTGCTCACAGAGGCCAGTGCTTACTTGTACGCTCAGTGGCTTGGGGATGAGATATTGCCGCCTCACATGCGAGAGTGGCGAGATGCAAGAATCATCGGGACGTGCAATGCGATTGAGCAGCTCAGTCTCATGTCTTCAACTGCAATTGGGAAGCTGGCATCTCATGTCGGCCATTGATTTGCGATGCCTTGCCGTTGTCCTCGGGTAGATTTGGGCCGGCAGTTGCCAACAATAACCCCCGCTGCTCCCCCCACCCCACCGCCAACTCCCGCCGCAGCTTCTCCAGGCTCAATCCGCTCGGCTCATCGCCACGCAGGATCGCCTCGATGATGTCCGGCGCCAGTGAGGTCAACCGCAGCACGCGCCCAACGTAAGACCGATCGACACCGACGTACGCTGCCAACTCGTCCAACCCGGCGAACCGTCCCGACTCGAGCTGCTGCTGCCAGCGGTGAGCCTTGGCCAGGGCCTCGACGAGTGTCTGGTTGACCTGACGTTCCTCGTGCCCTGACTCGGCATCGCCCGCACCCTCGGTGAGCACCATGAACCGCCCGTTGCGGCGCCTGAACTTCGCCGGGATATGCACAACCACCGCGTCGCCGTCGCGTCGAACCCGCAGGCCCGGGTACTTCTCGTTCTGCTCATGCTCGATGGTCGCGATCTCATCCATGGACATGCTCCTTGCCCACAGCCGCGGGCCTCAGTTCCTCGACGATCTGCTCGATCCCGTTGGTGCGGAACCGCACGTCGATGCCGTTCATGGTGATGGTGATGTGCTCGATCAGTAACTGCAGCGCCCGCTGCTGTTCCTCGGGCATCAGCACCTCCCACACCGGATCGACAGCCCGCAGTGCGTCCCGCACGCGATCGAGATCGATCGGTTCCACCGCGGTTGGCATCGCCTCCAACTCGCGGATCGATCGCTCCAGGGCCTTGCGTTCACCCGTCAATCGCTTGAGTTCGTCGGCCATGAACCCGTCGCCATTGTCGCCCACGTTGAGCACGGCCCGGATCGCCTTCTGCGTCTGCTCGTGCCGGGCGCGCAGTTGCCCAAGCCGAGCCTGCGCGT
>CAZFDT010000016.1:0-78934 GCA_964518335.1 uncultured Phycisphaeraceae bacterium
CAAGCGACAGCAGGATCTGGCTCGACAGCAACTGTCCCACGAAGCTGACGACGATATCCTGGGTGATATAGCCGTTGAGCGGGGCCCCGCCGCTGCTGTTGTCCACCGGGAGGATGTCGATGGACTTGATACCCGGGCCGGCGGTGTTGTCGGTGTACACGTTCAACTGCGCTTGGGCCGCGTTGCAGACCAGGGCCAGGATCACCACTGCCACGATGGATACGGAACGAAGCATGCCTCACTCCTTGTGCGCCCATTGCGGGCACAAACGCTTTGCACGAAACGCGGACGACCGACGCATTGCTCCGGATATTGGTAAGATACCATGGTTTCGATATATGTCAAGTGCTCACGCCGCGGCGCGAGGCAGATTTCGCCGCCGGCGAATCGCCAGCAGGCCGCCCACGGCCAGCAGGGCGATGCTGGTCGGCTCGGGGATCATGCTGACCACGTCGCTGTGGCTCAGGGCCGTGTAGGCCACGATCCGGTCCACCTCGGCCAGCGCGGCCGCGGTGTTGCCCCAGTTGCCCAGCACCGCGTCGAGTTCGTCGGCGGCCACGATACCCTCGGGAATCCAGTTCACCCAGTTCGCCGGAACCGAGGACTGGCCCCAGTAGCCCAGCACCAGGTCCAGGTCGTCGGCGTCAACCACGCCATCGTTGTTGAAATCGCCGGCGATCGCGGCGATGAGCGCCTGGATGCGGACCATGAGGCTCATCACGTGGGTGTTGGTTCCAGAGTCGTTGAAGAAGCGCAGGTAGTAGTCGCCGACAGCGCCGGTGGCGTTCAGGTCGTCATAGCTGGTGAAACGGGTGCCGCCGGTGATCGGGTTCGCGAAGCTGTTGTGGTCGCTCGTCACCGAGGTGACGCCACTGTACACAGGAACAGGAGGGTCTCCCGTGCTGAGGAAGTACTCCTGGACACTCTGATTACTGACGTTGATCAGGTCCACGGACGCGATGCCGTTGCTGTCGGCCGTGAGGCTGCCAAAGTCCACGGACAAGGGGCCGGCGATGCGGACCATGTCGGCACCGTTTTGAGGCAACTGGAGGCTGACGTTCAGGGTGTGCGGTGTGCCGCCGACCGCATCGAACTGGAGCCCGCCCAGAAAGTAAGCTCGCATGGGCGCAGACGTCGTGCCGTTGGTCGTGTTGTTGGTGCCCGCGACGATCGAGCTGGGACCTATCACGCGGGTCACGCCGTCCACCTGAATGCCATGGTTCTCAAAACCAGTGCTCAGGGCGTTGAGCGTCAGGGCCACCGGGCTGGCGCCGCCGATCTGCAGGTTGTTGGTGCGGATGACCATCCCCAGCGAGCCGCCGCCCTGTCGCTCGGTGTTCCAGTTGGAGGAGGAGGTGACGAAGAAGTCGCCGCCAGCCTTGGCGCCGTGCGTGTTGAAACGCATGGTGCCGCCTTCGAGGTAGATTTTGTTGTGGTACGCGACGCCGGGGGCCTCGGGCAGTTCGCCGACGAAGGAGTGCTCGGACTGGCCGCCGATGCTGAGCGTTCCGCCGCTCTGGATGCGATAGGTCTGGTTGGCCCAACCGGCCAGGTTGGGCAGGGGGATTGGGGCGGGAGGTGGCGGGTTGACCGAGCCGGTGACGCTGTTGATTTCCATTCGGCCGGTGCCGCTGATGATGAACTCGTCCTGGGGCGCGAAGTTGAACGGGCGCAGGTCCTTGCGGGTGGGGTCATTCGGGTCGGGCTGGTCGCGGGTGAAAAGCGTCATGCCGTTAAAGTTGGTCACGCGCAAGATGCCGCCGGTGATGTTGCCCACGAACGGGGCGCTGTCGGTGCCGCGGCGATAGCGGCTCTCGAAGGGGTTCGCCCATACGAGGAGGCCGCTACGGACCTCGAGTTCTTCCAACACGATCTTGGACTGGCTGGGGGAGTTGTCGTAGTCGGGGTCGAGCGCGTCTCTCCAGCCGCCGCCGTGGGTAATGTTGTAGCCCTGGGTGGCGCCGAAGCCGGAATCCATCAGCATCTTGCCGATGTGGAACTCGTAGGCGGTGCTCTGCGCGACCACGTGGATGTTGCGCGGGACAATGGTCAGAAGGTCGCCGGTAGCGCCGGCGGTCTTCGCGGCGTCGTAGTTCGCTTTAAGGAAGCGAACGTTATCGAGATCGACCGAATCGGGGAGGATGGCCTGGTAAGTCACGGGGTCGCGGTACACGATGCCGGGATAGTCAACTGCAGCGGAAGCGGCCCCGGGGTTGGGCGACCAGTTGCGGATGGTGGACTGGTAGGGCTGAAGGTTGATGTCGTGCACGTCCAGACGCACCACGCCGTCGGCCCAGAGTCGCTTCTCGAAGTTGTCGGGATTTGGAGTAGGAATGTAGAACGGGTGCAGGTTCGCGTCGTTTTCCTTGTTGCCGATCCAGTCGTGATAGACTTGGCCCGCAGCGGGCTGGCTTGTCAAGACGAGGCAGAAGGCTCCAGCAACCGTGGCCGAGGTGACAACACTCGTGAGAGATCGAAGCATGTGCTTTTCTCCTCGTGCAAGAGGAAGTGTCGGTACGCGAGTGGCTCAGGCATCCGACCTGCGCGGTCCGCGCCCAGTTTCACTCCCCCAGATTACTCTTGATCTGACTCAATGTCAATAGCTATCGGAGCATCTTTTTCAGGGAAATCACGTAGTGCCCGCACATCGCTACAGCCCTGCGACCTTCCGGTCAATCGACTCCTTCGTCTGAGCCACCGGCGTGCGGACACGCCGTGGCTTGTGATAGTCCGAACTGTGCCACCCGCGACCCTTCGGCCATCAGCGGCGGCGACGAGCCACGCACGCGGCGGCACCCACGCCCAGGAGCAAAAGGCTCCCCGGCTCGGGGACGAAAGTGACGCTGAGCGCGCCACTGCCCGGCAGCGTGACGCTCTTGTAGCTGAACGCCGTGTTGTCGAACGCCAGCGGCTGACCGTTGAGCGTGGCCGAAAGGATGTCCGGCCGGTCGTAGAAGCGCAGCACCGTGCCCGGCACAAACCCGCTGGGGAGAATCTCGCCGGCGATCTGATCGTCGCCGTACGTCAGGTTCGCGGCGATGGGCTGGGTGGCGGCCAGGAGCAGCGCATCCAGATCGCCGAACTCGAACGGTGGACTGTAGCTGCTGGCGGTCCTGCCGCCGTTGGTCCATTGACTCGATCCGGTCTGTGTGCCTTCGTAGGCCCAGCGCACGAACGCGCCGTGGTACAGGTCGTTGTTGAACTCGATCAGCTTGCGCGCCTGGCCATCGGCGAACCAGTACCGCCACAGGCCCTGCTTGGCGCCATTGCTGAAGTCGCCTTCGCTCTCGCGCTGCCCGTTCTCGAAAAAGCTCTGGAACACGCCGGTGGGCTTACCGTTCACGTATGTGCCGCGCGTGCGCACCTTGCCGTTGCTCCAGTAGGTGACGTACTCGCCGTTCATGACGGGCGCCGGCCCGGCGGTGCTGCTGGGCAGGGCGTCGCTGAGCGATTGAAACGTGATCGACTGAATGTCGAAGAACCGCTGCTGCGTCGAGAGGACCTGGTGTCCGACGGAGATGAATCCGTTTGTATTCGTACCGGCGACTTTCTCGCTGCTGGTGGTCACGTTGAGGTTGAGCGTCCAGGCGGGGTTGTTGTCGATCGAGACGCTCACGTTGTCGCCGTTGCGCTCGAAGATGTAGTCGTGCCACTGCGCCCAGTTGGTGGTGGCGAATGAAACGAAGTTGCCCGCCTGGTCGCGCAGGTCCTGCAACTGGCCGTTCTGTATGCGGATGCCGTAGGACAGCGCCGAGTTGGTGGCGAGCGCGGTGTCATCGAAGAACATCATCTTGATCTCACCGCTGTTGTGGGCGTCGCGGCGGGCGCGGACGATGACACGGCCGTCGCCGGTCAGGGCGGGAAATCCGCTGAGGTCCGGCAGGTAACTGCGCTGGTACGCGCCCGACGCACTGGTTGGCGTGGGCAGACTGCCGATGTTGATGCGGAAGAAGTCGGGGAAGGTCTCGAAGTCGGTGGTGTGATGCGTGGTGTTGGTGTGCGCCAACCAGCCCAGATCGCGCGGCTGGTCGCGGCCGGGCGCGTAGCCGTAGTAGTCCACGCTCGTGTTGGCCGGCCGAGTCTGATACTGCCATTCGCTGGCGGGGTCCCAGGCCGCCATCACCCTCCGCCCCGACGTCCCGCACGCCACCAACAGCACGCACACGATCGCACGCCGTACCATCATTGCCACCACTCCATTCTGATCGAAGCCCGGCGCCCAGGGCGGGCGTCCGCACGCCACCAGACGCCACGCTCTGATGATAAATTTGATCTATGACAATGTCAAGCCCCCCAAAGTCCGTTTTGCTCAGGGTCTGGCCATATCTCCGGGAGCCGGCCGACGCGCCTCAACCAACTCAACGTGTGGCCACACACAGCAAGTTGCACGATCCGACCATCAAGTTGCCCCGCCCCACCCGCTCCCCCCGCGTCCCAGGCACGGTTCGGGTCAACTTGCCCATCACCGCGTAGGGCAAGTTGCAGGTTCCGAGGGGCAAGATGACACCTGACAAATCATCTTGCCGAGGACGCCCACGCCCCCGTGCGCCCCTTGCGCCCGCCCCTGGCGTTGGCTGGCATTGCGAACATAATCCGAACATTATACCCGGTCCCGCCGCCGGATCAATGGGTCGCTGGGCAGAGCCTTCTACTCGGGAAAAGCAGGTGACGGGTCGTGGGCCAATGAAAAGCCCCGGCGAGTCGTCGCCGAGGCTTGGAAGCGTTGGAACGGGAGGCCTGCCGACCCGTCGCGATCAGCGACGGCGCCGCGCGACCATCGCGAGCCCCGCCAGACCCAGCAGGGCCAGACTGCCCGGCTCGGGAATGAGCGTGGCCACGATCTGCTTCGTGAGCGTGTCGTTGGTGACCACCCAGTTGTTGGTCCAGGTCAGGTTGTTGAAGTTGAGCACCTGCGGGGCCACTTCGCTGCCGGTGACGCTGGCCGAGTAGTCCACCAGGACGATCGGGTTGATGCTGGGGGTCAGGCCGCTGAGGTCGAAGAACATGCCGGTGTCGAAGTCGAGCGTACCGTTCTTGAGCACCTGGATGATCTCGGTGTCGTGGAACTCGATCACGCCGGTGCCGTTGACACCCTTCAGGAGGGCGGGAACCCAGAGGCCCGATTGCTGCGTGCCTCCACCGATGGTGATCTTGGCGTGGGGTATGTTGCCACTGAGGCCAAGGGTGTGGCGGTTGATGACCACGGGGCCGGTGAAGGTGTTGTTGGCGTTCTCGATGACGGCGAACCGGCCCGTCGCGTTGGCCGGGTCATCCATGCTCACCGCGGCGGTGGCGCTGCCCTGGTTAAGCATCACGATGCCGCCGGTGCCGGTGACCGGGCCGAAGAAGTAGTACTTGTTGTTCGACGCGCCGCCCATGTCGAACTCGAGGTTCGCGCCGGTGAGTTTCACCTCGCCGCGGAAGCGGGTGTACTGGCCCACGCCCTGGTTGAGCTGGCTGTAGAAGTGACGGAAGCCGTTGGCCTGCAGGTCCAATGTCACGGGGAGGGCGTCCACGTTCAATGGTGGATTCGGGAAGGGTTGGGCGACCTGATACTGGTCCGTCTTCATCTGGCCGAACCATAGGCCGACGACGCCTGTACCGCCGGCATTATCGAGGAATGTCCATGTGTACCCGGGCGCGGTGCGCAGGCCCTGGTATGTGCCGGCCGTGGTGTTGCCGCCGAAGCGGACGTACACGCTGCTGTTGGCATTGGCTTCAAAATCCACATTACCATAGAGCACCGTGCCCTCGCCGGTGAAATCGGCGTCGCCAATGATCTTGAGCTTGGCGGTGGGGCCCATGGCTGTGCCATCCCAGGTAAAGGTGTTAATGGCCTGCGCGCCGCCCGGATTGAACGTTGGCCGGCTGCCCAAGCCGCGGAGTTCGGGATTCGTACCGGTCATGACCACCTTCTGCTCGAAGAGGCCCGTGCCACTGCCGCTGCCTTGGATGTAGCTGGTCACCTGGAGTTCCGAGGCGTAAGTGCCCGTCATCTCGTTGAACGTCCAGCCGCCAGTCCATGCGATTGAGTTGAGCTGGTACGTGGTGGCACTGGGGATGTCCACGTTGGCGCCGGTCCCGGCGGCGGGGAACACCACGTCGTCGTTGATGCCGGGCAGGGCCAGAGGCGTGTTACCGCCGACGCTCCAGTTGTTCAGGTTGGTCCAGTCGCGCAGGGGATCACCCTGGGCTTGGGCATTGGACGTCGATCCGACCCAGTTGTACACGGCCGCGTGGGCCGACCCTGTGAGCATGGCCGCGACGGCTGCGGCGGACATCAGACTCTTGGATCCTCGAAACATGGCGATCCTCCTTTTTCAGATGGAGATCAATGGACATACCAGGACGATGAGAACATGACACTGCCCACTATAGCTTGATCTGGATCAATGTCAATGGGCATCGATGCCGATTAGTAAATTATTTCGCCGGTTGGTCGGTGCGGCGGGCGTCCCAGCCGCCATGTCGCAGAAAGATAGGTAAACCAGTCAAGTATCTGAGGATAACACGCTCCTTGATGGCCAGAACGCGGATGGTCGGTGTTGATCTATATAATCTGAGCAGCGATCCACCCTCCTCAAGGGCATGAGCCACACCGTGATCACGCGCTGATCCCATGACCGGGGCGGGGGGCAGCACAGTCCTGCCGCGTAGCGCATGGCGAGGCGCAGAATACGACATGGCCCGGGATCGCAACCAAACTCAACGGGTGGGGATCCAAGGTCGCGCGGCGATGCGTGAAGATGACCCGGCGAAAAGCGCTGATGACCGCGCGAGGATCGAATCTCGCGCGGGCGTGATCGAAGGTGGGACGGCAAAGAACGAACGGCCCGCCCCGGTCGTGGGTGTCGGGCCGTGCGGTCCATCATGTGTGGAGTCTATTCAGCGTCGCCGCGGCAGGAGCATCAGGCCGCCCAGGGCCAGCAGCGCCATCGACGCCGGCTCGGGGACCAGGGGGCTGGTCACGAAGCCGTACACGTGCGTGTTGTCCGTGACGCCCGAGAGCAGGTGTGCGTTGGCGCCCCACGCCCAGATGCCCACGGGGTTGCTGGTGTGGCTGCCGTGGAGAAAGCTCACGGTCGGGAAAACGCCCGCGCCGTTGTTGATCACGTTGTACATGCCGCCAGTATCGTGGTCGGCGGTGACGATGATCAGCGTGTCGTTGCGTCCCGAGGCCCAGTCAATCGCCGCCTGCACGGCCTTCTCCAGCTCGAGAATCTCGGTGAGCATGCGGTTGCGATTCTGAGCGTGTCCCGCCTCGTCGATGTTCTCATTCTCGACCATGAGGAAGAAGCCGGTGTTCTTCTGATCGAGGATGTTGAGGGCCTTGGTGGTCATCTCGTGAAGGTAGGGCACGCCGGCGGTGTAGGACGCGTTCTGGTCGTACACGTAGGGGAACAGGCCGCCGGTGCCGAACTGGCCGGACACATGGGTGGCGGTGTTGCTCAGAGCGTTCATCGTGGTGCGGTTGTTGGCGACGGTGTAGCCGGCCGCGGCCGCGCCGGACATGTTGTTGCCGCCGCCGAAGAGGACGTTGGGCCTGGAACCATAGAGCAGGTCGTTGGCGATATTGGCGGCGTTGTTTCGGCTGTTCTCGTGCGCGCCGAAGGCGGCGGGCGTGGCGTCGGTCATGTAGGAGGTGGTGATCAGGCCGGTGCTGCGGCCCAGATTCTTGAAGAACTCCAGCGAGGTGGGCAGGTCGCGGCCGTCGGCGGGGGTGGCGCTGAGCGCGTGTGTGCCGAGGGCTTGGCTGATCACGCCGTTGTTGACCTTGCAGCCCGTGGCCAGGGCGCTGCCGGCGGCCGCCGAGTCGGTCACGGCATTGTTGGCGCTGAAGGTCGTTGTGGTGGAGTAAGACGGGAACTGCTGCCAGTTGAGACCCTCAGCTGTGCCGGTCTTGTAGTAGCTGGCGGCGGTGACGGAGTTGATACTCATGCCGTCGCCGATGAACAGGATCACGTTGGTCGGCGGAGCGTCCAGCGCCCACAGGGCGGCGGGACACCATGCGAGTGTGGCGGCGGCGAGGGTGGCAGGAAGAAAGCGGGTGAACATCGACGAACTCCTGAAGCGCGAGGCGACAGACTCTGCCGCGACGCCGAGTCATTCGGCGCCACGACGAAGGCACACACAAGATCCACAGAAAGCCCTGGACAAAGCGTCAGCGGCGACGGCGAACCAGCAGCGTCAGGCCACCGAGCCCGAGCAGCGCCATGGAGGCGGGCTCGGGGATGACCTGGACGATCTGGAACCCGGCAATCACGCCGCGGGCGGTCGTGCCGGTCGTGGTCCAGGCGCTCAAGTCCAGGGTGAAACTTGAGCCGCTGATCGCAGAAAACACCGCGTAGTTGCCGTCGTCCTGAGTGGATGCGGCCGCCTGACTGACGCCATAGGAAACCGCGACTGTGTCGGTGCCCTGCTGGTAGTAGGCAGGCCAGGGTCCTTTTGTCCAGGTCGTGCCGTCGTTGACCGGACGCACGAAGAACTCCTGCCCGTTGATCTCGTATTTGCCCACGCGGGACTGTGAGCCGCCGGTGCTCGTGGTCGTGACGTAAACATACACGTCGTACTGGGCGTACGGGATATTGGTCACAGTGAACGAATAGGGGCTGGTGGTCGTCCACGCGGTCGGCAACTGCGTCTCGTGGTAGCGGCCGAACATCCGCTGGTCGTCCGAGAGCGCGCTGACGGCGTTGGTGGTCTGTGTGGCGTTGGCGGTGTAGCTCCAGGACACCTGCGCTCCGGTGAGCGCGCCGGTGTTGTCAATCAGGGACGTGGGCGTGTTGATGTTCGTACCATCGGGCGTGGTGCGGATGCCGGTGCTGACGCTGGTCGAGGCGGTGCTTGTCGCGGTGCCGATGACGTTGTTCCAGTTGGTGACACGGGCGTCGCCCACGCCGGCGGTGTCCGTCGTCCGCATCATGGTGGCCGCAGTGCTGTCGGCACCGACGTTGATGCTGATGACCCCCGCCGAGACTGGGGCGCCCGTGAAAACCGCGGCCGCGACGGCCGCACCAAGCATGCTGCTGATTCGTCGCCACATCATTCGATTTCTCCTCTGGCAGGGGTGTCCGACCGGGATGCCAAGCCGTGCGCGGGGCATGATCCCGCACGGCACTCGCTCCAATGTATCTTTGATACAACTCAATGTCAACACCGATTGGAGGACGAAAGTGTTTTCTTTCTTTCCATCCAAACAAAAGGTGGCTGGACTCGGGAATCCGTGGGCGGGGCAGTCGTCGCCGCATTTGCCGTGACTCAAAGTGGAAGCAAGCGTGCCCACCCGGTCGGCGCTCCGCCGGCGTGACGTCGGCCAAAGAGGCCTCTGGAACGCAGAACCCTCATCGAAACCTCATCCACACATTCCGCCCGGGAACCTCCTGGGCATCCGGGGACCTTCGGGGGCATCCGGGTGAGAATGTGTGGCGGGTGGGCTGTCAGACCTCGTCGATGGCCACGAAACGGTGCTGGTTGGCGGAAAGGACGGCGGCGAAGGCGATGCGTGTGGCTTCGATGGTGCGGTCCACGCCACAGACTTCGCCGCGTTCGCCGCGGATCTCGTCGACGAACGCTTCGACCATCTGGAGGTGGCCCTTGTCGGCCTCGGCGCCGACGACGAGGGAGTTGTCGCCTGCGCGAAGGGCATCGGCGCAGTTGGCGCGGCGCTTGGCCAGCCAGCCGGAGATGCCGCCTTCCTGGCCGAGCTGGGGGTGGCGGTCATTGACCATCGGGAATGTCAGTCGCTCGGGCGCGCCCATGATGCCGGCGGTGCGCAGCTCGACCATGTGGTCGATGGCGAGGTAGCCGCCGTGGCCCATGCACTCGTAAAGCTCCTTGGGATAGCCGAATGTGCCGTTGGAGCCGATGGCGATGGTGGCCAGGCCGCCGTTGCGGTAGCGAATGGTGAACGAGTGGTTGAGCATGCCCGACTCCATGGCGCAGACCTCGACGGCCTGGTCATTCATGAACCAGTTGCAGACGTCGGTGAAGTGGGTGGTTTCGAAGAGCAGCAGACCGTGGGGGGCCTGCTCCTTGTCGAACACCCACGCCTTCCAGCTGTACCAGTCGTCGTTGATGCGGACGGAGATGGAGGGCGTGCCGTCTTCGGCGAGCCTGGGTCGCAATTCGCCTTCGCGATCGAAGCGCCAGGGACAGGGCTGGGGGTTGGCCATGTGCCGGCTCCAGATGCGATGGGCCTCGTTCATGGCGGGCGAGCCGCGTCGGTTGTGCCCGACGCAGAACTTGATGCCCGACTGATGGACGATGTCGCGGATGCGATACATCTCCACAATTTCGCGGGCGATGGGCTTCTCGCAATAGACGGGCTTGCCCAACTCTGCGGCGGCTTCGATGATGGGGATGCGCAACTTCTCGGTGGTGGAGAGGCAGATGGCCTCGACGTCCGGATCGCGAACCACCTCGCGCCAGTCGGTGCTGACTTTGTCGGGGTGGTACTCGCGCAGGCAGAGGTCGAGTGTGGCTTGCGTGGCGGCGCAGCAGGCGGTGAGGTGGGCCTTGGGGGAGTTGACGATGTTGGGGATGTGCTGCGCCCGGGCGAACATCCCGCAGCCGATGACCGCGAAGTTAATGGGGCGTTTGCCCGTCTGAGCCTCTTTTCGCTTGGCATCGCTTTTCACGGGAAGACTCCATGTAAGAGGACGGCACTATCCCTTGGTCGCCGACGGGTGTCAATCACGGCATACGCGCCTGAACTGCGAGCGCCCCCCGGACGCGGCGCTATTGGTACACTTCAACTGAAGGATGCTGAGATGTTGACGTGTCGGGCTGCGGATTACGAGCTATCGGCGAACGAGGATGGCGGAGTGCTGACGCTGCGAGCAGCCTCGGGGACGACGTGGCAGCTCGATGAGACGACACTGCTGGCCGACGGTTCAGGTTTGCCTGACCCGGTGCAGTTCTCGCCAGACCGATACCGCTGCGCGGACAACGAAGCGGTGCTGACGACTGCTCGCCCCCATCGGTTTGCGACAGGTCAAGCTCGTCGGCTGGGCCAGACGGCATTGGAGATCACCCGTCACGGACCCGGCGGCACGCTGGTCACGCAATGGGAAGTTGCACCCGAGGGGCTGCGCGTCACGGCGATGCCCGGCCTGTCCACGGTCACCTCGTGTACGCTGCCCGGCGCGTGGAGGCCCCAGGGCGTGATGGCGCCGGCGGTGGTGTTTCCCAAGAATCAGGGCGTCTGGCACAAGGGGACCGGCCCGCCGTTCTCGTACGAGAATTTCCGCTGCGGCCACACGGGCTGGACGATGCCGTTCTACGCGGTGGTTGGATCATCGGAGGCGCTGTTGTGCATTGCCGAGACCGAGGAAGAGACGCGGCTGTGGCTGGAGAAGACGCCGGATGGGCGGATGAATGCCACGTGGATCGTCGATGGGGCGCAAGGCAGGCTGAGCTATGCTCGGAGTGTGCTGCTGCGATTTGTTGAGCCGACGGTCGCGGCGATTTGCCGCCACTACCGCGGGTATGTCAAGCAGTGCGGGCGGTTGGTGACGTGGGACGAAAAGATCGAGCAGCGGCCCAACCTTGATAAGCTCTTCGGCGCGCTCATCTGCTTCGTGGGCTATCAGCGGCATCCGACGCTGGATTACGGGGCCTCGTTCCGGGCGCTGCGGGCGATGGGGTTCGACCGCGCGTTCGTACACCCGATGAAGATGGGCACCGCGCTGGAGGGTCGTGAGCCGGTGTTGATGGGCCATCCATGGATTGACCTGCGTCCGCATGTGGGACGACTCAGGGACTGGGGCTGGTTGCCGGCTTGCTGGCTGTGGATCGAGGATGTGCCCGAGACATTTCCAGGTTTGCGGATTGACGCGCACGGGCAAACCCACATGGGCTGGCAGATCGGTGACGTGAAGTGGATTCGCGGTTGCGCCGCCAAATTGCCGAAGTTAGCCGAGCGCATCCTCGATCAGCACATGGTGGGTATCCAAGGCGTGCATTACGACGTCACCGGCTCGCGGCTGAATGAGGAGTGCCACGATCCGCAGCACCCGCTGAATCGGCGCGAGGATGCGCAGTGGAAGCACAAGCTCTTTTCCAGCGCCACGGAGCGCGGGCTGGTCGTGTCGTCCGAGGGCTTCTGGGGCTCGGGCACGGGCAGCTACGACATCGGCAGCATGAAGATCGCCCAGCCTGTGCATGCGGACTGGTACACCGTGCCGATGACCAGCCTGGTGTACCACGACTCGTGCATCCACGACTGGTGGGAGGTGGACAACTACAACAACCCGCACCATCGTAATCAGAACCGCCGACCCAGGTGCTACTTCCCGCTCGGAGGCGGATGGGCGGCCCTGCAGGCGGCGCAGGATGCGCTGGCGGGCCATCCCCCCAATGTCATGCCCTTCGGCGCCCAATATGCATTCGTCGGCGGAACGCCACCCGACATCGAGATGTACAACTACACACTTGAGATGCCCGAGGTACAGGACGCCTTGCGCCGGGCACTGCCGGTCACACGTCTCCACCGTCGCGTCGGCAAACTGCCCTGCGTGGATCATGCCGTGCTGGCATCCGATGGCTCGATTCAGTGCACGACGTTCTCTGACGGCACCCGCATCTACGCCAACTTTGGCGACGCGGCACAGGATGTTCCCGGCGCGGGGCGCCTCGATGCCTGCGAGTGGCGAGCCATCGACTGAGTGGAGAGGACCCGCCGTTGTCATCGCCGATTCTTCAGATGTTGGTGCTGCCCGCTCTGGCCGGCGTCAGTTTCAGTCTGGTCGCGGTGGTCTTTCGCCTTGGCGCATCACGGGGACTTGAGCCCCTTCACCTGCTGGGCATGGGATCGGTCCTGGGCATCGCGGTGTTCTCGATCCTGGCCTGGCGTGGGGGCATTGACCTGTCTGCGCTGCCGCCGGCCCTATGGGTGCTGCCGGTGCTTGCGGGGGTGGGTCAGTATGTCACCCTCAAGCTCTTTGCCGCAGGCATGCGGATGGGGCCGATTTCCGCGGTGTGGTGCATGGTGTCGCTTCATTTCGTGCCGACTCTGGTCTTCGCCGCGGCGTTTCTGTCCGAGGATCTGCTGCCGCTGCAGTACGCGGGCATTGGTGCAAGCGTGCTGTGCGTGCTTTTTGCGTCGGCCAATGTGGCGCCTGCCGACGATGCGGCCACGGCCCCGGCGCTGCCCCGCGAAGGCTGGCGGCAGCGACTGCTCTACCTGGCACTACTGCTCACACTCCTGCTGACCAACAGCGTCCTGTCGATCAGTCAGCGGATTCTGGGCGGTTGGAGTGACGCTGGTCCTGACGAAGCCATGCGCTACCACGGCCACTTCCTGTTGGCCCTGTGCTACCTGACGATCGCAGTTCTGGCTGCGATCGACACCGTGGTCTTGGGACATCGACTTCCCTCGTGGAAGGTCACAATCAGTCTGAGCCTCTTGCTGGCAGCGGGATCGATGTGCGGCTTGGCGCTGCTCAACGCGTGTGCCCGCTCCGCCGTGGTCTTTGCCGTCGCGGGCATCATGCAAATCCTCGTGGTTGCACTGGTCTCCGTGACGGCTTTTCGCGAGCGAACTACGCCGGCCTGGTATGCCACGATCATTTCCGGCGTGCTGGCAGTTCTCCTGGGCAACTGGAACGCGCTGGCCGCCAGCTTCTGACGGCGCTGCCAATCGCTCCCTGCGTAGTCGGATCGTTCGCAACGCGGCCGAGGAAGCGGGTCCTTAGCCAATCTGTCCGTGCGGTAACATGGCGGGCGTTCGCCTCCAGATCGGCCCTTCGACATAAGTCAAAGCGGCGTGAACCTTCGGGAGTTCGTCAACGATGCTCGCCCACAAACTCCACATCGCGTTGCAGATGATTGCCATCGCAGTTCTGTGGCCGGGCACGGTCAAGGCTGAGGAACCGACGCGTGCCGCGCAGGATTTCGCCGACTTTTACGGCTACGCGCCCGGCCGCGAGTTCCCGCAAGACGCGGGCTGGGCGGCCCACACCGGCGGAGGGTCGGGCAAACCATTCACGCATGCCACGGAATACGAAACGTTTCCCGATTTCTTCCGCGTCACCATCGGTTGGGGGTCGAGCTATCACCGCAGTTTCATGCGCGGGCTCGAGGGCTACCCGGGCGTGACACGGCCAGGTCGCATCGTCCTGCGGGCACGACGCGACACCAGCAGCGGCGAGATCAAAGTCTTCTTCGTCAACGGGTTGCACACCTTCGGCATGAGATTGAGCGGCGGACTGATTCGCGGCTCCACAAACCTCCCGCCCGACACCAACACCCATGCATGGCCAGTGGAGCATTGGTCCGACTGGCACAACTATGTTTTCGACAACGATGGCGAAACAATCACCCTCTCTATCGACGAAGACCCGCGTTTGACGCTCGTGCTCTTGACCAGCGCCATCGGTGAGAACAAGGATCCCAACCGGGCTTACATGTCGATCGGCCATTCCTGGGTCGAGGACCGTATGCGTTACTTCGACATCCAGTCGCTGCACTTCCTGGAACCTGGCGAGCCGATCCCCGCGGCGCTGCCGGCACCCGCGATGGACGGGCACTACGTCACCCACTACGCCAACGAGCAGACTCGCACCGAGGGCAGGTACGTCAACGGCGTGCCCGTGGGCGCTTTCGTCAGCTACTATGCCAGCGGCCAGGTCGAATCCCAGGGAACCTTCGACGAGCAAGGCCGCAAGCAGGGAACCTGGATCTACTGGTACGCCAATGGACAGAAGCGTAAGCAAGTCGGTTTCGCCGACGACGTGTATCACGGCCCATTCCATCGCTGGCCCATCCCTGCAGAACTGATTGAACCCGTGGACGCCAAGCTCGAGACGGTCGCGCAGACGATGGCCGATCCGAAGGGCTACACGCGCATCTTCGAGCATGGCCAACAGAGGCAGGGAGATCAGCGGCGGGAGTGGACAGCGAACCCGGGAGGTGCCGAATAGCCCCCGAGCCGGCCTGCATAGCATCATCGCCTCCCGCTGCGGTTGGCGCGGCGCGTTCGCAGAGGTGCCTGCCGCCGCCCCACTCCGAAGATTCTTACGTGCGAGTGTCACGCGAAAAAGCGACATGATTGATATGTACTAATGTTTTCGGTATGCTGAACTCGATGTCGTTGCCCACCGCGTCCGACCATTAACTCGCGATCATGACTGCACGTGCGATCAGCATTGGTTTGGGCCTGGGTCTTCTGGTCGCGGGTTTCACGTTCTTCAACGACGCAGTCATTCGTCAGAGCTGGTTCATCAGCAACCACTTTCCGATTTCGGTGTTTGGCGCTATGGCTTTACTGGTTCTGGTGACCAACCCATTGCTTTCTGCCGCGGGCTGGCGACCGCTGACCGTCGGCGAATTGGCGGTGGTGACGGCACTGGGTCTGGTGGCCTGCGGTTGGCCAAGCTTCGGGCATTACTGGGGCTTTGTGCCCAACACAGCCATGCCGGGGCACCTCAACCAGGTCCAGCCCAATTGGCGATCGACTCAGGTCATGTCGTATGTGCCAGGGGGATCGGCGGAACTGCCGGCCGGCCACGTGCGCGACTGGACGCAACTGCGCGATCGCCTGCTGCAGGCCGATGGTGCGGAATCCCAGCAGGCCGCGCTGGGCAGATTCTGGAGTGCCCTGCACCCCAGTGATCAGGAGCACATCCGCAGCATGGCCGCAGAATCACCTCTGACCGAGCGTTCGACGACGGTGCTGCGCAACGCCATCAATCGGGCGCTGAGTGATCCGTCGCTGGCATCTGAGGCCTTGAGCGATCCGGTGTTGCCCGCTGCCGCGAGATCCGGTGCGAGCGGGCACGCCGAGGTGCTTGGACAAGCCCAGATCATCCGCGTGAACCGCTGGCTGCTGGTGGGACTGGCGCCAGACCTGGTATTGCCCCCGCCACGCGGCGAGGGAATTCTGCTGGATGGCGGTGCCGTTGACAGCGAAGCCCGGCAGAGACTGGTGGAAGGCCAGCCGCATGCCAACTGGTTGATACCGACGCACGTGCCGTGGCGGAGTTGGTGGCCCACGTTGTGTTTGTGGGGCGGCCTGGGCCTGCTGCTCAGCGCCATGTCCCTTTGCATGGTGCTGGCGGTACACAAACAGTGGGCGCAGCACGAACTACTGCCGTATCCTGTGGCGAGATTTGTCCAGGCGTTAGCCGAACGCTCTCCCGGCGCGCGACTGCCCATCATGGCGCAGTCGCGATTGTTCTGGGTCGGATTGGGCGCCATGCTCCTCGTCCATGGGATCAACGGGTTGAACAAATGGTTTCCCGACGTTCCAGCCATCAACCTGACCCTGGACTTCAGCGGGTTGCAGGTGCTGTTTCCAAACGCCAGCCGCGTCGATGGCGCGTCGGCGATCTACAAACCGTACCTCTACATGACCGTCATCGCCTTTTGCTTTTTCATCAACACGACCGTGTCATTCTCCCTCGGTATTGCGTCATATCTGTACGTGGCCGTGGTGGCGTTTCTCATCAGTCGGGGCATGACCTTCGACAGGGAATACCTGGGCGCAGGCCCCGACAACATGATCCGCTTCGGCGCCAGCGTGGCGATGATCCTGGCCGTGGCGTACGTGGGCCGGTCTTACTATCTCCAGCTTCTGAAGGCGACAGTGGGTTGCGCACGACCTGAGCGTGTGCCCGCTTACGCCGTGTGGAGCGTGCGCGTCCTCGTCATTGCCATGGTCCTGAGCGTCGCCATGTTGCACAGCGCCGGGTCCGGGTGGCTGATTTCGGGGCTGTTTGTGCTGGTGGTGCTGCTGCATTTCCTGGTGATGACGCGGATCATCGCCGAGACCGGCCTGTACTTCATTCAGCTGTGGTGGCTGCCCATCGGCGTGCTGACCGGCCTTTTCGGATTCGAGGCGATCGGCCCCACGAACTACATCGTGCTGGCCATGGCGACCATCGTGCTGGTCGGAGATCCCCGAACCACGCTCATGCCCTATGTCGTCAATGCTGTGCAGATGATCGAGAAGTCGGCGAACACTCGACCTCCTCGCCAGATCGCATGGCTGGCACTGGCCATCGTCCTGACCTTTCTCGTCGCAGGTGCGGCGACGTTGAGCATCGCCCACCAACGCGGCGTGGGCTATCGTCCCGATCGCTGGTCGGTTCAGACGTTGCCGGGCATGCCCTTTGAGCAGTTGAGTCGGCACATCACCAACGCATCGATTCACGGCACGCTGCATGCAGCCGTAGAAAGTTCGACCATCCAACGCGTCGCCGCTGTCTCGATCGATCCGGTGGCGTATGGCTGGATGGCGCTGGGATTTGCCCTGTTCCTGGGCGTCGCCGCGGCACGCTTACGCTTGCCATGGTGGCCGCTGCATCCCGTCGCGTTTCTCATCTGGGGAACCTATCCCGCCTACCAGTTTGCCGGGGCGTTCATCCTCGGGTGGCTGATCAAGTTCTCCATCGTACGATTCGGCGGTGCATCGACTTATCGGAGAGTGCTTCCGCTGATGGTCGGTATTATCAGCGGTGAGGTGTTGGCGGCCATCGGCTGGGTGATCATTGGCACAGCGTATTTCCTGATCGTCGGCCGACCGCCTGAATCGTACAGAGTCTTTCCGTAGTCAACGAGGTGCCCATGCGCCTGTGTATGGTGGGATGCGGACGACACGCCACCTTGGTCCATGGTCCGTCGCAGCAGCGCTGTGCCGGCGAGTCGTCACACATTGAACTTGCCGGCTGCTGCGATCTTCGCCAGAGCGCGGCGGAAGCCTATCGCCAGAGGTTCGGCTTCGCCCGCGCCTACACCAGTCTCCACCAGATGATGGATCACGAGAAGCCCGACGCGGTCGTGCTCGCGTGCCCACCCGAGCGTACCTGCGAGTTGAGCTGCGACATACTGAGCCATGGCCAGCCGCTCATGATCGAAAAGCCCCCCGGGCTCAACCGCCAAGAGCTTGAGTGCATCCGGCGCGCAGCAGGCCCGCGCTCGGCGATGGTGGCGATGAACCGTCGCATGACGCCGCTGCTGAATGAGATGCGCCGGCGACTTGACCCGCTGATCACTACGAATCAACTGCACCAGGTGCATTACGATTTCGTGCGCTACAACCGGGCTGATGCAGACTTCGCTTCCACAGCGATACACGCGATCGATGCCGCTGCATTTCTCACCGGGAGCACGCTGGCGCAGGTGCAGATCGACTATCGCGACGTCCGCGATGCCCGCGCGCCGGCAGCTTCTGTGCGGCTGATCGGCACCTCGGTCAGCGGCGTGCAAGTCAGCATCACACTCAATCCCATGGCCGGCGCGGTTACTGAGCGTGCTGCGGCTCACGCCCGTGACCGCTCCATCTGGGTGGAGCTTCCGATCTGGAACGTGCAGGTTCATCCGGGCCGTCTGCTGGACTATCGCCAAGGCGGCTTGGCGGACAGCATGACGACCGATCAGTTAGCAGATGGTTTGAGTCTGGTGGTCCAGGGCGGCTTCTATGGTCTGACACGCGCATTCTGCGATGCGGTGCTCAGAGGTCTGCCGTTCCCCATCGATCTCGACTCGTGCTTCGGCCCCGTCGAGCTCGCCGACGCACTGCGTCGCCGCGAAACAAGCTGGACGGCCGTCGCCATGGCATAGGTGGCGCGCGGTGATGCGGTGGTGATCGCCGACGTCGTTCACGTTTTCGCCGGCGCCTTGGTCAGCCCTGGCCAAGCGCGTTTCGCTGTCAACCTCGGCTTGATGCCGGTCATGACCGGTGTGAGGTCGCGGGCGCGCTTTGCCGGCACGTGACGCGGCGTGTTCGGACCCGCGCCTCGCATGTAAACATTGGGCGGAGTGAACGGCTTGCAGAGCGCCAGCAGATCATCGATTTGCGCGGTGGCCAGGCACTGCACCGTGTCCGAGCAACCGTAGTAGATCTTCACTTCGCCATCGTCTTCGAGAATCATGGCGCCGGGAAAAACAGTGCCGTCACGATACCCCCCGCTTGTTTCCCAGGGATAGGCCTCATCGGGCACGAGCACGGGGGCGTGCGAGATCCCGATCACCTTGTACGGGTCGTGTCGATCCAAGAGCACCAGGGCCGCGGTGTAGCGCTTGATCCAATCACCGCTCCATCCGCCGCCGGGTCGCGCATCATCGACATCCACGGTGTGTATCATGGTCAGCCAGCCCCGATCGGTGAGAATCGGAGGGGTGCCGGGGCCTATCTTGTTGTTCACCCATGGGAAGTCGAGGGTCTCAAGCACCAGCCGACTATCACCCCAGTAGCGCCCGTCGGGTGATGCTGACATCCAGATGTCAAAGCGATCCGACGGACGCAGGTATCCCGCAAACGGCCGCTCCATACGAACCAGCCGGCCATCAAATCGCTGGGGGAACAGTGTGAAGTTGCGGTTATCCGGCACCGATATGCTGAGGACTTCCCAGTTCACGAGATCGTCGGTGACGGCCACGCCGCCTGCGGTTCCCCACCGGCCGCCCGTGGCAAAGCACAGATACAGCCGGTTCTCGATCACGGTGAGTCGAGGATCGTAAGCGTTCCACAGCGGATGGGACCGATCGTCGGCCTCATACACCGGTTTGGGAGCCACATGCCAGTTCGTGCCGTCAGGACTTGTGGCGAGGCCGAGGTTGTGGCCGTCGAGGCGCTTGGCGCTTGCATCGCCAAAATCATTGCGAAAGATCATGATGTACTTGCCGTTCCACTTGCATACGCCGGCGTTGAAGACCAGCGTGGCCGGGTACGGGACATCCGCAGCCTGCAGAATAGGATTGGCCGCATGGCGACAAATAACGGCCGACGCACCGGTGGCAGCATTGACTGTACTCATCGGGTACCTCGAGAAACAGGACCGAAGCTCTCCGCCCACCCCCCCCATATACAAACACGGCCTTGCACGGCACGCCGTTTGAGCTATATCATACAGATCATTCCGAAAAGGTCAAGATGTGATGCTTGATCTGGCACCTGGTAAAACGATACCACCCTTTACAAGCGGGCGCGGGCCGCACCAAAGGAAATCCCCAAGTGGCACACCTGATTACCTCTTACGGCAAGCTGGGTAAGCTCCCCCTCGTCGTGTCGTCGTATGGCCAGTGGTCAATCGAAGCCCCTCTCCCCGGCGGCATTCACCGCCTGCGTGCAGTCCTGGATGGCCAGCACTTTGCGTGGGATCGCCTTTGGCTCGATATGGTGTATTTCAAGAACAAGGGGCAGCGAACCGGGCCGTGGGACTTCGACTTCAACCAAGCCCGGCCGCTGGGGCCGGCTTGGTGGGTGCAGATCAACGGCGAGAAGCTGGGACTTGTGACATGCGGGCGCCCGACGACAGGCGAAATCCACCAGAAGCGGCTGTCGCTCCAGTTTGCCTTTGAGGTCGAGCAGCCGGGCACGACGCACATCATCCTCACGCCCTACCGGCCGGACCAAGTTGAGCCTCTTTACGTGGAGCTTGGCCCGGCGGTCGAAGACATGGTCAGTCCACTCGACGACGTTTCCTGCGGGTATGCCCGCCACCAGGCGGCCGAACGTGTCTGGGTCGGCTGGAAGCGGCGCATGGATGCCGCCAGTCCAGCATGGGCGTCGGCGCTGAACGCTTCGGTGGCGCGGGCCAAGGCCAAACCCGATGTTGAGTATCTGCCCCTGCTGGCGTTCGCCATGCTTGCCTGCGATGACATCGAGGCCGGTGACTGCCTTGTTCAAACGGTGCGGAGAGTGCTGGATCAAGCGCACTGGGGCAATCCACACGAGGACGGCTATGGCCACAATGGCGACATGGGCGCCGCCAGCATCCTCGAGTCGCTGTCCTTTGTGTATCACTGGGCGGACGCCGCACTACAGAAAGCAGGCTTGCGTGACGAGTTGCGAAATCGCATGGACCGTCAGATGCGATTGTTCTTCCGCCAGATGCTGCTGTGGGACGAGTTCTGGGGGGGCTCGCTCCTGCAGGACCACGGCTACCGTTCGATCGGACGATTTGGCGTAGCAGCCGCGAACACGCTCGAAGATGTGCCCGCGTCCAGACGATACCTGCAGTTTGTGATGCAACGAATGCGCCGAACGCTTGAGGCTATGCCCAACGATGGCGCGATTCCATTCAGTTCCTACCACGTCATCCAGTTGTATGCCGACGACCTGGTGCCCTACCGCGATATGCTGTTGTCGCTGGGGCAGGAAGACATCTTCGATCGCCCGGTATTCGGCCAGATCATTCGATTTATCGTCAATCGTCTCGATGAAACCACTGGCGAGATGCTGGTCGCCTGCAGTCGCAGTGACCGAAAGGGACTGCATTCAGGATGGGCGTTCTTTAATGCCATGGCCGAGCGCCATGGTGATGTTCACGCTGCTCGCCTGTCGCAGATCTTGCTGGAAAGGTACCGACGCGAGGCGCCGACGCCGCGAGCAGCCGCGACGCTAGTCCATGCCCTGGCACACATCAACGATGTCCCTGCGGGACCTCTCAAGCCCGAACCGTTCGACTACCGACCCGACAGTGGAATGGTCCACTATCGCGCCCGCGGGAGCAACGCCCATGTCTCGTTGCGGTGCCACGGCGCGCCGGCCATGTCCAGTTGGGTCCGAACCACGTGCCGGTGCGATCGGCTCAAAGACGCGCACCTCGAAGGGCACTTTGCGGTGAGCGTGGGTGGTCAGACACTGCTGATGACTGCTGAGGGAGGCTATCGCCAGCACTCTTACCTTGGCGCCGTACTGCTGGTGGATGGCCAGGGTCCCTGGGGCGACACCGGCGCGCCGATGAGCCAAGTTGGCATCACCCCGCGCGGCGAGCATATCGAAATGGCGACCTTCGACGCGTCCAGTTCCACCGGCTATGTACGTATGCGGCTGGATCCCGCCTTCGCGCGCGAATCCGGCCTGATCCGCTATTACCGCCAGTTCGTGCTGCGGGGCGATGGCATGACGGTGCGCGACACTGTCCTGGCGAATGAGCCCCACTGCTACACATGGCACTTTCATACCTATGCGCGACGAACCATCACACGGCTGTCGGACAACACCTATGAGGTCCGCGACGGCAATGCTGCATTGAGCCTTGCCGCGCATGCTCTGGAAGTGCCGCTCCGCAGCACGCTCGGCGACACTGACGTCGTCTGGGCCTACGGCAACGAACATCAAGACCAGGATTTCAGACACGTGCGATTCGACACAGTCGAAGCTTCCAGCACACTTGCGGTTGAGTTCATTGTCACCTGGTGAACCGAGCTGCACTTCCATCACGTGCACGAATGACCAGACGATGGCGGGCGCGCACCACTGACACTCGCGGGCTGGATCGCGGTACCGCAAGGTATCAGACGCTCAGCGTGTCCGGGTGTCGTCGGGCTCGCACGGTGCGTGAGATCATCGCCTCGGACTGCGGGTCGTCGGTCCCAAATCGTGGGCATCACACGGTGTCAGACACCGCTGTAGATGCCACGTGCCTGGTCCGGACTGCGGTCAAATGCTGCCGCCACACGGCTGAAGACCTGGGTTAGCGCTGCGACGTCCGAGCCGATATTGAGCAGGTGATATCCTTCGTCGAGGTGCTGCGGGATGTCGGCCAAGGCACCGGTGGTACCGGCCCACTTACCGTAACGTCTCGCTGTGGACGCAACGCGTCGTCGTGCTTCCTGCAGGCGAGGATCATCGAATCGGCCTGTCACGCCCAGTCCATGGCTGAAATCGCCCGGTCCGAAAAAGAGCATGTCGATCCCCTCGACGGAGGCGATGTCGTCGAGTTGATTCATGGCTTCGGGGTCCTCAATCTGTACGATCACCATGCGTTGCTCGTTGGCCTGTGCAACATATTCGGCAAGCGGGATGTGGCAATAGCCTCCGTCGGCGCCGCCGCCGTCGAGTGGGCGTCGGCCCACAGGGTGGAAGCGGGTTTGACGCACAATCTGTCGGGCTTCCTCCCCGGTCGTGACGTGCGGCACCATGATGGCCGCGGCGTCAGCCTCCAGTGGACGTATCAGGTCGCTGTAGCTGCCGCGCGAAACGCGCACGATCACGTCCACATCGTGCAGCTTTGCCGCACGCACCTGATGAGTCACGGATTCGATCGAGCTGGGCACGTGCTCCTGACAAACCCAGACGCTGTCCACGCTGCACATGGCGGCGATCTCGACAATCTGGGCGTCACTGGAGTTGATCTTCACGCAGCACGCCGGTTCGCCGGCGCGAAGACGACGAAGGATTCTGCTGGGTCGAAACCTGTGCATGGTTGGGTTTCCTCGTCCATGAGATCATCGATGTCGGCGCACGCCTTCGGGATGGCAGCATGCGTTGCCGCTGGCGCAGCGGTCGAGCTTCATGGACAGCACGATACGCGGCGGCAAAGGTCGGAATGAGCCACTCACTCCATGTACACTGGCGTCACCGAGGCTGGCTCATGCCCCGATCCGGAAAACACCGGCGCCCAGCCTATTCGCTCACGAGAGTTCTGCTTCTTCTCCCAGTATGGGTAGTGAATCAGGTTGAAGTTGACCACTCTCTGATCCGTGTAGTCATAACGCCCGTCGACCTTCAGCGGCAGTGCGATTTCCAATGTGTATGCCGTGCCTTCAGCGTTCATGCGCGAGACGACCATCGTATTTTCGCGATTGCCATCGGCCTTCTGAAACGCTCGGAAGCCACCCAGTGCATTGACGACATATTGAACGTAGTCTCGTTTCTCCTCGCCGGGTGCAATTCGCTCGATGAACACCTCGATGCAGGCTTCCCGCCAGATGCGAGAGCCGGAGGCCGCATCCGGTGGCGTCACCGCATAGATACCTTTGGGCTGGCGACACTCCAAGCCGATCAGCAGGTGATCGCCGACCCGCATGATCCGACCCATCGATTCGTTGCCTTCCACCGAGGGCAGGAACAGATCCGCCAACGTGAAGCCATCGAGGACCGCGCCGCGCTCCCAGATGGCGTCAGACAAATCGCCGTCGATCTTGGGCATCGTGTCAACCCGAGGAATAATCAGCGCCTTGGTGGTCAGCAAGCGCTCCAGGTCGTCGGCCCGCTGCTTGTTGTATGACGCGGGCAAGTGACTGCGGAAGCTTTCGGCCAGTCGGCGCTGGAACTGCCTGAAGCTGTCCACTGTCCCTTCTGTAGCATTGACGCTCTGCATGGCCTCGCCGCGGATGGCGCGAAAGACCTCGCCCAACCCCTTGCCATACATCCCACGAAACGAAAACCGAACGCCGCCGTACTGATCCTCGTAGTCGTTCGAATCAGGCGCAACGACCCGCGTGTTGTTGTAGTACTCGTCGAAATCCAGGACAGCCTGAGCGGTGTCGTTGACGTAGAACGCCAGGGCCTGGCTGTTCACGTCCGCTCGCTTATTCACCACGCTGTGGTTCCAGTAAAGGCGATAGGGCTCAAAGGTAGCCCGGGCCAGCATCTCGTGGGCGACGAAGTAACGAGCGACGGCGTCGAGTCGCTTCTGAATCAGCGCGTCATCTCGCGTCCGGGCGACGGCATCGTCCAGCCACGCCCGTTGCTGGGCCAGGTCCTGCGGGCTGAAGCCTGCAGCCTCATAGCGCGGCCAGTCGGCCCGCTCGTAGTATTGGTCAGACACCACGTGCTTCTGCGCGAACATGTCGTAGAAGCGGTACATCGGCTCCCAGCCGTCGCCAAACATGTCCTGGCAATACTGGCGCCACAGCAGGTCCGTGTCCTGATAGGGATCTGAGAGCAGTTGGGCGTTGATCCAGTAGTGGGCACCGTGCAGGTACCAGCCATCTTGCGGAGACCATTCCATATAGATCCCCCGCATGCCGTTGGCCGCCCCCCACTGGTAGAACGACGCCAACTGCCGCGAGTAGATGCGCGGCGTATTAGCCTGGAAGTTCCAGTCGTGAAGCGTGTAGCCGGCGCCCGTCCGGGCGATCGAGCGCGGTCCCCAGTAGAGCCCCTCCCCGCGGTCGGTCACGCCGTGATAGCTCTTGGTCACGACCGTGAGCACGATGTTCGGCTCGATCGGCATGTCGTCGGGCACGTTGATGTTGATGTAGCGGAACGTGACGATGTTGAGGTGAGGAAACTCCACCTGTAACTTGCGGGCGACCTTGTTGAGGAAGTTGAACCAGACGTTCGATGGGTTGGCGTCCTTGCACGCGGGACACTTGCACGCGTAGGGTGTGTCCATGATGCCCAGATTGACCAGCTTGGGCTTCTTCTCGCGCACGCCTTCCATGACGACCTCGGCGGCCAGGTCCGGGTCCGCGCCCACGCACGGGTTCCATGCGTCGCCGACGGGCTTCTTCCGCTCACCCGATGCGTCCATCGGGTAGAGCTGCGGATAGCGGTCGTAGTACTTGTCAGGCTCGAAGTACCCCGCGACGTAGTGGCCGGCCTTGAGATTGACGCCGTCGTTGAGGGCGGCGTTGAGTCGGCGCCACTCGATCACGTGGTCGGGTCCTGCGCCGGCGAAGATCACCTGCGCAAAGCGCGGTTCCTGGAAGTGCTCGTAGTGGACTGGGACGGTGATCGTGGGTTGACCGGGCTGGGAGACCCACTCCAAGCCGTCGGCTCCGGCGGGCATGTACATCCGGACACCGCCAAGGCGGTCGAGGAACGCGGTCATCACGGCGAAATACCATGGGTCCACGCGGTTGTCCGTCAGGATGATGCTGTTGCCCTGACGAGCGATGAGAATATTGCCCGGCCGGCCCTTGGCGACCTTGTCGCGCTGAGCCGGTGCAAGCAGGCCCTCGGGAATCCGCCCAATGTCGCCGATGTAGATTCGCCGCTTGTTGTCTTCGATCGTGTTGGCCCGGCTCAGATCGACGATCGGATAGATCGACGCGGCAGATCGATCCACCTTCTCACCCGGGCGATATCCTGCCGCATCGGGGTGCCGAGCCACGTACTTCATCAGGTAGTACTGAAGATGCGAGGGTATCTGCTGTTCGCCGCAGTTCACAATGACGGTGTTCTCACCGCTGAGCACCAGCGGTTCTTGGTGGGGTTGTTCTTGGGCGTACACAGAAGCAGCTCCAAAGAAAAGGGTCCATGCCAACTGACACGACACGATCCAGGATTTGCGCGCTAGGGTCATCGCCCGCCTTTCCGTAACTGGTGCGAGATTTTGATATATATCGAGTGACTTCGCCGCATTATGGCCCATGACCGGCCGGTTTGTCAATGGCTGCGTCGGGTCTGGCCCAATGGGATCGCCCGAGGCAGGCCGAAGCGGGCCGGTGTTCGCTATTGCCAGGCGGAGAATCCGCCATCGACCACGAGGTTATGGCCAGTGACGTAGGCCGACGCATCGCTTGCGAGGAAAACAGCCGCACCCTTGAGGTCCACACCATCGCGGCCCATCCGCCGCAGCATGGTCCTGTCCGCGTAGGCGTTGATAAAGGCCTCGGGCTGGCCCCGTGCGAACCCGCCCGGCGAGATCGAGTTGACGCGAATCTGATACGGCCCCAGGTACGCCGCCAGATCGCGTGCCAGCGCAATGACGCCGCCCTTGGCGGCTGCGTAGTCGATGGTTTGGGGTTTCATTGAGGGGCCATACATCCGTCGGTCGCGCCCGATGACCCCGGCAATGCTGGCGATGAAGATGATGCTGCCTGAGCCTTGACGCTGCATAAGCGGCGCGACATGCCGGGCTACCAGCCAGGGTGCCGAGAGATTCAGGCGGATCAGCCGCTCCCAGTCGCCAAAGTCTCGCAACTCAAACTCCGAGGCTTCATCCGGCCGGGCCAGAGCCCCCCCGCCCACGTTGTTCACCAGAATGTCGACCCGGCCATAGGTCTGTTTGCAGACATCAACTGCAGCAGCCACCGAAGCCGGGTCCGTCGCATCCATGCCCTCGCCCACCACACGGCGGCCCGTACTCCTGGTGAGGCGATCAGCAGCTTGTCGGGCCTTTTGTGCATCCCGCGAGGTGATCATCCCGTCGGCGCCGGCCTCGGCCAAGGCCAGGGCCATGTCCCACCCCAAGTGGCGCCCGCCGCCGGCAACCAGAAAGACTTTACCCGTCAGATCGAACATCCGCATTACATTGTTGTCCTGAATCATGGTGGGCTTCTCAGAAGGTTACTTTATGATATATACTAAACACGGCTGGTGCGGTCGGCAATAGTCCCTGCTCACGCACTCGCCGGTAGAAGGAAACGTCGTGCACGACGAACTCACTAGCGTCCTTCTGGTTGGCCTCGGTTCCATTGGCAGTCGCCACGCAAGGCTCTTGTCCGAACGAGACGACGTGGACCTGAGGCTGTGTGATGCGGCAACTGATCGGCTGCAGCAAGTTGAGCAGATGCTTCGGCGACCTGCGTCGGGTCGATTCACACAGTTGGCCCAAGCGCTGGCGGACAAGCCTCATCTGGTTTTTATCTGCACGCCCAATCACCTGCATGTTCCCTTGGCCCTCCTGGCGTTGAAAGCTGGCGCGGACCTGATGGTGGAAAAGCCCATGGCCGACCGGCGTGTGGACGCCGAGACGCTCGTGAAGGCGACGCGTGAGGCCAACCAGTTTGTTCACGTCGGCTACCAACTGCGTTTCGAGCCAGGGCTGCAGCATATCCAGCAGATGGTTCGCGACGGAGTCATCGGCACGCCCGTCGCCGCACGCGCGATGGTCGGCAGCTACATCACGCTGCTCAACGCCGTCAGCCCCGAACGCGTCAACACGCCCTACTCGCTGCTGGTGGACTACTCGCACGAGTTTGACTTCATCCGGTGGATTTTCGGCGACGTACGCGAGGTGTTCACGGTCACAGCGTCGCTGGGGAATATGGCGATGCGGCCGCCGCAGAACGTGATCGCATCCACCCTGATTCTCAGCAGCGGCGCTGTGGTCAGCGTCCACATGGATTACGTGCAGTTCCCGCAGCGGCGAACCTTCGAGGTTATCGGCGATCGGGGCATCGCGTCCTACGACTTCATGACCGGCGAGTTTCGCCACTATCCGCACGGTAAGGAACACCAATACGAAACGATTCCGTTCGGCCCCCTCGCGTCACGGGTGGATGATCTCTACCGCCAGCAGATCGACAGCATACTCTCGCGGCGTCGTCAGCGACTGTCGCCGGTGGTGGACGTACGGGACGGCTTGGCGGCGTTGCGCATCGCCGACGCTGGCATTCGATCGGCACTGTCCGGCCGCCTGGAGAAAGTCGAAACGGCTTCGGAAGTCGCAACAGTTGCCTGAAGGTGCGCGGAGCAGACCATGCTGACCGTCCTGCGACTGCTGAAGTTCGGCGCGGTGGTGACGATGGGTCTTGTCCTGATGACCACGGGGCTCGGGTATCTCACCTTCGCACTGACGGGAGCGGGCAAGTGGGACCTGGCGAGTCTGCCCGCTGACGAGAGATTGGCGCCGGCAACGCCAGAGCAGACGCATGGGATCGAGGAGTGGCCGGCCGACCGACCCCGCAGTTTCATGCAGTCCCCCACGTGGGATGAGGCCGTGGCGTCCGGATCGATCCCGCCGGTTGCGGCCCGCCTGCCCGACAACCCGCCGGTGATTGTGCCGCCCGAACAAACCGGGCCTTATGGTGGGACGTGGGTGACGTATGGTACCTCGCCGCAGGACGTAGACATTCAGATGCTGCACCGCATCTGCCGTGAGAGCCTGGTGCGGTGGTCGCCGAGCGGCCACGACATCTGGCCGAATCTCGCCCACAGTTGGACCATCGACGACGATGGCCGCACCTTCACGTTCCACCTGCGCCGAGGCGTGCGATGGAGTGATGGCGCACCGCTGACCACTCGCGACGTGCGCTTTGCGTGGGACCACGTGCTGGGCAACCGGGAGCTGACGCCCATCGTCGATGCGCGGTGGACCAGCGAAGGCCAGCGCGCCCAGCTCGAAGTGATCGGTGACTACAGCTTCCGACTTCGCTTTGCCGAGCCCAACGGCCTGCTGCTCTACTACCTGCCGCAGACGGGCCTGGATCTGGTGCGCTACCCCGAGCATTACCTCAAGCAGTTTCACGCCGACCTGGCCGAGCCCACCGCCTTGGCGCAGCGTGCCCGGCGGGCGGGTTTCGAGTTGTGGCCGCAGTTGTTTCTCGATCGCTGCGAATGGCGCAACACGGAACTGCCGCGGATCTGGGCGTGGCTGCCGGCCACTTTCAGCGGCCAGCCGGTGCTCTTTCACCGCAACCCCTACTACTGGAAGGTGGACCCCGACGGCCGGCAACTGCCTTACCTCGACCAGGTCGAGTTCCACATCATGGACTTCGCGGCCATCAGCATGCGACTGATCAACGGCCAGCTCGGCTACCAGTTCCGCCACCTGGGCGGCGGCGGCCTGCCGCTGTACGTCAGCCACCGCGAGCAGGGCCACTACGAGGTGCGACGCGGGTCGGGCAGCGACAACCACGGTACCCACCTACTGGCCCTCAACCTCAACCACCCCGATCCCGTGCTGAGGTCGATCATTCAGGACGACCGCTTCCGCAAGGCCTTGTCCCACGCGATCGACCGTGACGAGATCAACCGCGCCTGTTTCCTGGGTCAGGCTCGCCCGCAGCAACTCTGCCCGCCGAAGGGTTCACCTTACCACTACGCCCCGCTCGCCAACGCCTACCTCACCTACGACCCCGATCTGGCCAACCGCATGCTGGATGAGGTCGGCCTGACGCGGCGCGATGCGCGAGGGCGGCGGCTGCGCAGCGACGGCCAGCCCGTCTTCATCCAGATCGAGATGACCGATGTGTTCTTCAACCCGCAGGTGATGGAACTCATCGCCGAGTACTGGCGAGCGGTGGGGATCGACGCGCAGGTGAAGGTACAGGCTCGCTCGCTCTACGAGCAGCGTCGCCGCAGCGGCTTGATCGACTGCGGCACGTGGGGTGGCGCGGGCAACCCACTGTTGGACCCGATCTGGTACGTGCCCATTCACGAGGAATCCATTTATGCGGTGCAGTGGGGGCGGTGGTTTGCCACACATGGACAGCGCGGCGAAGAGCCGCCGCCGCCGATCCAGGAGGCGCAGCAGCTTCTGGTTCAGATCCGTCGCACCACGGACCCGGCCCAGCAGGCGGCGCTGTTCCGCAGGATCCTCGAACTCAACCACGAGCACCTGTGGATCATCGGCACGCTGGCGGATACGGGGGGATTCTCGCTGGTTCACGAGCGATTTCGCAACGTCGCGCGGGGTGCGGCGGGGGCGCCCGACAGCCCCGCCAACATCGCCCCCGAGTGTTTCGCGTGGCAGGCGGACAACTGAAGCGGAGCACGAACCTTCATGTGGTCGCTGATCATCAATCGCCTGTTGTGGATGGGACCGACGCTGCTGATCATCTCGATCCTGTCGTTTGTCATCATCCAGCTTCCGCCGGGGGATTACCTCACGTCGTACGTCTCGGCGCTGCAGGCGTCGGGTGAGCCGATCTCGATGGAACAAGCGCAGGCCCTGCGCCAACGCTACAACCTGGACGAGCCTGCGGTCACGCAATACCTCAAGTGGATGGGGTTCTACTGGTTCTTCGACTGGAAGACGCCCGGCCTCCTGCAGGGAAACATGGGCATGTCGTTCGAGCACAACCGCCCCGTCTGGCAGGTGATCTCGCAACCGCTGCTGCTGACGGTGATCGTGTCCATTGTCACGCTGCAGTTCACCTGGGGGATCGCCATTCCCGTGGGCATCTACTCGGCCGTCCGCAAGTATTCGCTGGGCGACTACATCTTCACGTTCATCGGATTCATCGGTTTGGCCACGCCCAACTTCCTGCTGGCCCTGGTGTTCATGTACCTCGGCTACAAGGTGCTGGGAGTCAGCCCGGGCGGACTCTTCAGCCCCCAGTACCAGAACGCGCCGTGGTCCATGGCCAAGTTCATCAACCTCCTGGCCCACCTGTGGATCCCCGTCATCGTCATCGGCACATCGGGAACCGCAGGCATGATCCGTGTGATGCGCGGGAATCTGCTGGATGAACTCTCCAAGCAGTATGTCACCACCGCACGCGCCAAGGGCGTACACCCAACGGTGCTACTGCTCAAGTACCCCGTGCGCGTGGCCCTCAATCCCTTTGTCAGCACGATCGGCTGGCTTCTGCCGGGCATCGTGTCCGGCTCGGTCATTGTCGCCGTCGTGCTCACGCTGCCGATGGTCGGCCCGAACCTGCTCAACGCCCTGCTCAACCAGGACATGTACCTGGCGGGCAGCCTGATCATGATGCTCAGCGTTCTGACGGTGATCGGCACGCTGATCTCAGACCTGTTGCTGCTATGGCTGGACCCGCGAATCCGTTATGGAGGGCGCAGCCAGTGACCGCGGCCGACCCCCGGAAGTATCGCGGAACGGGTGCGGCGCAGCCGCCCCTGTCCTCCGACGCGCCGCCTCCATCTACCAAGGCCGATCGCCTGCACACGGCTTCGCAGTGGCAGTTGATGTGGTGGAAGTTCCGCAAACACAAGCTGGCGACATGGTCCCTGGCGGTGCTCGTCGTGTTGTATCTGGTTGCCGCCTTTGCCGACGTCATTGCTCCCTACTCGCCCCATCAGCGGCACGTGGATTTCTCCTACGCTCCGCCCCAGCGATTGACGTTCATGTCCGATCAGGGTCTGCGGCTGCGGCCGTTCGTGTTCGGCCTCAACGCGGCGCGACATCCTCACACCCGACAGGTCGTGTACGAGGTCGATCGCGATCGCATGTATCCGGTTCGCTTGTTTGTTCGCGGACCGGCGTACCGCTTCTGGGGGTTGTTCACATTTCACACTCGGCTGATCGGCGTGGACGAGGGAGGCACTCTCCATCTGCTGGGCACCGACGCTCTGGGCCGAGACATCCTCTCGCGCATCATTCATGGCGCCCGCATCTCACTGACGATCGGCCTGGTGGGCGTGGGCGCCAGCTTCGTGCTGGGACTCATCATCGGCGCGGTGTCGGGCTACTACGGCGGCTGGATCGACAATCTCATTCAACGTCTGATCGAGATCCTCCGCTCGTTTCCTACGATCCCGTTGTGGATGGGCCTGGCTGCGGCGCTGCCCACGCACTGGTCGCCGCTGCGGTTGTACTTCGGCATCACCGTGGTGCTATCGCTGATCGGCTGGACCGGCCTGGCGCGACAGGTGCGCGGCAAGCTCTTGTCGCTGCGTGAGGAGGACTTCGCCACTGCCGCCCGACTCTGCGGCGCCAGCGAGTGGCGGATCATGTACCGCCATCTGCTCCCGTCGTTTATGAGCCACATTGTGGTGTCGCTGACGCTGGCCGTGCCCTCGATGATTTTGGGCGAGACGGCATTGAGCTTTCTGGGTCTGGGACTTCGCCCGCCGGTGAACAGTTGGGGCGTTCTGCTCAAGGACGCGCAGAATGTTCAGGCAGTGGCCATGTATCCCTGGCTGCTCACGCCGGTGCTGTTTGTGATCGTGACGGTGCTGGCGTTCAACTTCCTGGGCGATGGTCTGCGCGATGCCGCTGATCCGTATGTCCGCTGAGCGTTTCACATGACGCCGACTATCACCGCTCAACCCGACGCCGCGGACAAGACCAGCTTACCGCTGGTCGAGTTGCAGGATCTACATACCTATTTCGAGTTGGATGCGGGCGTGGTGCGCGCCGTCAGCGGCGTGAACATGCGCATTCCAGCCGGGCGCACAGTCTGCGTCGTGGGCGAGAGTGGCTGCGGCAAGAGCGTCATGGCTTTTTCGATCCTTCGTCTGCTGACCGCGCCGGGACGAATCGTGCGCGGCCGCATCCTCCTGCACCGCGATGGCACGATCATCGACCTGGCCGCGCTGCCAGCCGACGGCATGGCCATCCGCAAGATTCGCGGCAAGGAGATCGCGATGATCTTCCAGGAGCCGATGTCTTCGCTCAGCCCGGTCCACACCGTGGGCAGCCAAATCGCCGAGGCTGTCCGCCTGCACGCCGACGTGTCCCGCGCCCACGCGCGCCGTCACACCATCGAGATGATGCAGCGCGTTGGCTTCCCCGATGCCGCGCACCGCTACGACACCTACCCGCATCAGCTCAGCGGTGGACTTAGGCAGCGTGCGATGATCGCCATGGCCCTGTCCTGTCAGCCGCGGCTGTTAATCGCGGACGAACCCACCACGGCCCTGGACGTCACGATTCAAGCGCAGATTCTGGATCTGATCCGCGACCTGCAATCGGAACTAGGTATGTCGGTGCTGCTGATCACCCACGATCTGGGCGTGGTGGCGGAGATGGCCGATCTGGTCGCGGTGATGTACATGGGGCGGATCGTGGAGTGGGGCTCGGTGTATGACGTGTTGCAATCGTCCCAGCACCCGTATACGCAGGCGCTGCTCGAGTCGATTCCAGGCCGCTACGCCGACCGCACCGTGCCGCTGAAGGTGATCTCCGGTTCAGTGCCCGACGCGTTTGCGCGTATACCGGGATGTTCCTTTCATCCTCGGTGCAAGCTGGCAGAACCGGGCATATGCGATCAGTCGCCGGCCCCAGACCTGCGCGAGGTGCGTCGCGGCCACTTGACCGCATGTCTGGTGCGCCAGCGCCAGGCTCTGTCGCAGGGCGAGGGAGCCGACCATGACTGACACACCTCATGGTTCAACACCGCCGCCGGCGAAACCCATTCTCCAGGTGCGCAACCTGCGGACGTGGTTCCCGATCCGCGCGGGGTTCTTCTCGCGCGTGGTGGGTCAGGTCAAAGCAGTCGATGACGTGAGCTTTGACGTATATCCCGGCGAGTGCCTGAGTCTTGTCGGCGAGAGTGGTTCGGGGAAAACGACTGTAGGCCGAAGCATTCTTCGCGCCGTGGCCCCCACGGGTGGGCAGGTCCTATTCCGCCACGACGGTGTTGAGCACGATGTGATTGCGGCTGGCAAGCGCACGCTCAAAGAACTGCGCCGTCACATGCAGATGGTTTTCCAGGATCCCTATTCGTCGCTGAATCCTCGGATGACAGTGCTTGACATCGTCGCCGAGCCGCTTCTGGTCCACCGTGGACACAGCCGCACCGCCCGGCACCAGCGGGTCCGCGAGCTGCTCGAACAGGTTGGCCTGCGTCCCGAACATATGCTTCGCTATCCCCACGCTTTCAGCGGTGGCCAGCGCCAGCGCATCGGCATCGCGCGAGCCCTCGCCCTGCAGCCGCGACTGATCATCGCCGACGAGCCGGTGTCGGCGCTGGATGTCTCGGTGCAGGCCCAGGTGATCAACCTGCTTCAGCAATTGCAGCGCCAGCTTGGGCTGACGTATCTCTTTATCGCTCACGACCTAAGCGTGGTCCGTTACATCTCCGATCGCGTGGCGGTGATGTACTTGGGCCGGCTTGTCGAGCTAGCCCCGGTCGATGCACTGTTCGCTCGTCCCTTTCACCCCTACACACGGATGCTGCTGGCGGCGGCCCCGGTTCCCGATCCTTCCATCCGCCCGGCGCGGTCGATCGTGCAGGGCCAGCCGGCCGAGCCTTCCAACCCGCCGCCGGGGTGCGCCTTCCACCCGCGATGCCCGCACTGCGTGGATCGTTGCCGCAGCCAGACGCCGCAACTCAGAGAGATGGAGCCGGGCCGGTTCGTGCGCTGCCACCTGGCGGATGACATCGCCGCGAGGCCGTCCACATCGGCGTTCGTTAAGATTGAAGCGGCAAAGATGGCTGCTCGCTGCTCAAGGGAGCGCGAGGATCAGGCTCGCACCGAAGGAGTGACATCGTGCGATTAGGTGGTCCTGTTTTTCTGAAAACGGCTGATCCGGGAGAGTGGGCCGCGGCATACCGCGCGCTTGGGTACTCCGCTGCGTACGGGCCGGGTGCCGACCTCGACGATGTCGGTGCCGACGCCTACGCGCGCGCGGCCCGTGACGCCGGTTTGCTCATCGCCGAGGTGGGCGCGTGGAGCAACCCCATCAGCCTCGATGAGGACGAACGCCGCAAGGCACTGCGCACCTGCTGCGATCGTCTCGCCCTTGCGGAGCGGCTGGGCGCTCGCGCCTGCGTCAACATCGCCGGCTCGCGCGGCCCGCGCTGGGATGGCCCGCACCCCGACAACCTGTCGAGCCAGACATTCGACTTGATCGTGGAGACGGTCCGGCACATCATCGACACGGTCAAGCCCACGCGCACCTTTTACACGCTCGAAACGATGCCGTGGATTTTTCCCGACTCGCCGGACAGTTACCTGGCGCTGATCAGGGCCATCGATCGCAAGGCCTTCGCCGTCCACCTTGACCCTGTCAACATGATTAACTGCCCCGCGCGGGCGTACGACACCGCCGGTTTCCTCCGCGAGTGTTTCGAGAAGCTGGGGCCTTACATCCGCTCGTGCCACGCCAAGGACATCAGCTTCAGCCAGCACCTGACTCTGCACCTGGATGAGTGCCGGCCGGGGACGGGACTGCTGAATTATGCAGTATTTCTGACGGAAGCCTCCCGCCTGAACGTGGACACCCCGGTGATGCTTGAACACCTCAAGACCCCCGAGGAGTACGCGATGGCCGCCGCGCACTTAAGACAGGTCGCGTGCGATGCAGGAGTGCGTTTTCAATGAGCGGTGTTACCACCCCATCTGCATGCAAGGCGGTTGCCATCACGGGCCTCCGCCGCGCAGAGGTCATTGACTGGCCGGTGAATGATTCGCCGCTTGCCGACGATGAGATCGCGGGCCGGACGCTGAGTACGCTGATCAGCCCTGGCACCGAGCTCAACGCCAACTTCGATAGGCCGCAGGACAAGCCTCTGGTCGGGGGTTATGCTGCGGTTTTTGAGGTAGATGCGATAGGCGCAGAGGTCAAGCAGTTTGCACCGGGCCAGCGCGTGTTCTGCTACGGCAATCACAAGAGTTGGCAGCGGTGTCGCGCCAGCGAGGCGGTACTGCTGCCCGAATCGCTAGCGCCTGAAGTTGCCGTATTCGCACGACTGATGGTGGTGTCGTGGAGCACATTGACCACGACAACGGCGCGCCCGCCGGATTGGGTTCTGGTTCTTGGCCTGGGCGTGATCGGGAACCTGGCCGCGCAGATTTTCCATGCGGCGGGCTACCGCGTGACCGGCGTGGACCCCGCCGAGACAAGGCGGCGGCTCGCCGCGATCAGCATCGCGGACACCCGCGTGAGCGTCGCGGGCCAGGAGGACCTTGTCAATCAGGTGGCGCTTGCCATTGATTGCTCGGGTCACGAACAGGCCGTGGTGGACGCCTGTCGGGTCGTCCGGAAAAGAGGCGAAGTTGTGCTGGTGGGCGTGCCCTGGAACAAGCGATCAGAGGCCACGGCGTTCGACGTGTTGCACGCCGTCTTCCATCGCTACGTCGTGCTGCGGAGCGGATGGGAGTGGGAACTGCCCAGGCAGGCGCGAGATTTCACCGTGGGCAGTCTTTTCGGCAACGCCGCGGGAGCATTGCAGTGGCTGGCTGAGAAGCGCGTGAGCGTGGAGGGCCTGTATCGAGTGGTTCCGCCGGCAGAAGCACAAACGGCCTACGAGGACCTCCTGCACCAGCGCGGCGAGCAACTCTCAGTGGTTTTCGACTGGCGGTGATTCCTACGCCGTGTAGATCGCGTACAGCCGCGGCGAACCGTGGTAGACGGCGCCGCAGTCGGAGCTGAAGAGCCTGGCGCGCATCTGGACCGTACGCCCGCTCAGTTCGGCTGCCGTCTTGCCGCCCTTCCAGACCACGGGCTGCTTGAGGCCGTCACGGACAACCGGCTGGCAGTCGTCGAACGAGTAGCCGGGAATGGCATTGCCCGACTCGTCGGCTAGTTCGAGGGTGATGGCGCGCATGTCGGTGACGTTGCTGCAGTTGACCGCCATGGCAGGCTTGTCGGGCAGGACGGCGGGTTTGAGCGTGATGCGGCCTTCGCGGGGGCCGCCGTGGGTGTCGCGGTAGCCTCGGAGGATGCGATACCCGAAGCGATCGCGCGGGATCCACGCCAGGCCCGGCAGGTAGGTGCTCGAAAGGTTCCCGACGTCGCCGCCGGTGATATAGAAAAGCGTGCGCTCATCATCTTCGATCATGACGTTCTGCGCGACCATGCCGTAGTTCCATGCGTCGCGTTCACCACGCGTGATGAATGGTCGGAAGGGCCAGACCTCGAAGAAGCGCAGTCCGTTACTGACCGAAAGGCCGATGTCGGCGACCTGAGCGTACGTCTCGGCGCCCGGCTCGCGACCGGCGCAGCCGTAGAGATAGCCGTTGAGGGCTACGAGTGTGGGTCCTTTGCGTCCGACGACCAGCCCGATGTGAGGCTGAACCCATGGCGTGCCATCGGCCCAGTTGGGGCCGGTGAAGTGGCTGTAGCATCGGACCATGTGCTCAGGCATGCGGAAGAGGTGGTCGGGAATGCGGTGGGCGGTTTCCTGGTCGTAGGTGATCCAGCCTTTGACATTGCGGTACTGCCAGTCGGAGATTGTGCTCATCATCTGGTCCGCCATCACCAGCCCGCCATCGAGCGAACGGAATAGGCGGGCATGCTCGGGGTTGGCGGCGACGAGCGTATGCTTGTGCCGGGGGGCCTGCCAGTTGAAGCCATCCTTGCTGCGGCCGATGCCCCAGACGACCCACCAATCTCGTTTGGCCAGGTCGGGGTACTTGGCCAAAGCGCCCGTCTCCAACTCGCTGCCTCTGGCGGGCCGGTTGTAGAGGCACTTGAAGGGCCATTCCTGATCGAGCGGATCGTGAAGAAAGCCGCATTGGCGCACCTGGCCTTCGCCGCCCAGATCAAAGCGGACTAGATTGTTGTCGCGTGAGCCGTCCAGTTCGACGGCGCCTACCCTGACCGGGTGGAAGTGGATGCCGTCGTCGCTCTCGGCATAGGCCATGAACGAGCCTTTGTCATAGTTTTCCGACTTGCTGCTGGCCACGGCGTTTTCGCAAATCGGCTCGGGGATGCCTATGGCTTCGCGCACGCCCCGCACCTGATACCACATGCGAAACGTTCCCCCCTCGCGGACGACAAAGTGATATCCGAAGCTGCCAACGCGCCCCCCCAGCGTCAGTGCCACATCATCGAGGCGCATGATCGGGTCGGGATGCTTGTACGCTTGCTCGCGAACCATCGAGGTGTTGGATTCCTCGGCCACGATGGCTGAATCGATCATCAGATACGCATGCGTCTGCCAGAGCATAGGTGGGTTCCTTCACTCGAGTCATGTCGGGGCAGTCTGCTCACCCGACTCATTTGGCCTTGGCCTTAGCGCGATCCAACGCCGTCAGTGCCTCATTAAGCCGTGTCTGAGCCGCATCAACGTTGGATGGGTGCAATGCGTGCGGGTAGCGTTCGAGCAACATGCGAGCATGATCACGAATCGCCTGGACCTGCTCGGGGGAAATGGCGTCTGCGGCTGTAGCGCCGAACAGCAATTCAGAAAGCTTGAACGACTCCGAGAAGTACGCGAGCCGTTCGCGCACCAGTGGATCCTCGGTCGCGGCCATCGCCTCGTCGAGGTCCTTGCGTAGCGAGCCAATTTTTTCCCGTTGAGCCGGGGTGGTGTTGAACTGCGTCTGCCATCGCCGCTCCTTGCGCTCTACGACCGGCTCCATCTCCCCGGGGATTCCGTTGAGTTCGATCCAAAGCTGCTCCAGACCGTTCCAGTACCGAACCATCGGCGGCGCCGCCGAGCCGAACATGTCCTTGCAGAACTGGTTGGTCATCGCCTGCACATCGGTCTTGGCGGGCCCGTCCCAGAGAATTCGCTGGTACATCCAGAGGAATGGGCCGGTCAGCCCCCAGTTGGGGTATGCCTCGATGTGACTGAACTCGATCGGCGCACCGAGTTGCTCTTGCTTCGAGTAGCTCAGATGCACCAACCCTGGATAGTACATGGGTATGTAGAAGTCGCGTCCGTGAGCCCAATCGTGATGGGCGACGTGATTGACAGCCCTGGTCCACTGTTCCACATCGCCGTTGGGACGGTAGATGCCGTCCATCAGCACCTTGTTCATTTCCCAGACTTGCCACGCCACGACGTTTGGATGCAGCTTGAACGGCGGGGGCTTGCGCACCCGACTGTATGCCAGCGCGGCCACACGCTTCTCCGGAAACTCTGGTGCCAGGCGACGGGCCAGGTCATCGACAAACTTCCAGTGAATGTAGGTCAGACCACTGTTGGCATCGCCCTCGATAGCGTGAGCGGCCATGGCCTGTGTGCAACGCTCGCAGTCGCAGAAGGTGTTAGTGTCGTCGATGCCCACGGCAAAGTAGGGCGCATCAGGGAACTGCACGAAATACTCGCGGGCGCTCTGCAAGGCCACGTCCACCGCCGTCGGCTCACTGAAGCAGATTTGCCACATACCCGAGTCTTGAAGGGGATTGAAGCGCTTGCCATCGCGCATGGGGTAGATCTGCGGGTGAGACTCGAAGTAGCGGCCTGGGGGAAAGACCTGGCCGAGATTGTGCTGGTGGCCGCCGAGCCGCCGAATGGCCGGATTCACCCGGTCCCAGGCGAAGGATGACTTGGGCGCGTGCATGCCAGTCATGTTGACGCCGCGGACACTGGGTTCGCTGACGATATCCACGCCTTGGATCACCAGCGGCGCTGATCCCACGCTCACGAACCGATCATCAGGAAGATAGAAGCGAACACCAGCGAACTCGTCGAGGAATCGTGCCGCCGCCCAATACGTGGCCCGGGGTGAGGCGCCGGCGATCACCAGCGCGTTGCCCTTGCGACGGAGAATGTAGCCTTGGTAGTAGAGACCCTGCGTCTCGTCGGGCTGCAGCATCGGTGTGCGGCCGATCGCCAATGCAAATCCACGGTCCCTCTCGTCGGGGCTCAACTGCTCGTACTGCTGGTAAGTGATCACTTCGAAGCCGGTGTCGGTCTGGTAGGCCCGGCGTAGATACTTCGACAGGAGTGCGGCCGCGTCGCGTTCCTGGCCGAAGGCGCCCAGCGCCGGCAGCACGATCCGCGTCGTCTGCGGCGCCAGCGTCACCGCCGCCTGCGATTGGGCGGCCTGCGGCGATACGCCGGCCAGCGGATCGAGCGGCGCCACCGGCATCGGCGGCGGTGGAGGCGCATCGGTCGCGGCGCGATAGGCCTCCGGGACGCTCCGGTACACCCGCACCTCATCGATCATGCCCGCAAAGGACGCCAACTGCCAGTTCGCCCAGGCTCCGATCATCAGCCCCGCGGCACCGGCGTCGTTCTCGATGGCGTGCGGCATGTAGCGCGGCTCGGCGGTCACGTCCTGACCATCCAGATAAATGCGCATCTCGCCATTCCGCTTCATGTCGCGAACTGCGGCAACCTGATGCCAGTTACCGTTGAATACCGCGTTGCCAAGGTCCTTGCTCACCACTGCAACGCGCTGGTTCCACTCAACAGCGAAGTGCGCCCGCAGCCGTCCGTCCTTGAGCAGCGTCAGGTCGTAGAGCATGGGCGAGCTCATGACCGTGGCTTCCCGGCCGACCAGGGCCGCATCGGGCTTGATCCAGCACGTCATGGTCAGGCTGCCCATGCCCGGCAGCAAAGCCGGCGTGGGGCGTGTGCCCAGCCCCGAGTTCTCACCGGATAGTCGCACCGCCTGTCCCTCGATGCCTGGACCGAATTCGACTTCGACCTGGCGATCATACGGGCCGCGAATGACCAAACGGTTGGGGCCCATGTCAGCCAGTTCCCCCTCGAATGGCACGTAGAGCACGATGTCGTCGTCGGCAACGGCGTCGGCGGAGACCCGGCCCGGCCATGCCGTCGCCGCGACCAGGAGCAGGCACATGCCCAGAAGGCGGCGGTCGGCGATCAGGCTGAGGGCGTTTGAAAGCAGATTCATGGCACTTCTCCCGATGGTGCGGAGGAATAAGCAGGGAGCCACCACCACGTTAATATGATATATATCAATAATGAGACTGTCAAACGACCACTACGTGGGTAACTGCGGGATGGCGCAGTTGCGGGGGTGTGCTCAGCTGTGGGGCGTCGCCCAGGCGATCTCAGACGCGGGCAACCACCCGGCGACGAAGGAAGACGATCACGCTACTGCCTGCCAGCAACGTTACAGTCGTAGGCTCGGGAACGATCATGCTCACGACCTGCGTTTCGCTCAGGCCGGTCGTCGCCGTGATCGACGCCACCTGGGCCATGGCGTCAGCGGTGTTGCCCCAGTTGCCCAGAACCGCGTCGAGTTCATTGGCGGAGACAATGCCGCTGGGGATGAAGTTCACCCACTGGTCGGGCACGATGTCACTGCCCCAGTAGCCCAGCACCAGGTCCAGGTCGTCGGCGTTGACGACGCCGTCGCCGTTGAAGTCACCGGCGATAGCCGCGAGGATCGAGGCGATCAGCGACAATTGGTACATCTGAATGTTGTCATTCGTTCCGCTGACTCGAGCGAAGTAATCGCCCGGTCCCAGACTCAGGCCGAGGACCGACTCGGCATACCCCAGGCCGTAGCTGTTGTGGTAGGACAGGACCGACCCGTCGGCGGCAAGAATCTCCAGGATCAGATCGTTGAGCGCCGCGGTGTTCAGCGGGCTCTGGGTGCCACCTTGGGCGCCCTCGTTGTAGGTCGGGCCCACCGGTGTCAACACAGCGTCGAAGCTGGTCGGCGCCGTCACCGTGAACTGATAAACGTCAATGTCCGACAGCCCATCGATGCTCACAAAGTCCCACTGCGTTGGTGTCACGACCGTGGTGTTGCTGGCATGGATTCCCACGGCCCAGGAACTACTCTGGGTGAACGCCTGCGCATACGTGGGAGTGGCGAGTGTGTCGTTGCCGCCGCCAGCCTCTAAACGATCACCGTAGTAACGCTGGACGGCCAGAATGTCGTCGAACTGCGGCCCGTCGAAGGAGGTCGAGAGAAACGGCTCCATCAGGAAGTTGGCGTTGCTCGACTCCATGTGCCGGATACCCAGGCCGTGGCCCAGTTCATGCATCAGGATGTTGCGTACGGCGCGGCTGTTGTTCGACGTGCTGCTCCACAACGAACTCTCATCGGTATCGATCACCATGTCCCCGTAGTTGGGGTAGTAGTTGTAGGCCAGGATGTTTGACGCGCCGTCGATCGAGTGCCCACCAATGCGGATGTCGGCACGGGTGCCCAGCACGCCGACATTTCCACTGCTGATGGTTCTCCCATCGTCTGCCGGCTCATGTATGAAGGTCAGACCGGAAAGCTCGCTCCAACGGTTGAACGACTGCTGGAAGAGTCCGAACCATGGCCGCTGCGTCAGGTCGGTTCCGCCGGGCCCGCTGCCGCGCACACTATCGAGAAAGGCGATCAGATTACTGGGGCTGCTGGGCTCACCTACTCCAGTGGGAAGGCTGTTGCCATCGGTCACCAGGCCCCACGTGAGGGTGACTGGCGTGCCGCGGGCGCCGGTGTTTGGTTTGTCGGTGGCGGTGACCGACCATCGGCTATCGAGGCGAAATGCCGGGGCAAGCTCGTCGTCGCTCGTCGGGTCCAGCCCTTCAAGGTCGTATGTCTGGCCGTCACCCGCAAAGGGATTGGCCAGACATGCCTCGCAACCCCAGACCCTTGCTGCCGGGGCGGCACCCGCGATCAACACCACCAGGATGGCAAGCCCAGGTCGCCAGTGCTCCCGCCTCTCGGCCATACCGCAAGCGACAGTGTCTACGACTGACATGCTCCACTCCGCGAGTCCTGCGACGAGATCCGGGAAATCCTATCTCGGCTATTGTGAACGACATGCGTCTGGACTGCAATAGCCGACCAGTTGGAATGACGGTCCAATAACGTCACCACCGCGGGGCGACGGCGCGTCGGCGGGGCATCATCAGCGCCCCTGCGGCAAGCAGCAATATGCCTGTGGCAGGCTCCGGGACGATCATGCTCGTGATCTGGCTCTCGCTCAGGCCGGCGGTCTGCATCATCGCGGGCATGTAGACCATGGGGTCACTGGTGTTGCCCCAGTTGCCCAACACGGCGTCAAGTTCGTCGGCGGCGACGATGCCGTCGGGGATGTAGTTCACCCAACTGGCGGGGACCGATGACTGACCCCAATAGCCCAGCACCAGATCCAGATCGTCGGCGTCAACGATGCCGTCGCCGTTGAAGTCGCCGGCAATGGCCGACAGCAGGATCTCAATGCTGCCGTTGGTGATCAGTGCCGAGATGCCCGCGAAATCACTGTCCAACCCCAGGTCCAGGATATTGGTCAGGGATAGGTCCCAGGTGCCCGACGTCCAACCGGTGGTGTCGAAGTACACCGTCGCCAGCCGGCCGTTTGCCGCCACGGACGGGACTGCCCCGAGTAGCGCCAGCGAGACGTCGCCAAGCTGGGGGATCACCTGGTTGTTCACCGGTTCGTCGGTCACCCCGGCGAAGATCGTGCCTGTCTTGATGTCGATCGACGTGATGTGTGGGCCTGCCGTGCCAGGGTCCAGCCCCAGGAGCGTCCGTTCCGGTCCGCCGTCACCCACCTGCACCCAAAGGTTCAGGCCCGAGACCATGTCGCCGCCGGTGACGTACAGATCGATCGCCTGCCCGGCCTGGTTGGGCTGCAGGAAGTGATGGCCCACATCGATCATCGGCGCCGCCGTGACCGATACTGCCATCATGAGCGTCGCCGCCAGAGCCGCGGCCAGGTGTCGCCCTACTCCTCGCATGTGCAGCATGTTCGTATTGCGCATGTTGCTTCTTCTCCGCCTCACTTCTTGTTCCGCTTGACACGCTTGATCTTTTTCACAGGCACGACTTCCACCGCGACTGCGATCTGCGGTTCGACCATGGTCAGCAGATCGACGGTCTGGCCGGCGTCATCGTCCCATTCCCGGATCAGTGTGGGATCGTCTTGTTCCTCTGCGACCGCTGTCGTTGTTGAGTTTTCGACGCTGGAAGCGGTCGGGTCCATGACCACGACTGTGGAATCGCGTTCGTCGGGCTGGGTCAGAATGACGACACTGGTGCTGGTGGTGGACTTGCCCTTGGGTTGCTTCTTGTCCTTGGACTGGCCCGGCGGCTGCTTGTCAGGGGCGGGCGTGGGTGCCGGCGCCGGCTCGGGCTCAGGCTCTGGCTCTGGCTGCGTCGCTGGCGGGTCTTCCTCGACAGGCGTGGTCGGTGCCGGTTCTTGGGCCGGGTCCGTTGGCGGCGTCGGCGAAGACGGGTCGTCGCTATCGCCGGTCCCATCAGGAACGACGGGATCTGAGGCCACCGGTTCAGACTCCTCCACCTCATCCGGGGGCGATGCCGGCACCGGGTCCTCGGGCGTCGGCAATGCAGGCGATTCTGGCTCGCCCTCGTCCGGCGGCGAGGATTGTGGCTCGTCGGTCACGATCGGATCGGACACCGGCTCGGCGGGCGCAACCACGCCCAGCGGCACCGGAGCGACGCTGAAGTCGTCCAGACCCCAGCGCGGGGCGTTTTCCTGCGTGGGGGTGCCGCTTCCCCCAACGACCAGCGAGCCGCTGGGGAGGATCCGGATCCGCGTCACCTTCGTCAGAAGCTCCGTCCAGGGGATCTGGTACGCGCTGGTGATGTTGAACCAGTTGTTCGCCTGGGCCTGCTCCTTCGTCCAGGTCGGGTCGATAGTGAACGAAACCTGCTGCCACTGATCCGTGAAACGCACGGTGGCGTCAACATCCTGTTTCTGCCACGTGTGGTACTGCGAGACGGGCGCACCAGGCGGAAGATAGGAAATCTGGAACGCGACCGTACGGGTCGTGTTGTAGGACTGGCCGGGCAGCAGCGGCGAGGTGTTCTTGACCCAGAATGTGATCTGGAGCAGGCCGGTGCCGTGCCGGGCGATCCAGTCGCCGGCGAACACGCCGCCACTGGCGTTGGCGTCGGCGATGGCGCCGCCCACGGCGGTGTAGCTTGTCCGGGACACCTCGATATACGCCGTGCCGTCGATCCCGCCCGCGGCCTTCCACGCCAAGCTCGCCAAGGTGTCGGTGCTCCAGCCGGCGTGATCGGCGTTGAACGTCTCAGCGCCGTCGGGCGTCGGCGACGGCGTGACCATGAACAACGCCGTGGTCTCGTCAGTCTGATTGTCGCGGGCAATGATGGTGTCGGTGGCGTTGACCAGTCCATCGCGGTTGAAGTCGTACGGGTCGTCGATGGGGGCACGGTTGAAGATCGTCTTGGGATTCTCCTGGGTGGCGGTGGCGTCGTCGAGGTTTACGATGGCCGACTGCGGATCGTTGCCGGTCTCGCCCGGGGCGTTGCCGAAGTAAAACGTGTCATTGTTGACCAGGCCGGTGATCCCGGTGGCGCGGACGGTGACTTCCAGCCACTTGCCCTTGATGGCACCGTCGGTCCAGATGATCTCCACGCGATCGCTGTCCTCAACGCCTTCGCCCAGGCGAACGCTAACGCTCAGCGGTGCGGGGGCCGTGGCCCAACTGCCCGGCGCATCGTCGTTGCCGACCTTGAACTGGAAGTCCGCGGTGGTCAGTTCGGCGGGCGCCCGCAGATTCAGGATGTCCACCATGATGCCGTTGATGCCGCGGATGTAGCTGGTGTAGTTGGCGAAGCTCGTGTAGTCGCCGGGCATCAGGGCCTGCTTATCGGTGGCGATAGCCGCGTCGTTGGTCGCCCCGTGACCGGGATTGTTCCCGTCGAAGTAACTGTTGTTGTAGAAGATATGCCGCCCCACCACGGCCGCAGGCGGCTTGTAGTCGTTGTCCTCGGCGGTCCAGATGTACTCCTTCGTGAAGCTGAAGGTGATGAGCCGGCCGTTGATCGTCAGTTGGATGTTGGACGCAGGCCCGCCGGTGACGACGATCTTGGAGCCGGGCACCGCTTTGACGCCGGTCATGTCGATGACCGAGGGCAGCCCATTGACCGAGTTGATGGTGAGGAACGTCGCGCCGGTGTTGGCGGTGAACTCGATGTTCTCGAAGGTGTTGTCCTTGGCGGCCTCGGCGATGTTGAGATTGCGGATCTTGACGTCGCGCACGGTGTTGTGACGCGGGCCGCGCACGTAGGTCGGGCCGAAGTACGACTTTTCGCCGCTGCGGGTGACGCTGCTCCACTTCATCAGACTGATGCGATCGCCCCAGAGTTGTTCGACGGTGTTGCGTTCGTGCAGCGTGATGTTGTTGTAGCCGTCGGCGTCCGAGATGTTGCCTTCGGGCGCGAAATGGTCCTGCTGGCTCAGGCCGTGCAAACCCGAGTAGTGGATGCCGAAGATGAAATCCAGCGCCTGGTCGTCGTAGGTCATCGGGAAATCAACCCGATCGCCACGTGCGTTGTCGAGGATAATGTTGAAGGTGCTGGTGGTGTAGCCTTCACGATTGCGGCCGCTGACGATGATCTGGTCGAACACCGCGCCGGGGTTGCCATCGGGGCTGTACACGGCGATCCAAGCGTTCTGTGCCGCGGTGGGCACGATCGGGCCCCAACTCTGGAAGCTGTAGGGCGAGTTAACCAGGCTCAACTGTGCGCTGGAGGTGCTGCCGACGCGGTTGTACTTGATGCCGTTGATCAGCGCGGCGTTGGCACGGCCGAGCACGTAACCGCCGTTATCCAGGCGAAGGTTGTTGGCGGTGTCGCGATCCAGGCGCAGCTTCCACACGTTTGGATACGTCGTGTCCTGTTCCCACTGGCTGGTGCCCAACCCGGTGAGGTTCCAGATGGTGTTGCCGTAGGTCCAGGTGACGCCATCGGATTCGGCGTTGCTGTCGTTGCTGGCTTCCCAGGCCCACATGCGTCCGGGGAAGATGGGCCAGCCCACGTCGCCCGGGAGGGAGCGCATGAGCGACGCGGTGCCGTTGGGCACGCCCGAGCCGCCATCGACCTTCAGACCGGAACTGCTGTAGGTGACTTTGACGCCACTCTCGCTCCAGCCGATGTCCTTGGACTGTCCGATGCGGAAGTCGACGGTGAGTGTGCCGGAGGAAAGCGATGCGGGCGACACCTCGCTGTACACGCGGATGACACCGTCACTCCAGTTCCATTGATAAGGCAGCAGCGGCGTGCCGGAGACCTGCATCCACTTGCGCGAGCCGTTGACGAAGGAGAACTCGCGCATTTCGAGAACGGGCGTACCGATCGTGGCTGACCAGACGTTACCCGAGCGCGTCCACCCGAGGTTGGACGTTGGCACCATGGTCCCGGTGCGCTGATCCTGCGGTCCGAAGATGAACCCCGGCGAGCCGACCACGTGGCCGTACTCGCCCATGATCGGCTCGCCCGGCATGCCCACGCCGTTGCGCGTGAAACCGAGGCTCCCATCGGTGGTGCCCTGGGGGTCGCCCAGCCAACCGGCGTTGCGGATGTAGGGATCCTGCACTTTGGCGTTGGGGCCGGTGGTGGTCGTACCATCGAATAACACACCCGTCCAATGCGCCGCATTCCGCCAGGTGCCGTCAACCGCCAGAGTGACCCGGGTCGCGATGCCCGGGCTGACGTAGTCGCTCAGGAAATTCCAGAACGTGTCTCGTACATCGAGCTTGATCGACCAGTTCCGCGCCGCGGTGCCCGAGGATTTGGAGTAGATCATCGCGCTGGCATTGGCGGTAATGTTCGGCACCTGGTTGAACACCAGCATCGGGTTTGCGTTGGCGGGATGCCCGCTTTTGCGGAAGTTCACGTCGTCGAATCGCCCCCGCGATCCGGCCTCGTAGTTCGTGCCTGCGTAGGACCACGTCATCTCGTGACGGTACAGCCCGACCATCTCCAGGTTCAGATTGTCTCCGCCGAGGTTGAGCGTCGCCATGTTCGAGAACGCCCACATCGAGATCATGTCGTTGTTGGCGCCTTCGATCGACGCCCAAGTGCTGGGCGGGCCGTAGTTGGCCGACACGCCGTCGTAAGGGCCGTTGTCGTGGTAGATGGCCAAGTACCACTGACCATCGACCTCCAGGCACGTCCAGGTCTTATAGTCCTCGCCGATGCCCTCATAGTGCTTGAGCTCGGCGAAGCTGTTGACCGGATAGGACCAACTCTGCGGTGGCTGGGACGCCGTCCGGGAAACGAACAGTTGCCAGATCTTCTCTGGCACCGGCGTGCGCCAGCGGTAAGTCGTGGAGGCGGTGGGATTGCCGTTCTCGTCGATCTGCTCCCAGACCTGGTTCTGCAGATTGGCGTAGTACGTGGGGATCTGCTGATGCAGTGTCGTCCTCACCGAACTCTCCAGGTAGGAGAAGTTCGTGATGAAGGTGGCAGTGCCGACCTGCCGGAAGTCGACGATCCCGCTGTAGAAAGTGCCGTTGGCGATGGTCGGTGCCATCACGTGCAGCTTGCCGCCAGACGCATAGCGGTCCCTGAGCTGGTTGAGCACGCCGGTGATGTCGTCGCCGTCCTGAATCAAGCGTGCGCTGATGGTCTGGCCGGGCAGCCAGTCGGATCGCTCGAACCAGTCGAGTTTGATGGGGTCAGCGACGGTATGGGCAAACTGGCGCACCCACTTGACGCCGGAGGTGGCGCTGTCGATGACGACGCCGCCATCGTCGGTGCTGGTTGAGGCCACCGCAAGGAACTCGCCGTCAATCTGTGGCGATGCGCCTGAAGCCAGTGTCGCCGTGTCGCCAGCGACAGGGGCAAGTGACCGTAGTCCCGTATAGCTTTCGACCTGACTCGACAATGCTGACAGCATCGTGGCCATCGAGCCCTCTGCAGGGGCCAGCAACTGCTGCGGGTCATCGGGATTGTCCAACGCCAAAGCGCTCAGCAGCAAGCGCGGTTCGAGTGTCTCGAAACCACGAAAAGGCCCCGGGTCGCTGCCCGAATGGGTTGCCATGTCGCCTTACCTCCTGGGGTGTGTTAATCTAGTGCAAGGCGGCACCGTGATAGCTGCCGCAGGGTGGGCATCATTCACAATAACACGGCCCAAGGCAATGTCAATAGAATTATGACCTATGTCAATGATGTTCCGGGCGACGACGCCTGATTTCGCCCCTTGACGGTGTCCGCCCGGAGTTCGTTTTGAGCCGATGATATAATGCGTATATCAAACTGGCAGTTCGGTGCCTGGCCACCGTCCGGAGACCCATACGATGCGATCGACCCCCGCCACCCGTGTGCCGCGAAAGCCACCCACTTCGACCAAGCTGAGGCTGAACGTTCGCTCCAGCACGCCACTCTACGAGCAGGTCAAGGATGCCATACGCCAACAGATTGCCTCGGGCGCTCTGCGGCCAGGCGACAGGATCCCCACCCTTCGCCAGTTGAGCAAGGACCTGAAGATCGCGTATGCCACGATCGGGCGGGGTATTCGCGCGCTCGTGGAAGAAGGCGTCCTGGACGCAAAAACGGCGCGCGGCACGACGGTCGCCGAACGACGAACCACCCGTCGCGGCACCATCGGACTACTTGGCTTTCAACCCCTGGGCGCCGTCGTTCACGAAAGCCATTACTACAAGACACTCTTGTACCTGCTTCAGGAAACATTCGTCTCACAGGGACAAGCGGTCATCTACGACCATCAGACCAGTGGGCGTCAACTCGTGGACATGTTCGACAGCATGCGCCAGGTCGATGGCGTCGTATTACTGGGTGTGGCCCAAACGCGCTGGGGCGAACTCGACATGTTTCCCAAGCTGGGCGTGCCGGCCGTTATTGTCAGCCACACGCTCGAAGGCGATCCCGTTCCCTGCGTGGACAGCGACAATGAGCACGACACGTTCAAAGCCGTGCAGGCGATGCAGAAACTCGGGCATCGGCACATCGCGTTCGTGGAGTTGATCGAAGAGCGCGGGCGCACCGCGCATCGTTTCCGTTCGGCCGGATACCGCAGTGCCATGGAAGCTGCAGGACTTCCACCCGGACGCGACTGGTACATTCTGGATCACCCCGAGACCTGGGCGAGACATCTGCTGGCGCTGCGCCCGCGGCCGACGGCCATCATGCTCGATGGCGTCAGCGCCTTCGATCGACTCTTCGCGGATCTCAAAGGCACTGACCTGGAGCCGGGCAAGGGATTGCTGGTGGCGACTTACGACGAAAACTTGTGGGGAAAAATCGGCGCCTACAGCATAGAGCATATGCGCATTGACCAGCCCTTGGAGAAAATCGCTGCGAGAGCGGTCGAGATGGTCTTGGGTATGCTTCAGGACTCGTCGTACCATCCGACAACCACACTGGTACCCTCGGTGATTATCCACGTCTCGTCCAACGGCACAGTACGTCGGCTGTCAGGCGACGCCCATCAGCCATCCGTACCAGGTTCTGAGCTTGTCGTCAGTACCAGCCCGTCGGCTGCGTGATCGTGTCGCGCCCGAGGCATGGCGGTGACTCGTCTTGCCCCCGCCGATGGCACGTCAACGCGCGATCGCGTTGATGACGCCATCGATAAAACCCTCGGCGCGACGCTGGTTGCCGATCGTCATCTCGTCTGGGGCGATAGCTTGGTCGAAGTAGGTCTTGGTCTCCGCGATCTTCTCCGGCGTGGCGCCCACCGTACCCAGGTCATAGAGCCGTTCTGTCAGACCCAAGGACCTGGAGAACAGATCCAGACGTTGGCGCTGCGGCTCAGTCGCCGCCAGTTCGATGGCCCGATTGAGGTGGCTCCGCGCCTCGACCAGCAACGTCAGATCTTCAGGCTGGCGTTTGAAGACGCCCGCCCAACCCTTGATACCCCACTTCTTCCCTCCCGGAGATCCGCCGAAGCCCTCCGGGACGCTCTGCTGCACATACCAGCGCCGCAGCGTGGCGAAGTAGTTGAACACATGGTCAGCGGCCGGTCCAAACAGGTCCTCACAGAACTGCCGCCATAGGGCGTCAACGTCCCGATCCGGATCCCACTGCAATTGCGCCAGCACCCAGTATTTGGGCCCGTCGAGCCCCCAGTTGGGGTATGCCTCGATGTGCTGAAAGTAGAACTCGCGCTTGCTCTTCTTGACGTGCCGCATGAACTTGGCGTGGTAGTCGCAGTAGATTCGCGGAACCAGATAGCCTTCGCCGCGGTACCAGTCGTGGTTGCCGTAGGCGCGTGACGCGGTGATGAAATCGTCGATCGGGTATGAGCCATCCTCGCGGCGGTGTTCCAGCATGCCGCGCATGTTGTCCGAAACGTGGATCTGCGAATAGAGCATGACGTTGCGGTGCAGCGGTGCCTGCGGCGGCTGAGGTGGGAAGGCGACTACGCCGTAGGCCATGGCCTGAATGAACCGGTCTTTGCCCAACACATCCTCCATCTCCGACGCCAGGCGATTGAGCATGCGCCACTGCAGTTGCGCCATGCCGTAACGCTTGGCGTGCTCTTCGCCCGTGGAGTTGGGTCGCCAGGTCGTGACCAGGCGCTCGGGGTGGTTCTGAGCCAGGTCGCGAAACTCCTGCATCAGGTCATCCATGGCCTGCACGTCGGTGTCGCTGACGGCATTGCTGTCCTGCAGGCCAAGGCTGAACCAGAAGTAATCGGGGTTCTTTGCGAAGTGCTCGATCGCCGACTCCTTCGCAGCAGCGTAGGTCTGGTCAGATGTCAGGCTGGGATTCCATTTCTGGTCGCTGGAAGACTGGGGAATGTAACGTTCGCCGTTGATGACGGGGTAGAGTTCGGGATACTTCTGGGCGTACTTCTCGGGATTGAAGACGCTCCACATCTGGTGCTGGTGCGATCCGGCCAGTCCGGCGCGCGTCTGCACGGCGTTGCGTTCGGCCCAGCCGCCGACGTTCTCACCCCAGTTCATGCCGGTCCAATACGAGCCGGTGACGAACGGCGTCGAGCGGATGTTGATGCTCGACGGGATGCGCACGCTGCGCTGCTGGGGCATGCTCGTCCACAGGTCGCCGGGCATGTAGAAGCGCACGCCAGCGAACTGGTCCAGAAACGCAACGGCGCCGTGGAAGGTGCCGCGGGCGTCGCCCCCAGCGCCACCGCAGATGGTGACGACGCGGCCGCGGCGGCTGATAACGTAGCCATCGCGCCACATATCGCGGGTGTCCACCCCTGCCGGGCCTAACGCCAGGACGATCTGAGCCTGCCTCGCCTGTGGCGCGTCTTCGGCGACGATCTCAAAGCCGCTGTCGACCTGATACACCTTGCGCAGGTAGTCCTGAAGCAGCGCGGCAGCCTTGTCGGCGGCGTCGGAGGCCTTCACAATCACGGTGCTGGCGGGATTGAGCATGGTGTTCGCGGCGACGACCCCGGCAGCGGGCCCCCACAGGCAGCCGACGGCGACCGAGCAGGCGACCAGGACGAACAAGGTGGATTTCATGTTGTGGCTCCGAAATCTGCTGGTGCCCCGGCCGCATAAGTGTTCACTCTAGTCCATGTTTTGATCTATGTCAAGTGGGAGTTGCGGCGTTTGCGGCGAGGGATCTGTTTGTGAAAAACACCAACCCCGGCACTCTTGATGCAACCCAAGGCTGTGCCCCACCGGTGCCGACCTACACCCACACTAACGCAGACCTCGCGTCGAATGGCCGCGACGGTTTTCTCCATGACACGTTGCCGTTCTGGATCGGTCACGCCCAAGTTCATGCTGAACCGGTCGATGAAGGGGCTGGCCATTTCGATGATCACCATCGTGACCGCTCAGGAGCTGCGCAACTCAATTCAGCTCGACGATGCCGATCGCTGGATCGATCGCGCCACCGACGATATTCGACGTGATTTCGTCAAGCCGGAGCTGCAGGTGGTCATGGAAAACGTGGCGCGCGGTTGGGACGAAACATATGGCGGCATGCTGTACTATCGAGATCGCCACGGCTTGCCGGTTCAGGAATGCTGGCACGATATGAAGTTCTGGTGGCCGCAGAACGAAACGATCATCGCCACGCTGTTTGCCGCCAAGCTGACCGGCGACAGTCACGACCTGCGATGGCATCGCATGGTCCATGATTGGGCGGATCAGCATGTTCCCGACTGGGAGCACGGGGATTGTTTCGGCTGTCTGCACCGCGACCGACTGCTGTCGGTGCCGCTTGCGGACGACATGTGCAAGAGCTCATTCCACCTGCCACGTATGCAGCTCGTGTGCTGAAAACTCGCCGAAGCGATGGCGCCACAGGACGGTTGAAACCGCCGCAAACAACGCGGCGTCAGTGCTCGACCGGCTCGCCCTCGTGCGGCGGGCGCACGGGAGTTGAAAATGAAAACAGATCGGCGCCGTGCATGATGAAACGCAGTCGCACGGTTTGGCCTGACAGGGCGCTCAGATCCGGGTCCGGCCAGATCTGCATCCGCTTCCTGTCAGTTGGAACTCCCCGGTGTCGAAATCGCCACGCGACCTGGATCGCCGAACCGTCTCCGATCAGTCCATCGGCCGCGTCGGAGCGGTCCTGGTTGTTGGGCACGATGATGCGTCCGCCAATCACGTCCACCCACCATGCGCCCAGGTCCATGCTGCGGGTGTGTTCGTAGCCGGGAATAACGTTGCCGCTCCGGTCGAGAATCTCGACGGTGATGCCGCCCAGTGCGTTGGTGGACATGTCCAGTTGCAGCGTGTTTCCGGTGAGGACGAACGGCCGGGTCACGACGACCGCTGGTTCCCAGGCGTCGGGCACATCCTCAGGCCAGGCCGCCTTCATCTGCTGGGCTCGAATGGCGACAAGCCGATTCCTGAACACGTGGAATCGTCGCCCACCGCTGTAGAAGAACTGCTCGGGCACACGGAATCGATTTGCCGCGACGTCCACCGGCACCGACGGGCATTGGGTTGACCAGTGAGCCGTGGCGTCCGTGGGCCTGACCCACGCATCATATGTTGGCCGCTGAAATGTTACGCCGCCGTCGTGCGACATGGCCAGGCAGATATCAGCGCCATGGGGTTGGCCGACTGCTGTTCGAGTCAACAACGCCATCAGCAGCGGCGGTCCCGACTCGATCGGCAGGAGCGTGGCGCACCACAGATCCTCCCCTTGGGCGTTCAGATGCAATTGCTCAGGCTCACTCCAAGAGCGGAAGTCGATGGAGGTGGATCGCATCAAGACCTGCATGGCTCCGCGCGGTTCGGACCATATGGCCAGAAAATGCCGTCCCGCGTCCGACCACACGATGGAAGCGCCGGCGGCAGCGGAGGTGGTCGATGGGCCGTCGCCTTCGCGGCGCCACCGCAGGCCGTCGGTCGAACTGAGCGTGTGCAGGCGGCCGGTGTCATCGCACCCCAGCGCCTTGTAGCGCGGCTCCAGTCTGTCCAATGCCGGGCGCTGATCAACCACGATTGAGCAGCTCTGCAGCGACAGATCGGGAAGGTGAAGCGCGTCGTCGTCGCGGCGCCATATTTCACCGTCGGTACTCTGGGCATACACCGGCCGGCCGTTCGCCACGCCCCACATCCGCCGCTGGTCTTCGCCTTCGCGAATGATCGTCGGGAAGCGCACCTGTCCCGGCAGGGCGTCGCTGTGGGGAACCTGTCGCGGTGGCAGCGTGACAAGCGTGGCCTTGTCGCTCATCGATTCAATCATCGCGCCGCTGCCCAGCGGAATCGGCAGGGCGTCCTGTGCTGCAGCGCGACCGATGAGACTGACGTTGACCAGCAGCAGGGTCAGAGCAGCCAAGGCGACGGAAGCTCGTAGTGTCACGGCGCATCCTCCGTGAGGAACCGAAATGCGAATACGTCGGCGTCCTTCAGAATCAGTCGCATTCGCACGGGTCGGCCGGCCAGATCGCCGACGTCACCGCCGTCGCGCCATTGCACGAGGTGCGCGACGTTATCCCCGCGGAACGGAATTGCATCGGCCTCCGTGTACCCGGGGATCGGCGTGCCCGACTCGTCCTGCAGTTCGATCTTGACATGCCCGATGCCGGCGGTCTGGACGTTCAGTTCCAGGCGGTTTCCGCGGAAGCGAAGGGGCCTGGTGGTCGCTTCGCCACCCGCAAATGGCCCGTGGAGCGAGGCGAAACCGTCCAGCCGCAGCGTCCAGCGGTAGGGCTGGTAGCTGTAGAGCGACAGTACAGTCGGCCCAGTCTGGATCACGTGGTTCGAAAGGTAGTGCCCGCGATTGCCGTAGCTCCCCTGGGCGCCGGGGCGAAGAAACACGTCATCGAAGGTGCGGTCGAACGACACGCCGTCCCGCGACGTAGTCAGCAGGACCTCCCCCGGCGCATTGCGATCAAAGTTGATCCGCGTCGGCAGGCCGACATAGATGTGCGGAGCCCGGAAGTAGGGCTTGATGTTCTTGACGTAGATCTGCTCGAACCGGTGGGTGTAGCGGTTGGGACCGCCCGGCCGGGGGAGATTGAACCGAACGTCGACCGGTGGCGTCCAGTTAACGAAATCGGTCGAGGTACTTCGGCGAACCGAACGAACCCCGGGCGAGTGCACATTATCGAATACCCGGAAATAGCACACATAACACCCCTCGAGTTCCGACCAGAAAGCCAGGTTTTGCGAGTCATACAAGCCCCATTCGTTGGGAATGACCGGCTCATCCTGGAGCAGTCGCCAGCGAATGCCATCGGCCGAGACGTATGCTCTGAGGCCGCCGGGAAATGACTCGATGTTGGCGGTGCCCTGACCCCGCGCGGCCCCTTCTTTCACGTGCGCGCCGCCGACGCCTTTGTATCGCTGGTCGGCCGGCACACCGGGACGGGTATCGAGGAACGGCGTAAAATTATGGACCGGATATGTCGCCGCACCGTGCATGATGACGTTGGAGATGCCCGGCACATCAAAAAGATCGAGTTCTGGCTCGGTCCAGTTGATGCCGTCGGAGCTCTGAGCATATACGATCACCTGCGGATCGTTCTTGCGATCGCGTCGGCCGTAGAAGCGGTAGATATCGCCGTCCTGGAACACGGTGCCGTAGACGTAGTTGCCATAGGTGCCGCCGACCGGGATGGGGCGTTCGGCCTCAGGAGCGGGCAACGGCGTGTGAAGCTTCAGCGTGGCCCCCGCCAGCTCGTCAATGAGGAATCGGTCAACAAAGAGCTCTCGCCGATCCATGATCTCCACGACCTCACCCAGTGCCGCCGTGGAGCCGAGACAGGTCAGGGCCAAGGCGATGGCGGCTGCGCACGTACTCGTTCGAGTGCTAGACTTGCATCGCATGAGTTGAGATAGTTTAATATGGATCCTGCGTAGGAGCAACCGGTGGACACGCAGCGCGCAGCGTTCATGTTCGCAGCAGTGTGCTGGGCGTCGGCGGCGATGGCCGGCGGAGGCCATGAACTCCTGCTCGTCGTTAACCCCGCTGACGAAAATGCGTTACGCGTCGCCAGCGTGTATCAGCAACTGCGCCAGGTTCCCGACTGCAACATTGTGGCGATCGAGCCGCCTGTTCTGCGCCGTCGACATGTGGTGCAATTGACGCAGCGCCAGTTCGCCGAACTCTACGCTCGGCCCATTGAAAAGCACATCGCCGACCACGGACTGACGGGCCAGATCCGCTTCATCGGCATGGTCGGCCAGCCCTGGCGGGTGCATCATCCGGGCGCAACGATCTCGATGACGCAAGCGGTGATGGAGATTCCGCAGATCGCAGCCGACGAGAACTACGCGGGCTACACCACCGGGTCGGCGCTGTTCGACGTGCCTGCCCTCGGTGCCGATGAGCCTATTCAGGCGATTCGTCGTGACCGGAGCTACACGATCGATGTCACCGCTCCGCCCCGCCACTACTACGTGGGCGGCCTGATCGGCTACACCGGGCCACTCGGCATGACCGCTGACCAGGCCATCGCCGGGTTAAGGCGCACTGCAGCGGCCGATGGGACCAAGCTTTCGGGCACAATCTACTTCGAGGCCAACGGAGACATCCGGTCGACCATGCGCGAGGCACAGTGGCCCCAAGCCAAAGCCATCCTCGATCGACTGGGCGTGCCATGGGTCGAGAACCGCAACACACCGGGCTCGACGCCACGCGATCGTACGGATGTGCGCGGCGCCGTGGTCGGTCGTGCCAGCTTGGAACTGCCCAACGGCTCAATCTACCTGCCGGGCGCCTGGGCAGATCACGTCACAAGTTTCGGTGGGGACTTCGAGACTATAGGCCACACGAAGGCGGTGGAGTGGCTCAAGCTGGGCGTCGCCGCAACCAGTGGCACCGTCGCCGAACCTCGCGCCAATCCGCAGCGATTTCCCCACACAACGATCCACGGCTTCGTTGCACTTGGCCTGACGCACGGCGAATCGTTCGCCAAGAGCGTGCATTCGCCCGTCCTGCTGCAGTTCTTCGGTGACCTGCTGGCCAGACCTTACGCGAATCTGCCTACAGTCACGCTGCCCCAGGGGCCGCAGGAGCAGGCAGTCGTTGCGGGTCCGATCGAGTTGATGGCCACGACCCTCGTGGCGCCCGGCCGACCCGCTCGGGCCATTCGCCAACAGGAACTCTACATTGATGGCAAGCTGTTACAGGCGCACCCCGGCGACACCGCTAACTTCCAGGTCGATACGACTCGGCTCAGCGATGGCTGGCACGAGCTGCGCATCGTCGGGATCAGCGATGACTCGATTGCATCGGCCCACACACTGGTCCGTCACATCGTGGTGAGCAACAACGGCCGGTCCATTTCCGTCGCGGAACGACACATCGTGGTCGAGGCTGCTGCAGTTGACGTGCCGGTTCACGTGAAGGCCGGCGACTCGCAGGTGACGACGGTGGAGTTGCGTCATCTTGGTCGCAACGTTGCCACGTACGATGCAACACGACAGATGGTGCGTCTGGACGCCACGCGACTGGCGTTTGGCCCCGACAACGTGCTGACCCCCGTGGCCGTGTTCGCCGATGGCACGCACACCCGTGGGCAACCCTTGCGCGTGGAGCGAAGGCCTCAGCTCCTGCCCGGGCAGGCGCCCACCCCGCCACCATCACGTGTGGCGGGCGCACGGGTGTCCTACTTCTACGGCGCAGGACGCGCCAGCCTCGACGAGGTGGACTTCATTCACCCGCCCGGTCGTGTCATCCAGGCGCCTGCGATCAACCTTTCAACACCGCAAACGGAAGACGGCCAGAAGCGATCGTTTCTGCCCCACAGCCCCACGCCGCACCCCACTGATGCAGTGGACCAGATGGCGCTGGTGGTCGAGGCTTCGTTTGTCGTGGACGAGCAGGCGGCCGGAGAGCACCTGTTCTGGCTCTATCGCACCAATGACGCGGCCAGACTGCAGATCGACGGCCTCGAAGTATTGCACTACGACGGGTCGCGCCATGGCGGAAGTTGGTCGGGCCTGGGCGGGATCGATGAGCAGTCGGTCAAGCTTTTTCTGGCGCCGGGGCGCCACGATGTGCGACTGGACGCGTGCAACATGGTCGAACCCGAAGGTCGCTTTCGCGACTACTTCGATGTCTCACTATGGTGCCGCGGTCCAGATGGGGTGACACGGCTGATGGACGATAGCATGCTGTTTGCACCGGCACACGACAATCCCCATGAATGATTCTTGAGCCTACGACAGGGTGTGCTGCGGCAACATGCATCTGCTGGACCCCGACCAGATGGTCGGGTTCACGCGCCGCAGCGGCGAGAACTGCCAGATCTCCGGCCGCTACCTCTGGGCACGGCCGCAGGAGGCGGCCAGGAACGCCCGGCTTTTCGAGTCGTACAAGTGGAGCATGGCCAAGGTGATTCAACGCGCGGGCGTGGGCACAGGCCCCAACTTCCGCCGCGGTGACTACGCTCGGCGCGGGGCACTTGACCTGATCGAAGAGTACTTCCTCAGCCCCTGCTACGACCTGAAGTACCTGCGCTTCGCCGATGGTTCGGAAGTGCTCTTTGACTTGGCCAACGACCCCAGCGAGATCACAAACGTCGCGCAGGAACCGGCGTATGACGTAACGATCGAAAAACTGCGTACACAACTGGTGCAGATGCGCGAGCGTCCCGGCTAACTATGGCGCCATGTCCGCATGCCCGCGGTAGCGGGCGAACACTGCGGCGACATCGGGCACCGCCAGTACATCGGTAATGTTGCCCACCATCAGCCGGTCACAGCCACCATCGAGAATTGCCTGTAGCTCCGCTTGCACCTGCGACACGGGCTTGGGTGGGAGCTGGGGCGGACGGTTGTAGAAACCGATGAACGCCACCGCCGTGGCCCGCGGATAATGGGCCTTTTCATCGCGCACCATCTGCCTCGTGTACCGCGCGATTTTCTCGATCGGCCAAGATGTAAACCACGCCGCGGTTTGCCCCGGGTAGTCGATGTTCAAGCGGCTGCCGTACAACTCCTCGGGCGCGAACGACGGCCAGCAGTGGTTGGTAATTGCTATATCCGGCCGCAGGGACCGCGCATAGTCGGCCAACTCATTGAAGCGGCCGACCAGCTCTTGGCGCGAGAACTCGATCAGCGCCTGCTCGTCACTGATGTCCGGCGGCTGAGCGGCGCGAAACTGCGCAAAGGCCGCCATCGCCAATTCGGAACGATCGCACCGCAGGTTCTGGTACCCCCAGCCGTCCAACGCGATACCGTGCAACCCCGACGTCAGCACGACTTCGCGAATCTTCTCGCGCATCAACGCCATGACACGGGGATCATGAAAGCTGAGCATGTCACCGTTGTAAAGGTCGCGGTCGTCGGTGGGCTCGCCTCCGAACTGGTGGAAGCCAGAGACCACAGGATCATGAGCGCGAAGCAGCGCAAGCGTCGCCTGTTCGTCATCATTGAGTGGTTGCAGCGGCGGTGGGATATCTGGGTGCGTGCGCTTCCACGCACCCACGTCGGTATTGAGCATGATGCGCGCATAGATTTTCACGCCTTGCTCGCGACCAAGGGCAATGGCTTCCTCCAGCTTCGCGCCGCGCAGCGGCGTGATCAGGTCCGTCATGCCGATCGCCGCGCCCCGAGAGATGAGCTCCCGCGAATCGCCCGAGCCCCAGCCCATCAACTGTTGAAAGCGATGCTTCGCCTCCACCATGTTACAGCCCCCGGTGCGCGCGGACGTGCAGCCGCTCACCATGAAAATCGCCCACGAAATGACCAACATGCGATTACACATCATCTTCCCATCCTTTTTGCTGCCCGTTGCCATCGGTGCACTTCAGAATTGCCCCGCCTCTGGTGGCAGGTCTGGGGCCTTGAATCCAGGCGAAGACCAGGCTCACGAGGCAGCCCGTGGCGAGGCTGACGCTCAGCGCGGCGGGGGCGATCCACTGGAAGCTGATCGGGTCGAGTTTTGTGGCGGGGTCGGCGTAGCCGAAGATCGGGCCTGAGAAGCCGACCAGCACCGCGGTGATGACGCCGCACAGCACGCCCACGATGGCGCCCACCGGCCGCGCAAAGGGAATGAACAGGGCGAAGATGAACAGTGAGAACAGCGGCGCCACGATGAGGTTACTCGACTTGTTTGTGACGGCAATGATGTTGCCGGGGATCCGCCCAACAATCGTACTGCCTCCCACCACGATGATACCGATGATCATCGCCATAACCCTGGAGAACCAGATGTGTGTGCGCTCGCTGACGGTTTCGCGACGTAGCCGGCCGATGTAGTCGCTCATTACAACCGCCGTGATCGAGTTGACGCCTGAATCGACGCTGGACATCGCGGCGGCGAACATCGCGGACACCACCAGCCCCGAAACCACCGGCGGCAGGTGGTAGGCGATGACATATGGGAACAGATCGTCGGCATTGGCCTGGATGCTCTTGCCCGGGGGCAAGGCCTCGGGGTAGTGCTGGAAAAAGCCCAGCAGGGCAAAGCCGGTGATCGTCAGCGTCACGACGACCGTGGCCGCCACGATTTGATTGGTCAAGTAGGCGCGCCTCGCCGCACGCGCGTCGCGCGTGGCCATGTAACGCTGGATGGCGGTCTGGTCGCCCCCCGCGGTGGAGAGGCCCCAGACTAGGCCGCTCAGGAGCGTGCCCACCACGGTAACTCGCACCGACGGATCAAAGCTTGCGATCGGCTGCGTGTCCCACGTCGGCTGCCACGTCGTCGGGAACCAGCCCAGTCCTTCGCGCATCCAGGTCACGTAACCGATCACCAACAGAGCGCCGGCAAGCATGAGCACAGCCTGAATCAGGTCGGTCACCACGACCGTGCGCAGACCGCCCACCGATGTATAGATGACCGCGACCATCCCCGCCGCGATCGCAATGACGGGGATCCACGTTTCATCCAAGCCCATGACCACCGTCATCGCTTTGGAGGACAGGTAGATCAATAGCGACATCCACACCAGGCGCAGAACCACGAACATCGTGGCCCCCAGCAGCCGCGCCCCCAGCCCGAGGCGAGCTTCGAGCAGCTCGTAAGCACTGGTGACCCGGTGACGCATGTAGATCGGGATGAGCACATAGCCCACGATCAGATATCCCACTGGGATCAGGGTCAATCCCAACAGAAGCATCGGCCCCTTGTTGATCGCTTCGCCCGGATACGCCAGGTAACTGATGGTGCTCAGCAGCGTGGCGAACAGCGACACGCCGATGAGGTACGGGTTCATCTGCCCGCTACCGACGAAATACTCGTTGCGACTGGTCTGCCGCCGACCGAACCAGAATCCCAGAGCGATCACCAGCACTGTGTACAGGGCGACAATGGCCCAGTCGATGGGCTTGAGTCCCGCCACATGCCCCAGGCGGGACTGGGCTTCGGCCAGGGCTTGGGCAACTGTGAGCATGGCGTTTGTCGCTCCTGTGAGCCGGGCCTAGACCCGGTGATGGTGCGGACCAAAACGCGCCTCATAGAAAGGCGCCTCGTGCGTGCCCGGCGGTGAAAACGCGTCGATCCGCTTGCGATTCTCGTCACTGATGACGACATCCTGCGACGCCAGATTGTCGTCGAGCTGTGCGAGGGTCCGTGGTCCTTTGATCGGGCTGGTGATGCCCGGCTGCCCAGCACACCAGGTCCGGGGCTGTTGTGAAGGCGTGCATCCCTTCTCGCTCGCCAGCGGCGACCACGAGAGCAGCACCAGGTCATATGTCTGCGCCATCGGAATCAAGTCGCGCTCGATGCGGCGATCCAGTAGGTTGTAAGGCGGCTGCGCCGTCATGACGCGATTGAGCTCCAGATTCCCGCTCACCCATAGCGATTCGATGACCAGCCACGTCGCGAAGCTCGACGTGCCGATGTAGCGCACCTTGCCGGCCCGTACCAGGTCGTCCAAGGCACGCAACGTTTCGTCGATGGCGCATTCGGGCTGGGAGTTGTGGATCTGGTACAGGTCAATGTAGTCGGTCTGCAGTCGCTGCAGCGACGCCTCGCACTGCTCGATGGTGCCGCGACGAGAGTTGCCCTGCTGATTGGGATTGAGCCGGGCCTGCTGTTCGCTGCCAGCGTCGCTGCAGGCCGGGTGCATGTTGTTCTGCACTTTAGTCGTCGGCATGGCGAAAAGACGCTGGCCGCGACGCTTGAGCGCATTGCCGTTGAACTTTTTGCTGCAACCGTAACCGCAGGAGTTGGAGGTGTCGAAGAAATTGATGCTCGCGTCCAACACGCGATCGACGTTGCGACAGGTCTCCTCCAGCCCGGCCCGTCCGCCCAACATCATGCAACCCAAGCACGGCGAGGACACTCGCACGCCGGTCCGACCCAGGTAGCGATAGTCCATACGTACGTTTCCCAGGTCAGGCCCTCGGTGAGATGTCACTTTCTGTTTCACCTTAGGAAGAATATTGATACAATTCAAAGTATAGCAGAGTCCCGATATATCGATCGTGACCATGCACGCCAGCCTCTCGATCGTCGCTGCCGCCTCGCCATTCTCGTCGCAGCGATGCTCGCGACTTCTCCATGCTCGGCGACCGATCCTGCCTCGTCGATCAAAGTGATTCTGCTCATCGGTGAGGCATGAGGATCAACTCTTTTACCGCCGCCAGCTACTACAAGAGTAAGCGTTGCACCAAACCCGTCTTTTCCCAGGTGAGGTCGCCCGGCGACATTGGGGCAATGGATGCTGTCAATGTTGATCAGCGTGGGACCGGGCATGTTCGCCGGTCTGCGACGCAGTGGGCGGAGTTATCGAGGTGTTGTTCCGCAACATCAGCGGCGAGACCGAAGCTTAAACGGTCACGGTCCAGGATGTGCAGGACGTGGCCGCCGGCAGCGCAAGAAAGACGCCTCCTAGCGACCTTTGTCACCGGGAGGCGCTGCATTCTCGAAAGCGGGCGACCGGATTCGAACCGGCGACGTCCAGCTTGGGAATTAGTTATCTGTTTGGATAACAACAAACGAACACGCGAGTTGTGTCACCCCTGATAAACCCCGGTACGAAACCTTGCACCTCCGTTTTACATAGGCCCCCTTCTCGGCCCTGCCCCCGGCCGTGCCCCCGGACGTGCCCCCGGCCCTCCCCGGCCCTCCCCCGGGATGGAGGTCCACCCGCGCGGCGCCGACAACGGTGACGAGCGAGACCGTGTGGTGGATGTTCACGCCCTGCGGCACACCTTCGGCACGCACCTCAGCAAGGCGGGCGTCACTCCGCGAGTCGCCATGAAAGCCCAGCCAGTAGCCGTTCAGGGCGTTGGCTTCCACGAGCCCAAGCAAGATACCCGCTTCACGATCAGCGAACTCGTCCGGCGCGAAGTCCTAGCCCGCCTCCTCACACTCAACCACGAACCCTACGCCGAGGAAGTCAAAACCAGCCTGCACGACAAGTAAGAGGGCCACAAAGCTGGCACTGGCGGCAAGCGTGGTCGCAAATCCAAGCTTGGGCAGGCCCTTGAGTCACTGGCAAGCAGCCAACCCGAACTGCCCTTTCGGACCACCAATGATGACTTAAGTATATGATGAGGAATTATTTACGAGAATGGTGAAGGCGATTCGGCAGTTTTGTTTGTTTCGAATATTGCTTTTGTGGCATTCGGACGATAGGATGTGGGTGTCTTTCAGAGAGGATTCTCCCATGGCCTTGGCACTGGAACAACCTGTAGCCCCGTCGGAAGAAGACGTGAAGCTGGCCAAGCAATCCAGCCGGAGCTTGACGGCGTTGGGTGGTCAGGTAGTGACGTGTCGGATCAAGTCAGGGGAGGGCGAGCCGGTTGAGATCGAACTGCCGATGGCAGCGGTGCGGATGCTGGCTCAGATGTTGGCGCAGATGGCGGAGGGCAAGGCGGTGATGCTGATGCCCATCAACGCGCAGCTGACCACGCAGCAGGCGGCGGATCTGCTGGGGGTGTCTCGACCGTTCTTGGTGGAACAGATCAAGCGCGGTCAACTGGCGTTTCAGAAAGTCGGGACGCACCGGCGGATCGCCTTTGCGGACCTGATGAGCTACCGACAGAAGATGTCGGCAGAATCGCAGGCGGCAATGGACAGCTTGGCCGCGGAAGCGCAGGAACTGAAACTGGGGTATGAGTGACGACGTTCACCGCCATCCTTGACGCTTGCGTGTTATATCCAGCCCCGCTGCGGGATCTGCTGGTGCAGTTTGCTGTGGCCGGCCTTTATCGTGCACGGTGGACGGAAGAGATTCATGACGAGTGGATAGACAGTGTGCTGAAGGATCGAAGCGATCTGACGCGGGAGAGGTTACAGCGTACGCGGGAGTTGATGAACCGGGCGATCCTTGACAGTGTGGTACGGGATTACGAACAGTTGATTCCTGGGCTGGAATTGCCTGATGCGAACGACCGTCATGTGATGGCGGCGGCGATCAAGTGTGGGGCATCGGTGATCGTGACGAACAATCTTAAGGATTTCCCCCTGGAATACGTGGGAAGGTTCGGCATAGAGGCGCAACATCCTGACGACTTCCTGGCCTGTCAGTTTGATATGGATGTGGCGATCGCCTGTGCGGCGATCAAGGCCGTGCGGCAGCGCCTGAGGACTCCGCCCAAGAGCATTGAAGATTACATCCAGATGATGGAAAAACTGGGCCTGTCGCAGACTGTCCAACGGTTGAAATCTTTCGAGCAGGTGCTTTGAAGCTCATGTTGGAGAACGTCTGCGGCTTTTGTCCGTACAGCGGCAGCAACGCTCGGGTATAGAGTTCGAGCAACATATACTCAGGGTCACGAGCGCGACCAAGGCCTGTCCATCTCGATCCAGACCAATATCGAAGGCCCGAAGAAGGCGGCGGGCGACGCAGGCTCCGTCGAGCAGCACCCGATACCCTCGATCGTGCGACTGCGGCGATGGTCGTGTTAGGCGTGTTGTCATCTTCGCCACCACATGATTGACCTCCGGGCATCCGAACTTGCGGTGGATGTTGTGGGCACGGCTGTGGGCCGCAAGCTGGTTGGCGAACTGGCCATGTTTCCATTTCAGCAAGATGGTCTGGCGCACTATGCACTGGGCCAGATCACCGAGATCGAGTTGCGCAACGTCTGGCACGAAGACCCCACCATGCGGTCCCTGATTCGACAGCGGGGCCGAATTGACGCAGTGAGCGAGCGCCAAGACAACCTCTCGCGCCTCGAGAACGACATCAACGCTAACCCCACGATGGAAACGCTGGCTCGGATCGCCCAGGCGATCGGCGGGACGATCGAGGTCCGCTTCCGCGAGGTGGCGTGAGTCGTGGAGGTCGCACTCGCCACCTCCAGTCGCCGCACAACTACGCTTGAACCGGATGAGCCGGTTGTGGTCATGGAAGCTACGTCCCGATCAGCGTAGAATGCACCGATCGGGAATATTTCGGTCAAGACTGGTCGCTCTGGATAAAGTGTTACCGAACGGTAAAATATCTTTTGCTTGGCCGGAGGTTAGTCGATATATTACCGAGCGGTAACGCTATGAAGACCCAAACTCCAACACAACTCGGAGCGGTGATCCGAACGCGGCGAAAGCAGCTGAAGATCACCCAGAAAGAACTGGCCATGACCTGCGGCACGGGGCTGCGGTTCATCGTCGATCTGGAGAAGGGCAAGCCCACCTGCCAGATAGGAAAGACACTGCAGGTCCTCCAATCGCTGGGGCTGGCCATCGAGATCACGACCATGGGCGGCCATGAGACGGGGAGCGACAGGCCATGAAACGGCTGAAGGTCTATCTCAATGGCGAACGGGTCGGAACGCTCGACCAAGATGACAGCGGACTGCTTGAGTTCCGTTACGACCCCGAGTGGATGGACAGGCCGGACGCCGTACCGGTTTCCCGGTCGCTGCCGCTGCGGAGCGAACCGTTCCGGGGAAAGCACGCACGGCCCTTCTTCGCCGGCATCCTCCCCGACGAAGGGCCCAGGCAACAGGTCGCCGCCATCCTGGGCATCAGCGAGCGCAACGATTTTGCCATGCTCGAACGCATCGGCGGAGAATGCGCCGGGGCAGTCAGCCTGTTGCCGGACCAATCGCCGCCTCCGAACGTGGGCGAGAGGGGTGTGCGTGAACTAAGCGAGAAGGAACTGCAAGAGATCGTTGCGGAACTACCCCGCCGCCCACTGCTGGCGGGCCACGAAGGGTTGCGGCTTTCGCTGGCCGGAGCGCAGTCGAAACTGCCGGTCCTGATTCAGGACGACGCCGTCGCGCTGCCACTCGGCAACACGCCCAGCACGCACATCATCAAGCCGGAGCCAGATCGTTTCCCCGGACTGGTGGCCGTCGAAGTGCTCTGCATGACGCTGGCCAAAGCAGTCGGCCTGAACGTGCCTGCGGTGTCCGTCCGCGTGGCCGGAGACAAACCGTGCATCGTCGTCCAGCGATATGACCGCGCCCTCGGCGAAGATGGCTCGGTCACGCGCGTTCATCAGGAGGATTTCTGCCAGGCCCTGGGCTTCCCCCCGGAGCGGAAATACCAGCAGGAAGGCGGGCCGCTGCTCCGCGACTGCATCGGCCTGCTCCGCGAGTGGTCCACCGTCGCGGCGCTGGACATCCGGGACTTCCTGGATGGCCTGGTCTTCAACGTGCTGATCGGGAATGCCGACGCCCACGGCAAGAATTACTCGATCCTCTATCACAAGGGCGACCGACGACTCGCGCCCTTGTATGACCTGGTCTGTACGCTGGCCTGGCCGGAACTGTCCAAGACCCCGGCCATGAAGATCGGCAAGAGCGATTCCATCGAGAAGATCATGCCCGCGCACTGGCAGGCAATGACCAAAGAAGCCAGCGTGGGTTGGCCTATGCTGCGCGAACGCATCGAGATTCTCTGCGGCAAGACGCACGACGGGCTGCAGAACGAAGACGTTCTCAGCGCGCCGACCGATGCGGCAATGACCGAGCGCGCGGCCGAGATCATCAACAAGCGGGCGTCTTGGCTGCTTGAGAGTCTGTCCCGGGCCTAACGTTCCAGACGACCTCATAGGTCGTCACCCGTCGCCCGCAGTGGCGGCACATGCGGCGGCGAAGCAGACGGCCCCCAGTGGCGGGACGCGTGTAGAGCACGCGGAAGTGTGCGCAGCCGCACCTGGAGCACTCCAGACCGCGCTTCGCTGGTGGCTTGGGGTTGGTCGCCGGGCTGGACGCCACCACCGCGCGGTTTGCACCCCGTTGTCGGCATCGTGATCAGTGTCGCGACGACTGCCGCTGCATTCCTTGAGTGCATCGACGTCCATCTGGGGGTGGCTGCGCAGTTGCATCGTCGCCATCACCGACATCACATGCTTGATCGCTGGCCTATCCCTTGCAATCCCCGGGGATCGAGGTAGTCTGCGAACGTCCGGCGTAGGCGTGTAAATGCTTTATGTAAAAGCATTTACTGGCATACAAGCCGCAGGTGCAAGAGGGACCCAACGATGGATGCGTGGTGGGCAAAGCAAGAGAGTCAGACGCCGGGTGAAGCGCCGCTGCGGGCGGTGGCGTACTATCGCCACTCAGCCGAGATCGGCCAGGAGAACTCCGTCGAGATTCAGCAGGACAACGTGCGGGCTTTCGCGGCCCGCCACGACATCCAGATCATCAACGAGTTCGCCGACCGCGGCAAGAGCGGCCTCAACGCCGAAGGCCGGCCCGCCTTCAACGAGATGGTCGAGTGGGTCAAGACGCGCGACGATTTCGTGTTGATCCTGGTGCTGGACGTCAGTCGATGGGGCCGGTTCCAGGACACCGACCTATCCGCACACTACGAGTCGCTCTGCACCCAGCACGGCAAGCAGGTCATCTACACCAACATCGGTTTCACCCGCGACGAAGATCGGCTCATCAACCAGTTGCGCAAGAGCATCGATCGTTATCAAAGTGCTGAATACAGTCGCACGCTGAGCAAGAAGGTGTTCGAAGGCGCCGCCAAGGTCGCCCGACAGGGCTACCGTCCCGGTGGCCCGCCGCCCTACGCATTTCACCGCATGATGCTCGATGAGCGCAAGCAGCCGGATCGCATCCTGCAGCCCGGTCAACGTAAAGCCATCCAGAACGGGCGCGTGGTGCTGGTGCCCGGCGAACCCGAGCACGTGAACGTGGTGCATGAGGTCTTTGTGCTCTTTGTCGAAAGACGCCTCAACGAACGCCAGATCGCCGGCCAGCTCAACGACCGTGGCATCACTTCGCCGGGTGGGCGGCGTTGGAGCGAGGTGTCGGTCCGCCACATCCTCACCAACCGCCAGTACACCGGGGCCGTCGTCTATAACCGCACGACCCAGCGGCTCAAGACCAAACGCCGGTCGAATCCGCCCGAGCAGTGGATTATCACGCCCGAGGCCTACGAACCGATCATCGCCCTCGATCTTTTCGACCAGGCCCAAGCCATCTTTGAGTCGCGCAAGCGGCGATTCAACCGCGACGACATGCTGGCCCGGCTGCAGGCCATCTATACGCGATACAACATCGTCACATCTCGCTTGATCCAATACGACCGGGAGTGTCCGTCTCCCGACACCTACAAGACCGCCTTCGGTGGCATCAACGGCGCGTTCCAGGCGATGTTCAACGACGTTCGCCGACGCGTGCGCGACCGGGTATTCGAAACCATCAGCGCTCAGGTCCGGATGGTCGATGAGTACGACGATTTCATCGTCATCAACCGGGATTTCACGGTCCTCATCCAACCCTCGGTTCCGATGCTGCGGGGATACGGATCACACTGGACCTTCCGGCCCGACCACCGCCCCTCGGTCGACATCACGCTTGGGGTGCCGCTTTCCAATGGCGGGGAATACGAGATTCTCGGCTACCTGGCGCTGCCACGTTTATTGGTGCCCGATCGCTGGGTCCGACTCTCGGCTGATAGCGATGCCCAGATTCAGATGCATGGCCACAGTGGCCTGGACCTGATCCGCGACCTGATCCAATGAAAGGCAATCCGATGGACGGACTAGCGATTCGACGCATGGCCGATCGGGACTACCAGATGATCCCGGTGGACCAGATCCACGTGGTCAACCCGCGCAACCGCGACCGCGCGCAGTTTCAGGAGAATGTGCGAAGCATCAATGACGTGGGGCTCTACAAGCCCATTCTCGTCAACAAGCGCAACCTCGCGGCGACCGGCAAGTACGACCTCGTCTGCGGCCAGGGCCGACTGGAGGCGCACATCGAGCTGGGCAAGACGCACATCGCCGCGGACGTGATGGACGTCGATGTACGGCAGGCGCACCTCATGACGCTGGGCGAAAACATCGCCCGCACGCCGCCCCAAACGATTGAGTATGCCCGCGCCTTGAAGGAGATGCGAGATCACGGCATGTCGTGGCGGGAGTTGAGCGCCATCGCCGGCAAGACGGAAAACTATCTCAAAGACTACATCCAGATGATCGAGCAAGGGGAAGAGCGCCTCATCAAGGGCGTGGAAGAAGGGACGTTCTCGCTGAACTTTGCGATTCGCGTCGCCCAAAGCCCCGAGCGGTCCATCCAACACCTGCTGATGGATGCTTTCGACAACGGTGTCGTCACCCCGCGCAACCTGCCACGCGTGCGAAAGATCATCGAGGACCGCCTCTCCAAGGGCAAAATGCTGAACTCCAAGAAGCCTGACCAGACCTACACCGTCGATGCGCTCAAGCGCGATATCCGCAAGATCACCCGCGAGAAGGAAGCCTTCGTGTATCAGGCCGGGCAGCGCGAGAATCGGCTGATGTCGATCCTTGTGTCCCTCGCCAAGCTCAAAGAAGACTCGACATTCGTGCGCATGCTCACCGAGGCCGGACTCGCCGACCCGCCCAAGCTCAAAGGTGAATACGTCGTATGACCCTCGCCCTGCTTTTAAAGGAACCTGATGTCATCGCTACAGCCCGCTCAAGTCAAAGGCATGGACGTCCCGATCGTGAAGTTGAATCCGCTTCGCAAGCGGACCATCGCCGCCAAGGCGTATGCCAAGCTGCTCGCCAATCTTCGCGCCGTCGGCCTGATTGAGCCGCTGTGTGTTTGCCAGGAGGGCGACCAGTTCCACATTCTCGATGGCTACATCCGCTACACCGCCCTGATCGAGTTGGGCGTCGATACGGCGCCGTGCTTGGTGCTGGACAGTCGCGACCTCTACACCCCCAACCGTCAGGTCAATCATCTGTCTCGACTTGAAGAACTGAAAATGCTGCGCAAGGCGCTGGAGCAGCTCGACGAAAAGGACATCGCCGAGGCCTTCGGCATCACGGCCCTCGCGACACAGCTCAACACCGCCATGTACCGCGACCTGCATCCCGATGTGGTATCCGAACTGAAGAAGGGTGCCCTGCTCCAGTGTGTGGCCAAAGAGCTCACGTTCGTCGTGCGCCGCCGCCAACTGGAAATCCTGCAGCTCATGCGGGAGGGAGGGGATCGAAGCCTGGCGTTCGCCAAAGCCCAGATCGCCGCCACCCCGCCGGCGCTGCGAAGCACCAAACATCGCAGACGCGACACGCCCTGGGATAGCAGCAACAAGAAGAAAAGGGACCTGGTCAAGAAGCTCGCCGAAGTGGAGAAGCACTTTGACTTCTACAGCGGGCTCTACCGCCAGTACGTTGGCGATCTTCTGAAGCTGGCGATCTACGTTCGCCAGATCGTGACCCGACCAGATCTGCGGGACCACCTGGCCGCCCACCACGAGCAAATCCTGACTTTCTTCCAGTCGATCCTTGCCGAGAGTGAGGCCAAGTCTGCGGCGTGACCGACCCGATCCACTCGCGGCGAATGGCCATCCTCCATCGGTGAATCGATCCGCCGCGGGCAAACCACATTCGACGGCCCTGGCATGTATGCGGTGAACAGCCCCAATCAGGAGAGCGACCAGGCGCCCTACTGCTACACCAATCGTCATGGTGACGGTTGGTACATCCACCGTCGCAAACAGACGAGTGGCAGAGCGCGCTTCGTCATGCGCATGGCCAAGGTTGGTGCCCTGCGGGTCGTGCCTGAAGGCTATGAGATACGCGAGAATGTTCATGGCAAGGTTTCAGTACGCAGACATCGCACCCAGCAGTGGACGGTCTTTGAGGCCCAGCTCCTGCGGTCGGCACTCGCCCATCAGCGTCCGGTGGCTTACGCCCTGGATGTGGACGGTGCCACCGCCACAGTCTATGCCTCGGCAGACGACCACAAGTGTTTCATGCAGAGCCTGGACGCGGAGTTTGCCGACGGGTTTGCCGACGCACTCGACGAGACCCTGCGGTCACGTTTCCCCCCCGAGTTGGTGCAGATGTTCAGAGCGCAACGGTGCCGCCCGGCGACGGGACGACCGCGCTATTTCCCGCTGCTGCGATTCGTGATCATCGACACCCGCCAGCGGCGCTTCGCGGTTGAGCGTGTGTGCTTCACCGGCGATCGCAGTTGGATGCGACTGGATGTCATGGCCTTGTCAGCCGCGGTGCTCAAATACATTCCGCACCTCGGCCGTGACAGCTTCTTTAGCTTGATGTGAGGTCGCGGAGCGTGTGCGGCCTGCTTGATCTGACGGGACCATGGAGTTCGTAGGGTGGATGATCTAGGCATCTTCAAACCTGCGGCAGGACCCAGCCGCATCTACCCCGGCCCGGCTGCGGTCATCCGTGCCATCCTTGAGATGGAAATGCGCGGTGAATGCCTGAGGTCCCGGTCCGTTCGAATTGCCAACCCACCTTTGGCTCACGCCGCGTTCCGTGAGTTCGGATGTTGGGGCAAGGCGATCAGGGCTGCAGGGCTCGACCATGCTGGCATTGCCCATCGTCGACAATGGACCCTCGAGCGGGTCATCAAGGCGATTCATGCCCTTGACCGCAAAGGCGTGGCCTTGAACTACGCGTCTGTCCACCGCGCGGACGAGGGACTGCCGCAGGCTGCCAGAAAGCTGCTGGGATCGTGGAACGATGCCCTTCGCGCCGCGGGGTATGACCCCGACCGGATTCGCATGTCGCGCCGCCCGTGGACTCACCAGGAGATCATCGATCTGATCCGCAGCCGTGCGGCACAGGGACTGCCCATCGCCTCTTACAGCGTCAGGCCGCAATCGGCTGAGATCGCGTCCCGGCGGCTATTCGGATCATGGAAGGCAGCGCTGCGTGCAGCCGGGGTGCCCAACCCCTCGACGGAATATCCGACATGGACCCGCGTGACGATCATCGAAGCGATCCTATTGCGGCAGCAGCGGGGCCAGGCCATCAATTGCCTTGCCGTAGCGAAGCAGAATTCCAGGCTGTATAACGCAGCGAGGCGCTACTTTGGCGGCTGGCAGCAGGCTTTGTTCGAGGCTGGAATCGATCCCAAGGCCGTTCGACGGGCAAGACCGCCCTGGACGCACGCGGAGGTGATTGGCACTCTCCGAAGCCTCGCGGTCGACCCTTCGGATGCTAGTCGAACCGACTACAACCCCGAGTCCTTGGTGAAGGCCGCAAGACGGCTGTTTGGTGACTGGTCCGCGGCGCTCGATGCGGCCGGGATCTCCCGTCAGAGGCTTGTTGCGGCGACGCTGGTCAAGCTGGCTTGACCAGCGTTCGACACGAGGCACGATTCGTCGACTAACGAACCTCGCGAGCCGAAAGCCTTCCATAATCGACGCAAACCCAAGCACGAAGCCAAACCAAGGTCGCACAGCGGCGAGCACAGTTCACGGGGAACAAGGCTGAGCTTGTGAAACGTGGTGGGGAGGTCGCCGCGTGGACTGAAAGCTATGCGGACAACGCGCCAATCCATCGCACCGATGTGCCAAGGGGCGATTGGCCGAGGCTGTTCACCAGGCGTCGGTCGCTGGTGAGCATCACCGCGCCCAGTTCGAGGCTCAGTGCCAGGTACGTGCAGTCGTAGACGGTGCGCCGGGTACGCGTGGCCAGCGCCAACGCCGAGTTGACCACCGTGGGCGTGGGGATCAATTGCAGCGGAAGGCGGCTGACGTCGAGGAGAAGTTCATCGGCTTCAGTGTTGTCGAGTTCCCCACGTTGGTGCCGCTTCCAGATCACATTCGCCACTTCGGCGAGGATCAGGTCTGGCGCGATCAAGGCATCGCCAGACGCCAGGATGCGCTGAGCCGATTCGCCGTGTGTCTCGTGGAACACGGCGGCAGCTACGACGCTCGCGTCAATCACCCAGGTGGTCAACGTCGTCGGTCCTGTCGAATGATGGCGGCGCTACTGGAGAACTTGCGGCCAGCAAACCGCTGCTTCCACTTGTCGAACACCGCGGCCACCTCTTCAGGGCCGTGGCCGGCCCCCTGCTTGAGGAGTTGGTGTACTTCAGCCTGGAGAGACCGCCCGTGAGCCTTGGCGCGGGATTTGAGGCGCTTGACGATCTGCTCGTCGAGATCACGAATGAGGATGTCGGGCATGAGGCAGCTCCAGCAGGTCGGTCCATTCAGTGATACCAAAACGATATCGTCCATCCCAGCGGCGGGCAATAGGCCCCGCCCCGTCACGTAAGGCTGCCGAATCACGAGAAGTCACGGGTCAGCGATGGTCGGGAATTGGTTCGTCCAGCGTCACGTCAGGCACGGGCGGCCGTGTAGCGCCGCGCGGCTCGCTTGAGGGCCGCGTTGGGCTTGGCCGAGCGGTCTAGCATGGCGAGAAACACTTTCCCATCACGCTGCGACAGGCGGGTCGCCGATGCCTGCTCAATCGTCAATAGCGCTGCTCGCACCAGAGTCGACACGGCAAAGTCCGAGACCGTCTGTCCCTGGACTTGGGAGGCCTGCTCGATCAGCGCCTTATGATCCGCGGCCAGCCGGAAGTCCAGGCGGGTATTGCGAATGGCGGCGGTGGCGGTGCTCATGGTCGGCTTCTCTTGTGGTCTCGATTGTATTCCTATGTACGGCATATTGCACACAGGCTTGACAGAGCACAAGACCTACTTCGCATCAACATGCGAAAGTGGCAGCTACACGATCCCACCTCCCGGCAGCCCGTCCGCATACTCGGACGTGAACGTGCACACCGCGGCTGTCCCGGCCCAGTACCAGGCTCTGGGGGTCGATTCGAACGCCGGCGGGACCGGCGACCCCGAACCCGGACACGTGTCGTGCTTCGCTACTCCACCCTCGAAAAATACCCCAACACCGTCGCCACCGCGGTGGCGTGCGATTCCGGCGGCTCCCCCATCATGTCGTCGGGGAACCCGTCCCAATCGATGAGCGCCCAGTCTGACTTGCGGTACTTGGCCCACCACCACCGATTCTGATAGCCGTCGTCGATCACGTCGGTGATGGTGTAGGTCTCGGTGCCGGGCGTGCGGGCGAGGGGCTTGAACGAGACGCCAACTTCGTCCCACGCCAAGTTGGTGAACTCGTACACCATGGCGTACCGGTACTCGCCCACGTCTTCATAGACGAATCGCAAGTACCACAGGTACAGGTCGCCGCCCCCGCCGGCAGGCATCGAACGAATTGCCGACACGTCCATCGGGGCGGAATCGGTCACGCTCGGTAGGTACGGGATGATGTCTCCCTCCCAATCGCTCCAGGTCATGCACCCGAAGTCCCACCAGCTGCTGGTCATTGAGTGGAACGGCAGCCCCACTGGGAATGCTTGTGCCGCGATCCACGTCTGGAAGTGATTATCGGTCGGCGTGCCGTCGAGGTCGTGCCGATCGACGTACCACGGCGTCGGCGCCGTCGAGACCTTCGGATTGATGTCGAACTGCAGGCTCGAACTCCAGAAGTCGCGCTGGTCCACTGTCTCAGACGATTTGAAGCAGTAGCCGGGCCAGGTCAGGTCGGCGCCTCGGATGATCTCGGGCACGGCGTGATTGTCGAGGTACTCAACCGACCCGCGGGTCACGGTGATCGTGTTGGCCGGCTCGGTCTGCGGCGTGACCACGAACATGTCGTCGACCTTGGCGGTGGTGTAGCTGCCGCCCCAGTAGCCGCGGTCGAGAACGAACTTGCCGTGGTCGGCGACCAGGTCGAACCCCAGGTAGCTGACGCGGTAGGCATCCTTCTCCATGGCCACGCTCCACGGCACGAGCGTGTGCGGGGCCTGAATCTTCGCGGAGATCGACGCCAGGGGTCCGTTGTAGGTGGGCAGTTCAGCGTGGAACGGCGGCAGGTTCACCCTGCGCCACCGCTTGCCAGTCCACCGTTCGAACCGTTCGTGAACCGCCATGGTTGCCTCGAAGAACGACACGCCCCACTTGATGCGGCACTGGCCCAGCGTGTCGTGGATGAAGAACGTCCAGTTGTAGACCTCGTTGGGGTAGGTGAGCAGCAGCGGGCCGATCCACAGGTCGCCGTCTCGCTCAAAATGCACCGGCCCGCCGCTGTAGTAGTAGGTGCTGATGTGCCCGTCTTCCTGCGGCCTGGCCAGCATCGTCAGCGTGTGTTCGCCATTGGCGAACGCCTGCCACGCACTGGCGACCGCGGGATGATCGGCGAAGTAGTCGGGGTTTGGCTCGGGCAGCACCACCTTGACCTTCGAGCCGACGTGGTAGTTCGACAGCCGCACGTTATACGCGGATACCGGGGCGTTGGGGTCGGTGTTCCAGGGGCCGGGGGGCAGATCGCCGTACCCCTCGGCGTTGGAATCGGTGGCGAACGCCTCGATGGCTACCATCCGTCCGCCGGCCGCCACGCCCAGGCCCTGCCTGTGCAGCCAGTACGAGGGCTGCTTGCCCGCGGCGAACTCGACGCCCAGCATGCTGCGGCCGATGTACTTCTCGAGCAGCATGTGCGGTCCTCAGAGGTTGACCACGTCGGTGAACATGGCCCACCGACGGGCGTCGGTGTTGGTGTCGAGGTATGACAGTTCGACGGATTCAACGAGCAACCCGGTCCTGGCCGGGGCGATGAACAGGTTGTCGTCCACGACGTAGTTGGGCGTGGTCATCCAGGTCTCGGTGGCGTTCTGGCCTTCGACGGTGCCCGTCGCGGTGACAGTGTTGATGTCGACCGTAGTCATGGCGGTGAGCTGCGGATACTCGGTCAGGACATGTCGCAGCTTGAACGGTTTTGCGGCGAGGATGTCCTCGTCACCCTCGGTGGCGCCATCCCACGTTCTGCACCGCAGGTGGTTGTGGAAGACTTCCTTCACACGCACGCGCGTGAGCGTCTGTGGCGCGTTGCCCAGACGGATGATGGTCCACTTCGTCCCTGTGCCTGCTTCGGCCCATAGAATCTCAGCGGCACCCGTGGGGCCACTGCGCAACGTGGTGGTGTCTGGGACCACGTCGGCGAAGCGGTCTGCTTCGTTGACGATGTCCACTGACGCCGGGCACACGCCGTCGATGTAGGCCCGGCCAATCGCCCCGGTCTTGAGCGGTTCATCGAGCACAATGAACTTGCCCACGTGATCGATAGTGGGCATCACGCCCTTGAGCGCGACCTGGCGTTTGAACTCGTCGGCGTTGTCCCCCGGAAGGATGATCGGGCCGTCAACGCCCAACGCGGCGAAGCGCCCCTGATCGGCGCCGGAATCGTTGCGGACGAGAACGATGCCAGTCTGTCGGCCGCCGGCGGTCGCGCCTCCGGGGGCGTCGCGTGACAGTTGATCTTGGAGGTGTGCCCGCGCGGCGTCCACCATCGCGTTCCAATCGGACGCGCCGATCTTCAACGGCTGACCGCGTTGGACATGGGCCAGTGTCACAATCCCAGCCCCCCGAAGTTGCCGTATGCGTACACACGTTCGACGATCGCCATGACGGGCTTCATGACCAGCAGCTTGTTGGTGGTGTCCTCAGCCGCCTGATACCTGCACCAGAGGTAGGCCCAGCCTTCCTTGGCTGCGATGGTGATGTCACCGACGGTGACGTCGGTGACGTTGGGCGAGCCGGCAAACGCAAAGGCGATCTCCCACGGGTCGTCGCCGCGCTTGGAGCCCGCGGCGCCGAGAAAGAGTGCCTCGCCCTTCTCGAAAGGGAGCGTCACCCCCGGGGCCACGGGTGCGTTCCACGCGCTGCCGTTGACCGTGCCGGTGAGGCGATAGAGCGTGTCCACGTAGGCGGCGCTGACCGAGTCGAAGTACTTCGTGATGTTGAAGTTGAACACCGGGGCCACCACATCCACGCCGTCGACCTGGTCGTCATGCACGCCGATGAGATTGCCGAACAGCGGTGACACGGTCCCCCCGCTGTCGTAACCCGCGACGGTCTGCTTGCTTACCTTGGTGTGTTGCGTGCCGCCGCGCGTCTCGAAGCTGAATGCGTATTCCCCGGCCGCAGGCTTCTGGTACGACGGCTTCACGTAGCGGGCGATGCCGATGAAGTGGCCGGTGCCTTCGAGTTCGTCGACTTCGGCGTCGTCGCGCTTCAGGCCGTTGAGCGTGAGTGGCGCTTCGTCCAGCACCGCTGCTCTTGCCGTGCCCTCGTCGGTGGCGCCACGCACGAGGTACACCCGCTCCGCCGAGCGGCTGGACAGGGAGCGGCCGAACTTTTCCTCCACGGTCACGGGCATGCGATCACTCGAAGGCCAGGGTGTTGTCGTGCTGGTTGCGTTCGATCTTGCGTGTGTTCTTCGCCGTCTCCTCGGCGGCGCGGGCGATACGGTCCTCGGTGGGCGAGGCCTGCAGCGACATCAACGCCGCAGCGTTGAACGTGCCGCGGATCTCGACGGTGCGCTTGGCGACGTCGGCGAGACCGTCCAGTTCAGACATGAAGTCGGCGGGCGACTTGAGCCGACCTGGCGTGTCCGTGGATGTTGCTTCTGCACGCTTGCTCGCAGCCTCGGCGACCGCATCCTCCCACTCGCGCCGTGCATCGGCGAGGGCACGTTCGGACTCGCTGCGCTGCTTGTCGTAGGCGTCGGTGAGTTGCGCGCGGGCGTCCTCGTACTCCTGGCCAATGGCCCCGAGCGTGTTCTCGTGGGTCTGCCGAGCCTGATCACGCCGGCTGCGACGCTGGTCCTCGGTCTGCTGCAGCATGGCGTCACGTTCGCGGTCGATGCGGCGATCGTCGGCGGCGCGGTTCTGATCGGCGAGTTGCTTGGCGGTGTCGGCGTCGAAGCTCGAATCGAACAGCCCTTGCAGTTCCAGCAGCCGCTTGGCGGTCCAGTTGACCGCGCCACCCCACGCCCCCCGGAAGCTGGCGGTGAACGCGATCCACGTCCGCTGCAAGAAGGCGGTGGTCTCGATGAACGCCACCTCCAGGCCGTGCCACACCATCTCGAACGCGGCCAGCGCCCCGTAGAACGCCCCGTAGGCGATGCTCATGAAGGTCTCTTTGAACCCCAGCCAGTAGCCATTGAGGGCATTGATCCCGCGCTGCCACTCCATCTTCAAGGTCAGCCACAGGACCTTGGCCGCCAAGGAGACGTCGCCTGAGGCCAGGGCATCGGCAATGCCCTGGTAGGCGGTCAGGGCGGTCTTCTTGAGCTCGCCGAAGCGGTCGCCCAGCCAGCGGAGGGCGTCGGCCCCGGCGCCGGATGTATAGAGTAGATACGCACCCAGCGCCCCGATGGCCGTGATGACCAGGGCGATCGGCGACACCAGGGCCGCGATGACGCTGCCCAGCACGCCAAAAGCCGCACCCACGCCCGTGATCACGGTGGCGATCGCACCGAACACCCCGCCCAAAGCGGAGATTGCCAGGCCGACGGCGACCAGGGCCCCGCCCGCGGCGACCACACCCACCACCACCTTGCTGACGGTCATGACCATCTGGCGGTTGGTCTTGATCCAATCCACGACCGTCACCGCCACACGGATGATGCGTTCGATGAGCTTGGTGAGCGCCGGGGCCAGGGCCGCACCGATGGCGAAGACACCGCGCTTGATCACCTTGATGAGGTCGTCGAGCGTGTCGCCGAACACCACCGCCGCCTGGGCGTCCTCGTTGGCGATGGTCAGTCCCAGGTCACGGGCTCGCTGCTGCAAGGTCTCGATGCCCTCGGCACCGTCAGCGAACAAGGGCAAGAGTCTCGTGCCCGACCGCCCGAGCAACTGCATCGCCAAGGCCGCTTTCTTCGATGGGTCTTCGACTTTCGAGAGCCTGTCCGCCACGAGTTTGAACTGATCTTCAGGCTTGAGCCCTCGGAGCTGCTCGAAGGCCAGGCCCAGATCGGCCAGGCCGTCCGTGGCCGTAGACAGACCACGGCCCGCGTCGTTGATCGTGCGCTGCATGACACGGATGCCGGTCTCGAGGGTTTCGATATCGGTGCCAGACTGGCTGGCGGCGTAAGCCAGTTCCGACAATGACTCCACGCTCACGCCGGTGCGCTGGCTCATCTTTGAGAGCGAATCACCGAACCCGGCGAAGGATTTCACGGCGGCGCCCAGCCCTGCGGCGGCGACGGCAC